>NZ_NHTN01000026.1 GCF_002167005.1 Indiicoccus explosivorum
GCGTGCGTTATTCCGGAAATGCGTGCGTTATTCCGCGGTTGCGTGCGCTATTCCGGAAATGCGTGCGTTATTCCGCGGTTGCGTGCGTTATTCCGGAAATGCGTGCGATAATCCCGATTTCCACTTCAGAAATCAAAAAGCCGTCCTGCTGAATTCACCTTCAAACCATGGATCGCCATTTATGTTCGTTATTCCGATTTTATTCGCCATAACCGCAAATCCGCAAATCCGCCGCACCACCAAAATCAACCACAAAAAAAACCCCACCGGCAAGCACTTTACCGGTGGGGTTTGGTATGTCGTTAAGGAGAAAGAATCCCGATCGTGCCGTCTTTCTGATGCACATCGTTTTGAACCCGCACTCTAGCAGGTGGGTGACCTCTCCATCACTTTTGACGTCCCCTGAGGGCCTGTCATCCATGACGGAAGTGGGTCTCCCGACGATGAAATGTTCGGTCAAAACTGATTGGCTTAAAACGAACACATCAGGATTCTTGCTGACTTCATGTTAGCACATCCCCCAAATCGATACAACGATTTTACTCTGTATCTTTCGAACGATTCTGACTGTTCACCGATAGTCCCAGTTCCTGTAACTGGGAATTCGCGACCGGACTCGGGGCGTCGGTCAGCGGGTCGCTCGCGCTTGCGGTCTTCGGAAACGCGATCGTGTCGCGTAAGTTCGTACGCCCCGCCAGCAGCATGATAAGCCGGTCGAGACCGAACGCGATGCCGCCGTGAGGAGGGGTGCCGTATTCGAATGCTTCCAGCAGGAACCCGAACTGCTCGCGCGCTTCCTCATCCGAGAAACCGAGCGCGCGGAACATTTTCTCCTGCACGTCCCGCTGATAGATCCGCAAAGAACCGCCGCCGAGCTCGTAGCCGTTCAGCACGAGATCGTACGCCTGGGCGCGGACTGAATGCGGGTCGCTTTCCAGTTTTTCGATGTCTTCTTCGAACGGCGCAGTGAACGGATGGTGCGCGGCATAGAACCGGCCTTCTTCCTCGTCATGCTCGAACAGCGGCCAGTCCGTGATCCACAGGAACTTGAAGACACTTTCGTCGATCAGCCCGAGTTCCCGGCCGAATTTCAGCCGGAGCGCACCGAGCGTGTCGGCAACGACCGTCGGGTTGTCGGCTGCGAACAGCAGCACGTCGCCTGCTTCCGCTTCCGCGCGTTCGATGAGCGCATCCGCCATGTCGCCTTCGAAGAACTTCGCGATCGGCCCTTTCAGCCCGCCTTCTTCCACTTTCAGCCAGGCGAGGCCTTTCGCGCCGTACACCGCCGCGAACTCACCGAACGCGTCCAAGTCCTTGCGCGAGTAATTCGCCGCCTGCCCTTTCACATTGATCAGCTTCACTTCCCCGCCGCGCTCCACCGCGCCGGTGAACACTTTGAAGGAAGAGTCCTTCACAATATCCGACACGTTCACGAGCTCCAGCCCGAACCGCACATCCGGCTTGTCTGATCCGTAGCGGTCCATCGCATCCTGATACGTCATGCGCTGGAACGGCGCTTCGACCCGGATGTCTTTCACTTCCTCCATCAGCTGGACCATCAGGCGCTCGTTCAGCTCGATGATCTCCTCCAGCGACCGGAAACTCATCTCCATGTCGACTTGCGTGAATTCCGGCTGGCGGTCCGCCCGCAAGTCCTCATCACGGAAACAGCGCGCGATCTGGAAGTACTTGTCGACGCCCGACACCATCAAGAGCTGCTTGAACAGCTGCGGCGACTGCGGCAGCGCGTAGAATTCGCCTTCGTGCACGCGGCTCGGCACGAGGTAGTCCCGCGCGCCTTCCGGAGTGGACTTCGTCAAAATCGGCGTCTCCACTTCCAGGAAGCCTTCTTTATTCAAAAAATTGCGGATGGCGATCGTCACATCCGACCGCAGCTTGAGCGTGTCGAACATCGGCTTGCGCCGCAGGTCGAGGTAGCGGTACTTCAGCCGGAGGTCCTCCCCGACGCTGCTTTCATCCGAAATCGTCAGCGGCGGTGTTTTGGCCGCGTTGATGATTTCCGCGTGATCCGCCTGAACTTCGATCCGGCCGGTCTTCAAGTTTTCATTCACTTGGCTGTCGGCCCGCTTCACGACGAGGCCGTCGATATGGACGACATATTCGCTCCGCAGCCGTTCCGCGACCGCCGCCGCCTCTTCCGCGATTTCCGGATTGAAGACGACCTGCACGATGCCCGAACGGTCGCGCACGTCGATGAAGATGAGCCCGCCGAGGTCCCGGCGCTTCTGCACCCATCCTTTCAGCGAAACCCGTTCGCCCGCATGCTGTTCCGTCACTTCCCCGCAATAATGTGATCTCGCCATCATGATTCCTCCCCGCTGATTTTATTCAATAAAACACCGGCCATTTCGCTGAACGCGGCCTGTTCCGATTCACCGGTCGCCATGTCCTTGACCGACGCGCGCTGTTCCGCGATTTCGGTTTCACCGAGCACGATCGTGAAGCGGGCGCCTTTCCGGTCGGCCGCCTTCATCTGCGCTTTCAGCTTGCGCCCGGCGTAATCCATATCCGCCGTGATGCCGCTGTCGCGGAAGTCCCGGATCAGCCGGAACGCGTCGCGCCGCGAGTCCTCATCCAGCACGGCGACGAATACGTCGAGCTGGTCGGCCGTTTCGATATCGACGTTCTCCATCTCAAGCGCCAAAAGCAGCCGCTCGATGCTCATCGCGAATCCGATGCCAGGCGACGACGGGCCGCCGAGGTCTTCGACGAGTCCGTTGTAGCGCCCGCCGCCCGCAAGCGTCGTGATCGCGCCGAACCCTTCCGCGTCGCTCATGATCTCGAACGCGGTGTGGTTGTAGTAATCGAGCCCGCGCACGAGGTTCGGGTCGACCGTGTACGGAATGCCGAGCTCTTCCAAGTACTGCTTCACGTCGCTGAAATACTGCGCCGATTCCTCGTTCAAATACGCCGTCAGTGCCGGCGCCGTCCCCATGAGCGGGTGGTCGCGGTCCACTTTGCAGTCGAGGATGCGCAGCGGATTTTTCTCCAGCCGGTTCTGGCAGTCCTGACAGAACTCATCGATGCGCGGCGAAAAGTGCGTAACGAGCGCATCCCGGTGCGCATTGCGGCTTTCCGTATCCCCGAGCGAATTGATGACGAGCTTCAGTTTCTCCAGACCGAGTGACGTATAGACGTCCATCGCGAGCGCGATCACTTCCGCGTCGACCGCCGGGTGCTTCGAGCCGATCGCCTCCACGCCGAACTGGACGAACTGCCGCGTGCGCCCCGCCTGCGGACGCTCGTAGCGGAACATCGGCCCCATGTAATAGAGCTTCACCGGCTGGTCCGGCTGGCCGAATAATTTATTCTCCACATACGACCGGACGACCGACGCCGTCCCTTCCGGCCGCAGTGTCAGCGAACGATCGCCGCGGTCCGTGAACGTATACATTTCCTTCTGCACGATATCCGTCGTATCCCCGACGCTCCGCTGGAACAGCTCCGTCTGCTCGAACACCGGCGTGCGGATCTCCTTATACTGATACAGCCGGCACAGCTCCCGGATCGTCTCTTCCGCCGCCTGCCACTTCGCCGCCTGCTCTGGCAGCACATCATATGTGCCGCGCGGTACTTGAATCGCCATCGCAATCTCCCCTTTTTCAGATAAATGAAAAAGCTCCCGTCCTCTTGCATTACGCAAGGGACGAGAGCTCATAGCTTCCGCGGTTCCACCCTAATTGGCGCATGGCGCGCCCACCTCATACCGGATAACGGCCGGCGCCGTCTTCCCCTACTGGAATGCCGTTCGGAAAAGAGCCTCCGGAGTGTCGTTCACGCCAGGCGCCTGCAGGAAGATTCTCAGCCCATGATCTTCCCTCTCTTGCCAGCCGGCCGCTGCCGCTACTTTCTCCATGATCGGCGGTGTTTCATTCGATTGAATATGCTTAATCTTAATCATCCCCGGCGCCGTTGTCAAGCCGTATAATTTTCAGATTTTTCCCGGGAACCCCTGTATTTTTCCCGTCCCGACTGTATAATATGGATAGGTAAGAAGGAGGTGTTTTATTGAAGAAAAAATGGATTGCCATCTATAGTCTGATTTTCCTGTTAATCGCCGCCATCCTGGCAGCTCCGGCGTCCGCCCACGGCACCGCCCAAGTCGATGTGCCGTCACTGAACGTCCGTTCCGGTCCCGGACTTTCCTACAGCATCACAGGCAGCCTCGGACAGGGCGACCAAGTGACCATCACCGACGAACAAGGCGACTGGTACCGGATTTCCGAAAACGGCTGGATCGCAGCCTGGCTCACCACATCCGTCTCATCGGGCGGACAAGAACCGGCGGCCGCCAGCGGGAAGACCGCCGTGTCGACCGTCAACCGGCTGAACGTGCGCTCACAGGCCAGCCTCTCCGGTGCCGTGCTCGGGAAAATGAACAAAGGCGACACCGCCAGACTGCTCAGTGAAACGAACGGCTGGTACGAAATCGAATTCCGCGGCACGCGCGGCTTCGTCTCCGCCCAGTACATAAGCGTATCCGGCAGCGCTCAGCAGCCTGCCGCAGCCGCAGCGCCGGCAGCGTCCGATTCCTACTTCACTGTCGCCGTCAACGGACTCAACGTCCGGGCACAGGCCACCACCGCATCCGCCAAGATCGGCATGGTCGCAAAAGGCCAGTCGTTCAGCGTGCTGTCCGTCGGCGGTGACTGGGTCAACATCCGCCTCGCGGACGGAACTTCCGGCTGGGTATACAAAGCATACGGCACTTTATCCGGCCAGCCCGCTGCGTCCGCGCCGGTTGGCACAGGTAACTTGTCCGGCATCTCGATCGTCATCGATCCGGGTCACGGCGGCATCGACGGCGGCACGAGCGGCTACTACGGCACCGTCGAAAAGGGGCTCACCCTCCAGACCGCGGAAATTTTAGCGGCCCAGCTGCGGGCAGCCGGCGCCAGCGTCACAATGACGCGCACGTCCGATGTGTACATCAACTTGCGGAACCGCGTGTCCGTCGCGCATCAGCTCGGCGCCGATGCGTTCATCAGCCTCCATTACGACGCGTCCTACGACCGGTCCGTAAACGGCTTCACGACGTATTACCAGCACAGCTACCAGCAGTCGCTCGCCAGCCACTTGAACGGCGGCATCGACGCCAGCACGATCCTTTTAAACCGGGGCACCCGACAAGGGAACTATTTCGTGCTCCGTGAAAACATGCAGCCGGCCGTCCTCATCGAACTCGGCTTCCTGTCGAATCCGAACGAAGAACAGGCCGTGTCGAATGATTACTACAGAAGACAAGCTGCGCAGGGCATCACGAACGGACTCATCAATTATTTCAATTAAAGATGGAAAGGAAAAGCGGCTCCCTTCGCGGGAGCCGCTTTTCCTTTTTTGAGGCTAAGACCGAGATAAGCTCCCTCGAGACCGAGATAAGCGCTCTCAAGACCGAGATAAGCACTCCCAAGACCGAGATAAGCACTCCCAAGACCGAGATAAGCACCATCAAGACCGAGATAAGCACCATCAAGACCGGGATAAGCTCTATCAAGACCGGGATAAGCCCCCTCCACCCACAAAAAAACACCCCCACCGGCTCGCTAGCCGGCGCAGGTGTTCCCTTTTTTATTTCGATTCCACAATGACCGTCACGGGTCCGTCGTTGACGAGCGACACATCCATCATCGCCCCGAACACGCCGGTTGCCACGCGCAAACCGTGCGAGCGCAGCTCTTCGTTGAACGCGTCGTACAGCCCTTCCGCCTGTTCGGGCCGCGCGGCGTCGACGAAGCTCGGCCGCCGCCCTTTCCGCACGTCCCCATACAAGGTGAATTGGGAAATCGACAGCACGTCCCCGCCCGCTTCATCGATGGAGCGGTTCATTTTGCCGTCTTCGTCTTCAAACAGCCGGAGTCCGGCGATTTTCTTCGCTGTGTATTTCACATCGTCCAGTGTGTCGGCGTGCGTGATGCCGACGAGCAGGACGTAGCCGGAGCGGATGCTGCCGGCCACTTCCCCATCCACTGTGACGGCCGCTTCTTTCGAGCGCTGGATTACAATCCGCATAGCGACACCTCATTTATTGTCAGTCAGTTGGTCATCCGCTGGACGGAATAAATATCGGGCAGCCCTTTGATCCGGCCAACCACCTTATCGAGCGCCGAGACGTCCGGGATCATGAGCGTCAGGTTGATTGTCGCGATCCGGTCGCTGTTCGCCTGGGCGTTGACGGCAGTGATGCTCGTGCGCGTATCGTTCACGAGCTGCATCACTTCGTTGACGAGGCCCGGCCGGTCGTAAGCTTCCACCTCGATGTCCACCGGGTATTGCTTGAGCTGTTCTTTTTCGGTGCCGTCCCATTCGACCGGCACGAGGCGTTCGGTCTCTTCCACGGAAATGTTCGGGCAGTCCGCGCGGTGCACGGAAACACCGCGCCCTTTCGTAATGAACCCGAGGATCGGGTCGCCCGGTACCGGATTGCAGCAGCGCGACAGCCGGATCATCAAGTTATCGATGCCGCGGACGACGACGCCCGAATCGGTCGGCTTTTTCGGCTGGGGCGAGCGCATTTCGAGCGTCACCCGCTCGAGCGCTTCTTCCTGCTCGCGCTTCCGGCGTTCCCGTTCCGCGAGGCGGTTGACGACCTGCTGGGCGGTGATGCCGTTGAAGCCGACAGCCGCATACAGATCCTCTTCGCCGGCGAAGTTGTATTTCTCGCAGACCCGCTTGATGTTTTCGTTCGTCAGGATGTCCTTCACGGCGAAGTCCTGCGCTTTGATTTCATGCTCGACCATGTCCTTGCCTTTATGGACATTGTCTTCCCGGACCTGCTTCTTGAAGAACTGCTTGATTTTATTCTTCGCCTGCGAACTCTTGGCGATCTTCAGCCAGTCGCGGCTCGGGCCGAACGACTGCTTCGATGTCAGGATCTCGACGATGTCGCCCGTCTCGAGCTTCGTGTCGAGCGGCACCATTTTGCCGTTCACTTTGGCGCCGATCATCTTGTGGCCGATCTCCGAGTGCACGCGGTAAGCGAAGTCGATCGGACACGAGCCGGCCGGCAGCTCCATCACGTCGCCTTTCGGAGAAAAGACGTACACCATGTCGGAGAACAGGTCGAACTTCAGCGATTCCATGAATTCCTCCGCGTTCGAGGACGCGTTCTGGAATTCGAGGATCTCGCGGAACCAGGTCAGCCGCTGGTCGACGGTGTTCTTCGTCGTCTCGGCGCTTTTGCCTTCCTTGTATGCCCAATGGGCCGCGACCCCGTACTCGGCGATGCGGTGCATCTCTTCGGTGCGGATCTGCACTTCGAGCGGGTCGCCCTGCGGCCCGATGACCGTCGTATGGAGCGACTGGTACAGATTCTGCTTCGGCATGGCGATGTAGTCCTTGAACCGGCCGGGCATCGGCTTCCAGGTGGAATGAATGATGCCCAGCACCGCATAACAGTCCTTGATGCTCTTCACGGTGATCCGGACGGCGATAAGATCGTAGATTTCATTGAACTGCTTGTTCTGGACCGCCATTTTTTTATAAATGGAGTAGATGTGTTTCGGACGGCCGTAAATATCCGCCTCGATCTCCACGTCCTTGAGCTGTTCTTCGATCTCTTCGATGACACCCTTCAGGTAATCTTCCCGTTCCGTCCGCTTCTTTTTCATGAGATTGACGATCCGGTAGTACTGCTGCGGATTCAAGTAGCGGAGGGCCGTGTCCTCCAGTTCCCACTTGATCGTCGAAATCCCGAGGCGGTGCGCGATCGGCGCGAAGATCTCCAGCGTCTCGGCCGCTTTCATCCGCTGTTTTTCAGCGGTCTGGTACTTCAGCGTGCGGAGGTTGTGCAGGCGGTCCGCCAGTTTGATGAGGATGACACGGATGTCCTGGGCCATGGCGACGAACATTTTCCGGTGGTTCTCCGCCTGCTGCTCTTCCTTCGACATGTACTTGATCTGGCCGAGTTTCGTCACGCCGTCGACGAGCAGGGCGACTTCCTCGCTGAACTCGCGGACGATGTCTTCGCGCGAATAATCCGTATCTTCGACGACATCATGAAGGAACCCGGCAGCGACTGTCTGCGGGTCCATCTGGAGTTCCGTCAGGATTCCGGCGACCTGCACCGGATGGACAATATACGGTTCGCCGGATTTGCGGAACTGTCCCTCATGCGCGCGCTCGGCCACTTCATAGGCTTTCTTCACCATCGCCACGTGGCGTTCGTTCATATAGGAGGCTGCTTCCGCAAAGACATCTTCGGCTGTTTTGATCTGATCTTTCGCCATGATTGCCCACCTTGCTTTAAATTATTTCCAAAAAGTATATTCCTTTATTATCGGAAACTTCAACGGAAATGTAAAGCGCGGAACTACGGAGTTTCGACAATATTCGTCAAAATGACACTTTTTGTTCCCACATCCTCAGGAACGGCTACGCCGGTCCCGTTGCGGAAGCCTTCGATGAATCCGTTCGCCAGGATGACCCGCTCCGCCTTGAACTGGACGGCCGCTGCGGGCATGCCGTCATAATCCAGGTCTTCCTCCCCGATGAAGCAGAACCGGTTCACCGCGACATTGCGGTAAGCCGAGACGACGAGCGCCCGCGGGGATGATGACGGATACAGCTCGGTCGGGACCGGCCCCATCGACACAAGCAGCTGGGCTTTAATGTTGCTGGCGGTGCCCGATGCCGGATCGCCGTCCCGATGATGTCCGATATGGCGGAAATTGTAGGACCGGTTATCCCCGACGGACAGGTGGCCGAACACATGGACGCTGTTGGCGGCGGAGGAATTGTGGTGCGCCTTGATTTCGATGCCGCCGAAACAGCGCGCCGTCGAATTGAATAAAAGCCAGATATCATGGGACCCGTCATCGATTTCGATGCCGTTCGCATTCGCCCGGCCTTTCGCGTGGGCGCGTCCGCTCGGGTCGCACGCATGCGACCGGGAAATGAGCACGTGGTCGCTGTGATGCGTCGTGATGCCGTCGTCACCGAAACCGGAAGCGTTCAGCCCGTCGAGCCAAATGTAGCGGCAGCCGTTTTTCGCGCGCAGCCCGTCCCCCGCGTAATTATAGGAAGGAGACGTTATATCGAATCCGTGGAGACCTGCATTCACCGCCTCCACATAGCGGACCCAGCCGAATTCCACATTCGCATACGTGAGGCAGCTGGAGGCGGTGCCGCCGGTACTCGTCCGGCTTCCGGCAGGCAGGCGCCGGCTGTTCCAGTCGAGCGTCATCGATTCGACCGACAGGCGCGTATTGCCTTTCTTCGGATCGCGGTTCGTGATGAGCCGCTGTTTTTTCGGGGCGCCGTCATGGAGCCGGATGATCGTCACGCCCTTCCCCGCACCGATCAGCCGGGTCCGGTCGGGCAGCTCGATCCCCTTCACGACAAAAACGCCCGCCGGGATATGTACAGTCACGCCGCCATCGCCGATCGCCCGCCGGAACGCGGCGGTGCAGTCGGTCTTGCCGTCTCCAAGAGCGCCGAATTCCGTGACGTCCGCTTCGCGCGTTTCTTCGGCAAGCTGTGCGTACTCGGCATCGAGACGCTCTTTCCAGTCCGGGAACGGGCCGGCTTCCGACGAAAGGTCCGAAGCTTCCGGCATCTGTTCCGAAGACAGGCGGAAAAACGGCCGCAGCCAGAAATCGGCGGACCAGAGCTTCGGCCGGATCCGCGCCGGTTCCGGGAGGGTCTCCTCATAGATGCTGCGGAACAGCTCGTCGGTCTCCGCCAGGATGGTGCGCTTGTCGGGCAGGTCGAAATAAAACCCGTCGATCAGCGCCTCATTCTGTGTCGGATCATGTTGCTCGGATAATCTCATCGCTGTGCCTCCTGCCGTTTCGTTTTAACGCCGTATGAACGGAAAAACCCTCCACCGGATGCCGGTGAAGGGCGGACGGTCAATACGACACGAGCGTTTTGACCGGATAATTCTTCAGCTTGTCCCGGCCGTTCAAATACGTCAGCTCGATCAGGAAAGCACAGCCGACCACTTCGCCGCCAAGCCGCTCCACCATTTTGATGGACGCTTCCACCGTACCGCCGGTCGCCAGCAGATCGTCGACGATCAGCACTTTCTGACCCGGACGGATGGCGTCCTTGTGCATCGTGAGCACATCTTTTCCGTATTCGAGCCCGTACTCTTCCCGGATCACTTCCCGCGGCAGTTTGCCTTCCTTGCGGACAGGAGCGAATCCGATTTCGAGCGCGTACGCGACCGGGCAGCCGATGATGAATCCGCGGGCTTCCGGTCCGACGATCACTTCCGCGCCCACTTCGCGGGCGTACTCGACGATCTGGTCCGTCGCGTATTTAAAGGCGGTCCCGTTATCCATGATCGTCGTGATGTCCTTGAAGCGGATCCCGGGTTTCGGCCAGTCTTCCACAATTGTTACATATTCCTTTAAATCCATACTTTTTCCTCCTCGGCGGACAGGTGAACATCGAACCACTTCTTCAGCTCCTGATAGGATGCGTACAGCAGTTTCTGTTCGAGTTCCATTTGCCGCTGGCGTTTCTGATAAGAAGGCGCTTCTGATAAATCCCGTTTTGACGGGGCGTCCGCGATTTCAGTCAGTCCATTGTTTATTTTAACAAATCCCAGCTCAAAAAACACCTGCAGCATGAATTTGAGCGAATCGAGGCTCCAGCCCCTGTGTTTGGCGACCATATCGCCGTCTTTCCGGAAGTCGAAGCGGCCGCGCTGCTTGATGACACCGAACAGCCACTTGAACTCCTCCCGGTCGGGCAGCCGGCCGAAATAATGGGATTCCTCGGTATGGAAATGGCAGTACACCCGTTTCGGGCGCATCCGCCGGAGCACTTGCTGCAGCTTCTCTTCGGCATCAGGCAGGTCGAGGAGGACGAGGTGCTGCGCTTCGCAGTCCGCGTCGCTCAGCCCGTCCGCCTGACAGATCGGCGCCTTGATGAACGCCTGGAACGATTCCGCCGTCTCCTGCCGGAAAGCGACGAACAGCTGGCCCGTCTCAGGGATGAGCGGAACCCAGCGTGCCGCCTGCCGGATGCCCCGGATGTCGTACAGCTGCCATTCGTCCGTCCGGAGGTCCTCCAGCATGAGCTGCGGTTTTTTGCGCCCGTTCCATTCGTTGATCTGCAAGTCCCCGATCGCTTCCACTTTTACGTCAGGCGTCAGTTCGTCCGCCAGGTGGCCGAGGGAAAAGCCGACCGCATCGATCGCCACGCCCTGTTTCGCCAGCTCCATTTTCAAATGGTTTTTCGCCGCGCCGATTTTCCGGATGGACACGGCACTGACGCCCGCCAGGTAGAACTTCGGCTTGCTGAAGCCCATGCCGAACGGCGCTAGCGTGCGGATCGCCTCCAGCGTTTCGACGCTGATCTCCGCCGGCTCCACCGGGATGTCGATCGCCGTCTCGGGGATGAGGTCGTCCGCTTCCAGGATGTTTTCCGCCTGCGCGATGAGCCGCTTCCTCAGTTCATCCACATCCGCCGCGCCGAGCGTCATGCCGGCCGCCATCGGATGGCCCCCGAAATGCGGCAGGATGTCCCGGTTCTTCGCCAGTTCATTATAGAGATGGAACCCTTCGATGCTCCGGGCCGATCCTTTCGCTTTTCCGGTCTCCGGGTCGAGCGACAGGACGATCGCCGGCCGGTAGAAAGTTTCGACGAGCCGGGACGCGACGATGCCGACGACGCCCGGATTCCAGCCTTCCTGCGCCACGACGATGACATGCGGCGTCCCCTCCGGATGGCGTTCCTCCACCTGCGCGACCGCTTCTTCTGTGATCTTCGCCACGATCGCCTGGCGTTCTTTATTCAGCGAATCGAGCTTGCGGGCGAGCCCGCGCGCTTCTTCCGCGTCTTCAGTCAATAAAAGATCGACAGCCGGTCCGGCATCCTGCAGCCGGCCGATCGCATTGATGCGGGGTCCGAAGCCGAAGCCGATCGTCTCTTCCGTGATTTCATGCGCACTGATGCCCGCCACTTCGCAAAGCGCTGCGACAGCCGCGCGGGACGTGCGCTTCAGCCGCTCCAGGCCTTCTTTGACCAAGTACCGGTTTTCATCATGGAGCGGCACGAGGTCCGCCACCGTGCCGATGGCGGCGAGTTCAAGTAAATGGTCCGGCATTTCGCCGTAGAGGGCGTGCGCCAGTTTGAACGCCACGCCTACGCCGGCGAGTTCGCCGAACGGATATGTAGATTCCGGATGCCGCGGGTGGATGACCGCGAGCGCTTCCGGCAGTTCCGTGCCGATGTCGTGATGGTCGGTGATGATGACGTCCACGCCGAGCTCGGCCGCCCGTTTCGCCTGCTCGATGCCCGACACACCGTTGTCGACGGTGATCAGCAGCTGACAGCCGTCCGCCGCGATTTGTTCGAACAGCTCCGTGTTCGGCCCATAGCCGTGCCGGAAGCGGTTCGGGATGACGAACGAAGCATCCGCACCGAGGTCCCGGAGCACCGTCATCATGACGGATGTGCTCGTCACCCCGTCGGCGTCATAATCGCCGTAGACGACGATCCGTTCATCCGCCTCGATCGCGCGGCGGATCCTGTCCACCGCCACATCCATGTCTTTCAATAAAAACGGATCGTGCATAGCAGTCTCGTCCGAAGTCAGGAACGCCCTCGCTTTTTCCGGTGAATCCATGCCGCGCGACACAAGAATTTTCGCCAGCACCGCCGGAATGCCGAGGGCGTCTTCGAGCTGTTTCGTCTTATATTCGTCCGGCGCCATCAGACGCCACTGTTTTTTTGATTGGATCATGCTGTCACTTCCTTACGGCTTCATTATACAAAAAATACAGGCAGACAAAAACCTCTCGGAAAAATTTTCCGAGAGGCGCCCTCACATTTCGTTCTTTTCATTTTTCACGACGACCGGATCCGGCCCTTCCGCCGTACCGTCGCCGCCGAGCTCATTCTGCTGGGCCGCGATGATATTCTCTTTTTCCGCCACCTCTTTCCGGAGCTTCTTCACGTCCCGGCTCAGCTTGTAATTGCGGAACATGGCGATGCTGCCGGACAGCAGCGCGCCGGCGAGCGCGGAAGCGAGGATGACCAGGATGAGCGGCCATTCGGATTCGCCGAACACATAATTGACCGGCACCGAGTCGACGTTGTTCACGGCAAAGACCGCGATGATGACAGCAAATAAAAGACCGATGATCAAAAACCATTGCGTCTTCACGAGCATCCGCTCCTTTCGTTGGGATAACAGCTTTGTCCGCATTCCTTGTTGATTGAGAGCAAACACCACTCGCTTTCCGCGGACTGACTCCCGGGCCTCCGCGGCCGCTGAAGGGGCCATAGAGGGTCTCGGACAGCCAGTAATTCCGCAGGAGCCCCGCGGTTTTTGCTTTCTTATTCAAACCTGTTCTTTTGCGCCTCAGAAGACAGAGCGGCAGTCAATCGAATAAAATATTGCTTCCCTCGTTGATTATTTGATAAATGTCCGATAAATACGCTGGAATGTCCGATAAACGAACCGAAATGTCCGATAACCGCCGCTAAATGTCCGATAAACGGACCGAAATGTCCGATAACACAAAACCCGCTTTCATCAAGCGTCTGCCTGAAGCGATTTCTTCAGACACAAAAAACCGGAACAGGGTTATAGTCCTATACCCTGTTCCGATTATGGGGTAAACGCTAGACCACCGGTTCGTCGGTGCCCCACTGGCGTTCTTTTTCCCGTTTTTCGATATCGATCGGACCTTTTTTCGCAAGTTCCCGCTTCTTCAGCACGAGCCACAGCTGGGCCGCGATGAAAATCGACGAGTATGTTCCTGCGATGAGGCCGATCAGGAGCGCGATCGAGAAGTTCAGGATCGACGGCGCCCCGAAGAAGATGAGCGCCACGACGACGAAGATGACGGTCAGCACGGTGTTCACCGAACGGCCGAGCGTCTGGCGGAGCGACTTGTTGACGATGAGCGCCAGCTCGTCCTCCGTTTCGACTTTCTTCATGCGCCGCATGTTTTCGCGGATCCGGTCGAACGTGACGATCGTGTCGTTGATCGAATAACCGATGATCGTGAGCACGGCCGCAATGAATGTGATGTCCACTTCAAGCCGCAGCAGACTGAACGCCGCGACGATGAAGAATGCATCGTGGAGAAGCGCCGCAATGGACGCGACACCCATCCGCCATTCAAAGCGGAACGCCACATAAATGATGATGCCGACAGCTGCGATGGAAAGCGCGTAAATCGCATTCTTCGCCAGCTCGATGCCGACAGTCGGCGATACGGTGCTGACATTCGGTTCGGCGCCGTAAATGTCCGCCAGCTCCGCCCGCAGTTCCGCAATCTGCGGCTGATCGAATTCCTCGGCATAACGGATGACGCCGATGGAGCCGTCATCACCCGAAATGATGATATCTTCCGACGGATAGCCGATCTCTTCCATCGTCGCGGCCACTTCCGCTTTCGTCAGCGGCTCGTCCGCCGTGACTTCCACGCGTGTACCGGCGGCGAAATCGATGCCGAGGTTCAGCTGGAAGATGCCGAGGACGAGCATGCCGGCCGCGATGAGCGCGAGTGAAATCGCAAAGAACTTATTGCGGCCTCCCGCGAAATCGAACCGGTCGAAACGCGTCGACAGATCGAGGATGCTCAAGTTTTCCTTTTCTTCATGGACTTGTGATTTCCGCAGGCCGAACAGACCGAACTTGCCGTCGAGCACGCCGCTCTTGACGAGGAGTCCGAGCAACAGCCGCGTTCCCCAGACAGCCGTGATGAAGCTCGCCAAAATCGAGATGATGAGCATCGTCGCGAAGCCTTTGACCGAGCTCGTGCCGAACACGAACAGCACGGCGGCTGCGAGAAGCGTCGTAACGTTGGCATCGAGGATGGCCGAGAAGGACGAACTCGAGCCGGCCTTAAACGATTCCTTCACCGAGCGGCCCGTGCGCAATTCCTCGCGGATCCGCTCATACGTGATGATGTTCGCGTCGACCGCCATCCCGACACCGAGCATGATGGCCGCGATGCCCGGCAGCGTCAGCACACCATTGATCAGTTCGAAAATGAACAAAATCAAGTAGACGTATACCGTCAGCGTCACGACCGCAACAAAGCCCGGCAGACGGTAATAGATTAGCATGAACACAAGCACAAGCGCGATGCCGATCATCGCTGCGAACGTCGTCTGATCGAGCGCCTGTTCACCGAACTGCGCGCCGACCGATGTCGAATAAATCTCTTCCAAATCAACCGGCAGCGCGCCGGCGTTCAGGATGCCGGCCAGGTTCTTCGTCTCTTCGACCGTGAACCCGCCTTCGATCATGACTTCGGACGAATTGATCCGCTCAGAGACCCGCGCCGCCGAAATGAATTCCGGGTCTGCAGAAGTCGCTTCTTCAATATACGAGTCTTCGCCTTCCTCAAAATCGAGCCAGATGACGATTTGATTCTGGCCCGGCGGAAGCTGCGACAGCCTTTCCGTAATCTCCGCGAATTCATCCGGATTCTTCAGTTCCAGCGTGACGATCGGATTCCCGTTCTGGCCGAATTCCGCGTTGGCCCCGCCCTGGACGAGATCGCTTCCGTCCATCAGCAAATTATCTTCCGTATCGCGGAACGTCAAGTTCGCCTGCGTCGACAGGAGCTCCCGCGCTTCCGACTGGTCTTCCACGCCGGCGAGCTGGACCCGGATCCTGTCGCCGCTCTCTACTTGGACATTCGGCTCACTGACACCGAGCACGTTGATCCGGTTCAGCAGCGCCGTCGTCGTATCGGCCAGCACTTCGTCCGTGATTTCCTGCCCTTCCTCAAGCGCTTCGACCTGGTACAGCACTTCAAATCCGCCTTGGAGATCGAGTCCCAGATTGATGTTTTTCGCGATCGGCATCACCGTCGTGGCGACCATGCTGAACAGCGCGATGACAATCAGAAAAAAGGCGATAATTCGGCCTCTTACTTTCATGGTATTCATTTCCTCCTCTTTCTAAAAACACAGCACTTCCATTATGGGACACGCCCTACTGCCTGTCAAACCGCTTTTCCCCCGGCGCCTTCGGTTTCAAGAGCTCCGCCCAGTCCCCGGAATCCGCACCGGAAAACCAATCCTCCGTCCGGAACCCCTCCGCCTGGCGGTATTCCACATAATCCGACAGCCGCACCGCCAGAATATCCTGCACCTTCCCGTGCAGCGGAATCGCCGGGACCTCCTCATTCCGCCATACCTTTTGGATGCAATAAACCCATAGATCTTCCGGTAAAAGCTTCGCCTGGTCAAACGTGCGCATTTCTGCGCACTTCGTCTTCAGCACCGGGAGCAGCTGTTCATACTGATCTGGCCATTCCATACGCATATCCTTTCTGCAGCCGGAAAGGCTGACTGAAATATCTGACAGCAGACAACCAAAAAGTTCCGCTCCCCGGAGGAAAGCGGAACCGTGTGCTTTTAGTCCACTACCCGTGCAATCGCCTGGCGCTCGAACTGCAGGCGCGTGCCATCTGCGACTGTGACGTATACCGTCGTGTCATCCAGTGCATCGACCGTGCCGTGAAGGCCTCCGACTGTGACGATCTTGTCGCCGCGCTGGAGCTCGGACTGCATTTTCGCCGTCGTCTTCTGGCGCTTCTGCGCCGGACGGATGATCAAGAGCCACATCAGCAGGAACATGAGCAGTAAAGGTGCTAACGCTACGATAGTTTCCATGTTCAATTTCCCCCTTTCAACGTTCTCTCTTTTTCAGTCGCCTGGCATCGGGGCCAGGATCAGAAGTTTTTCGCGTTCGGTTTATTGAAGCCGTATGCCTCGAAAAACGCCTCGCGGAAGTCGCCGAGCCGGTCTTCGCGGATCGCCTGGCGCACTTGCTCCATTAAGTGTATCAGAAAACGCAGGTTATGGTAACTGGTTAAACGAAGTCCGAACGTTTCATCCGCGCGGATCAAATGATTGACGTACGCGCGCGAGTAATTGCGGCACGTGTAGCAGTCGCATTTCTCGTCGATCGGCCCGAAGTCCGTCTTGTACTGCGCTTTCTTGATGTTCATTCGGCCTTCCGACGTCATGAGTGTGCCGTTCCGCGCGATGCGGGTCGGCAGCACGCAGTCGAACATGTCGATGCCGCGGATCGCCCCGTCGATCAGGGAATCGGCGGACCCGACACCCATGAGGTACCGGGGTTTATTGGCCGGCATCAGCGGCGTCGTGTACTCGAGCATCCGGTTCATGACGTCCTTCGGCTCCCCGACGGACAATCCGCCGATCGCATAGCCCGGGAAATCGAGCGATACGAGGTCCCGCGCGCTCTGTTTGCGGAGCTCTTCGTATTCGCCGCCCTGGATGATACCGAACAGCCCTTGGTCTTCCGGCCGTTTATGCGCTTCGAGGCACCGTTCCGCCCAGCGGCTCGTGCGCTCGACGCTCGACTTCATGTAGTCGTACTCCGCAGGATACGGCGGGCACTCATCGAACGCCATCATGATGTCCGAACCGAGATCGTTCTGGATTTCCATCGCTTTTTCCGGGCTCAAAAACAGCTTGTCGCCATTCAAGTGGTTGCGGAAATGGACGCCTTCTTCCTTGATGTCGCGCAGATCGCTCAGCGAAAACACCTGGAAGCCGCCGGAATCGGTCAGAATCGGCCGGTCCCAGTTCATGAACTTGTGCAGGCCGCCCGCCTGCCGGATGATGTCGTTCCCGGGGCGCACCCAGAGGTGGTACGTGTTGCTCAGGATGATGCCGGCGTCCATGTCCTTCAGTTCTTCCGGTGACATCGTCTTGACCGTCGCCTGCGTGCCGACCGGCATGAACGTCGGCGTTTCAAAGGAGCCGTGCGGCGTGTGGACGATGCCGAGCCGCGCGCCGGTCTGCCTGCAAGTCTTGATGTGCTCATATCGGATGGCTGTCATTTTCTTTCCCCTTTCGTATCCGGTGCGATGAACATCGCATCGCCGAAGCTGAAGAACCGGTAGCGCGCTTCCACCGCTTCCCGGTAGGCGCTCAGGATCGATTCCCGTCCGGCCAGCGCGCTCACGAGCATGACGAGTGTCGACTTCGGCAAGTGGAAATTCGTGATCAGCGCATCGACCGCCTTGAATTCGTAGCCGGGATAAATGAAGATATCGGTCCAGCCGTTGTCTTCCTTCATTTCGCCGAATTTCGTGCCGACCGTCTCCAATGTGCGCGCGGACGTGGTGCCGACCGCGACGACTTTGCCGCCGGCCTGTCTGGTTTTATTGATCACATCCGCCGTTTCCTGCGTAATCCGGTAAAACTCCGCGTGCATGTCGTGGCTTTCGATGTCCTCGACGCTCACCGGCCGGAACGTGCCGAGGCCGACGTGGAGGGTGATGAACACGACGTTCACGCCTTTCGCCCGCAGATCGTCGAGCAGCGCTTCCGTGAAATGGAGCCCTGCTGTCGGCGCCGCAGCCGAGCCGCGTTCGCGCGCGAATACGGTCTGGTAGCGGTCTTTGTCGTCGAGCTTCTCGCGGATGTACGGCGGCAGCGGCATATCGCCGAGCTGGTCGAGGATCTCGTAGAAAATCCCGTCGTACATCATCCGGAAATAGCGACCGCCGTGGTCCGCTTCCCCGATGCACTCCGCTTTCAGCAGCCCTTCGCCGAACGACACGACCGTCCCCGGCTTGACCCGCTTCGCCGGCTTGACGAGCGCTTCCCAGACGTCGTCTTCCGTCTGTTTCAATAAAAGCAGTTCGATACCGGCGCCGGTTTCTTCCTTGACGCCGAGCAGGCGCGCCGGGAGCACGCGGGTGTCGTTGAGGACGAGGCAGTCGCCAGCGTCCAGGTAGTCGCCGATGTCCCGGAAATGCCGGTGCGCCGTCCCGCCTGTATCTTTATCGAGCACAAGGAGCCGGCTCGCCGTCCGGTCCGCAAGCGGCGTCTGGGCGATCAGCTCCTCGGGCAAATTAAAATCGAAATCAGTTACTTCCATACTTCACAATCCTTTATCTTGAATTGCACCGGCTCCCTTTTGGAGCCCGCGCGCTTTCCGCGGACGAACGGTCGAGCCTCCTCGGCATGCTGCCTGCGGGGTCTCGGCACGTCCGTTTTTCCGCAGGAGTCGCGCGGACCCATCCGGATCACCGGCGCGATATGCAATATAAATGTTTTCCGCTTTCTCGTCCAGCTGGAGAGAAGAAGGCGGCGACTCCGGAGGGATCAGCGAATGAGTGGGCAAGAAGATCTTGACCACTCATTTGCGACGAGCACGCGAAGCGGCGCAGGAGCACAAGGGTCTTTCTTCGCCAAGCAAGACCCTGCAGGTCGCGCAAGCGGCCGAAGCGGCTTGCGGATCGCCCCTCGGAAAGCGGCCGCCGGAAGCGAGCCAGCTGAAGAGAAAGCGAGCGATTTTCGCTGCAATCTATTCCGGCAGCGGCAGGCCGAAGTGGCTGTACGCAAGGTGCGTCGCCATGCGGCCGCGCGGCGTCCGCTGGATGAACCCGATCTGCATGAGATACGGCTCGTACACGTCCTCCACGGTCGTGGACTCCTCGCCGATGCTCGCCGCAATCGTATCGAGGCCGACCGGGCCGCCCCGGAACCGCTCGATCATCGCGGTGATGAGCTTCCGGTCGACACTGTCCAGCCCGAGCGGGTCCACCTGCAGCAGCTCGAGCGCCTGCTGCGCCATATCCATCGTAATATCGCCGTCACCGCGGACTTGCGCGTAATCGCGCACCCGTTTCAGCAGGCGGTTGACGATCCGCGGCGTCCCGCGCGAGCGGCGCGCGATTTCCGCTGCCGCTTCCTTGGAAATACCGGCGCCGAACAGCTGGGCGCTCCGGATGGCGATCTGGGTCAATGCGGCCTCATCATAATACTCCAGCCGGCTCATGACACCGAATCGGTCACGGAGCGGAGCTGACAGCGAGCCGGCCCGCGTCGTCGCGCCGATCAGCGTGAACGGCGGCAGGTCAAGCCGCACCGTCCGCGCTTCAGGCCCTTTACCGACGACGATGTCGAGCGAAAAATCCTCCATCGCCGGGTACAGCACTTCTTCGATCGCCCGGTTCAGCCGGTGGATTTCGTCGATGAACAGCACATCGCCCGGTTCGAGCGACGACACGATCGCCGCCAGATCCCCCGGGCGCTCGATGGCAGGGCCGCTCGTCGTGCGGAACCCGACGCCCATCTCGTTCGCGATGACCGCCGCCAAAGTCGTCTTCCCGAGGCCCGGCGGTCCGTACAGCAGCACATGGTCGAGGCTCTCCTCGCGCATCTTCGCCGCTTCGATGAAAATCTCGAGATGCTGCTTCACTTTATCCTGTCCGATATACTGCGTTAAAATCTGCGGCCGGAGCGACTGCTCGAAGTTCTCGTCGAATTCCGACACTTCGCCTGCAATAATCCGTTCTGCCATAGCCGCCTCCTCCTTCTGCGCGTTCCGCTTATTTCTGTTTCAATAAAATCTGCAGCGCCTGTTTCATATAGCCTTCCGTATCCAAATCGAACTCTTCCAGCTTCGGTTTCACTTTATTGATTTCCCGTTCGGAATAACCGAGCGCGCCGAGTGCCAGCATCGCTTCCTCCAGCTCCGCGCGCACTTCACTCTGCGGTTCCGGCTGGACGGGCGCTTCCCCGAATCCTTCATACAGATCCTTCAGCTTCCCTTTCAGATCCAAGATCATCTGGCGGGCGGTCTTCTTGCCGACCCCCGGGAACTTCGTGAGGAACGCATCATCCTCCCGCTCAATCGCATCGATGACGTGCGACGGCTGGCCGGACGCCAGGATCGCGAGCGCCCCTTTCGGCCCGATGCCCGACACCGAAATGAGCTTCCGGAACAAATCGCGCTGCTCGATGCTCTTGAAGCCGAACAGAAGCGAAGCGTCCTCCCGGATGTGCTGATGCAGGAACACCTGCTGCTCACTGTCCGTCGAATGAAATACGTACGGATTCGGCGTGAAAATCTGCCAGCCGATGCCGCCCTGCTCCACGGTCACGTATTCCGGCGTCACCCGCGTGATGACCCCTTTTATGTAGTCGTACATCTGCCTCTCTCCTTATGTGCAATAGTTCGATTATAGCACAGTCCGCCCGTTTCCGGGAACGTAAGCCGTCACTGCGCACTTCCTTCATTTCATGGTAAACTGAAATCTGGATAAGGAAGGTGAAGAACATGCAAAAACTATTCGGAGAGCAGCGGCGGGAATTCCTGCTGAACAAGCTCATCGACGAAGGCGCCCCCATCACCGGCACCGCGCTCGCCGCCATGGCGAACGTCTCGCGGCAAGTCATCGTCAGCGACATGACGCTCATGAAGGCGCGCAACGAGCCGATCATCTCGACCAGCCAGGGCTACCTCTACCTCAAAGAACGGAAGGAAGCCCACGTCAGCCGGCAGATCGCCTGCGTACATACGGCGGAAGACACAGAGAACGAACTGAAGCTCCTCGTCTCCGCGGGCGCCACGGTCAAAGACGTGACCATCGAGCATCCCGTCTACGGGGAACTGACGGCGAACGTCTTCGTGTCGACCGAATCGGAGGCGGACGACTTCATCCGCAAAATCCATTCATCGAATGCCGGCTACCTGCTCGAGCTCACCGACGGCTTCCATCTCCACACCCTGACGGCGCCGAACGAAGCGATCCTCGACCGGGCGGTGGAAGCGATGCGCGAACACGGGTATTTGATCGAAGACCATGAAAGCTGACCTCGCCGGGTCGGCTTTTTTCGTGGAATGAAGGATGGGGTTAGGGGGTGACGAGGTTTAACTCGGGCTTGCGGCCGCTTATCTCGGTCTTGCTCCTTGATTGTTATTTTTAATTACCTTCTGTAATTCCTTACTCTAACAAACCTCCCCAACCAAAAAAACCGGCCCGCTTCCGCGGACCGGCTTCACCCTTCATACGTATAATACGACCCCAATGACTTCACACTGCAGCCGAGCGCTTCGAGTTCCTCGAACGCCCCCTGCATCATTTTCGCCGACAGGTCCTCTTCGACATCCACGATGAAAAAGTAGTCGCCGAGGCCCGTCTTCAGCGGCCGCGATTCGATTTTGCTCAAGTTCAGCTGGCGCCACGCGAACACCGACAGCACCTGGTGCAGCGCACCGGACCGGTCGTCAGCCGGAAGCGAGATCATGAGCGTCGTCTTCGCGTTCTCCCGGTGCCCGGGCTGGCCGAGTTTGCCGGCCGCGCGCGACAGCACGAAAAAGCGCGTATGGTTGAAATGGAAATCGTGGATGTTCCGTTCGAGCACCGTAAGCCCGTACGTCTTCGCAGCGAACTCATTGCCCACCGCAGCGATGGCCCGCTCCGGCAGCTCGCTCACCATTTTGGCGGCGGCGGCGGTCGATGTCATCTGTTCGAGCGGCGTGGACCGGTACGTGTAGTACAGGAATTTATGGCACTGCGCGAGCGCGTGCGGGTGCGAGTAGATCGCCTCGAAGCCGTCCGCGTCCGCGTTCTCCGGGTGGACGAGCAGGTGCTGCTCGATCGGCGACGTCACTTCCGCCGCCACAAACAGTTCGGCGTCGTGGAACAAATAATCGACCGTGAGCGGCACGGACCCTTCCAGCGCGTTCTCGATCGGCACGACCGCGTAGTCGACGGCCCCTTCCGACACCGCTTCGATGCACTCCGGTATCGACGTGTACGGCACCAGGCGGCCCTCGGCGAACAGCCGGGAAGCCGCGAGATGTGTGAAGGACGCTTTCGGTCCGAGAAACGATACAGTGATTTCTGCGTTCTTGCCTGGCATGCGGCCACCCTCCAAACCTTTTTTATTCGAATAAAACCTGTTATGTACGGCAGAAAAATCCTGCCTGCCGAAAGGGGACCGGAGCAGGCCCGGTCCCTCCGGCGTCAATCGATGAATTCGAAATCGTAATCCAGCAGACGGACGGTGTCCCCGTCTTTCGCGCCGCGCTCGCGGAGCGCGTCGTCGATGCCCATGCCGCGCATCTGGCGGGCGAAGCGCCGCTGGTTGTCTTCCCGGGAAAAGTCGGTCATGCGGAACAGGCGCTCGATCGCATAGCCTTCGACGACGAATGCGCCGTCGTCGTCACGCGTGATCGTGAAGTCGTCGCCTTTCTGCTCGTGCTTGTACAGCACCGTCTTGTCGGACTCCAGCTCCTCTTCTGTGATGAGCGGGAATTCCGGCGTGACTTCGAGCAGGTCCGCGATCGCGAACAGCAAGTTCGACAGGCCGTCGCGGGACAGCGCCGAAATCGGGAACACGTTCGCGTCTTCCGGCAGCTTCGATTTGAATTCCTTCAAATTTTCTTCCGCATCCGGCATATCCATTTTGTTGGCGACGATCAGCTGCGGACGCTCGCCGAGCCGCAAGTTGTACTGCTCGAGCTCCTTGTTGATCGTCACATAATCCTCATACGGGTCGCGGCCTTCCATGCCGGACATGTCCACGACGTGCACGATGACGCGCGTCCGCTCGATATGGCGGAGGAACTGATGGCCGAGGCCGACCCCTTCGTGCGCGCCTTCAATTAATCCGGGCAAGTCGGCCATGGCGAAGCTCCGCCCGTCCTGTGTTTCGACCATGCCGAGGTTCGGCACGATCGTCGTGAAGTGGTACGCGCCGATTTTCGGCTTCGCGGCCGATACGACCGACAGGAGCGTCGATTTCCCGACGCTCGGGAAGCCGACGAGGCCGACATCCGCCAGCACCTTCAGCTCCAGCACGATGTCGCGTTCGACACCCGGTTCGCCTTTTTCGGACAGTTCCGGTGCGGGGTTGGCCGGTGTGGCGAAACGGGTGTTGCCCCGTCCGCCGCGTCCGCCGCGCGCGACGACCTGGCGCTGGCCATGCTCGACGAGATCGGCGATGACTGCGCCGGTTTCGGCATCCGTCACGACCGTACCCGGCGGCACATGGACGATCATATCCTTCGCCTTGCGGCCGTGCTGATTCTTGCTCATGCCGTGTTCGCCGCGGTCCGCCTTGAAGTGCCGCTTGTAGCGGAAATCCATGAGCGTCCGGAGCCCTTCATCGACTTCGAATACGACGTCGGCGCCTTTGCCGCCGTCGCCGCCGGCCGGTCCGCCGTTCGGAACATACTTCTCGCGGCGGAATGCCACCATCCCGTCGCCGCCGTCGCCGCCTTTTACATATACTTTTACGTGATCTACAAACATTGTTCTATCCCTCCGTTTTCGGGGTGATCCGCAGGACTGCCGGCGCAGCGGACTGCATCCATTTCATTTCCAGGTTTCCGTCCGGCGCATCCGGGACGGCGGGTGTGATGCCGTCTAACGTGATCTCGAGGCAGAACGGCTCTTTATCCCCGCACATGCGCAGCGTGCAGACCGCTTCCGTCCCGCCGTCCATTTCTTCACAGACCGAGACGAACAGCTTCTCCAAGGAGTCACGGATTACCGCATCGTGCGGCGGCGCCCCTTCTTTCCCGGCGCATTCCAGGCGAAATTCGATGTCTTGAAACCGCCATCCGGCCGTCAGGAGCCATTCCTCCGTCTCGGGCATTTCGAGGCGCGCGAGGCAGTTCTGCACTTGCGCCATATCCGCAAAATCGCGGATCAGCCCGCTGATCCGGTCGGTTTTGCCGAGATCGGCATGCATCTTGATCAGCTGCAGTTTATTCAAAAAGTCGTGGCGCGCGTGTTTCAGCGCCTCCGCGACCGTCAGTTTGTCGTCCATACTTCATTTCCCGCTTTCCGGTACTTTTTCCTCAATTATAGCAAAAGCCGGCCCCAAAAGAAAAAGGACTGCCAGAATGCAGCCCTCCTTCCTCCGTATTAAGCTTCCTGTACCGCCGGGTACACGCTCACTTTTTTACGGTCACGGCCGTAACGCTCGAAGCGCACGACGCCGTCCGTCTTCGCGAAAAGCGTATCATCGCCGCCGCGTCCAACGTTTTCACCCGGATAGATCTTTGTGCCGCGCTGGCGGTAAAGGATCGATCCGCCGGAAACGAACTGGCCGTCCGCGCGCTTGGCGCCAAGGCGTTTCGACTCGGAGTCACGTCCGTTCTTCGTCGAACCTACCCCTTTTTTCGATGCGAAAAACTGAAGATCCAATTTCAACATGAGTTTCACCTCCTATTTCCTGAAGGTCACTTGAATAAAATCGCCGTAGCTTTCTTCGATCGTCTGCAAGGAAACGATCATCGACCGCACAATGAGCTGGACCCGGTCATCCGTGTCCCGCTCAAGCCCTTCCGGGAACGCGACTTTCAAATAGCCGGCATCCGCCTGCTCGATCTCAGGTTCCACACCTGTCAGCGCTTCGATCGCATTCACCGCTCCGAAAGAGACGGCGGACGCGCCCGCACAGACGAGGTCTTTGCCCCGCACATCGAACTCCGCATGGCCCGACATCTCGAAAACCGCGATGCGGCCGTCACGTTCCGTGACATCCACCCGGATCACCTTACAGGTTGATCCCGTCGATGACGACTTTCGTGTATGGCTGACGGTGACCCTGCTTGCGCCGGTAGTTCTTTTTCGCTTTGTATTTGAAGACCGTGATTTTCTTCGCGCGTCCCTGCTTTTCGACTTTCGCCGTAACAGTCGCTCCATCAACGTAAGGAGCACCGACTTGCGTGCTGTCTCCGCCTACAAACAGAACTTTATCAAATGTAACCGTGTCGCCTGCTTCAGCCGGAAGCTTCTCGATGTAGATCTCCTGGCCTGGCGCCACCTTCACTTGTTTGCCGCCTGTTTCGATAATTGCGTACATACTTGCACCTCCTCTTGGACTCAGACTCGCCTCCTCAGGTGATCCGCGCATGGCGGACGCTTCTACCCGATTCGAGCGGTTGCAGTAGCACGGGGTGCTACAAACATAACAGTAAGATTCTATCCTAATTAGCGGCAATAGTCAACACGTAGACCTATATTTACGAAGGATTCTCCTGAATCAATCGCTGTGACCAATCGCTGTGCCGCAAAACACTCGCTTGCCGCGGGCGGTCCGCGAGCCGCTTCGGCCGCCTTGCGGCCTGCAGGGTCTCGGCTGTCCCGCTTTTCCCGCAGGCGTCTCGTGTTCCGCGTCGCCGCTCTTTTCGGCACTGTTCTGCAGAATACAGAAAAGGCTTCAGTTTATCGGTCTCCCGTAAAGCAAGAGGGAGTCCGCCCGAAAACATCTGCTCCTGCGTCGCTCCGGTTACTCGTCGCAAAGATGATGGCCTGTTCACACGAGGCCATCCTCTTTCCAGCGGAAAAACGAACGGGATGAGACCCCGCAGCCGGACGGCGAGGAGGCTCATCCGTTCGTCCGCGGAAAGCGGGCGGAGATTCCGATTACGATACGGAATTCACCGGAACGAGCCGATTTCGTAGCGCGAATTACGGACTTTCCACTCGTAGCTGTACAGGCCAAACGCTAGCGCCAGCATGAGAAGGCCGTTCACTGCCGCGGTAGGCAGGAGCCGGCCAGTGAAAAACGCGCCGAACGCCATGTCCGTGAAGCCGATGAGCGAGAATACCCAGTACAGGATGACCTCGAACAACAGCAGCACGGCGAAGCCGATGCCGGACGTGACGACCGGATGCTCGTCCGCCCGCATCGCGGCGAACGATGCCGCGAGCACAGCCACCGGGAACAGCAGCGCGTACAGGCCGATGATGTCCAGGAAAAACACGTCGTGCATGACGCCGAAGACGAACGCCCAGATGACCGCGTGCAGCCGGTCGGTGTAGATGGCGGTCATCATGAGGAAAATGAGCACGAACCGCGGGATGATGAACAGCCCGCCGTCCGGCCCGAACGGCGAGAACAGGCTGAAGATCGGTTCGATGAAAAACAGCACGAGGCAGATGAACGGGATCAGGATCCGGTTCATTCCGCCGCCTCCCCGCTTTCCGGCCGGAGTTCGACCGGTTCGATTTCAGGCGCGATGCGGTCCGCGATCATGACGTGGTCGAGCATCGGGAATTCCGCCGCCGGCTTGACGTACGCCATTTTCGTCAGCGCGAATTCATCCGTCGTCACTTCGGTGATTTCCCCGATGACGAGCCCTTTCGGGAAGATGCCGCCGAGTCCGCTCGAGATGACTTGCTGGCCGGGCTGGATGTCGAATTCGGACGGGATCCGCTTCAGGAGCAGTTCGCCCCGTTCCGCATCGTATCCTTCGATGAGGCCGTGGATTTCACCGCTGCCGCTCTGGACGAGCGCCGAGACGCGGTAATCGGTCCCCGCGCTCGTCAGCAGTTCGACGGTGGCGGTGAGCGGCGTGACGAGCGTCACTTTGCCGATCAGGCCGTCCGCCGTCATGACGGCCATGTTTTCCGCGATGCCGGCATTGGCGCCTTTATCGAGGATGAGGCGGTCTTCCCACTGGTCGGGATTGCGGCCGATCACGGTCGCCTGGATGGGGTTGTATGCGCGGAGGCTTTCCTGCTTGCCGATCACCTTGCGCAGTTCTTCGTTTTCCGTCCGCAGCGCCGCCACTTCCGAACGGATGGCGGCGTAATCGGCGAGACGCGCTTTCAGCCGCTTGTTCTCCGCATATGAGTCGAGGAGCAGATCGGCTTGGCCGATCATGCCCGAGACGAATCCGGCGGGTTTCGAGAACACTTCCTGCCCGACACCCGCCGCATCTTTTATTAGCTGCTCAGGAAGGGTCACCCGCTCCCTGTCGCGCAGCGAAAAGCCGATCAGCGCCACGAGGATGATGACTCCCACGAGCAGAATGATCAGCCGTTTATTCGAAAAAAACCGAGGCATGGAGCGCCCTCCTTATCTTTGCCGGGAATGCTTCTTGACGGTACGGAGATTGTCGAGCGCCTGGCCGGTGCCGATCGCCACGCAGTCGAGCGGGGATTCCGCCACTGTGACGCTGAGCTCCATTTCCTCTGAAATGAACCGGTCGAGGTCTTTCAGCAGCGCGCCGCCCCCCGCGAGGACGATGCCGCGCTCGAGGATGTCGACCGACAGTTCCGGCGGTGTCATTTCGAGCGTCTTCTTGACGCCTTCGACGATCGCCGTCACCGGATCTTTCATCGCTTCCGCCGCTTCTTCGGATGTGATGGTGACGGTCTGCGGATGGCCGGTCAGGATATCGCGCCCGCGGATCTTCATCTCGCGGTTCTGGCCGTAGACGTGCGCGCTGCCGATCTCCATCTTGATGCGCTCCGCGGTCGGTTCGCCGATCATGACGTTGTGCTTGCGCCGGATGTACGTGATGATCGCCTGGTCCATCGCGTCCCCCGCGATACGGACCGATTCGCTCACGACGATGCCGCCGAGCGACACGACCGCCACTTCCGTCGTTCCGCCCCCTATATCGACGATCATGCTGCCGGCAGGTTCCCAGACGGGCAGGCCGACTCCGATCGCCGCCGCGAGCGGCTCTTCAATCGTGAACGCATTTCCCGCACCCGCCTGGTACGCCGCGTCGATGATCGCCCGCTGCTCGACCGACGTGATGCCGTACGGCGCGCAGATCATGACGTTCGGCTTCCAGAGCGAACCGCCCGTCCGCTTGATCGCTTCCTTCATGTAATGGCGGATCATCGCCGCGGTCATATCGAAATCCGCGATGACGCCGTCACGCAGCGGCCGGACCGTCTCGAGCGTGTTCGGCGTCCGGCCGATCATCTGGTGCGCTTCCGAGCCGACCGCCACGATTTCCCCGGTATGTATGTTGCGCGTCACGACTGACGGTTCGCGCAGGACGATCCCTTTCTCCTTCACGTAAACGAGCGTGTTCGCCGTTCCTAAGTCAATTCCAATGTCTTTCGAACCGATCCAGAACAATTTGGCCATCTTCCCTTCTGTACGCCGACTTCAAATTACGACCCATTATAGTCGAAAGAACGGGAAAGAAAAAGTGCTACATGTACCCCTTTTCCTTAAGGCTTATGAACTGATGGTCACCGATGATGACGTGGTCGAGCAGTTCCACCCCGACGATCGACCCGGCTTCCGTCAGCCGTTTCGTCACGTCGATGTCTTCCGGCGACGGGGCCGGATTTCCGGACGGATGATTGTGCGCGCAAATGATCGATGCGGCCGAGCGCCGGACAGCTTCGCGGAAGATTTCGCGCGGATGCACGATCGAGGCGTTGAGTGAGCCGACGAAAATCGTCTGTTTATGCATAATCTGATTCTTGATGTTCAAAAACAGCACGACGAAATGCTCCTGTTTCAGAAACGACATATCCGCCATCAAGTAATCCGCCGCGTCCTTCGGCGACCGGATCGTATGCTTCGTGCCGGTTTGCTGCTGTGACAGCCGCCTGCCGAGCTCAACCGCCGCCAGGATCTGCACCGCCTTCGCTTCCCCGATGCCCCGCACAGCCGTCATCTCTTCGATCGTCGCATCCTTCAGCTCGTGGATCTGTTCAAAATAAAGGAGGATGCGGTTCGCGAGCTGCAGCACCGATTCATCTTTCGTCCCCGTCCGCAGGAGGATGGCGAGCAGTTCCTGGTTCGACAGGCTCATCGCCCCCTGCCGGATCAGCCGTTCCCTCGGCCGGTCTGCCACGTGGACATCCCGGATCATCAGTTCCCCGTTCATCCTATCGTACCCTTTCCTTCCATCCGAATAAACCCGTAGCTGCCGAGGAGATAGGCGAGCCGCCCGACCGGCAGTCCGACGACGTTGAAATAATCCCCGTGGATGGAATCAATGAAGATCTTCGCATCCGACTGGATGCCGTAGCCGCCCGCCTTGTCGTATGGGTCTTCCGTCTGCACGTAGCTGTCGATCCATTCCGGCGGCAGTTCCCGGAATGTCACTTCCGTCCGGACGGTGAACGGGATCTCTTTTTTGCCGTGGAGAATGCAGACGCCGGTGATCACTTCATGCGTCTCGCCGGACAGCCGCTGGAGGTTCGCGCGCGCCTGCTCCGCGTCTTCCGGTTTCCGCAAAATCTCGCCTTCGTAGACGACGATCGTGTCTGCGCCGATGACGACGGCACCCGGGAAGCGCTTCGAGACGTCGCGCGCTTTATGTTCCGCAGCGGCGATGACGTAATCGAGCGGCCGGCGGAATCCCGACGGTTCGGGTTCTTCCTCCGCACTCGGGATGATGTCGAATGGCACACCGAGGGTGCCGAGCAGTCCGCTGCGGCGCGGTGACGCCGAAGCGAGGATCAAGTGGTGGTCAGTTGTGAAGTTCATGCTGGTTCAGCTCCTTTACGGTCGATTTTAACGGAAAGGCGGGCGGAGGGAAAATGTGCGGGAAATGCGAAAACAGCGGTTTTGCGGGCGGAAAATGGAGGAAAACGGGTTTTTCCCATAAAAAAAGCCGCCTGATGGGCAGCTGGAAGAAGGAAAAAAGAATTTTAGCAATGTGCCCTCCGGGCTTGTGAAACGTCCGTTCCAGGCGGACGCTTTCCGCGGGGCGGTCCGCGAGCCGCTTCGGTCGCTCTGCGACCTGCAGGGTCTCGCCTGGACCGCCGTTTCCGCAGGAGTCGCCGCCTGTCGCTTCCGTTTCATTGATGTACGTCTATTCTTCTTCCATCAGTCAATAATAATTCACCATAGTCCGATGTAGGCAGCAATCATCCGCTCGCCCCAGAAGTAGACGATGACGGCGGCGAGGGCGATCCACGGGCCGAACGGGATCGGGGTTTTGCGGCCCTGGTTTGTCGCCGCGAGCTGGATCACGCCGGCGACTGCGCCGATGAACGACGCGAGGAACAGCGTGAGCAGCGTCCCGTACGTGCCGAGGACGAGCCCGATGACGAAGAACAGTTTGATGTCGCCGCCGCCCATGCCGCCTTTCGACACGATGGCGATGAGCAATAAAAGACCGAAGCCGACCGCTGCACCGACGAGCGCGTCCCACCAAGGATCGAGTGGGATGAACAGGCGGAGTCCGAGCAGCACCGCCCCGAGCGGCAGCAGCACTTTATCCGGGATGAGCATATAGGCGATATCCGAAACGGTGATAATGACGAGCAGCGACAAAAACAGCACGGCGACGAAAAACTCAGGCGAAAAGCCGAACTGGACGTACGCCAAAGCGAACAGCACGGCCGTCATGAATTCCATGAACGGATACACCCAGCGGATCTTCTCGCCGCACGACCGGCACTTGCCGCGGAGCGCGAGGAACGACAGCACGGGCACGAGATCCCCCGCCGTCAGCCGCCGGTCACATGTCGTGCAGTGCGACGGCGGGAACGCGATCGACTCGCCGACCGGAATGCGGAGACCCGCCACGTTATAGAATGATCCGAAAACAAGTCCGAATACGAATACGAACGATACAATAGCGATTTCCATAAGAGTACACACCTTTTAAAAAAGACCGGCGAGCGCCGGTCTTAGTCGTTATTTAAGTCTGTGCCATCGTTCATCGGCAGCGGGTTCAGCTTCGCGGCCGGTGATGGCGCGTCCACTTGTGGGGCGGCTTCTTCGAGTGCCACGAGATCCGGGCGGTAGAACGCCGAGAAGCTGAGCGTCACATCCATCGGTTCGAATTCGGACGCCGTCTCCAGCTGCTCTTCATAGGAAGAGAACTCGATGCCGTCGACGATTAAGATGCGCTCCATCTTTTCGATTTCCGTGATGAATTCCGCGATATCCGCGTAATTATCCGCTGTAAACGTAACGCTTGTCGTCAGTGCTTCGATCTTTTCGACCCCCTCAGCAGGCGCCAGCACCTCGAACGGGCCTTGCGCAAACTCGACTGAGTTGATAACCGTCTCCGACATCACTTCCGCCTGCTCGATCTGCAGGAGGACGCGGTCGGCGAGCGGTTCGACCGGCACTTGCTGCTGGAGGAGGCGCGCACTGACCGGTTCCGTATTCGGAATCGCCGCGAGCTGCGCTTCAAGCGCGATGACCACTTCCCGCTCGGATTCGAGCGTTTGTTCCGCCGTCACACGTGCGTCACGCGCCGGCTTGTACATCATGAAGTAGGAGTAGGCGGCAACGCCGAGGAGCAGGATCAGCGACAGCACGATGAGCCCTTTTTCTTTCTGGCTTTTTGTCAGGCTAGTCATTCGCTGTCACCGCCCCTTCCGCTGTTTCCGTTACATCCGCCGGTTCTTCTTCAGGTGCTTCTTCTGCAGGCGCATCCGCCGGCGGTGTTTCTCCGGCCGGTGTCTCAACCGGCTGAGCGACCGGTGTTTCCGCGGCGCCTTCAGCTGGGATGCGGTCATCGGTGAACGTCAGTTCATACGAAGCGACGTAGCGCGGAAGGACGAGCGTCGCATCTTCATCCATTCCTTCTTCCTCTTCGCCGACTTCTTCTCCCTGCACGGAAAGAAGGGACGCGTCGGAGAGCAGTTCCGAGTTTTTCAAGTGAGTCAGATAAAACGCCGCTTCCCGCGTATTATCGAACTGTACTTCCAGCGTCGCCGTGTTCGGCCCGGCGAACGAATAGCTGACGAAGAATCCGCGTTCCGGCAGCAACGACGCAAGTTCCGCTAATAACGGCACCGTATCGTACTGGTAGTCCTGCGCCCACATGACGGTAGCGGCGAGCTGCTGTTCTTCATTCAGTCCGGAGCGCGCTGCAATCAGATCGCGCAGTTCCGCCTGCAGCGCAGCAGTCTCTGCGCTTTCCGCCTGGAGGGCCTGCTGCCGATTTTCTTCGCCGTTCGTCATGAAGAACAGCGTGATCCAGATGAGGAGCGCCGCCAGAAGGATGGAAGCGGCGGCGATGACGACGGCCGGCCGGTCCCGCTCTTTCTGCGGCAGAAGATTAATGTCGACGAGCATGTGCTACACCTCTTTCAGCGCCAGTCCGATTGCGCGGTTGAAACGGGCGGGAACGGCGGAAGCCGAATCGGATGGGATCGGCGTGACGACGAGCGGCGACACCGGCACCGAAAAACGGCGCTCCATCAGTTCCTTGAATCCTTCCCACTCCCGGATATCGCCGTTCACGATCACTTTCGTGACGCCGATATCTCCATTGTGCATATTATAACGGTAAAAGTTCGCGATTTTTTCCGATTCCACGTTCACGAGGGCCAGTTTTTCGGTTTCATCTTCCACCATTTCCGCACTGAAATCGACATGACGCATGAACAGCGGGAAATGCTCGCCGAAGATCGACACCGTCATGGAATCGCTGTACACATCGATGAGCATGATGTGCTCATCAGCGGAGAAACCGTGCTGCAAATAAGCGAGCCGGTAAAGCGCGAGCGGCGAAATGTCGGCCACGAGCGGCTTCATCTTCGACTTCGCGAAGGCGTCTTCGTACTGCTTCAACACCGATTCTTTCGAAGCGATGATAATCGCTTCCGGTTCTTCCGCATTCGTTTTATAAGGGACCACATCGAACGCCGGGTCATCGAACGGCAAGAAAAGCGTCGATCCGATTTCAATGAAGAAGTGGCCTTTCAGCTCATCCGTCTGCACGTCCCGTGGGTACGGGACTTTGCGGATAACCACAAATTCGTCCGGTGCAAGAAACCGGACGAATTTTTTGGAGAGCTTCCAATGAACGGCCGCCTCATCCAGTACCGCCGCGAGCGCTTCAGGATCCACCACCCTGCCGCCGTCCATTACACCGGGCGGCAGCGGCAGCTCATCCGAGAAGGCGAGCCGGAGCGGTTCAACCGACTCCAGCTCGACGCAGCGGACTGCATCTTCTTCAATTGTCACCGTCATGACGCGCGTTCGGCGGTTCATGAATGAAGGTGCGAGTTTCATGGGATCAACTCCATGTTAGGCATTTGAGAAATTAATTTGCAGTGAAGTAAGCATCAATTTGAGCAGCTGTTAAGTTTCCTAGTTGATTATTAGTCAAGGTTGGAAATGCATAAGTTCCTTGCGGAGTAGTAACTGTAGCAGTAATTGTGTTTCCTGCCGCTGCTTTTGTAACAGTTGCTGCAGTAACATTACCCGGATCATCAAGGTAAGGTCCTAACACATTCTGAGCAGCTGTGGCACTACCAATTGCGGCAATTGCACCGTCAGGAGAACCAGTTTCTGTGTAGTATAAGCTGGCAGCCGAAAGAACATTCTGTACGTCAGCACGAGCTGCGTTATGGCGGCTATTCTCAATAATGTTCCCAATGGCTGGAATTGCAATCGCAGCAATGATGGCCAAAATGACGATGACGGCGAGAAGCTCGATCAGTGTGAGACCTTTTTCGTTTTTCAGTCTCTTTTGAAGCAGTTTTTTCATTCCCATTTCCTCCTCAAATTTTCTAAATTTTTAGTACTTTTCAGTACAACTTGATTATATCAAATGATTCACGAAGCGCAAGCCCTTTTTGAATAATTTTCTCTATTTTTTTAGAAAAAAAGGTTAATTATTTATTACATCTTGTCTATGTTCTCGAACATCTCGAACATCGGCATCATGATGGCTAGGACTATAGTTCCTACCAACGTGGCCAAAAAGACAATCATGAGCGGTTCGATGAGCGCTTTCAGGCGCTCAGTCTCCGCTTCGACTTCCTTTTCGTAGAATTCGGCGACTTTTGACAGCATGTGATCGAGCGCGCCGGTCGATTCCCCGATGGCGATCATGTGCGGGATGAGCGGCGGGAACGCCCAGTGGTTTTTCATCGGCTCGGTCATGGAGCCCCCTTTATGGAGCGACTCGCGCGATTCGCGGATGACTTTCGCCATCACTTCGTTGCCGACGACTTTCTCGACCATCGACATCGCCTGGAGAATCGGCACAGAACTTGTGAACAGTGAACTGAGCGAGCGCATCATGCGGGCGAGCGCCGATTTTTTCAGGATTTTGCCGAATATGGGCATGCGCAGCAGGAACGTGTCGATCGCCATTTTCCCTTGCGGCGTCCGCTTCAGCATGGCGATAGCGACGACCACGCCGACGACCGTCAGCATGACGAGGTACCAGTACTGCTGGACGACTTCGCTCGCGCCCATGACGAACCGGGTGATGGCCGGCAGTTCGCCGCCGAAGTCGTTGAACATGTCGACGAACATCGGCACGATCGACGTCAGCAGGAAAATGACGACGCCGATGGCGAGGACGCCGACGACTGCTGGGTACGTCATTGCGGAAATGACTTTCTGCCGCGTCTGGTACGCTTTGTCGTAATGGATGGCGAGCCGGTCGAGCGCTTCGTCGATGTTCCCGGACATTTCGCCCGCTTTCAATAAATTCAGCGTCAGCGGTTCGAAGATTTTCGGATGCTTCGCAAAGGCATCGGATAGCGAATTCCCTTTCCTCAGGTCTTCACTTGCCGAATGGAGCGCTTTCTGCAGCCCCTTCGATTCGACTTGCTGCGACAAGATTTCGATGGCGTTGACGATCGTCACGCCGGCCCGCATGAGCGTCGCGAACTGGCGCAGGAACATGATGAACTGGTCGCGTTTGACGGGCGCGCCGATTTGGATGTCCTTATGGAGCGCCGTCTCTTTCGCTTCCCGGATGTCGGTGACCCGGATGCCTTGACCGCGCAGCTGCTCGACCGCCACACGCCGGTTGTCGGCGGCGATGACGCCCGCCCGGACGCGTTTGTGGTCGCGCCCTTCATACTGGAATCGCGCCATATTATTCCTCCCCTTCCAAATACGGCTGGGCGGTCTGCCGCGTGATCAGGCCGCGCGTCAACAGTTCCTGTACGCTCGTCGACATCATATGCATGCCCATCGCCCGGTTCGTCATGATGACGTTCGGAATCTGGTGCACTTTTTCTGTGCGGATGAGGTTGGCGATTGCCGGATTGTTGATCATGATCTCGGTCGCCGCGCGCCTTCCCCGCCCGTCGACGGTTGGCAACAGCCGCTGCGAGATGACCGCTTTCAGTGTGCCGCCGAGCTGCGTCCGCACTTGCGACTGCTGCGCGCTCGGGAACACGTCGATGATCCGCTCGATCGTCGATGCGGCGCTCGATGTGTGGAGCGTCGCGAATACCAAGTGGCCGGTCTCAGCCGCCGTGATGGCGGTCGAGATCGTCTCCAAGTCCCGCATTTCGCCGACGAGGATGACGTCCGGATCCTGCCGGAGCGCCGCGCGCAGACCGTTCGCGAACGACTGCGTATCGAAGCCGACTTCCCGCTGGTCGATGATCGACGAGCCGTGCCGGTGTAGATACTCGATCGGGTCTTCGAGCGTGATGATGTGCTTCGACAGTTCGTCATTGATGTGGCGTATCATGGCGGCGAGCGTCGTCGATTTCCCGGAACCGGTCGGACCCGTGACGAGGATGAGCCCCTGGTGCGTTTCCGCCAGTGTCTTCAGCACTTGCGGCATCTGAAGCTGTTCGACGGTCGGGATTTCGCTCGGGATCGTCCGGAACGCGTGCGACATGGAGCCGCGCTGATGGAACGTGTTGACCCGGAAGCGTCCTTTGCCGGCGACCGCGTACGAATAGTCCATCTCGCCGCGCTCGGTGAAAGCGTCCCACATCTTCTCAGGCAAAATCTGACGGGCGATCTCTTCCGATAGTTCAGGCGTGACGGGCTGTTCCCCGTAGCGCTTCAGCTGGCCGTGCACCCGGAAGATCGGCGGCACGCCGACCGTGATGTGGATGTCGGACGTCCCGAGGTCGGACGCCGCGCCCAGCAATTCATCAATATCCAGTTTCTTCTGAACTTGCTCAATCGGCGATTGCAACGCGCAGCACCTCTTCCGTAGTCGTAATGCCTTCCTGGACTTTCATGAGCCCGTCGTCGATGAGGAAAATCGTTCCGTCCTGGATCGCGATTTTGCGGATGTCCGCCGCCGATCCGCCGGCGTTGATGACCGATTTCATTTCATCCGTCACGACGAGCACTTCGTGGATCGCCATCCGGCCTTTGTAGCCGGACATGTTGCATTGCGGGCAGCCGGCGCCCCGGACGATTTCGTTGATCTCCAGCCCGCGCTTGGCGAAGATTTCCCGCTCGCGCACGGTCGGTTCGTGCACTTCCCGGCAGTCACGGCATACGCGCCGGATGAGGCGCTGCGCGACGACCGCGTTGAGGGATGCCGTCACGAGGAACGGTTCGACACCCATGTCCATGAGCCGCGTGACCGAGGCGATCGAGTCGTTCGTGTGGATCGTCGACAGCACGAGGTGGCCGGTGAGCGACGCGCGGATCGCGATTTCGACCGTCTCCTTGTCCCGGATTTCCCCGACCATGACGATGTCCGGATCCTGCCGGAGGATCGACCGGAGCCCGGCGGCGAACGTCAGCCCGACGTTCGAATTCACCTGAATCTGGTTGATGCCTTCAAGCTGATACTCGACCGGGTCTTCGACGGTGATGATGTTCACTTCTTCGTCGTTCAGTTTGCCGAGCGCCGCGTACAGCGTGGACGACTTCCCGGAACCGGTCGGGCCCGAGATGAGCACGATGCCGTTCGGTTTCTCGATTTCATTCATAAAACGCTTGAGGTTCAGCGAATTGAACCCGAGCTTCGAGATGTCGGTCAAGTTGTTGCTCAAGTCGAGGATCCGCATGACGATTTTCTCGCCGAACACGGTCGGCAGCGTCGACACCCGGAGGTCGATCGGCCGGAAGTCGACGAGCGTCTTGATGCGGCCGTCCTGCGGCACCCGGTGTTCCGTGATGTCGAGGTCCGCCATGATCTTGATGCGGGCGATGATCATGCCCTGCATGCTTTTCGGCAGCGTCCGTTCGTTGCGGAGCGTGCCGTCGATCCGGTAGCGGACGACGACCCGGTTCTCCTGCGGGTCGAGGTGCACATCGCTCGCTTTCTGCGTGACGGCATTTGACAGGAGCTGGTTGACGAGCCGGACGATTGGCGCGTCCATGTCCATCAGTTCGTCGGTCTGCTCTTTGGAGATTTCCGGCAGCTCGTCGAGCATGTCGTCGTACGATTCTTCTTCGTAGAATTTCGTGATCGTCTTCTGGATGTCGTCTTTCGCCGCGATGGACGGCTCGATCTGGAACCCGGTGATCAGCCGGAGGTCGTCGATTGAAATGACGTCCATCGGATCGGTCATGGCGACGTACAGCTTGTCGCCTTCGGTTTTCAGCGGAACGAGCATGTTCCGCTTGGCGAATTCCTTCGGCACCACGTTGAATAAATTCGGATCGAATGGGTAGCGGAACAGCGAGACATGCGGGATGCCGAGCTGCACCTCGAGCGTCTCGATCAGCTGCTGTTCGGTGATGAGTCCCCGCTGCAGCAGCGCATCACCCAACTTCTGGTCGTTCCCTTTGTCATCCAGCGTGTCTTTCAGCTGGGAATCCGTGATCAGTCCCTGTTCGAGGAGGATGTCCCCGAGCCGTCTCCGTATGATCGCCATCGTCCTGCACGTCCCTTCATTTCCCCTGTTGGACCAGGTTGCCCGCTTTGTCGTATTGCGGGTCTTGATCTTCATCATCGATCGGCTCTCCGTCTTTGCCGACCGGCTGTTCCGGATCGTCATCCTGGTCTGTCTCTTGGCTGTCCGGTATTCCGTCGTTATCTGTATCGGTCGTATCGGTCGTATCGGTCGTGCCGTCCGTCACTGTCCCGTCCGGATTCGTGACCGCAGTCCCCGAATCCGCCGCTTTCAGCGGATACACTTCGACGATGTGCTCCGGCAAATAGAAGTCGGTCGAGATGACGGAAGTCTCGATTTCGTTGCCTTCGCTGTCGATCACAATGCGGGTGACATCGATCCGCAGCCCGTCTTCACCGGTGTTTTTCACGTGTTTGCCGTACGTGACGAACGCCGAATATTCCTTGATGATGCGCGGTTCGACCGTTTCCGGCTTGCCGGCCGCCGCTTTGTACGTGTAGACGAGCGGGTAGCCGGTCAGCGTGACGTAAAGCGAACCGCCGGACTGCGTCGCATTCAGCGTGAACGAGCTGTCGTTCGGGTTCGTGAAGACGAAATCGATGCCGAGTTCCCGGTCGATCGCCGCTTCGAACCCGAGCGGGATGTTATCCGGCACATCCGCGCCGATCGAGCGCTGCTCGACGATGAAGTTGGTCTTCAGCACGAGGTTGTAAAGTGCCGACGCGACTTCCGTGAACGCTTCGTCGCCGATTGTGGCAAAATTGCCGTTTTCCACGACTTCCAGGAGTGAGAATGACCCGAGCGGCGCGATCTCCATCCCGTCGATCGCTTTCGCCAGTTCAGCCGCTTCCCCTGAAACGGACGGGAAGGCGGTTTCCGCTACGAGCTCACGCGGGAAGCCGGCTTCGTCCGTGCTGATGCTCACCCGGTGCTTGCCGCTTCCGAGCGCTTCGGCCAGGACGCTGTTGATCGCCGTGACTTCTTCGTCGGTGAACGACAAGACCGGGAAATTCTGGGCCAGAAACGTCGCGGTCGCTTCTTCCGATACGCTCACATCCAAACTGTTCCGCTCACCCGTCTCGGCGGTGTGGATGCTTTCATCCAGCAGGACTTGCGCGGCATCCATCGGATAGTCCGCCACAGCGTCCTGATAGACGACCTGCAGTTTCGTGCCGGACTGCCAGCCGGCGAGGTGCTGTTCGAGCGCCACTTTCGCTTCCGATTCGGTGACGTTGGAAACGTCCAGCGTGCCGATCCGGGTGTTGTCCCCGAATTCCCGTTCCGGGAACACGAGCTTGTCGACCGCGAACGTCCCTAGGTTCGCCAGGACGTAAAAGGCGAGGGCGGATGTCGCGATGAAGGTGAAAACCCGGATAAATGCTTTGTTATTCATCTTCCTGCCCCCTTCCGATCGGTTCGATCGATGCCATTCCGCCCGATGGCGGCTGCTGATTCGCGCTCTTGAGTTCCGGTATGACACCCAGATCCGGTTTCATTTTTTGCGGCATGGCCGGTTCCGGACCGGCCGTGACAGGCGCCGGTTCTTCCGGCGGAACGCCTGTATACTTCACCACCACATAAGATGAGAGGAACGCCAGGCAGACGATGAGCAGCAGGACGAGATAGGCCGAATAGAACGCCTGCAGGATGATGCCTGTCAGCGCGAGGAGCGCGCCGCCGGCGATGAGCAGGAACTGTTTCATTCCCCCCCTGCCGCTCAGCTGCCAGTAGGCGATCGGCAGGACGATCAAGGCGAGTATGGTGAACACGAGCAATTTGAGCATGATAGTCACTTCCCCGTTAGCTTGCTTTTGTTTTTCTGTGCGGCAGGTCAGTATTCGACGTAAAATTCATAATCCGGATCCAGTACATACGGCACAGCGACTTCAGTCGAATCGATGACGGTATCCTTCAGACCGACACCGCAGGAATTGAGGAACGTCGTGTAATCCGTCGTTCTGATGACGTAAGCGCTCATCGTTTCTGCATTTTTGCCGGTCAGCACGAATTCCTTATCCGCATAAGCGGTGTAGTAAATGAGTTTGCCGGTATCCGTCAGTTTCACTTCTTTCGCCAGCCGGATGAGATCGGTCGGATCGATCCGGTCAATGTCGATACAGAGGTTCGAATAGTTGTCGATTTCAATATGCTGGTTAAGTCCCCATTCCAGGTCCGCGTCGTTGCCGGTTGCGTTTCCGAGAACGAGGAAATTGGTGTAGTACATATTCTGGATGTTCGTGCCGACCTCCAGCTCCTTGACGATGACGATCTGTTTTTTGCCGTTTTTGCCTAAGTTATTCAAGTTGTTTCCTGTCGACAGCGTGCCGTTCACCAGCAGACTGGCATTGACGAGGTTATTCATATTATTGAACGCCCCATCGTCATCCGGGCTCACGACAATCGTGATGCCTTGGAAGTCCAGCGAGTTGCAGTTCGTGCTGCACACATCATCGACAAAATCGTCGACATGCACTTTGAACTGCGTCGGATCGAGATTGTTTGCTCCGATAAGAGCGATCAGGTCCTCCAGGTCCATATCGCCGGTCATGACACAGTCGTAAGGCGGTTCCGGATCGGGCGGCGGCGGATCGAGGTCGCCGTCCCCATCGATGTCTGTCGGCTCATCCACATCCGTCAGTTCGGCGATGATGGCTGAACATGACTGAGTCGGAGTCTGCACGCCGAAGATGTCTTCATACTTCAGCCCCTCCTTGTTCACTTGGAGCACTGTTTCAACAACAATCGATTCATTGCTGTTAAGGAAGGTGTCCGGCACTTCTACGATGAAAAACGCGCTGAGATCCTTTGTGACATTTTCCGATGTCCCTTCGACACCGAGCTCCACCCGGATGTATTTCAGAACCTTCTCTTCGGGCAGCGCGGTGACAGGGACGTCGGTCAGTTTGATCTTATTGACATTGAGCTCAGTCCCTGCAGCCGAGACGATCGAGTAATTGATCTGATCGGCCGAGAACGGAACAACCTCCACAGTAGCCAGACTGTTCAGTGCCGAGATTTTCGCGAACACCATATTTACATATGTCGTCCGCATCGTCTGATCGATGACGCCTTCGAGGACCGTCACTTCTTCCTGGGTATCGCAGGCGTCCGGATCCGGAAATGCGTCGGTCGCCGTCCCTTTGATGCAGAGAATCAGTTTGTTGATCGTCTCCTGGGTCTGGACCGATACATTATCTTTAATGAGCCCCAGTTCACGTTCAAAATCGGAATTATAGAATCTGGCTCCCATCTCCGCTGATGCGAGCGCCTGGTTCGTCGTATCGATCGTCTTTTCCTGCCGGGCGTTATTCAGTGAACCCGCCATGAATGTCGCCGACAAAGCTAAAAACAGCACAACGACCAGCAGTACGACGAGAAGTGCATACCCTTGCTGGTTCTTCAACCGTTCCATCCGTTCCGCTCCCTTCATTTCATGCCTGTAAGTATCCGGGTCAACGTCGTTTCAACCGAAATTGTCCGTTTCGGGTTATGCACATCTGTCAGAACCAGCAGGAGTTGGGTGTGTTTTTCTGTCGGATTCAAAATCGGGAAGACGTCCGGCACCGCATCCGCCGTATCGATCACGGTTCCGTTGACGGTCGTCCCGGTGAAGTTGTATTCCTTGTCAATGGTGTTTACCTCGCAAGTCAGCGGTACACCCTTGCACGTTTCGATCTTCAGTTTGTCCGCCTCGAATGTCAGCGTATAGGATGCACTGCGCCGGTGTGCGTTCGACAAGGATGTGATGATCAAGTTCGCATCCTGCTGAAGAACCGTTTTGTCCACTTCCACTTCCGTGTGCCGGAAGCCGGTCATCAATAGCGTCCAGGCGATGCCGGCGACAAGCGTAACCAATGCCAGCGCCGCGAGCAGCTCGACCAGCGTGATCCCTCTTTCATCCAGTTTCACCGTCATCCACCTCCGCTCGGTGCAGGCGCCGCGACCGGTGCCGGCGGCAGGGCGGTATATGCGATATAGGAGAACGTTTCACTGCTCAGCTGATAAGTTCCCGGATTAGAAGCCGCTTCCTTATAGACCTTCAAATGGACTTTGTACAGCTTCTTCATCTCCCGTTCCGCGCAGGCGCCGGTCGATGACGTTTCCGCATCCGTCAGGTCGATCGCCGAATCCGAATAAAGCACGCATTTGGCGTAAACATCCGCCTCGAACCGGTAGCCATCGTCTTTCTGGTAGCGGAAATAATCGGTGGTTGTCCCGGTGAGCGCGTACCCTTCGCCGGTCATCACACCGGTGATTTTCGCTTCTGATAAGTGATCAGGAACGCCGGCTGCGCTGTCGGCAGGTGTCGGATTGACCGGAATCGGCTGGAGCTGTTTGATCCAGTTGTCGCGGGCGGTCACTTCCGCGATTTCCTGCCGGGCGAGGTTCATCGTGTCGAGCTTGGCTTCCGTCACTTTGTTGAATAAAGTCATCTGCGGAAAAACCGCCACGATTCCCGTAAAAATGATCCCCAGTATGACCAGCGCCGCGAGCACTTCGACCAGCGTGAAGCCGCCACTCCCGCCGGATGAGTCTTTTTTCACCCATATCACCCCGTTTCCAAGCCGCCCGATTCGGTTTCCTGGTATTTCCTGAAGGAAGCGGCTATTTTTCTAAAAATTCACTTAAGTATATAATCACACATTCTTTTGGAGAATGCACCACTTTTTTGAATAAAAAATGATAAATTTACCTAAACTTTTTCTTTTTCCTGCCGATAATGTGGAACTTGCGGGCAATTTCAAGGACGTTCCGCCTGTTTCAAGGTAGCGGGCAGGGTAAGACTGCTCCCGGACAGTGGCTGGCAGCCGTCCTAATTTTAATAGAAGGGATTATCCGAAGAGTCCTACTACATTATCAAAAAGCCCTATGGTAAGAACTAGTTTATATAGTCCTATTTTCCATAGAAAAAAGAGGCGTTTCCGCCTCTTTCATGATTTCGAGTAGCCCGCGACTTTATTTCGCCCCGCCTGTTTCGCACCGATGTAGAGCGCACGGTCGGCGTTGCGGATGAGCGACATGGCGTCATCGGAATCTTCCGGCGCGGAAGAGACACCGATGCTCATCGTGATTTTCACTTTCTGAAGCGTCCGCCCTTCGTCGAGGTCCGACTGGATCTCGAAGTCGAAGTTCTCGATGCGCTCCCGAAGCGTCTCGCCGAGCAGCATGGTGATTGCTTTGCCGTACCCCGGCAGGACGACGACGAATTCCTCACCGCCGTAACGGGCGATGACACCTTCATCCCCCACTTCCTCTTCGATGAGGCGGGCGACGCGGACGAGGATGTCATTGCCGCTCTGGTGGCCGTAGCGGTCGTTGATCGACTTGAAGAAATCGATGTCCATCATCATGAGCGACAGCTGCTCCAACTCCCCGCTGTTCACTTTATTCATCAGCTTCTCGAGGCTGTCTTCCAGGTAGCGGTAGTTGTACAGCTTCGTCAGGCCGCACCGTTCGCTTTTCGCGATGGCTTTCTGGACGAGGTCCGCTTTCTCGAGCGACACGGCGAAGTACGACGTGAGCATTTCCAGGATCTGCAGCTGGTGATCGGCGAAAAGGTTCTTTTTCCGGGCGCCGACGATGAGCACGCCCTCTGTGATGCTGTTGCGTACGATGGGCAGCGCCATGACGCTTTGCGCGCTCGGGGCCATCTGGCCGGCCGCGACTTCCGCCCACTCCTCTTTCTTGCCGTAGATGACGGGTTTATTCGTCAGCATGACCCGCCCGGCAATCCCTTCGTGGCGGGCGAGCCGCGTGAAGTCCTTTTCGATGAACCGGCTGTCTTCGAGCTGGCGGAGAATGACGAGTTCGGCCGTGCTCCTCCGGTAATCAACGACGTACACGAAGTCGATCGACAGCAGCTCCGCCACTTTCACCATGAACAGTTCGATCACTTCCACCGAGGTCATCCGGCCGGCGAGCTGGTGGCCGATTTCAGTCGCTTTCTTCAAGTCCCGGTTGATGCGTTCTGAATCCGAATACTTGCGGAGGAAGAACGACGCGACGACGAACGGCAGGCCGAGCAGGTAAATCGCCGCGACGCCGATGTGGAGCTCGACGAGGTACAGGACGAGCGTGAACGGCAGGATGAGCAGCATGATGACGAAATCCCACACCGCTTCGACGGAAACGAAACGCCATTCCCCGTCGTTCACTTTGTTGTCGGCGCACAGGATGAGGTGGTTGACCAGGAAGTAGACGAGCTGGTAAGCCGTGCCGTAGATCAGGATGTGCAGGAGCGAATCCGACCCGATCTGTCCGCCGAGCGAAAAGAACACCGCTCCGGCGATGACGGACGTGGCCAGGAACATGAGCGAGTTGAACGGGATCCGGAAGTAGAACGGCCGTGTGCTCTTCGTCCGGAACGTGACGAGCAGCACGGCCGCCTGGATGACGATCATTTCCACGAACAGGCCGTATTTCAGGAACACGGCGAGCGTGGCCCACTGGATGATGAAGATGTTGTTGCCGTTCATGGAGAGAGGGAACAGTGTCAGCAGGACCGCGAAGACGGCGAACGCCGCCAGGTAGCCGAAATCCAGGTCGGTTGGCGGACTGATGCGGTAGACGATGGCGAAACTCAGCGGCACGACCATAATCCACAGCGACCAAAGATAGACGGAACGCACTCTGTAATCTTCCATTCCCTCACCCCTTCAACTTGTACTTTTCTTACCGATTTTGTTTTTTCTTGATTTGTCGCCGTGCAATTGCCAATAAATAGAGAGAACCAGTGACTAAAGACACTTTGTTTTCATCTGATACAGGTAATATATCACAAACGTTTTGAATTGTCTTTACTTTTACTTCGGATTCCGCAAATAATATTTTCGCATCGAGCGCCCGCTCATGGGGGAAGTCGACGAACGTCAACGTATCACTGACTTTCTCGAGTTCCCGGAGGACGGAAATATAGTCCTTATCCTTCAAAATACCTAAGTAAGTGTGAACCTTTTTGTCGGGATATTCCGCTCTCACCGTTTCCGCCAGCTTTTTTGCGCTGTCCGCATTGTGTGCGCCATCGAAGATGATACCCGGTGCCACTTCTTCGAACCGGTTCGGAATGAAGGCGGTCTTCAGCCCATCCAACGCGCGGGTCCGGTCGAACCGGCCGCCGAGGACGAGCCGGGCGGCTTCCAGGGCGACCATCGCATTCATCTTCTGGTGCGTTCCTTTCAGCCGGAGCGGGACGCCGGGCTCCCCTTCCGGTTTCAGCACATCCGCGCCGAGTGACGCCGCTTCTTTCCGGATGACCTGTTCGGCGGCAGCGGGCATGCCGCCGATGATGACAGGCGCCCCTTGTTTGATGATGCCCGCCTTGTGCCAGGCGATGTCTTCGATCGTGTTCCCGAGGAAATCGGTGTGTTCAAACGACACGGACGGGATGACCGCGGCCGCAGGCGTGACGGTGTTCGTGCTGTCGAACCGGCCGCCCATGCCGGCTTCCAGGATGATGACGTCCGGCCGGGCATTCCGGAACACGAGGAACGCGGCCGCCGTCAGCAATTCAAAATCCGTGAGCGGTGTCCGGATTCCGGCGAGTTCCGCCATCGCCTTGTCGAGCGCTTTTTCCGTGACCGGCTGCCCGTCGAGCTGGATCTGATCATGCAGATCGTCGATGTGCGGCGACATGAAGCTTCCAGTCGACAAACCGTGCGCTTTGAAAATGGCCGCCAGGAATGCGGCGGTCGAGCCTTTGCCGTTCGAGCCGGCGAGATGGATATACGTCCCTTCGCGCTCGGGATGGCCCAATTCCGCAAGCGCTGCGGTGATCGATCCGAGCCCCGGCTTGATCGCCGGATCCGTCGTGATCTTCCATTTTTTCTTATATCGGTCGAGTCCCGGAATCATTTGCACCCTTCTTTCATTTTCGTGATAGACTTTTGTTACGATTATACCAAAAGACGGAGGTCAGACATGAAGACTTGCTGGGTGATCTACAACGGGAGTTTGACTTCCAATAAATTCCGCGATCAGGCGGAGCTGACGGCGGAAGCTGCGGAGCGCGCCGGCGTCAGGGTGCGGACCGTGAAGAATTATGAGGTGATGATGCAGCTCGACGCCGGGTTTATTCCCCCGGACTTCGCGATTCTGTTGGATAAGGATGTCCTGCTCGGTTATTTTCTTGTGAGCCGCGGGGTGCCGGTGTATAACGATCCGGCGGTGATCGATTTGTGCGATAACAAGGCGAAGCAGTACATCGCGCTGGCTCAGGCCGGGGTGCCGATGCCGCGGACGATTGTGGCGCCGAAAGTGTATCCGGCGTTTTCGATCCGGGATTCCGGTTATTTCGAGGGGGTGCTGGAGGCGCTCGGGCTGCCGATGATCATTAAGGAAGGGCACGGGTCGTTCGGGATGAAGGTGTATTTGATCGAGTCCGCCGAGGCGTTCTACGACAAGGTGGAGTCGCTGCGCGGAGTGGATTTTGTGTTCCAGGAGTTCGTGGCGACGAGCCGCGGGCGGGATATCCGGGTGAACGTCGTCGGCGGTGAAATCGTCGCGGCGATGCACCGGGAGTCGGAGACGGATTTCCGCGCGAACATCACGAACGGCGGGAAAGCGTCGCCGGTGGAGCTGACGGATGCGCAGGCGGCGCTCGCACTGCAGGCGGCCGAAGCGGTCGGCGCGGTGTTCGCCGGTGTGGACCTGCTGTTCGGGCCGGACGGGGCACCGCTCGTGTGCGAAGTGAACGCGGCGGCGCACATCCGCAATATCCTGAATGTGACGGGTGTGAATGTGGCGGATGCGATGATTTCCTATATATTGGAGGAGTTGGCATGATCGCACTGTATACGGCTTCTGAAGCGGAACGCAATGCCGGGTTTATTGAGGAATTAAGGAAGCATTGCGGTGCGGAGCTGGTGACGTGGGACGACTGGTCGGAGTCGGGTGTCGGGAAGCTGGCGGAGCAGCTGCACGGGGAGACGGTGCTGTTCCGGGTTCGGCATCCGTTTGCGGCGCGGATTCTTGAGGATGCGGGTGTGCGGCTGGTGAACCGGGCGGAAGTGAACCGGGTGGCGAATGACAAATGGACGTCGTTCGAGCTGATGCAGCTGATCGGGTTGCCGGCAGTGCCGACGTTCCGCGAGCCGCCCGGGTTTCCGTGTGTCGCGAAGCCGCGCGGCGGGCACGGCGGTGAAGGCGTGGAGATTTGGGAGTCGCCGCAGGGCGAGACGGCCGGGCTTGTGTTCCAGCCATTTGTTGAGCATACAGCGGACGTGCGGGCGTATGTGATCGGTGATGAAGCCGCGGGCGCCGTGAAGCGGTCGGGGGTGGAGTCTTTTAAAGCGAATATTGCGCTCGGCGGGCAGGCGGAGAAGTTCGTGCTGTCGGCGGCGCAGGAGCGGGATGTGCTGCGGGTGGCGCGGGCGCTGAAAAGCGATTACATCGGTGTGGATTTCCTGCTGCTGCCGGACGGCCGGCACGTATTCAATGAAATCGAGGATCCGGTCGGCGCGCGGGCGTTTTATAAGACGCATGAGGTGAATATTGCGGAGTTGCTGGGGCGGTATTTGCGGGACAAGGAAGCGCGCGGGTGGCGATGGACGGATGATCGGTTGTGAGGGAGAGTTTGACTTAGTAATATTCTGCAGAGCTGCGCAGAATTCCGGCTTATCGCACGGAAGTTTGAAATAGCGCGGATATATTGAAAATATAGCGGATATATCGAAAATAACGCGGATAAAACGAAAATATAGCGGATATATCGAAAATAACGCGGATAAAATGAAATTAACGCGGATATATCCGCAGCGGATTCAAAACTGGCTGCCCCCTTCGTGGGAAAGTGGATTCTATCGGATGTAATTTGAAAATACCGCAAGCATTTTCGGGCTATCGCGTAGAAAATCCAAATTGGCGTGTAGAAACGATAAAAACCCCCGCCTCCCTCCCAGGAGCGCGGGGGTTTCACCAATCATTACAAATTCTTCAATTCCTCTATCCGTTTCTCCACGGCTGCGCGTTTTTCCAAGTAATCTTTCTCTTTGGCGCGTTCTTCTTCGACGACGGCTTCCGGCGCCTTCGACGTGAACCGTTCGTTGGACAGTTTGCCCTGGACGCGTTTCACTTCGCCGTTCCATTTGTCGAGTTCTTTGCCGAGCCGCGTGAGTTCGGCGGCGATATCGATCAGCCCTTCGAGCGGCATGAACAGTTCGGCACCCGACACGACGGCGGACATCGATTTTTCCGGTGCGGCGGCGTCGTGCGTGATCGTCAGGCCGTCCGGGTTGCAGAAGCGCTCGATGTAGGCGGAGTTCGACTGCAGCACCGACGCCGTCTTTTCATCGCGCGCGATGATGGTGAGCGGCACTTTCTTCGACAGCGGCGTCGATACTTCCGCACGGATGTTGCGGACGGCGCGGATGATGTCGACGAGCAGTTTCATGCTGTCGGCCTGCTCGATGTCGGTGAGCGACGCGTCGGCGACTGGCCAGGCGGCTGTCGTAATGGATTCGCCTTCGTGCGGCAAGTTCTGCCAAATCTCTTCCGTGATGAACGGCATGAGCGGGTGCAGCAGGCGCATCGTGTTATCGAGGACATACGCGAGAACCGAGCGCGTCATGCGCTTCGCCGCTTCGTCTTCGCCGTACAATGGCAGTTTCGCCATTTCGATGTACCAGTCGCAGAAGTCGTCCCAGATGAAGTTGTACAGCGCGCGTCCGACTTCTCCGAACTCGTATTTATCGGCGAGTTTCGTGACGGAATCGATCGTCTCGTTCAGGCGCGTCAGAATCCACGCATCGGCGACGGATTTCTCACCCGACAAGTCGATGTCGTCGTACGTCATGCCTTCCATGTTCATGAGGGCGAACCGCGACGCATTCCAGATTTTATTCGCAAAATTCCAGACGCTCTCCACTTTCTCCATCGAGAAGCGCAAGTCCTGCCCCGGCGCCGAGCCGGTGGCGAGGAAGTAGCGCAGCGAATCGGCGCCGTACTCGTCGATGACATCCATCGGATCGACGCCGTTGCCGAGCGACTTCGACATTTTGCGGCCGTCCGCCGCGCGGACCAAGCCGTGGATCAATACGTCATCGAACGGCTTCTGGTCCGTGAATTCGATCGCCTGGAAAATCATGCGCGACACCCAGAAGAAGATGATGTCGTAGCCCGTTACGAGCGCATCCGTCGGATAGTAGCGCTTGAACTCTTCGTTGTCGGTATCCGGCCAGCCGAGCGTCGAGAACGGCCACAAGGCGGATGAGAACCACGTATCGAGCACGTCTTCGTCCTGCGTCCAGTTTTCTTCGTCTTCCGGTGCCGTCCGGCCGACATACAGCTCACCGGTCTCGTTGTGGTACCACGCCGGGATGCGGTGGCCCCACCACAGCTGGCGGGAAATGCACCAGTCGCGGATGTTCTCCATCCAGTTCAAGTACGTCTTCTCGAAGCGCTCCGGTACGAAGTTCACCTCGTCCTCGCCTTTCTGCAGCTTGACCGCTTCCGCCGCGAGCGGCTCCATGTCGACGAACCATTGTGTCGACAAATACGGCTCGACGACCGCGCCACTCCGTTCGGAATGGCCCACCGAGTGCTGGTGGTCTTCAATATTGAATAACACACCTTGCTCCTGCAGATCCTTGACGATCGCTTTCCGGCAATCAAACCGGTCCATGCCTTTGTATTTGCCGGCGTTTTCATTCATCGAACCGTCTTCGTTCATGACGAGGACGCGCGGCAAGTCATGCCGGTTGCCGATCTCGAAGTCGTTCGGGTCATGCGCCGGCGTGATCTTCACCGCGCCGCTCCCGAATTCCATGTCGACGTAATCGTCCGCCACGATCGGAATCTCGCGCCCGATGATCGGCAGCGTGACCGTCTTGCCGATCAGGTGCTGGTAGCGCTCATCTTTCGGGTGGACGGCGACCGCCGTATCGCCGAGCATCGTCTCCGGCCGAGTCGTCGCGATTTCGATGCCGCCGGAACCATCCGTCAGCGGATAGCGCATATGGTAGAACGCGCCCTGGACGTCCTGGTGGATGACTTCGATGTCGGACAGCGCAGTTTTCGCCGCCGGGTCCCAGTTGATGATGTACTCGCCGCGGTAGATCAGGCCTTTCTCGTACAGCCGGATGAACACTTCCTTGACCGCATCCGACAGCCCGTCATCAAGTGTGAAGCGCTCGCGGGAATAGTCGAGGCCGAGGCCGAGCTTCGACCATTGCTGGCGGATCGTCTCCGCGTATTCGCCTTTCCACTTCCACGCTTCCTCGAGGAACTTCTCGCGCCCGAGGTCATAGCGTGACTTCCCTTCCTCGCGCAGCTTCCCTTCGACTTTCGCCTGCGTCGCGATGCCGGCGTGGTCCATGCCCGGCAGCCACAGCGTGTCGTAGCCCTGCATGCGCTTCATGCGCGTCATGATATCCTGCAGCGTCGTATCCCACGCGTGGCCGAGGTGCAGTTTCCCCGTGACGTTCGGCGGCGGGATCACAATCGTGTACGGCTCTTTGCCGGATTCCGGCTGCGCTTCAAAAAACTTGCCCTTCAGCCACCATTCATAGCGGCCCTGCTCGATCGCGTTCGGATCGTATTTCGTTGACATTTCGGTTTGCAGTTTCTCAGTCATTGGGAACGCCTCCTTGTTATTTGCTTTTGTTAAACTTTTTTCTTACTGACAACTTCTCGCCCGCACCATTATTTTGCAGGTGATGGCTGCTGATTTAGGAACTGTTACAGCAAAATCACGAGACTCCTGCGGGAAAGCAGGCAAGGCAAGACCCCGCAGCGAGTTTGCGAGCGAGGAGGCTTGCTGCCTGCCCGGGCAGCTGGTAGCGCGACGTCCTGTCGCACCAGCTGCATGACCCGCCTCCTGTGGGCCTGAAAGCGAGTGATTTTGCTGTCCATACAATAATGAGAATCAGCATGGCCTGTAAAATAAAAAAAGCCCCTTCGTCTTAAAGGACGAAGGAGCTTTCGCGGTACCACCTTTATTCGCAGGCACGGGAAAAATGAGTGCCTGGCACTTACAGAGATAACGGATGTCGCATCCGGCCCCCGCTACTCGACGTTTCACGGGAACTGCTCCGAGGTGACTTTCCGGCGGTTTTGTCCGTGAAGGCATCGCACCACTCTGCCTTCTCTCTGAAACGGCCGCACGCCGTACTTTCCTCATCACTGCATGGTTATCAAGTTACACACATTGTACCTACACTTCTGTTTTTCCGTCAAGTTTTTTAATAAAATACGCGGTGAGCGGCGCGGCGATGAGGAGGATGAAGAAAATGCGGAACAGGTGGAACCCAGTGATGAGCGCCACATCGCCCCCGGCCTCGATCGCCGTCAGCACCATTTCCGCCATGCCGCCGGGCGCCGCGCTCAGGAAGTAGTCGATGAACAGCCCGCTCGAAATCCATAAGGACAGTCCGTACGCCACGCCGGCCGCGAACATGACGAGCAGCACGTTGTTCAGCAAGATCGCCGCACCGATGCGCAGCGTCATTTTCTCGCCGATCTGCTCCATCTGCAGCCCGAGCCGCGCGCCGATGAACAATTGGGCGCACACGATCAGGAGCGGCGGCATCTCGAACAGCAGCGTCCCGGTGACGGACTGGACCGCCGCCAGCGCAACGATCGGTGCCATCATCTCAGGCAGCGGAAAACGGATGCGCTTCATTCCGAAGAACAGCAATGTCCCGCCCGCCAGCGCAATCGCGAACGCGGGCGCGCTGAACTCGGGATCCGCCTGGAGGACGGCCGTCCCGCTCTCCCTGCCGCCGAGGAAGATTGCGAAAAACGGCACGACGAGGACGACCAGCAGAATCCGGAACGTCTGCATGATCGTCACGACCGTCGTGCTCGCCGACCGGACATCCTCCGCCAGCAGCACCATTTGCGACAAGCCGCCCGGCAGCGAACCGAGCAGGCTCGTCTGGAGCGATTCCCCCGTCATTTTCCGGAACAGCAGCGCCAGCAGCAGCGCAAAGCCGACGACCGCCACCGTCATGACGAGCATCATCGGCAAGTCGAGCCACATGAGGAACACCGCTTCCCGGTTGAACGACGAGCCGATCTGCACGCCGATCAGGATGAGGCCGATCGTGCGGAGGATCCGCGGCCAGTGGAACGTCATGGCCGTGAACTGGCGCAATAAAAGAAGCGCGAGCATCGGGCCGAGCAGCCACGGCAGGAACATGCCCGCCGCATCCAGCAGCCAGCCCGCCGCAACCGAGATCGCCAGCGTTTTAAGAAAATCGTTCATGGAAAACCCTTCTTTCGTCTGCCTAAATAGTATAGCGGATTTTGGCGGATTGCGCTTTTGGGGATCTTTTTTCGGTCCCTCCGTCAGAAACATTTGTTTTTCCGGTCCCTGTGTCAGAAACGTTCATGAATTTTTTCATTTTATGGCTATTCTGCTGGTCCGATCTCCTTCCCGGTCACTTGACCGCGGATTCCGCATTCAATGGTGTCCGCCACAGAGGCGCAAAAAAAGGACAAAAAAACACCTGTCCGAAAACAGATGCTTCCTCGTTTATGGCCGGTCCTGCAGCGCGTACATCCACGCACGGCCGCGCCACCTGATCAGCATGGCGATGCCACGGAACCATTCGTCCAGAATATAGGCAATCCAGATGCCGACGAGTCCCCAGGCGAAATGCACGCCGAGAAGATACGAAACCGTCACACCGATGCCCCACATCGAGATGATCCCCATGATGAGCGGGAATTTCAAATCCCCCACCGCCCGCAAAGAAGTGATGATCATGATGTTGAACGCGCGGCCCGGCTCCAGGATAATCGCCAGATAAATGAGGATTTTCGCATTGCGGATGATTGTCTCATCATCGGTGAAAACCGACAGGAGCGGATCCGCGACGAACGAAAAGCCGACCGCCGTCACAAGCGCCGTCACAATGGCCAGCTTCAGGCTATCCATGCACCGCTTGTACGCATCGTCGTACTCCTTCGCACCGACATGGCGCGCAATGAGGATCTGCGTCGCCTGCGCGAGCGCCATGCTGCCGAGCATGATGAAACTCATCAAATTGAACGCATAAATCCGCGTCGTCACGAACAGCGTCCCCATATACGTCGTGATGAAGAAAATGACGACGAACTGACTCATGTTGTAGGAAATCTGCTCACCCGCCGCCGGCATACCGATCCGCAGCAGCTCCTTCAAGTGGCTCTTCGGCATGCCCAGCACCTTCGTGAACCCGATCGGCTCGCGGATCCGCTTTTTCAGCAGCACCACCAGCGCCGCCAGACCGAGCACCCTCGAGACCGTCGTTGCAACCGCGACCCCTGCCACGCCATACACCGGCAGACCGAACGGTGCGAATAAAACCAGATAATTCAGCGCGATGCCGATCATGTTCATCGCAATGTTGACGTACATCGCGTCCTTCGTAAACCCGTGGCTCCGCAGGATGGCGCTGATCGTCACCATCACCGCCTGGATGAACATGAAACTCCCGACGAACACCAAATAGCTGCCCGCATCGGCCGCCACCTCGCCGGTCACATTCATCAGCGCCAAAATCTCTTCTCGGAACAAAAACACAAGACCGCTCAAAGCGGCGCCGATCACCAAATTCGCTGCCAGCGAAACAGCGGCGATCTCATGCGCCCGCTGCCGGTTTCCCGCGCCAAGCGCCTGCGACATCAAAACCGTCGTGCCCGTGACAATAAAACCGAACATCACAATCAGCAAAAAAATGACCTGGTTGGCGATGCCGACTGCGGCGACCGCCTGATCCGAATACTGGCTGAGCATCAGCGTATCGACGTTGCCCATCAGCATAGCAAGCAGCAATTCCACGAAAATCGGGACAGCGAGCGCTGCCATCGTAATTTTTTCCTTATTGCCCGCCTGCTCGCGCTGGTCTGCCCGGACATCCGCCTGCAGTCCTTTTGCATTACCCGCGGCTGCCAATTCGGGCTGTTTATACTTAATTTTCATTATTTCTTACTCCTCTTACCGGCCTGCTGAGAGGCGGTTTTTTTCAACAATGAGGAGTACTATACGCCTCTGGATGAAGCGGGTCAAGAGATTTTAATACTGTCAGAATACTAAGGTTTGTAAGCGGAACCAGGACTTCTGGAGGTCTTCGAAATTCTCTTTGCTAATGGTTTTATTCTCTTTTTACTCGTGTTTATTCTCGTTTCACATATGATTATTCTCGTTTGGATTGCATTTATTCTCGTTTCACCCGCGTTTATTCTCGTTTGGATTGCATTTATTCTCGTTTCACCCGCGTTACGAGGGATATTTCGACTCTGCACCGCCTTATTTCGACTCTGCACAGCCCTATTTCGACTCTGCACGGTCACATTTCGACTCTGCACCGCCTTATTTCGACTCTGCGCCCCAATAATCCCTGATTCAGCGTACAGAAAAACCGGCCAGTTTCCTGGCCGGCTTTGCATGGCAGCTATGCTTGTTTCGACACTTTTTCAAACACGGTGTGGAATGCTTCCACCGTCTTCGCAATGTGCGCTTCCGTATGGGCGGTCGACAAAAACAGTCCTTCGAACTGCGACGGCGGCAAGTAGATACCTTCTTCCGCCATCCCTTTGTACACTTCCGCGAACAGGTCCGTATCGGACGTTTTCGCGGTTTCGAAGTTGACGACGTTTTCATTCGTGAAGAAGAAGCCGATCATCGAGCCGGCACGGTTGACGGTATGCGGAATGCCGTATTTCTCCGCCGCTTCGCGGAAGCCGGCCTCCAGCTGGTCAGCACGCTCCTTGAACGTATCGTAGCTTTCTTCATTCAAGTTCGACAGTGTCGCAAGGCCCGCGGACATGGCGAGCGGGTTGCCGGACAAGGTGCCTGCCTGGTAGATCGGGCCGGCCGGTGCAACCTGTTCCATGATTTCCCGCTTGCCGCCGTAAGCGCCGACGGGCAGGCCGCCGCCGATGACTTTGCCGAGACAGGTGAGGTCCGGCGTGACACCGAAGTGGCCTTGTGCGCAGTTGTAGCCGACGCGGAAACCGGTCATGACTTCGTCAAAAATCAGGACGGTTTTATTCTGCTCGGTCAGTTCGCGCAACCCTTCCAAAAAGCCATCCGCCGGCGGAACGACGCCCATGTTGCCGGCGACCGGTTCGACGATGACGGCAGCGAGGTCGTCGCCGTATTCCTTGAACACGTAACGGACGCTTTCGAGGTCGTTGAACGGCACGGTGATCGTGTTTTTCGCCACCGATTCCGGAACGCCGGGTGAATCCGGCAGGCCGAGTGTCGCGACGCCCGATCCCGCTTTTATTAACAAACTATCGCCGTGGCCGTGGTAGTTCCCTTCGAATTTCAGGATTTTATCCCGTCCGGTGTAGCCGCGCGCAAGGCGCAGCGCGCTCATCGTCGCTTCCGTGCCGGATGACACCATGCGCACCATTTCGATCGATGGCACGCGGTCGATGACGAGTTTCGCCAGTTCGTTTTCGATGACGGTCGGCGCGCCGAATGACGTGCCGCTTTCCGCCGTCCGCTTCACCGCATCCACAACCGCCGGGTGCGCGTGGCCCAGAATGAGCGGCCCCCACGACAGCACATAGTCGATGTATGTATTGCCGTCGATGTCGGTGATTTCAGCACCTGCGCCGCTCTCCATGAAGATCGGCTCCAGGTTGACCGACTTGAACGCCCGGACCGGCGAGTTCACGCCGCCCGGCATCAAGTCTTTCGCTTCTTCAAATGCTTTCACTGATTTTTCGAAGTTCATGCTTTCCCCTCCAGCCAGCGCACCGCGTCTTTCGCGTGGTACGTCAGAATGAGATCGGCGCCTGCGCGCTTCATGCTTGTCAGCGTTTCGAGCACGATCTGTCTTTCGTCGATCCAGCCGTTCTGCGCCGCCGCTTTCACCATGGCGTATTCACCTGATACGTTATACGCCACGACCGGCAGATTGAAGCTGTTTTTCACGTCGCGGACGATGTCGAGGTACGACAGCGCCGGTTTCACCATGAGGAAGTCCGCGCCTTCTTCGACGTCGGACGCCGCTTCGCGCAGCGCTTCCGTGCGGTTCGCGTAATCCATCTGATACGTTTTGCGGTCGCCGAACTGCGGAGCAGAATTCGCCGCATCCCGGAACGGGCCGTAGTACGCCGAAGAGTACTTCACCGCGTAGCTCATGATCGGGATGTTCTCGAAGCCCGCTTCATCGAGCCCGGCGCGGATTGCCGCAACGAAGCCGTCCATCATGTTCGACGGCGCGATGATGTCCGCGCCCGCTTCCGCCTGGCTCACCGCGGTGCGCGCGAGCAGCTCGAGCGTCTTGTCATTCAGCACGATGCCGTCTTCGATGACGCCGCAGTGGCCGTGGTCCGTGTACTCGCACAGGCACGTATCGGCGATGACGAGCAGGTCCGGCTGGCGCTCTTTCACGAAGCGCGTCGCTTTCTGGACGATGCCATGATCATGATACGCGCCGGTCCCTTCCGCGTCTTTATCCGAGGCGTCAGGCACGCCGAACAGGATGACCGACGGGATGCCGAGCGATGCCACTTCATCGACTTCCTCGCCCAATAAATCCAGCGACAGCTGATACACGCCCGGCATCGATTTCACTTCATTGCGCACGTTCTCGCCGTCGACGACGAATATCGGGTAAATAAAATCCTTTTTATCCAGTTCCGTTTCTCGCACCATCGCCCGCATGTTCGCGGAGGAACGGAGCCGGCGGTGGCGCCGGAAGTTCAGTTCAGTCATGTTGAGTCCTGCCTTTCACTAAAATTTCAATCACTTCTTCGTACGTGTGGCGTTCAGGGGCGGCGATCACCCGCCCGCCCGCTTCCCGCACCGCCTGTTCCGTCACGTAGCCGATCGCCGCCGCTTTGATCGCTTCCCACCGTCCGCCGGCTGCCGCGAATGTCTCCACAGCGGACGGACTGGCGAAAATGACCGTGACTCCTTCCATTTTGGCGAGCCGGACGGCGTTCCCGTGATCCGGGACAGTGTCATAGACAGTCCATTCATCGACCGGCATCGGCATGTCCGCGATCGTGTCCTTCGCACGGACACCCCGGATGAATAAACAACGGCGATCCCCTGCCGCTTTCGGGAATTCTTCCGCAAAATAATCCGCCGAATACACAGAAGGCACGAAATCCACTTGGAATCCGCCCGCTTCAAGCGCTTCCGCCGTTTTGCTGCCGACCGCCGCGAACCGCGCTTCCGGTTTTATTCCATAAGTCAGGAACGTCCGGACGGCGGATGAACTCGTGAAGATCAGCCAGTCGTAGCGCGACAAGTCCGGGGCTTCGGCGCCGGTCGGGACCGTCCGGATGAGCGGGATGTACAGCGTTTCTGCGCCGCAGCGCTCCGCGAGGGCCGCGGCTTCTTCCGGATATGAGGAACCCGTGAAGACAACCGTTTCGCCCGCAAGCGGCCGGTCAGTAGTGGAGGTCATTTTCCGCTTTCACTTTCTGGATGAGGTCGTAGCCGCCCTGCGAACTGATGCGTTCCGCCGCGATCCGGCCCGCTTCGACCGGATCCTTCGACTCGATCGTCTCCCGGTACATGACCGAGCCGTCCGGTGCGCCGACGAGGCCCGTGAACGTCACGCCGTCCTCGCTGAGCACCGCATACCCCGCAATCGGCACTTGGCAGCCGCCGTCCATATCGGACAGGAATTTCCGCTCCGCCGATACCGCCGTCATCGTCGCCGGATCGTTCAGTTTGGCGAGTTCCGAGATGAGCTCGCTGTCATCGATGCGGCACTCAATGCCGAGCGCGCCCTGGCCGACCGCCGGTACGCACTGATCCGGATCGAGGTATTCCGTCACGACGTCATCGCTCCACCCCATCCGCTTCAGACCCGCCGCCGCGAGGATGATGGCGTCGAATTCGCCTGATTTCAGCTTGCCGAGCCGCGTATCGATGTTGCCGCGGATCCACTGCACGTTCAGATCCGGCCTGATTTTGAGCAGTTGCGAACTGCGGCGGAGGCTGCTCGTGCCGACTTTCGCCCCTTCCGGAAGATCGGCAAGTTTGACATCCCCCGTTGAAATGAACGCATCCCGCGGATCTTCACGGCGCGGCACGCAGCCGATCGTGAACCCGTCCGGCAGAACGGACGGCACATCCTTCATGGAATGGACCGCCATGTCGATCTCCTTATCGGCGAGCGCCTGCTCGATCTCCTTGACGAACAGCCCCTTGCCGCCGACTTTCGACAGCGTGACATCGAGGATCTTGTCCCCTTTTGTGACGATTTCCTTCACTTCGAATTCGAACGGCACACCTGCCTTTTTCATTTCTTCAATAAACCAGTTTGTCTGGGTTAACGCCAGCTTGCTTCTTCTCGATCCGACGATGATTTTTCTCACGATTCTCCAACCTTTCTTCCGGCAAAATTAATGAGTCTATTTAACAGCGCGGTGAAATACCGCTCGCTTTCCACGGACAGGCAGCAAGCCGCCTCGATCGCAAGCGATCTCCGGGGTCTTGCCCTGCCTGTTCTTTCCGTTGGAGTCTCGCGGATTTCACCTTTCTTCTTTCCCTTTTCCGTCCTCAAGCCTGAAGCCCCTTCTGCTGTCAGTACCAAAAATGGAATTCCGACAATCTGCTTCCAAGAAGGAAGTTGATCAAAACAAGCAAAAAGGCGTAGATATGCGCGCCGGCATACCGCTTGCCGTTCAGCTGTTCTCGCCGCTGGGCATACAGGATGCCGCTGTAGACGAGGAGCAGGATGAACGAGCCGATGATCTTCGCATCGAGCAGCGAGAATTCCGACAGCGACACATACGCCCACTGCAGCCCGAGGATGAGCGACACGAGCAGCAGCGGGATGCCCCCGAGGAGCGACGCGGTCATGCCCTGTTCCGCCTGGCCGAGTGACGGCAGCCGGCTCCACTGGACGGTCCGCCGCTTTTCTTTCAGCAGCCGGTAAAGGATCCAGTACAGCGCCGCGAACACGAACGCGAGCGAAAACGCCGCGTACGACAGGATCGCGAACGTGACATGGATCAGCAGCAATTCCGAGACGAGCGCTTCCCCGACCGGCGACCGCTCGATCTGCACCGGCGCGAACGTGTGCACCGTCATGAAAATGAACCCGATGACATTGATGAAGAACACGGCAAAATCCAGTGCCGTGAAAATCCGCAGCACGATCGACACAGTGACGAGGAGCCACGCGTAGAAGTAAATGCCTTCAAACAGCGTCAGAACCGGGAACCGGCCCGTCTCCACCACGTACACAATGAGAAACGCCGTCTGCAGCACCCAGACGACGCCAAGAAGTCCGAGGGCGAGCCGGCTCGCTTTCGTATCCTTATATAAAAAATCGATGAAATAAAAAACAAGGCTGACAGCGTACAGAATGACCATCGCTTCGTGCAGCCTTGCCATTGTCAGATCCGCCATCGCTTTCTCCTTCATTCATTTCAGCCGGTCAACGCAAAAAGAGCGTTCCGTATCCCTATAGTAACATACAGATACAAAAACGCTCTTGTCAGTTGATCAAAATGTGAATTCCGGGTTGTGCTGTCGTTTTTGATCAGCAGCCGTTTTTGCACGGATTTTTGCAGCCTGCGCCTGCTGCTCGAGCTCCGCTTCCACCGCTTCTTCGATGCCGAAAATCTGCTGGAACAAATCGAGCTGTTCACGGGATTTCGGCGAAGCCGCCATTTCCTTCGCCTGGAGGATCGGCTCCTTCAGCAGCTGGTTGATGATCGACTTCGTATGTTTGCTCAGGATTTTGCGTTCCCGGTCGGTGAGGTCCGGCATCTTGTTCTCGATGCTCGCCATCGTCTCCGCCTGGATCGCCAGTGCTTTGCCGCGGAGCGCGGAAATGACCGGCACGACCCCGAGCGTCGACAGCCATTCACCGAACTGGACGATTTCCTTCTCGATCATGAGACGGATTTCGCCGGCCGCCCGCTCCCGTTCAGCCAGGTTCGCATCGACAATCCCCTGGAGGTCATCGATGTCATAAAGGAACATGTTCGACAGATCGCCGATGGCCGGATCGATGTCCCGCGGCACCGCAATATCGACCGCGAACAGCGGCTTGCCTTTGCGGAGCTTTTCGACGAGCGCCATCATATCGGCATCGATGACATAGTCTTTCGCGCCTGTCGAGGAGATGAGGATGTCCGCTTCGAGAAGCGCGCACTGCAGCTCCTGGAGCGGTTTCGCCTTGCCGTCGAATTTGGCGGCGACTTCCTCCGCTTTCGACAGCGTCCGGTTGATGACGGTGATGTCCTTTGCGCCGCTGCCCTGCAGGTTCTGGATGGCCAGTTCGCCCATCTTGCCCGCCCCGAGGATGACGACGCGTTTATTTTTCAGCGAGCCGAAAATCTTCTTCCCGAGCTCGACCGCGGCATACGATACCGACACCGCGTTCTCGCCGATCGCCGTTTCCGCATGTGCGCGTTTCGCGAACGTGATCGCCTGCTTGAACAGCTGGTTGAACACCGTACCGGTCGTCCCGAAGTTCTGGCCCGCGAGGAAACTCGATCGCACCTGCCCGAGGATCTGCGTCTCGCCGAGCACCATGGAATCGAGGCCCGCCGCTACGCGGAACAAGTGCTCCACCGCGCCATCGCCTTCATAGACGAATAAATAAGGCGAGAAGTCCTCCTGCGGAAGCCCGAAATGCTTCGAAAGGAAGTCCTTGATATAGTAGCGCCCCGTATGTACCTGATCGACCACGGCATAGATCTCGGTCCGGTTGCAGGTCGAGACGATAACATTCTCGAGTATGCTTTTTTGTTCCTGCAGCAGCTGCATGGCATCCGGGATGCCGCTCTCGCTGAACGACAGCTTTTCGCGGATCGCCACCGGCGCTGTGCGGAAGTTGAGTCCTACTACGATGGTATGCATGGATTCATGACACCTTTCCCGGTCAAATTTCTACAGTTTATTATAGCACAAAAGCCTGTAATCGCCGGATTCAATTGTGAACAAGCATTGAATTCGAGGCTTCGGCTGCCAGATTAGAAAAATTACAGAATAAGTTTAACAAAGGGGGCGTGCGGGCTCAAGGCGGAAGGCTCGCAACAGCTTTTTCTGATGCTAGTGGGATTGTGCGCCGTTACTACCAAAATGGTCGACGTTACTACCGAAAACACCTCGTATACTACCGATACGCAACAATGTACCACGAATTAATAAAGAACCGCTGTGATAATTGTCACTTTGGAGTACCATACCCGTAAAGTCAGGTGCGAATCGCATCCGGTTGGCAACTTTTTACCGAGTGTCCGCTAACCCGCCGCCCCCGCCTTTATTCCCCTCCGCCAACAAAAAAAGGCGCAGACTCAGCTGCACCTTACATCCGTTTCTTGATCTCGTCCCATGCTTCGTCTTTCCCCAGGCCGGTCTCCGAGGAGAAGACGATGAGCGAATCGCCGTCTTCGACCTGGAGGGCTTCCCGGATGATCTTTTTGTGCTTCTGCCATTTGCCTTTCGGGATTTTATCGGCTTTCGTGGCGATCAGCACGCACGGGATTCCGTAATGCTTCAGGAAATCGTACATCATGATATCGTCCTCTGTCGGCGGATGCCGCAGGTCGATGATCTGGATGACCGCGCGGAGCACGTCGCGGCCGGTGATGTAGCGCTCGATCATTTTGCCCCACGCTTCCCGTTCTTTCTTCGAAACTTTCGCATAGCCGTAGCCCGGCACGTCGACGTAGTACAGCTGGTCCTCGATTTTATAAAAATTCAGCGTCTGCGTCTTCCCCGGTTTCGAGGAAATCCGCGCCATCGCTTTCCGGCCGATCATTTTGTTAATAAAGGAAGATTTGCCGACGTTGGATCGGCCGGCCAGCGCGAATTCCGGCAGATCCCCTTCCGGATACTGCTCCGGCCTCACCGCGGAGATGACGAGTTCGACGTTATTGACGTTCATTGGAAATCTCCTTCGAGCGCCACGTTGAGCACTTCATCCGCCTCGGACACGAGCTTGAATGTCAGCGCATCCCGCACGCTTTCCGGAATGTCGTCGATGTCGCGCTCGTTCTCTTTCGGCAGGATGATCGTCTTGAGTCCGGCGCGGTGCGCGCTAAGCGTCTTCTCTTTGACGCCGCCGATCGGAAGGACGCGGCCGCGCAAGGTGATTTCGCCCGTCATGCCGACTTCACGGCGGATCGGCCGTTTCGAGAGCGCCGATACGAGCGCGGTCGCGATGGTGATGCCCGCGGACGGGCCGTCTTTCGGCACGGCCCCTTCCGGAACGTGGATGTGGATGTCGAAGTTTTCATGGAAATCCGGATCGATGCCGAGCGATTCGGCCCGTGCCCGGACGAACGACAGCGCCGTCTGGGCGGATTCCTTCATGACATCCCCGAGTTTTCCGGTCAGCAGAAGTTTTCCGCTGCCCGGTGACAGCGACACTTCGATCTGGAGCGTATCCCCGCCGACGGCCGTGTACGCGAGACCTGTGGCGACGCCGACCTGGTTCTCCGTCTCTGCCTGGCCGTAGCGGAATTTTTTCTTGCCGAGATATTCCTCGACCAGTTCAGGAGTCACCGTGATGGATTCCTTCTCACCGGCGATGAGCTGTTTCGTCACTTTCCGGCAGATGGACGCGATCTGGCGTTCCAGATTCCGTACGCCGGCTTCCCGGGTGTAGAACCGGATCACCGACAGGATTGCGTCGTCTTCAAACCTGAGCTTCTCCTCCGACAGGCCGTGTTCTTTCAGCTGCTTCGGAATGAGGTGGTTTTTCGCGATCGACTGCTTTTCGCCTTCGGTGTAGCCGGCGATCGTAATCACTTCCATCCGGTCGCGGAGCGGTCCGGGAATGGAGCCGAGATCGTTCGCCGTCGCGATGAACAGCACTTGCGAAAGATCATACGTTTCTTCTATATAATGGTCGCTGAATGTCGAGTTCTGTTCCGGGTCGAGCACTTCGAGCATGGCCGAAGACGGATCGCCGCGAAAATCGTTCGACATTTTATCGATTTCATCGAGCAGGAACACCGGGTTGACCGTCCCGGCTTTCTTCATTCCTTGGATGATCCGGCCGGGCATCGCGCCGACATACGTCCGGCGATGGCCACGGATCTCGGATTCATCGCGCACGCCGCCGAGCGACACGCGCACGAACTTGCGGTCGAGCGATTCGGCGATGGAATGGGCGAGCGATGTCTTCCCGACGCCCGGAGGTCCGACGAGGCACAGGATCGGTCCGCGCAGCGACTGCGTCATCTGCTGCACCGCCAAGTACTCGAGCACCCGCTCTTTCACGGTCTCAAGCCCGTCATGGTCGCGGTCGAGCACTTCCGCGGCGTGATTGATATCGAGCCGGTCCTCCGTCTGTTCCGACCACGGAATCGACACGAGCCAGTCGATATAGTTGCGGACGATCCCGCTTTCCGCGGCTGCCGCCGGGAGCTTTTCATAGCGGTCGAGCTCTTTGAGCGCCGTCTTTTCAGCGGACTCCGACATGCCGGCTTCCTCGATGCGCTTCTTCAGCTCGACGACTTCAGCCGATTTCCCGTCCTTGTCCCCCAGCTCTTTCTGGATCGCTTTCATTTGTTCGCGCAGGTAGAATTCCTTTTGCGTCTGCTCCATCGCTTTCTTCACGCGCTGGCCGATCCGTTTTTCGATTTCCTGCACTTCCTGCTCGCTGTGGAGTTTCGTGATCAGTTTCTCGAGCCGCTCGCTGACATCGAACGTTTCCAGGATGTCCTGTTTGCCGCCGATCTTCAATGGCATATGCGAAGCGGCCATATCCGCCAGACGGCCGGGTTCCTGGATATCCGACACTGTATTGATCGTTTCCCGGTTCACTTTTTTCGTGTTCTTGGAATAGCTCTCGAACTCTTCCAGCAGCATGCGCATGAGGGCGTCATGCTCCGGCGTGCGCGCCGTGCTGTCCGGATAAGCCGTCACGTCCACTGTCGTGAATTTCTCGCCGTCCTCGTAGTTCGCCCACTGGCCGCGCTCGATCCCTTCGACAAGCACCCGGATCGTGCCGTTCGGCAGCTTCAGCATCTGCTTGACGCGTGCGAGCGTGCCGGTTTCATACAGGTCGCCCTGTTCCGGCTGCTCGATGCTCATTTCCTTCTGGGTGGCGAGGAAAATGATTTCATCGCCAAGGAGCGCCTGCTCCAGCGCCGCGACGGACCGGTCCCGGCCGACATCGATGTGCAGCACCATCGTCGGGAAGACGAGGAGCCCGCGGAGCGGCAGAAGCGGCACTTGTTTTTTCACTTCATTCGCCATAATGGAAGTCCACCTCCAAAGAAATAAAAGCCTTTCGGCTGAAAAAAACGGCTGGCTCTGTTTGACGCAAAAAGCGCACGATCAGAACCAGCCCGTATCCCGTCATTTATGCTGAGGTTTTTTCATCTTTAATAAATTCCGAACCGTCCGTCAGGATCAGTTTCGGCTGTTCGTTCTCCGTGACCGTCTCTTTCGTGATGATGCATTCGACGATATCTTCACGCGACGGCAGGTCGAACATGACATCGAGCATGATGTTCTCGATGATGGAACGCAGGCCGCGGGCGCCGGTCTTCCGTTCGATGGCAAGCTTCGCGATTTCTACGAGCGCTTCCTGTTCGAACGTCAGCTTCACGCCGTCGAGCTCCATCATTTTCTCGTACTGCTTGACGAGCGCGTTCTTGGGCTCCGTCAGGATCTGGACGAGCGCATCCTCATCCAGCTGCTCGAGGCTTGCGAGCACCGGCAGACGGCCGATGAATTCCGGGATGAGACCGAACTTGAGAAGGTCTTCCGGGATGAGCTTGCTGAGAAGCGATTCCCCTTCTTCCACTTCTTTGTTCGGATCCGAACCGAAGCCGATCACTTTGCTGCCGAGGCGGCGCTTGATGATCTGCTCGATGCCGTCGAATGCACCGCCGACAATGAACAGGACATTCGTCGTATCGATCTGGATGAATTCCTGGTGCGGGTGCTTGCGCCCTCCCTGCGGCGGGACGCTGGCAGTCGTCCCTTCCAGGATTTTCAGGAGCGCCTGCTGCACCCCTTCACCGGACACGTCGCGTGTGATCGACGGGTTCTCGGATTTGCGTGCGACTTTATCGATTTCATCGATGTAGATGATGCCTTTCTGGGCGCGCTCCACATCGTAATCGGCGGCCTGGATCAGCTTCAGGAGGATGTTCTCGACATCCTCACCGACATAACCCGCTTCCGTGAGCGATGTCGCGTCCGCGATGGCGAACGGCACGTTCAGGATGCGCGCGAGCGTCTGGGCAAGAAGCGTTTTCCCGCTTCCTGTCGGCCCGATCAGGACGATATTGGATTTCGAAAGTTCGACGTCATCGACCTTCGAATTGGAATTGACGCGTTTATAATGATTATATACAGCAACGGACAGCGACTTTTTAGCCCGGTCCTGACCGATGACATAGCCATTCAGGATCTCTAGGATCTCTTTCGGTTTCGGCACTTCCTTGAACTCGGTCTCTTCCTCTGTACCGAGTTCCTCTTCCACGATTTCAGTGCAAAGATCGATACACTCATCACAAATGTAGACACCGGGTCCGGCAACCAATTTGCGGACTTGTTCCTGCGGTTTTCCGCAGAACGAGCATTTCAGGTGATCTTTTTCATCGTTGAATTTGAACACTGTAATTCACCCCTATTCAAGCTCTAATATTATAAGATTATGCAGATTGTCGCAACTAATTAGATTCGCCGCAGCAGCCCGCTATGATATTCCGCCGAAGCGGCTGAAAAGGTCTTCTATGTATGAAAGACAAGGCGCTCACATGCCGCCTTGTCTTTCGTTGTAAGGGTTGCTTATTTGCTTTCTTCCGTGCTTCCTTCGCCGGCATCCGCGGCGCCTTCGCTGATTTTCGCGTTTTCCACGAGGAATTCCACCGTGTTCTGCATGCGGATATCATTTTCCAGCATTGTCGTCCCGCCGAGAGCCGCTTTGATCTGCTCTGTCTCCATGTTGAACTGGCCAGCCATCTTCTCCAGTTCTTTGTCGATGTCTTCAGAAGTCACTTTCAGCCCTTCCGCTTCAGCGATCGCCTCGAGCGTCAGCGATACACGGACGCGCTTTTCCGCATCGTCGCGCATCTGGTCGCGCAGCGCCTGCTCGTCCTGACCGGAGAACTGGTAGTACAGATCGAGGTTCATGCCCTGCTGGGACAGACGCTGTTCGAAGTCCTGGAGCATGCGGTCGACTTCCGTCTCCACCATCGCTCTCGGGATGTCGATCGTCGCGTTTTCAGCCGCTTTTTCGACAAGCTGGTCGCGGAGCGCCATGTCGGAAGCGCTGATTTTCTCGTTCAGCAGATCTTCTTTCAGCTTCGCGCGCAGCGCGTCGAGGCCTTCGATCTCTTCGTCGATCTCTTTCGCGAATTCGTCATTCAGGTCAGGCAGGACCTTCGACTTCACTTCTTTGATCTTGACTTCGAATGTCGCTTTTTTCCCGGCGAGTTCAGCAGCGTGATATTCTTCAGGGAATGTCACTTCCACTTCTTTCTCTTCACCGGACTTCGCGCCGATCAGCTGCTCTTCGAATCCCGGGATGAATGTGCCCGAGCCGATTTCGAGGGAATACTCCTCGCCTTCGCCGCCTTCGAATGCTTCGCCGTCGACAAAGCCTCTGAAGTCGATGACCGCCGTGTCGCCTTCTTCGATCGGCTCATCTTCCTTCAGTTCGAGTTCCGCCAGCTGTTCCTGACGCTCTTTGAGCTGTTCTTCGATGTCTTCGTCCGATACGTCCGTCTCCTGCTTCGTCACTTCGAGGCCTTTATATTCGCCAAGTGTCACTTCAGGCTTAACTGTCACTTTTGCAGTGAAAACGAGCGGCTTGCCCTTTTCCATCTCTTCGATGTCGATTTCCGGACGGTCGACAGGCTCGATGCCCGCTTCCTCCACCGCGTTCGCATAGGCATCCGGCAGAATCGCATCAAGCGCGTCCTGATAGAGCGATTCCACACCGAAACGTTTCTCGAACATTTGACGCGGCATTTTCCCTTTACGGAATCCCGGTACGTTGATTTCCTTCACGACTTTCTTGAATGCTTTGTCAAGCCCTTCGTTGACTTGCTCCGCAGGCACTTCTACCGTCAGAACGCCTGTATTGCCCTCTTGTTTTTCCCACTTAGCTGACATTTATACACCCTCCAAAACAATATTTTCGCAAACCCGGCAGGTTTTCTTCGATTTTTGCAACTCTCTTAGTATAGCATACCACATACGTGTTTCAACTGATTTACCCATTCCGGAGTTCGAACCACGCCTCCGCACGCAGCAGGAGCTGCAGCAGTTCCGGATTGCCGGAATCGGGCGCCTCCCCGGTGAAGACGGCGTCCAGATAAGCCAAGTAGCCGTTCGCCACTTCCGCCGGGCTGAATTCATCCCATTGGAAGGGGAATAAAAGATAAACATGGCGGTCGAACAGCTCCGTGATCATTTCGAGCCGCGTCGGATCTTGTGTCAGCGCAGCTTCAAACTGCTTTTTGATCACGTTCAGCCGGTCGCTCGTCAGCGGATCCGGCAGATTGGAAATATGGAATGTACCTATGTAATGGAATTTCTCGATTTTAACAGTCGCTTCCGCATGCGCGCGGTGCAGCATGAATAAAATATATGTCTTCGCCAAGAGGTCCACCGCCGGATGTTCGACCGCCCTCACCATTTCATCCTGCAGCTGTCTGAATGCCCCAGGTTCAAGCGCCATGACGGTCCGTTCCTGTTCCGCATGGGACAGTTCCAGGAACTCTTCGATATTGAAAGGGACCGGCGGTTCTTCCGTCCGGGACGGCATCTGATCCTGGATCCGCTCATTCAGCTGCTGCAGCTGCCTGAACTGGGCAATCCGCTCTTCCGGCAGGACCCCTTCACTGATCAGCATGTCGATCAGCTCTTCCGCTTCCCCATACCGCCTCAGCTGCATCAGCAGACTGATATGGAGCTCCATCGTTTCCAAGTAATGGAGAGGGCCGATTTTCAGCAATTCCTCTGTCGCCTCGAGCGCTTTTCCGTATTCCCCGAGTTCATACAGCGCATACGCATAAGCGCCGAGTGCGGCCGGATTGGCGGGTTCGAGCGCCAGCACTTCTTCCATTTTGGTGCGGGCTCCCGCGAAATTCTCCTGCTGAAGCGCAGTGACACCTTCTTCCATCAGGCGGTCGATGGCTGTCGGAAAAATGATGACATTCCCCTTCCGCTTCAGTCGGCCATGCTTTTTATACATTTCGATCACCTCCTGCTCGTTTTCATTTTACACGCGGAAAGCCGTTATATGATAGAAGATGACTTGCATTCAGAAAATGAAAGGGGTCTCCGGCAAGCGTCCTTTAACTTCCTTGCCCGAACCTTTTCAGTGCTTGACGTCTTCAAGGACGTCGAGAGACCCTGCCTGTTGTTTCGTGATGATGGATAACTTTCCGTTCCCTTCCAGCACGACCACTTTTACAAGGTCCATCGAACCGACCCCTTTCTCCCTCACAGCGGTCCGGATCTCCTCTTTCATCACCCGCTCTTTCCGCATCGCCTCTTCATTATACACGCCGTCCTCGTACATGCATTTCGGCGTCGGAGTGATCGCTTTCTTAAAAGCCCCTGATTTTCTTTCCAAAAATCCGATCATGAACTGAATGAACGTAAGCGACCCTAACGCGAGCGCCCCCTCCACGAAGGACAGCGCTTTCGTCAGAAGGATCGTCGCGATGGTAGACCCGAACGCAATGGTGATGATCGACTCGAACATGTTGTATTGCAGCAAAGTCCGTTTACCTGTGATCCTCATAATGATAATAAGGTATATGTATATAAGTACGGCCATCAGTAAAATCCGCCAAGTATTCTCCCAGCCGTCAAAAAAGAAACTCTCCAACTTGAAATTCCCTCCTTCTGCAAAAAAGCGGACAAAAAATGCTCATTCAGATCCCGTCGGTCCTCCATTCCGCCAGCCGGCGTCATGTCCGCGAATTATCTATGCCTTCCAGCGCATCGTGCGTACTGCCGTTGTCTTTTTTGATAACCGAAATGGAACCGTCGCCTTCTAGCACGATCGCCTGCACGTTATCGAGCGAACTCATGCCCTGCTGCCGGACTTTCGCTTTCAAATCATCCACCCGAAGGCGCTGGCGCTGTAATTCCTCATCATAGAATTCCCCTTCCCGATACAGAAAAGAAGGATCTGCTTTCAGCACATTTTCAATCCGGCGGGAATTCATCATTCCTTTAGAGGCAGCGTATTGCAGGACGGTCAGCATCAGCAGGATGACCGCCCCTTCAGCCAGCGACACGTGACTGCTCGTCAAAATGCTGGCCAGCGTCGCCCCGTATGTAACCGTGACAATAAAATCGAACATGTTCGCTTTTGTGAGCGTCCTTTTGCCGAACGTTCTGAGAAGCAGGATCAGGAGCGGATACGCGAGGAGCGTAATCAAAAATGCGCGAACCAAATCCTTCCATCCGTCATACAGCATCGTTTCCAGCATAAGCCCCCTCCTCTCCGAGCCGGTAATTAACTTTACCCCTCCGTCGCCTGTTCAAACAGCGAAAAAGCGCACCCGCCGACGCGGATGCGCTTGCACTATCGAATTTTCTTTTTTGACTGTCTCACTTCATTCTTAACGCATCAACATACCTGTCCATCCATTTTTTAAGGGGCAGATACGCGGATTTCAGAACCGATCTGCAAGTTGTACGGATCGACGCCCGGATTCCACTCGTACAGTTCGTCCAGCGTCACACCTTTATGCAAGTTCGCAATACTGATCAGCGTC
>NZ_NHTN01000027.1 GCF_002167005.1 Indiicoccus explosivorum
GGGAAAAGCTCCCATCGCGCCTGAAGCGACAGCCGTCTACAATCCGGCGTTTCGACGTGACGCCTTCCGATTACATCACGGCCAATCCATCACCGAAAAAGGCATCATTGAACCGGATTTCAGCCAGAATATTCCCAGGCTCCTCGCGGCAGCTGCAGGAAGATGATAAAACCCGGCAAATGCGGTTTTTTGTAAGTGGTCGGCGATGGAAAGGAAGGAAGGAACGGCCGGCCGGACCTTGCCGGAGTTCCACCGGTTCGTCCAAAAGCCGGAAAAGCGCAGACAAGAACCTCCACTTTATGGAATAATGGCAGAGAGAGAGAGAAAGAGAGGGATTGAATAGTGGAAGGAACAAACTATCGGCGGGACTTGAATCCATTCACCGCCGTCTGGCTGCATGCCCGTGAAACCGTGCGGTATGTCATCGAGGAGAAATCGGACGGGTTCGTCTGGATCCTTGTGGCCCTCGCCGGAATATCGGGGGCTCTGCTCGGTACGCTTGATACCCGGACGAATGAGACATTTCCGGTAATCGGCATTGTGCTGGGGACCATCCTGCTCGGACCGATCGCCGGGGTGATCGGGACAGCAATTTCAGCTGCGGTTTTCCTGCTTGTGGGGAAGCTGTTCAGGGGAAAGGCGACGTACCCCGATATGTTCCGGGCTGTCGCCACTGCGCAGATACCGAATATCTGGCTTCTTCCGTTCCTGCTCATCTGGATGCTGGCGTTTCCGGCGACCTTTTTCCTGGAGCCGGCAGCGGAAACACTGGTAAGCGGAGGCGAAGTCGCATGGACCGTCTTTGCGACCATCGTGCTGATCGTCGTCTCGGTCTGGGTATTTGTCATTCAATGCCAGAGCATCGGTGAAGCGCACAGGATTTCAAGCTGGAAAGGGTTCTTCATTGTTCTGGTGACCGGTCTTGCCTTTTTGGCGCTCCTTATCGCAATTGTTGTGGCCATCGCCTTCGGTGCGATGGGCTGAAGAAAGAGCTCCGAATTCGTTCGGGGCTTTTGTAGGTAAAAAATAATAAATGAATGGATTTACATATAGACTTTTTTCCTACTTTTGGTATACTTCGCTTATAACCAAGAGGTTAAGGAGAAATTTGATGTGATTCATCTATTAAGCGTTTTCCTCGCAAATATCACGTTCATCGCTTCGTTCATGGTCGTTTTCCTGAAACTGAAAGAAATGATCGTTAAAAAAGCCGGTTCTTCTGTTCAATATTATTCATGGAGTGTTCCGCTGTTTTTCAGTCTGATGAGTGTGGCGGTCATGGCGCACCCGGTCGGCGGAGCGGATTTCCTGTTCGATTTGCGGGCAGTTCCGGTTTTTCTGCTTGCCTATGTTTTCGGATGGCGGCTCGGCCTGCTCGGAGTCCTCCTTCCGACATTGTTCCATGCTTATCTCGGCGGTCCGGACGTTTTCCCGGAAGCGGCTGTCGGTATTTGGCTGCCTTACGTGACGGGCGCGGTGTTCCATCGGCCGGCGGATTATAAACCGCCGTACACGCTCATTCCGCTCCGCTATATGCTCTGCGCATTCCTGGCAAGCGCAGCGGTGCGCTTGACGGTCCTGTCGGCTGCGGTCGGCGCCGAAATGAAGCATCTTCTGATCCTGTTTCTGTTCGAACTGTCGGCCGTCCTGTGCATGGCGTTGATGCTGAACGATTCCAACCGGAAAATGCTGGCGATCCGGGAGCTGGAAATCCTGTCGCGGACGGACAGTATGACGAATCTGTATAACCTGTCCTACTTCCGTCAGAACGTGAAAAAGCTGGAGCGGCAGCGGAATTCCTTCGTCATCGCCATGTTCGACGTTGACCATTTCAAGCAATTCAACGATACGCACGGCCATCCGGCCGGAGATGCGGTCCTTCAGAAAATCGGCCGGATTCTGATGAATACGATGCGTCCCGAAGATCTGTACGCCCGCTATGGCGGAGAAGAGTTCGTCCTTTGCTTTACCGGAGTGCGGAGCCGGACGGACGCTGTGGCGATTGCGGAACGTCTCCGTCGTAAAGTGGAAAGCGAGGCGTTCCCTGGAGAAGAGACGCAGCCCGGCGGCCGTCTTACCATCTCGATCGGCTTGAGCGGGATCCTGACGGACAAAACGTTCGAAGAAGCGATTATGGAGGCCGACCAGGCGCTGTACCGCGCAAAACGGGCAGGAAGAAATCGGGTCGCCGTGTGAAATGCAGGGAAGGGGTTGCAAAGATCCGGTACGTTCGGTATAGTGGGTGTGCACCACATTTAGTGTTTGTTTTTTTAAAGATAACTACATATTGATATAGCCAGTAGAAACGGTGCCTGAAAAGGCCGAACAGGGAATCCGGTGGAAATCCGGAGCTGTACCCGCAACTGTAAGTGCTGACGACCTGCTGAATCCACTGTCACTTGTGATGGGAAGGAGGCGGGAAGGAAGAAGCGCAAGCCAGGAGACCTGCCGTTTCTGCAGCATGCAAGCTTCTCCGGGAATAGGGAGGCTGCGGCGCGGGTGTATGCTGGGAAGCAGGTTTTTTCTGTTCTTTTTCAGTTGCCGCTGCGCTGTCAGACCCCCATTCTCATACCGAGGATGGGGGTTTTGCTGTGCACTGGCGGAAGGGGGGACAGCGAATGGAACATGTGTTGCCGGCGGGCGAATCCCGGACCGTGCAGACGAAGCTGGTGCTGCCGCCGGACACGAATCACATGGGTACGATATTCGGCGGCACTGTACTTTCGTACATCGATGAAATTGCCGCAATCGCCGCGATGAAGCACAGCGGACAGGCGGTCGTGACGGCATCGATCGACACGGTGAATTTCCTGTCATCCGCGCGGACCGGTGACATTTTGACGCTGGAAGGCGCGGTGCTGTCGACAGGGAGAAGCTCCATGGAAGTGTACGTGAAAGTGCGGTGCCGAAAGGGAGATACCGGGGCGGTCATGCTGACGACCACCGCGCTGCTGACGATGGTGGCCGTTGATGCGGCGGGCCATCCGGTACCGGTGCCAGGTGTGATTCCGGAAACGGAAGAAGAAAAGCGGCTGTACCAGACGGCATCATTCAGGCGGAACCGGCGGCTGCGCATCAGTGATTTTTCAGGGGAGGCGACTTGAGATGAAGATGGAAACGGCGGAAATGAACGGTACGGTTTGGGCAGAGGTTCAGGAAGCAGCGGCGAAGTACCGGCTGGAGTCAGGCGGGCTTGAAGCTGTCATGCAAGGGAAGGGGGTGGCGGAGCAGCGGGAAGCGGTCAAGCATTATGCGCTGAATTCCGTTTCGATGGCGGAACCGGACTGGACGTATGTGGCGGCGCGGATGCTGCTGCATGAACTGTATGAAAAGGCGGCTGTTTCCAGGGCGTATGACAGCTCCGCAAAGTATGGCGGCTTGTATCCGCTGATCCAAAGCCTGACGGAAATCGGCATTTATTCGGAAGAGCTGCTCGCTGGTTATTCAAGGTCTGAAATCGAGACGATCAGCGGCTGGATCCGGCCGGAGCGGGATTTGCTGTTCAATTACATCGGTCTGTTCCTGCTGTCGGACCGGTATTTGGCGAAAGACTATGACGGCAGGCTGTTTGAACTGCCGCAGGAGCGGTTCATGGTCATCGCCATGACGCTGATGCGCGAGGAACCGGCAGAAAAGCGGCTTTCCTTAATAAAAGAAGCGTACTGGGCACTTTCGAACTTGTACATGACGGTCGCGACCCCGACGCTGGCGAACGCCGGCAAACGGTTCGGCCAGCTGTCGTCGTGCTTTATCGATACCGTGGACGACTCGCTCGACAGCATTTACCTGAACAACTGGGATACGGCGCGACTGTCGAAAGACGGCGGCGGACTCGGCGTCTATTTCGGCAAGGTGCGCGCGCTCGGTTCGGATATTAAAAAGTTCAAAGGCAATTCATCCGGCGTCATCCCGTGGATCCGGCTCCTGAACGATACGGCGGTGAGTGTCGATCAGCTCGGGCAGCGGCAGGGAGCTGTCGCCGTCTACCTGGACGTATTCCATAAGGACATCATGAATGGATTTTTCGACCTGAAGACGAATAACGGCGATGAGCGCCGAAAAGCGCATGATATTTTCACAGGAGTGTCCATTCCGGATCTGTTCATGCGGAAACTGGAGGAGACGGATGAATCGGGCCGGAGCATCGGTGAGTGGCATACGTTCTGCCCGCACCAGGTCAGACAAGTGATGGGCTGGAAAGACGCGGACGGCAATCCGCTCGGTCTTGAAGATTTCTATGATGAGACGGACCGGAGGCATTTCACTGAAAAGTACGAGGAAGCGGTGAACCATCCGCTCCTGCCGCGGAAAACATACCGGGCGATGGATGTGATGGCCCGTATCATGATTGCACAGCTGGAAACCGGAACGCCGTATATGTTCTACCGCGACGAAGTGAACCGACAAAATCCGAACAAGCATGTGAACGGGGAGGGGCGGACGTCGATTTACTGCAGTAACCTCTGTTCAGAAATCGCACAAAATATGTCAGCGACGTCAATTGTAAAAGAGTATACGGACAAAGACGGCAATGTGGTGATTGTCCGGAAACCGGGGGATTTTGTCGTCTGCAACCTGTCGTCGGTCAATTTGCCGAGAGCCGTGACGGATGGCGTACTGGAGCGGCTGCTTCCGATTCAGGTGCGGATGCTCGATAACGTCATCGGCCTCAATACGATTTCAGTCGGTCAGGCGGACGCCACGAACAAAAAGTACCGCGGTGTCGGCGTCGGAACATTCGGCTGGCACCACTTGCTGGCACTGAAAGGCATCCAATGGGAATCGGATGAAGCGGTCGCGCTTGCGGGTGAATTATATGAAGAGATTGCCCTCCATACGATCAGGGCATCTGCGGAATTGGCGGCGGAAAAAGGTGCATATCCGGCATTTGGCGGATCGGAATGGGAAACCGGTGTTTATTTTGACCGAAAAGGATACAGCGGGGCCCAGTGGGATGAAGTGCGGCAGCTTGCGGCGTCCGGCATGCGCAACGGCTGGCTCATGGCGGTTGCGCCGAACTCGTCGACTGCGAAAATCGGCGGTTCGACCGATGGCATCGATCCGCTGTACGCCGTGGAGTTCGCAGAAGAAAAGAAGAATTTCAAGTTCAAGGTGACCGCGCCGGATCTGAATCACCGGACGTATGATGTGTACCGGCGCACGCGGCACACGATCGACCAGAAATGGAGCATCCGGCAGAACGCCGCCCGCCAGCGCCACATTGACCAGAGCATCAGTTTTAATCTGTATGTCCGGCATGACATCAAGGCGAAAGAGCTGCTTGGGCTGCACCAGGAAGCCTGGCGGCACGGACTGAAGACGACGTATTACGTGAGAAGCACATCGCAGACGGAACTGGAAGCATGCGAAGCGTGCGAGAGCTGAAGGAGGAATGGACATGAAGACGCTGACGAAAATTCGCCTGCTGAACTCGGAGCAGCCGAACCGGTCGACAGGCATTATTAACGGGCGGTCCTCGGGCTTACTGAACTGGAATGATATCGCCTATCCGCAAATGTATGATCTGTATCAGGCGCTGCTCGCGAATTTCTGGAAAGCGCAGGAAATCAACATGCAGGATGACATTAAACAGTGGGACGCGCTCACGGAGACGGAGAAAGATGTCTTCCTGCGGGTCAATACGCAGCTTGCTTCACTAGACAGCCTGCAGACGCCGACGATGAGCAAAGTGATGGATTACGTGACGGATTCCAGTTTTAAATCGATTTTTGCGGTCATCGCCCAGCAGGAAGCGGTCCATACGGAATCGTATTCGTACGTGCTCAGCTCGCTCGTTCCGCTCGCTGAACAGAACGCACGCTTTGATCAGGCAAAAGAGGATCCGCTTGTCCAGAAGCGGAACCGCCTTATTCTGGACGCGTATGAGGAATTTATGGAATCGCCGGCGCCGGACACACTTTTCCGGCTGGCGGTGAACTCGATCAACCTGGAAGGCATTTATTTCTATGCCGGATTCGCATTCTTTTATCACTTGGCACGCCGGCAGAAAATGCTGAAGACGAGCACGATGATCAGCTATATCCAGCGGGATGAAATGCAGCACGCGTATTTTATTGCCCAGTTCATCCGGATTCTGCTGGCGGAAAATCCGGAACTGAATACGGAAGCGAATGCCGCGTATGTGCGGGAATCGATCGGCTCGGCAGTAGAGCTGGAAAAAGAGTGGGCCGACCACATACTGGCGGACATTGAAGGGATTGACCTCGGTGAATTCAAGGGATACGTCGAATACTTGGCGAACAAACGGCTCCGGCAGCTCGGATTCGACAACCTGTACGAGAGCCGGGATAACCCGATGCCGTGGATTCATGTATTCAGCGATGAAATGATGAATGAAACGAAATCGGATTTCTTCGAACAGAAATCGCGGGCGTATTCGAAAGTGTCGCAGTCCAATGGGTTCGATGAGCTGTAAACCGCAAGTGGCCATCGTGTATGCGTCAGTAACCGGCAATACGGAATTGCTGGCGAATAGGATTGCACATGAATTGAAAGCGGCAGCAGATGTGACACTGGCTGACATCAGCAGCTTTCCGGCGGAGTCGGTCACCCGCTATGATGCGGTTCTCATCGGTACATATTCGTGGGGAGAGGGGGAGATTCCGAATGCCATGCTTAACCTTTACGATACGTTCGAGTCGGCGGACTGCCGGTCGCTCGTGACAGCCGTATTCGGCACCGGCGACAGCTTTTATCCGAACTACTGCGGGGCGGTAAATGCCTTTCGGGACATGCTGTTTGTGCATACCGAGCTTGCCGCGACACTGAAAGTGGAACTGGCTCCCCAGGCAGAGGACCGGGTGCGGTGCAGGAAATTGGCACAATCGGTTTTGAATCGGCTGACAGCCATTGCGGAATGAAAAAAACAACCGGCGAAAAATCAAGCGGTTTTCGCCGGTTGTTTTAATTGACAAGTTTTAAAGAAGAGCGCCTGACCGCCATACTGCGGAAGTACTCAAAGCCCCGCGTAGACAGGAGAAAAGAATTCCTTGTACAGTTCGCGGAGGATCTTCGTTTCATCGTGTTCAAGCACACCGAAGGACAAACTGACTTCCGATGATCCCTGGTTGATCATTTCGATGTTGGCACCGGTGCGGGCGATCGCGGCCGCAGCCCGTGCGGTAAGGCCGGTTGTATGTTTCATGCCTTCACCAACGAGGACCACCATGGAAAAATGATGCCGGAAATAGACGTCGTCGGCCTGCAGTTCCGCCTTTACCCGTCCGACGATCCGTTCTTCCTGTCCGGGCCGCAGCTGCCGGCTGCGGATGATGATGGACAGATCATCGATTCCCGAAGGGACATGCTCATAGGAGATGTGTTCTTCCTCGAGAATCTGCAGCAGTTTCCGGCCGAAGCCGATTTCGCGGTTCATCAAGTACTTGCTGACGTAGAGGATGGAAAAGCCGCTGTCCGACGAAATTCCGGTGACCGGCCGTTCCGAGAAGTCCCGTTCCGCTGTAATCATCGTTCCGGGTGCATCGGGATTATTCGTATTTTTGATGCATAACGGCACTGCCGCCCGGTAGACGGGCATGAGCGCTTCGTCATGGAGCACGGCGAAGCCCGCATAGGACAGTTCCCGCATCTCGCGGTACGTCATGCGGCTGATGCTGGCCGGCTGATCGACGACGCGGGGATTGGCGGCGAATACGGAATCGACGTCCGTGAAATTCTCGTACAGCTCGGCCTGGACGGCGGCGGCAAGGATGGAACCGGTGATGTCGGATCCTCCCCGGTTGAATGTCCGCAGCGTGCCTGAAGCCGAAAAACCGAAAAATCCGGGGAAGACAGAGATTTTCTCCCGATCCTTCAATGCCGCAAGCCGGCTGTGCGCTTCAGGGAGCAGCCGGGGATAAGCGGGCGGCTCGTCCAGGAGCAGCCCGGCGTCTTTCGGGCTGCAGTATTCGGCAGCCAGGCCGATTGAATTCAAGTAAGCGGCGAATAGGCGGGCGGACGTATCCTCGCCGCTCGCTTTCAGTGTATCGAGGAAAAGGGGTGGATTGTCCCGGTTTGTATGGAGCCGGTTGTACAGATCCTCTTCGATGGCCGGAAGCAGGCCGGTATCCAGTCCGAGTCCGCTGATGATTTCATCGTAGCGGTCCATGACCCGCCGGAAGCCGTTTGCTGTATCTCCGCCCGACAAAGCGGCGTCAGCGAGCGAAATGAGGAGATCCGTCATTTTCGTGTCTTCTTCGAACCGTTTGCCGGGGGCTGAAACGACGATGATCCGACGGGCCGGATCCGATGTGACGATCGCGGCCGCCTTTTTGATTTGCTGCGCACTCGCGAGGGAAGTGCCGCCGAATTTACAGACTTTCATTTCATCCCCACCTTCTTTATTATCAAAATTTGCGAATTTGGTTGTATTGCCTGACAATGACCTCTATAATGACAGAATCACAAGGGCGTTGGGTATTCCCACTAGTGTACAGAGAGCATGGAGGTGCGTCAATTGGCAAATAAGGTATCAGTCGGATTATTGGGATTCGGGACGGTCGGAAGCGGGGTTGCTGCAATCGTCCAGCAGCATCAGCAGGACTTGCTGCATAAGCTTGGAACGGAAGTGTCGATCGATAAAGTGCTTGTTAAAGACATCACAAAAAAACGGGATACAGGGCTGCCTCCGGACGTCTTCACCGCTGAATTGGATGAAGTGATCGGAGACGCTTCCATCGATATCGTCGTGGAAGTGATGGGCGGCATCGAGGAAGCGAAACAGGCGATCGAGCAGTCGCTGCGCGCCGGAAAGCAAGTGGTGACGGCCAATAAAGATGTCATGGCGCTGTACGGTCATGAGCTTCTGCAGCTGGCGGACACGGAGAAGCAGGATCTGTTCTACGAGGCGAGCGTCGCGGGCGGGATCCCGATCATCCGGACGCTCGAAGACGGCTTGGCATCCGACCGCATTTCGAACCTGATGGGAATTGTGAACGGGACGACGAATTTCATCCTGACGAAAATGAAACAGGAAAATATGAGCTATGAAGATGCCCTCGCGGAAGCGACGGCCCTCGGATTCGCGGAAGCGGATCCGACTGCGGATGTCGGCGGCCTTGATGCGGCACGAAAAATGGTCATCCTGTCATCCCTTGCCTACTCGACGGAAGTATCGCTTGAAGACGTCCTCGTGAGAGGCATGGACGAGATCCGGGACGGCGATGTGGAACTCGCATCCCGCATCGGCTACACCATCAAGATGGTCGGTGCTTCCCAGACGGATGAAGACGGGATCGAAGTGGTATCCGAACCGGTTTTCCTGCCGGATGCGCATCCGCTGGCTTCTGTGAACAATGAATTCAATGCCGTCTATATCCATGGTGCGGCTGTCGGGGAAACGATGCTGTACGGACCGGGAGCCGGGTCGCTTCCGACGGCGACTTCTGTTGTGGCGGATGTCATCGCGGCCTGCCGCAATCTGCTGCTGGAAGTGAACGGGAAGCGGCAGCATGCTCCGCAGCACGAGCGGGCGATCAAGCCGCCGGATAAACAGATCGCCAAGTACTTCCACCGGCTGTCTGTCGATGATGAAGTCGGCGTGCTGACCAAGGTGACAGCGGTCTACAGCGGACGGGGGGCGAGCTTGGCATCGGTCATCCAGCACCCGGGCGAAGAAGAAGGGAAAGCGGAACTGCTCTTGGTCACGCACCGCATTTCCCGGCAGCAGCACCTGGACATCACAAAAGATCTGGAAGGGCTGGCGAGCATGATCAGCCATTACCGGATCGCAGGGGAGGAATCGGTATGATGTGGCCCGGTCTGATCGAGCGCTATAAGGAATGGCTGCCGGTGACGGAAGCGACGCCGGCGCTGACCTTGCAAGAGGGCGGCACACCGCTGATCCGGCTCGATACACTGTCGGAAAAGTGGGGGATCGACCTTCACGTGAAGTTTGAAGGGGCCAACCCGACCGGTTCATTCAAGGACCGCGGCATGGTGCTGGCTGTCGCGAAAGCGAAAGAAGAAGGGAAAACGACGCTCATTTGCGCTTCCACCGGCAATACGTCCGCTTCCGCCGCCGCCTATGGCGCCCGTGCCGGCCTCCGGACGGTCGTCGTCATTCCGGAAGGGCGGATCGCGCTCGGCAAACTGGCGCAGGCGAAGATGTACGGGGCGGAAATTCTGGAAATCGAGGGCAACTTCGACGAAGCGCTGGAAATGGTACGGGAGCTTGGCCGGGAAGAGCACATCGCGCTCGTCAATTCCGTTAATCCGTACCGGCTGGAAGGGCAGAAGACCATCGCGTTCGAAACTGTGGAACAGCTCGGAGGCGTACCGGATATTTTCGCGCTGCCCGTAGGGAATGCCGGCAATATTTCGGCTGCCTGGAAAGGGTTTACGGAATATGCGGAACGGACCGGAGCTAAACGGCCCGAACTGCTCGGTGTGCAGGCGGCGGGTGCTGCTCCGATCGTGACCGGGAAGGTCGTCGAAAATCCGGAAACGGTGGCGACCGCCATCCGGATCGGCAATCCGGCCAGCTGGCAGCTGGCATTGGATGCGCTGCGGGAATCGGACGGGACCATTCTGGCGGCGACAGACGAAGAAATCCTGGAAGCGTATCAATTGCTTGCCTCGACAGAAGGGGTATTCGCGGAACCGGCATCCTGCGCTTCCATCGCCGGTATCAAAAAGCGGGCCGAAAGCGGCGAATTGCCGAAAGGCGCTTCGGTGGTCGCGGTCCTGACAGGCAATGGCCTTAAAGACCCTGACACCGCCATTTCCGTCAACCGGCAGAAGGCAACGCTCAAATCGGAAACGATCGATCGGTTCTTAGCGGAACTGCGGCGGGGCGTGGAAGCATGAGCGGGCATCAGTTTTCAGTCCGTGTTCCGGCATCCACTGCCAATCTGGGCCCGGGGTTCGATTCCATCGGCCTTGCGCTCGATCTGTACTTGTCTGTGCATGTCACACCTGCGGCGGAATGGCGCATCGACTATCTGGATGCGGATCATCGCCATTTGCCGGCAGGTCCGGATAATCTGATCGTCAAGGCTGCCCGCGCCGCTGCAGCGGAAGCGGAGCAGGCGCTGCCTGCTGCGCACCTGCAGGTGAAGTCGGAAATCCCGCTCGGAAAAGGCCTCGGCAGCAGTGCCTCCGCCATCGCGGCCGGAATTGAAATCGCCGATCAGCTGCTCGGCCTCGACTGGCCGATGAGCAGGAAAGTGGAAATCGGCAGCCGGCTTGAAGGGCATCCCGACAATATTTCAGCTTCCCTCATGGGCGGGCTGACCATTTCTTATTATGATGGGGCGGAGTTGGAGACGGTCCGGGTGGCGGAGCCGGCCATCGGGGTTCTGTTGCTTGTTCCGGCGGCTTCACTGCTCACCGCTGAGTCGAGAGGGCTGCTGCCGGATGAAGTCGCCCACCATACCGCGGTTTCCGGCAGCGCGGCGGCCAATGCCATGAGTGCCGCGCTTGTCAGCGGCGACTGGCAAACGGCTGGACGGCTGATGGAGCGGGACGTCTTCCACGAACCGTACCGGACCGGACGGCTCCCTCATTTCGACGAGATCCGGCGGACCGCCCGAATCCTCGGCGCTTACGGTTCTGCCATCAGCGGCGCAGGGCCATCGATTTTCGTCGCAGTCCCTCAAGGGAAGGAAATGATGATTGCTGCGGAATTGCGGGTGCTTTATCCGCAATACGACTGCATGGTGACAAAGCCTTCCATCTGGGGCGTCAAGTCGAAAGCCGCATCCTGTAAAGGGTGAAGAGCTCTTCATTTCATGCTGACGGGAACGCCCTGATGTATTAAGCTGCGGAAGAACTGCGGATCCTCGCGGATACGATACACAGAGTGGAAATGGCTGTCTGATGGAATCGGGAAAGGAAAAAGAACTGCTGCAGTACATATGAAAAAGCTTGCTCCATTCTTCCGGGGCAGGCTTGCTTCGTTCCACTCATTCCGAAAGAGACGTTTTAATTTGCAGACGGTTTTTGCGGAATGTTATTATAGTTATAACATAAGGTAACTATTATAACGTAAAGGACGTGAAGGTATGGCGGCTGCAGAAAGACGTTTGACGCAGATCGGTAATTCAGTGGGATTGACTTTGCCGAGCGATATGCTGAAGGCACTGCAATTGATTAAAGGCGATGAAGTGCGAGTAGAACTGGTCGGAAATCAAGTCGTCATTAAGAAAGCGCCTCGCATGGTTTCTTTGCCTGATGGTATTCCGGCAGATTTTTTCGAAGTGCTTGAAGAAGAAATGGAAGCGCACCACGAGGCACTGAAGGGTTTAGTCAATAGATGAAGACTGTTTTCATCACCGCTGAAATGGCCATTATGATTAACCAGAAAGTGATTTTGGAACACTCGGCAGATGAACAGCCGGGCGTGAAAGATCACGCACTTTTGGATTCTGCGTTAAAGAGGCCGCAGCAATCGCTTTTCGGGGAGGATGCCTACCCCTCGATTCATGGAAAAGCTGCTGCTCTTTTGGAATCTCTGGCTCAAAATCACTGCTTCCATAACGCCAATAAACGGACAGCTATCTTATGTACAGCGGTTTTCTACCGCTATAATAGCTATACGTTGCGTTTTCCCTCTCCCCGAACTGAAGAGGATTTTGTTGTGGACGTTGTGAAACGTGCTTACACAACCGAGGAAATCAAAGAAGTATTAGAACAACATGCAACACCGATTGAATCACCGAGCTGAACACAGAAACCCCTTCCCGAATGATTCCGGGAAGGGGTTTTCGCACGGCTGCATTCATTTTACCACGAGCACCGGACAGTCGACGCGCTTGATGACTTTGTGGCTGACGCTGCCGAGCACCATTTCCTGCAGTGCATTGAGGCCGCGGCTGCCGATGATCAGCATGTCGAAATCGCCGTCGTTGGCGAATTCGACGATCGCCGGCCCCGGTGTGCCATGGAGGATTTTCACCACATAGTCGACACCGTTCGTCGCCAGCGCTTCTTCGATCGGCTGAAGCCGTTTGCGGCGGGCAAGATCGAGTTCTTCCGTGCTGTTGCTATGGAGCACTTCCGTTTTCGCGTTGTTATGGTCGGCGACGTAGACGACCGTCAATTTCGATTCTTTATTGAACGCGGCGACTTTGATCGCTTCCCGTGCCGCGCGGATCGAATGGTTCGAGCCGTCGACAGCGAGCAGTATGGATTGATACATCAACGTTTCCCCCTTTTAATGTGAAGGCAGTTTGGCGTGTTCGCTATCGAACACGGCGATTTTCTCGACCAGTCGGCGGCTCGGGCCGTCAAGCCCTTCAATGACGACGTGATTATCCGCATTTTTCAGCTTCAGCACGACGCGGTCGACTGCGCCGACACCGGAATCGTCCCAAATGTGGGCGGCAGTGAAATCGAGAATGATTTTTTCATTTCGGACGTCCGTGTCGATGGCGTTGACGAAATCTTCGACAGAAGCGAAGAACAGCTGGCCTTCGACTGCATAGCGTGTCGTCCCGGCTATGATGGTTTTATTGACACGGATCTTCGAGATCTTCGCGACGAATAAAACCGCGCTTAAGATGACACCGGCGATGACGCCTTTCGACAGGTCGTGCGTGAACACGACAATGGCGACGGTCGTCAGCATGACGAGCGCATCCCCTCTTGGCGCTTTTTTCATATAAGAGAACGACGACCAGTCGAACGTGCCGATCGACACCATGATCATGATGCCGACGAGGACCGCCATCGGAATCTGGACGACGAGCGAACCGAGCACGAGGATCAGGAACATCAGGAACACGCCGGCGACGAACGTCGACAGGCGGGTGCGCCCGCCGGACTTCACGTTGATGACCGATTGGCCGATCATCGCGCAGCCCGCCATGCCGCCGAAGAAACCGGTGATGAAGTTGGCGATGCCCTGGCCGCGCGCTTCCTGGTTCTTTTCGCTGCCTGTGTCGGTCATATCATCGACGATGGTGGCCGTCAGCAGTGATTCCAGCAGTCCGACCACCGACAAGGCCAGTGCATACGGCAGGATGATCATGAGCGTTTCAAGCGTGAGCGGTACATTCGGAATCAGGAATGCCGGCAGCGACTGGGTAATCGTTCCGAGATCGCCGACTGTCCGCAGTTCGAAATCCGAATAGATCGCAATGGATGTCAGGACGAGAATCGCGATGAGCGGCGCCGGGATCGCCCGGAAAAACCGCGGCAGGAGATAAACGATGACAAGCGTGATTGCGACGAATACATAAGTCATATTCGAAATGCCGAGGAAATGCGGCACTTGCGCCATGAAGATGAGGATTGCGAGCGCATTGACGAATCCGATCATGACCGCGCGCGGGATGAACTTCATCAGTTTGGCGACTTTGAATACGCCGAATAAAAGCTGGAATACGCCGGTCAGGATCGTGGCGGCGAGCAGGTAATCCACACCGTACTCCCGCACGAGCGGCGCGGCGACGAGCGCCATGGCGCCGGTCGCGGCGGAAATCATCGCCGGACGGCCGCCGATGAACGAAATGGTGACGGCGATGATGAACGAAGCGTACAATCCGACCATCGGATCGACGCCGGCAATGATGGAAAACGCGATCGCTTCCGGAATGAGCGCGAGTGCGACGACGATTCCGGACAGGACATCACCCTTTATGTTGGAAAACCATTGCTGATTAATAGAGTCTGTCAATTCCTTCAATCCTTTCGTTTTGAATCACGAGGGGCAGTATAGCACGTAATTTCCCAAAAAGGAACCGTAAAGAAACGATTGGGAAGTTTTTTTGAAAGGATGTGCTATAATGGACCGCGTGAAAAATACGGAGGGTGAAAAAATGAACTATGGTTATATGCGTCCGCTTGCGGATGATGAAGCGAACCGGCGGCAGCTCGAGAAGCTGGAAGCGGTAGAGGGAATCCGCGTATTCGGGGAAACCCATGCGGGGGCGAAACGCCGCACCGTGCTGGATGATCTGCTTGGAAGGCTCGGTGAAGGGGATGCCCTGTATGTCTGCAGTCTCCCGGTGCTCGCGGATTCGACGCGTCATTTATTGGATATCATCCGGCAGCTGGACGGCCAGGGTGCGGTTCTGCATGTGCTGGCGGGCGGCATCACTACCGAACAGACATATTCTTTCCGGACCATTCTGGAAGAACTGGCGCAGTTCCAGTCGGATATCATCAGTGAGAAAACGAAAATGGGGCTTTTGGAAGCGCAGAAAAAAGGGCACAGCGCGGGCCGTCCGAAAAAATCACGGGATGCCGTCGAGGAAGCGATCGCGATGTACCATTCGAAGCAGTATTCACTTGAGGAGATCAAGGAAAAGACCGGCATCAGCAAGTCGACGCTGTACCGGAACCTGGAAAGCTGAGAGGAGGGAAGGGGACATACCGATTCTCGTTCCTTGTATTCTGATGACAATTCCAGCGGTGATCGACACGAGACTGACTTTCCGCATAAGAGCCGGTACCCGAATCGGGTGCCGGCTTTTTCAGTCAATTATCAGCTTCCGGTACAGCGCAATGCCGATCGGGTGATACATATCATCGCGCGGAGGCTCGATAAGGACGCCGCGCTGATAGTAGAATTCCGTTTCGGGATAATCCTTGAAAAGCTCCCTGAATTCATCCTGCGTAAGCTGGTGGGTGTGGAACGGATCATTGCTCGGTTTTCCGCGTCCCCGTCCGAACGGTGTGGACAGGATGAGCGTGCCGCCGGGGTTCAGGCGAGACATGAGCCGGTCGAGAAACAGCCGGTCATCCGGCACATGCTCGATCGTTTCGAAACTTATAATTGTATCGAACGGACCGATTGATTTCATGAACGTACTGTCGAGTGCGTTTCCCTGCAAATAGCGGGCAAGCGGATGATGATAGCGTCCGCGCGCGTACGTGATCGCTTCCTGCGACAGATCCACACCGGTGACGCTGTTCACTTTTTCTTTGCAGGACTTTGCGATGAGCTGCGTCCCGTATCCGGCGCCCGCAGCAATATCCAGTACATCACCGGTGCAATAATGAATCGCGAAGTGATAGCGCGCGATATGCTCGAGCAGCATGCCGTTCATCGGATCCATCTGGTCCGGTATGATGCGTTCTTCCGTCGGGCGCATAGGGCATGCTCCTTTCCTGGTTCATTCTACTACTGTAGCACAGCCTGAGCGCCGGTTTCGTGGAATTCAATCGGAACTTAGTGGAATTCAATCGGAACTTAGTGGAACTCAGAAGGAAATTAGTGGAATTCGCAGCCAATTTAGTGGAATTCAGACCGGAACTAATGAAACTCGCATAGTTCAACAGAAAAAAGGCCGACTCTCAAAGAGCCGGCCTTTTCATCATTTATTGTGCAAAAAACACTTCATAGTACCGGGAGAAGGCTACGGCGAAATCGCCGCGCGTCACTTGCTCGTCCGGACTGAACGTCGCTGTCACCGTCGGTTCGAGATCGTATGTGCCCTGTTCAACCGCGAACTGTGCGTTTAAGATGTTCAGATCAAGTGCATACTGGACATATCCTTTCAGATGGGCCGGAATTTCACCTTGATCCGTGATGGCTACGCGTGTGTCGCCATACTGGACCGTCACATCACCCGTGAACGCTTGCGCTTCATCTTCAAGTCCAAGCGCCTGGACGAGCGAGTAGGCGAGTTCCGCTTTTGTCACGTGGCCTTTCGGGTTGAACGTCCCATTAGACGCCAGCGTCATGACACCGGCATCGAACTGGTCATAGTCCCGGAATGCCGCGCCTTGCGCCGTGACTGCCTGGGCGAAAGGCAGCAGTTCCGCTGAGACATCTCCAAAGGCCGGCGCCTCAGATAAGTTCTGGCGAACCTCGGCGCCCATAACGAGGTAAGTAGCGAGTTCCGCGCGATTCAGTTTCGAATCCGGCTGGAATTTGCCGTTTTCGTACGAATCAAACAGGCGGTTCTGGATACCGAAAGCGATGGCTTCTTCTGCTTCGTGGCCAGCGATGTCATCCGCGCCGGTCAGTCCGCTGATTCGTGTCGTTTTGATCGTTCCCTGGACAGTTTCCGGAACCGCCAGGCCGACCGGATTTTCTTCCGTGCCGTGGAGGCCGCGCACTTCCAGTTTCCATTCACCTGGCTGCGGACCATTGACGACCACCGTGCGCTCGTATGTCGTGGCGAACAGGAGGCTGATCCCGGAACTGTACTCCGTTCCGTCCGGCGCAATCAGGACGAGATTCACCGGATTGCCCGTCTGGCCGATCAGGCCGGCCGCATCCGCTTTCGCTGTCAGGACGGAAGTGCCTTCTTCAACAGTAAATGCGTGCTGCGTGCTGACGCTGAACGTGTAATCGACTGCGAAATTTTCCGTGTTTGATTCCGATTGGACGGAAGCATTGAAGTCTTTCGTGCTGTTGAGCGTCGCGCCGTACTCTGTTCCGTTGAATGCCGCGTCGATCGCCGCGTAGGCGTTCAAGTAGCCGGCTCCGACTTCCCATGTCTCATAGCCCGGCATGTTCGTCGCCGTATCTGTAAAGATTTCTTTGATGTCGTCAGGTGACAGCGTCGGTTCCGCATCGAGGAGGAGCGCTGCTACGCCGGCCGCATGCGGTGTTGCCATGGAAGTTCCGCTCATGATGGTGTAATACGGCACGTGGGCAGGATCGAGCGTGTTGATATCCTGCTCGGCAGCCAGTGAGGACACCGGTGCGATGACGCGTGTGGAAACGATGTCGACACCAGGCGCTACGATTGTCGGCTCATCTTTCCACGTCCACGTCTGGCCATCCAGCTCGAATGTGCCGCCGACTCCTTTCGTACCTCTGGAAGAGAAGTCAACGAGCGTGCCATCTTTTACACCGGCCCCGACTGAAATGACCCACGGTGCTTTCGCGTATGGGTTATGCGTGTTTTCGCCCGGCCCCGAGTTCCCGGCAGCGAATAAAACCGTGATTCCATGATCGTAGGCTTTCTTGCTTGCGATGTTGATCGGATGGAGCGGATCGAAATCACCGGAAGATCCCCACGAGTTCGTGATGATCCGGATGTTGTACTCCGACTGGTGTGTCAAGGCGTAGTCAAATCCGCCGATGCCGTCGAGGACGAACAGGGCAGCGCCTGAACCGTAGCCGATGAGGTCAGCACCCGGTGCGGCTCCCGCATAAAGTCCGTCAGACATGACGCCTGTCCCGCCGACTGTGCCGGCGACGTGCGTCCCGTGACCGGAATTCGTATCGGTGTTAATCACACCTTCCGTGTAAGATACAGGGACGATACCGACAATGTTTTGGAGGTTCGTCTGGCCCAATACATTCTGGACGAGGTTGCGGCCGAATTCATGGTCTTTATGCGTGCCGTCCACGCCCGAGTCATTGACGACGACGCCGATCCCTTCACCGGAAACGGGGAAGCCGCCGTTCAGTTCCTGGAAGGAGCGGTCTGTCTGTGCTTTATCGACGCCTGTGATTTTGGTGGCGTCCGCATTATAATATTCCAGTTTTTCATTCAGGAAGACAGAGAGGACTTCTTCGCTCTGAGCGAGTTTCTCGACTTGTGCTTTTGTCGCGATGGCGCCGGCGATCGGCAGGCTTTCCATGGCGATGGCCGAGTCGATGCCGAGCGTTTCGAGGAGATCGAGCTGACTTGCTGTCGGTTTCGCGTCTCCTTTGAATGTGATGACAACTTGCGCAGCATCCGCTGACTCGAACGCCGACCAAACTTTTTCGTCTACAGCGGCGAGAGAATCAGCTGTTGTGTTCGCAGCGGCTGCAGCCGGGAGAAGCGACAGGACGAGGAACACGATGCTTAGGACGGACAGGAATTTTTTCATCTTTCAGCCTCTTTTCATAATAAAATTAAAATTCTTACTTTTATTATGGGAAATTTACAAGGCTGTTGCTATTCCGCTAAGGACGTATTTTAAGAGACCGGGAGGACTAACCCTCCTACTGCAGACGGCGTATTTTTGAGGAAATGCGTTTAGAAGGGATGAGAAGGCGGGTAAACTGTTTTGTTTGAGAGATAGAAGCAGGAAGAAAAGACAAGAGGATTCCGGAAGGGAAACCGGCCTTTCCCGGCCGGTTTTTCTTTGAAATCGCCGGAACCGGAATCCCGCTGTCCCGGCAGCGGGGAAGTCAGATCAGCGGGACGAGCTTGTTCTGTACCGCATAGATGATCGCCTGCGAACGGCTTTTGACATCGAGTTTCCGGTAAATATTGCTGACATGGATTTTGACCGTTTTATCACTTATATAGAGCCGGCCGGCGATTTCCTTGTTGGAGAGGCCTTCAACGAGGCACATGAGCACTTCTTTTTCCCGGGGGGTGAGCTGGGAATCCCCGGATTTTGGGTCCGACTGGTGGAGTGACAGCAGTTTTTTCGTCATCGCCTGCGGAATGACGGATTCCCCGCTGTTGACGGTGCGTATCGCTGCGACGACGTCTTCCGACGGCGAATCTTTCAGCAGATAGCCATCCGCGCCCTCCCGGATGGCCGCCATGAAATACTCATCGTTCTTATACATGGTCAGCATGATCACTTTGATCGCCGGATGCTGGGCCTTGACCCGTTTGGTCAGTTCGATGCCATCGACGTCCGGCATGTTGATGTCCATGAGGATGACATCGGGCGTCCCGGTCCCGAGCAGCTGCTGCAAATCTTCGCTGCCGGTCGCTTCACCGATCACCGCCATATCCGGTTCTTGTGAAATGATTGTTTTCAGGCCATCACGCAGGATGGCGTGGTCATCGACTAAAATGAGGTTAATCAACCGCTTCCTCTCCTTCCAATGCCGTCTTCGGAATCCGCATGGTGATTTCCGTTCCGTCCGGGCTGCTGTCGATCTGGAGGACCGCTCCGATTTTCGCGGCGCTCTCGTTCATCTGGATGATGCCGTAATGCGGTTCTTTCATTGCCTTGGCCATGGCTTCATAAAGGGAGAAGCCGATGCCGTCGTCTTTGATTTTCAGGAAGACCTCGTTGTGCTGGTAGCGGAGCAGCACATCGATCCGCGCAGCATTTGCATGTTTGATGGCGTTCTGGACGCTTTCCTGCATAATGGAAAAAACCGTTTTCTCAGCAGGCAGGCTGAGCCCGAACCGGGTACCCTGGCTCCGGAAAGTGAATTCGGGACCGCGGGCGTACTGCTGGCGCAGCCCGCTGATCTTGTTTTCGATCGCTGCATGGAGGCCGAGTTCTTCGGGCGGTGTCGGCCGGAGCGAGTAGATGGAATTCCGGACTTCTTTCAGGCCATCCCGGAGGATGCCGCTGCTGTCCTCGACAAGCTTTCGGGCTTCTTCGGGGCGGCCGCCGATTTTTTTGGCGGCGGTGTCGAGTTTCATCACGGCGCCGGCCAGTGTCTGGGCGATCCCGTCATGGATGCCATGGGCGATCCGGTTCCGCTCTTCAAGCAGGACCCGCTGTTCTTTTTCATTGAACAGCCATTTGGTCTTCAGGAATATGGCCAGCTGGTTCGCTGCTGTCTGGCTCGACCGGACGTCTTCATCCGTGAACCCGCGGGTGCGGGTCTTGGTCAGGATGAGGCAGCCGATCAATTCATCATCCAGCGTGAGCGGCGCATATACAGCGGTCTGTACGTTTTCGCGAAACCCTTCAGAGAGCGGCGCATGGCTCCAGTCCGGCTTATTATAGACGGCGGTCCGGCGGAGCTGTTCCAGCCGGCTGAAGCCGCTGCTGTCCTCGGGCATGGTGAAGGTGCCGTCAGAAAGGGCGAGCTGCCAGCCAGTTTTCTCATCCTGGATCAGCAAAAAGCATTCTTCGTAAGAGACGATCTGCCTGATCTGTTCCCGGATGTGTCCTTCCCAGTCTTTGGCCGGAATCGCTCTGTTCAATTCGGAAGAAAAATCGAACAGGGCCTTCAGCCGCTGTTTATCCGCCCGAAGCCGGATGATCACCGAGCTGAGGATGGACAGGAACATGAGCGGGGACAGGAAGAAAAAGTAAGTGAAAACATCCGGCTCCCTGCGGGTTTGGCCGCCGAGGAAATGAAGCAGGAACCCGTAGACGAGCGAAATGGCGAAACTGAACAGCTCGCCGCGCGTTTTTGCCGCCCACACAGCGAACGGATATTTTTCAGGCCGCATGATCAGGACGAGGTCGACAATGGTATTGTTGATAATATAGTACACGCAGATGAATGCTAAAAACAGGACCGCCACCGGCACGGCTCCGGATTCGGCGCCGGGCAGGAGCGAAGAAAAAACGAGATGGGCGGCACCGAGACTCAGCACGAACTGTGCCGGGTTGAAGAAAACGATCCGTGCGGGCCGCCTGTTCAAGAGGGCTGCCGCCAGGACGGACAGGAAGTGGAGCACGGCCGCCACTTCAAAGCCATAAATCAGGTAGACGAGATAAACGACAGGAAAGGAAAGCGATGAGCTCCCTTTCGGAAACGGCATGGGGTAATACTCACAGACAAAAAGGAACACCATGAGCAGCAGCAGTTCGACCGGATCACCGAAAGCCGGTAAATTCAGGACCGAATAACCCCCGAGTGTCCAGCCGGCAGCGGAAATGGCCGCCATATACCATTGCGGGAGCCGCTGCCTGCCGGTCGCTGTTTTCATATGAGATCCCCCCTGTTCTCGGCGGCAGGAGCGGGGACGGACCCTTCTCCAGCCGTTTTCTCGGTCATTTTCTTACTATTTTAGCAGTCTTGCGGGAAAATTGGTCCATTTTTTTGAAAACTTCCCCGGCACAGTTGAAAGCCATCGCACAGCGGCGGCGGAAGGAAAGGAGGAACAGGCAGATGACCGAACATGAATGGGACCGGAAGCTCGGCATCCGGACAGCGGGCACCATTACAGGGATCTACCAGTCCGCGCACTATAACCGGTACGAAGCGACGCCCTACACGGGGCTGGATCATTTATTCAATAAAGGAGGCATCGAACCGTCCGGCGGCTTCGTCGATTTCGGAAGCGGCAAGGGACGGGTGCCGTTTTTTGTCCATGACCGATTCGGCGTGCGGGCGACGGGTGTGGAGATGAGCGGGCACCTGTACCAGGAAGCGCTCGAAAACCAGGCGGGCTATTTAGCGAGAACGAAGCAAAAGTCAGGGAGCGTGCGCTTTCTGCGCTGTCTGGCGGAGGAATACGAAGTGGAGCCGGATGATTCCGTGTTTTATTTTTTCAATCCGTTTTCGGTTCAGATTTTCATGACGGTCGCCGGCCGGATCCTGAAGTCGGCGGAAGCGAAGCCGCGTCCGGTTACGCTCATCCTTTATTTTCCGACGTCGGATTACACCGAATTCGCGGACCGGACGTTTGAACGGATCCTGGAAGTGCCGGTGCCGGAGCTTTACGAAAAAAACAGCAACGAGCGGTTTTTAGTTTACCGGAAGGAATGAAGGATGTATGGCAGTTCCCGTTTCGGGGTATAGACGGTAGACAAGCAACCGGAATTGGAGGAAACTGCATGAAATGGAGAGGGCGAAGAGGCAGCCGGAATGTGGAAGACCGGCGCGGCAAAAGAACAGGCAGAGCCGGCGGGCCGGTCATTGCCGGCGGCGGGCTCGGCGGAATCATCATTGTGCTCTTATTCGTATTCCTCGGCGGCGATCCGGGTGCGCTGCTCGGCGGCAGTGAACCGGCGCCTGCGAGTGATGTGCCGTACGAAGCGACAGCGGAAGAAGAGGAGCTCGCGGATTTCGTGTCGGTCGTCCTGGCGGATACCGAGCAGGTGTGGAGTGAACTGTTTGCGGAGCAAGGCCTCGAATATGTGGAACCGACACTTGTCCTGTATACGGGGGCGGTCGATTCGGCATGCGGAACAGCGAGTTCGGCAGTCGGGCCGTTTTACTGCCCGGGCGATCAGAACTTATATATCGATTTAAGCTTTTATCAGGAGCTGCGCCAGCAGTTCCAGGCGCCCGGCGATTTTGCGATGGCGTACGTCATTGCCCACGAAGTCGGACACCACGTGCAGACGCTTCTCGGCACGACCGAACAGCTTCAGCCGCTGCGCGAAAGGCTGAGCGAGGAAGAATACAACAAATATCAGGTGAAGTTCGAGCTGCAGGCGGACTACTTTGCCGGCGTGTGGGCGCATTACGCGGAAGGCATGGGCTACCTCGAAGAAGGGGATCTTGAAGAAGCGCTGACAGCGGCAAGCGCGGTCGGTGATGACACGATCCAAAAACGATCGCAAGGCTATGTTATGCCGGAGAGCTTTACGCACGGCACGAGCGAGCAGCGCCAGCGCTGGTTTTACCACGGTTTCGAGACGGGGATGATCGAAGGCGGTGACACCTTCAACGCGACAGATCTATAGAGAAAGCAGACCGCAATCCGCACGGGTCGGGTTGCGGTCTTTGCCTGTGCGCTTCTGTTTGCGTATAATCAGACGGATAGAGGGGAAAAATAGGAAATCCACAATGGAAAAGAAGTGATCACATGGCCAGACCGAAAGAAGTCGAACCTAGAGAAATCAATAAAGTCCCGCTGCTCGCAGTCCTGATTGCGGGCGCGTTTATTGCCATCCTCAACCAGACACTCCTCGCAACGGCACTGCCGCCGATCATGGAAGACCTCCGCATCGACGCCACGACGGCACAGTGGCTGACAACCGGATTCATGCTCGTCAACGGCGTCATGATTCCCGTGACCGCCTTTCTGATCGAGCGGTTTTCAACAAGAAGCCTGTTCCTGACCGCCATGGGCCTGTTCGCGGCCGGAACCCTTATCTGCGCCGTCGCGCCGGGCTTTCCGGTTTTGTTGTCCGGCCGGATTGTGCAGGCGGCGGGCGCCGGAATTATGATGCCGCTCATCCAGACGGTATTTTTCGTCATTTTTCCGATCGAGAAACGCGGGCAGGCGATGGGCTTGTTCGGCCTCGTCATTTCGTTCGCACCGGCGATCGGGCCGACGCTGTCCGGATACATCGTGGAGCATTATCCGTGGCGCGTACTTTTCTACATCATCGTCCCGATTGCGCTCATTAACCTGGCTGCTGCTTATTTCCTGCTGAAGAACGTGACAGAGCAGTCTTTCCCGAAACTCGATATTCCGTCGGTCATCCTGTCGACGCTCGGCTTCGGCGGAATCCTGTACGGATTCAGCAGCGCCGGCGACTTCGGCTGGGGGAGCTGGCCGGTCCTGCTGTCGATCGGCATCGGGGTCGTCACCCTCTTCCTGTTCATCCGGCGTCAGCTGCATTTGGAACGGCCGCTTCTGGAATTCAACGTATTCCGTTACCGCGTGTTTACGCTGGCGACGATTCTCGGCGTCATCGTGTTCGTCGCCATGATTTCAGGTGCGACCATCCTGCCGATCTACATGCAGGATATGCACGGGTTCTCACCGCTTGAGTCGGGACTCATGCTGCTGCCGGGCGCGATTGTCATGGGCCTCATGAATCCGGTCACCGGCCGGTTATTCGACAAAGGCTACGGCAAGTGGCTGCTGATCGGCGGTCTGCTGCTCGTTGCCGTCACGACTTTCATGTTCTCGGATCTGTCGGTCGAGACGTCGTTCACTTACTTGGCGTCCGTCAACGCGGTGCGGATGCTCGGCGTCGCGATGGTGATGATGCCGGCGACGACGGCCGGACTCAATGAACTGCCGAAGCGGCTCATTCCGCACGGCACTGCCTTGAATAATACGGTGCGCCAAGTGTCCGGCTCCATCGGCACCGCGCTCCTCGTCACGGTGATGGCGAGCGCCGCCCTGAATCCTGAAGTCTACGGTGCGGACGGGCTCGTGCGAGGCGTCAACATCACGTTCCTCGCCGTCGGTATCGCCAGCGCGGCCGGGGTGGCCATCGCTTTCCTCATGCCGGCCCCGCCGTCGCGCAAGAAAAAAACGGCCGCCCAAAACACCGATTGAAATCGGCGGGCTGTTCGTGCATGATGAAGTAGACAGAAAATCTTGCTAATGAAGGAAGTCAGTTATGCAGGAAGAAAACAGGGTTTCAACAATAAAAGAAGAAAACGTGGTGCGTCTTGAAGCGGAAGGCAAAGAAATCATCCTGATCGGCACCGCACATGTATCGAAGCGCAGCGCCGAACAGGTGAAAGAAGTGATCGAACGCGAACAGCCGGATTCCGTCTGCATCGAACTCGACGAACAGCGCTACCAGTCCGTGACCGACAAGAACAAATGGAAAGAGACGGACATCTTCAAAATCATCCGGGAGGGCAAGGCATCACTGCTCCTCATCAACCTTGCCGTATCGTCATTCCAGAACCGGCTCGCCAAGCAGTTCGGCATCGAGCCGGGACAGGAAATGATCCAGGGCATTGAATCGGCGAAGGAAACCGGCGCCGAGCTTGTGCTGGCCGACCGGAATATCCAGATCACCTTTTCGCGGATCTGGGGCAATATGGGGTTGTGGGGCAAGTCGCAGCTTCTCACCTCGGTGTTCTACAGCATCTTCAGCAAAGAGGAGATTTCAGAAGAAGAGCTCGAGAAAATGAAATCGCAGGACACCTTGAATGCGGTGCTCGCGGAAATGACGGATTCGTTCCCGAAGCTGAAAAAGCCGCTCATCGATGAACGGGACCAGTACTTAGCACAGAAAATCAAGAACGCTCCGGGGGATAAGGTCGTCGCTGTTCTCGGCGCCGCGCACGTGCCGGGCATCTCAAAGGAGATCCACCGTGAGCATGACTTAGCTGAATTGGATAAGCGGCCGCCAAAGGCGAAGTGGCCGAAAGTGGTCGGCTGGCTCATCCCGATTTCGATTATTGCGATCATCCTGTACACGTTCATGACGAACCCGCAGGACGGGTTTTACCAGGCCATGAGCTGGATTCTCTGGAACGGCGGGCTGTCAGCGCTCGGCGCGGCCATCGCGTTCGCGCATCCGCTGGCGATTTTGACGGCGTTCGTCGCCGCGCCGATTTCTTCACTCAATCCGCTTATTGCCGCCGGCTGGTTCGCCGGATTCGCACAGGCTTATTTCCGCCGCCCGAATGTCGGCGATTTTGAGCGTCTGTCCGAAGATGTCTTCACCATCAAAGGATTCTGGGATAACAAAGTGACGCGCGTCCTGCTCGTCGTCGTGCTGTCGAACCTCGGGAGCTCGATCGGGACTTTCATCGGCGGCGCGGACGTCATTCGTGTGTTCCTGGAAAACTTGCAGAGCTGATAAATAAACAGCGAAACTTTAAAAGGAACGGGGCTGATTCAATTCTGAATCGGCCTTTTTTCTTGCAAAAACCTCCTATTAAGTAAGGATTTTACGGCTGAAATCGCAGCGAGGACATGCGCATTTTTAAAATAGGGCACGGGAAAAATGCCTCATTTTCACCGGAACAGAAGCGGTTGAAGAAGACGTTGGACAGAAACAAATTGCCATTAGTATTGAAATAATAGATTGAATATTTAATTTATTTTCTTCAAACCTTTGCCATGACTAGGGTTTATTTCGGTGAACAAAAAGGTCCTCCCCGCAATTGGAAAATTGGGATAAATAGGACGATTCAGGTGAAAATGTCTAGTGTCCGTGCGCTGCCAAAAACACGTTTTAGCGGAAACATGCCGGGTAAAACTAAGGCGAGACGAAATATTGGTAAAGGAGATGAAACAATTGAAACATTCAAAATTCATTAAACTGGGAACCGCCAGTATCTTATCCATGTCAGTCCTCGCTGCGTGCGCCGAAGAAGAGCCGGTTGAAGAGGAAGTCGTAGAAGAGGAACCGGTTGAAGAGGAAGTCGTAGAAGAGGAACCGGTTGAAGAAGAAGTTGTAGAAGAGGAACCGGTCGAAGAGGAAGTCGTGGAAGAAGAACCGCTTGAAGAGGAGATCGACTACGGCGCAATTGACGAAGTCGAACTCGAAGATGCTTATCTGGAGCCGCTCGGCTGGACAGCCGTGGAATTCAATGACTATGTTGTAGCGGAATATGACATGGCCGTCGCGGATTTTGCGGACTTCGCCGAACTGGAATCTACAGTAGGTCCGGTTGAAGATATCGTCGCGGCAGAAGAAGGTGTTGAACTCGGAGCTGTAGCTTTTGAAGATCTTGAAACGAACTATCTCGACCCGCTTGGCTGGTCGATTGTGGAATTCAACGACTATGTCCTAGCGGAGTATGATACAGCAATCGCTGATTTTGCAGATTTCGCTGAACTGGAGACTACAGTAGGTCCGGTTGAAGACGTCATTGCAGCTGAAGAGGGAGTAGAGCTTGGCGCGATCACGCTGGATGAACTCCAGACAACGTACTTGGATCCGCTTGCCTGGTCTGTCGTAGACTTCAATGACTATGTGGTAGCGGAATTTGATACAGCGATCGCGGATTTCGCCGACTTTGCTGAACTGGAAGAGACAGTAGGTGCAGTTGAAGAAATCGACCCGAATGTAATCGAATAACAGCCGGCAAAAAATGGCTGCAGAATCAAACAGACCCCGGATGACAGAGGCAACGCCTCCCGTCATCCGGGGTTTTTAGTCATTCCTTCCGGTTTTGTCTGATGAATTCCGTGATGCGCTCAGAAGATCGTCCGTCCTGATGCAGATGGAACAAGTCCCTGATTTCCATCCGCTTTTCAGCGAAACGGTCTTCCGTCAGGCTGCGTTCGATCGCTTCCCGGAGCCCTTCGTAGTCTTGCGCCTTGTGCCCGGGCGTCCAGTGTTCATAAGGCTCCAGCAGCAGGCCTCGCGTCCGGCGGTACGTTTCCAGGTCCGCATTCGCGAATACGATCGGGCGGTCCAGCAGAAGATAATCGAAATAAATACTGGAGTAATCGGTGATGAGCATGTCCGTTTCAGGCAGCAGTTCGTACAGATCGATATCATGCTGCACGAGGAGCTCCGACTGCAGCACGAGGATGTGGTCCGAACGGAAGCGCCTCACTTTTTCCAGCAGCGCCTTTTCCTCCATCGGGTGCAGCTTCACGAGGAGCAGGATGTTTTGCTCCTCCAGCCACTGCAGGAACGCCGCTTCCTCTCCGAGGCTGCCGAAATTGAACAAGTCCTGCCCGACGTTCCCTTCCGTCCGTCCGAGGTAGCCGGTCCGGAATGTCGGCATATACAGCACCGCTTTGTCGAAATCGTTCCGTCCGTGCAGCCGGCCGATCAGATCTTGCGGTTCACGGTACAGCCAGTCGTTCCGCGGGCTTCCGAGAATGCGGTGACGGTGGAAATCGATATGCAGGCAGGCATCGAGCTGCATGGACTGCAGCTTGGATGAAGTTATCAAGTAATCCATGCTGAAACGCTTTTCCGCGCTGTCTGCATCGGTCGTCTCCATGGACCCCATCGCTTTCAGCGGAATTCCGTGCCACAGCTCGATCATCAGCTGCTGTTTCTTGATCTTTTTCAGCCCGTGGGTCGAAACCAGCACCTCGAACTGCGCCGTATGGAGATAAAGCCTAATTTTCGGCAGCAGCTCCCCGAACGACCGGACAGGATCCAGGAAAGCCACTCCGTCTGCGGTATGTACATCAAAATAAGGCAGCAATGATTCCCCGAGGATCCGGGTGTTCGAACCGGACGGATAACTGTACTCCAGCAGCAGCAGCGTCCCTTTTTTGATTGGAATAAAAACGGCGATCACAGAAGCGATCCACCTGGCGAAATTCGTCAGCACACGCGATGCCACCCCCATAAGAAAACGGCCCGGTCAGCCGGCAGAGCCGAATCCGAGGCCGAGGTCGTTCTTGATTTTGCTTGTTGAAATTTCCGGTGTCCGAGGCAGATAGACAACTTCGGTATACGGTTTGAGGAAATCGAATTTCCCTTCCCAGTCGTTCCCCATCACGAAGCAGTCGATTCCGTATTTCCGGACGTCCCGGATTTTCTGGTCCCATGTCTCTTCCGGTATGACATGGTCGACATACTTGATGGCTTCGAGCAGCTGCTTCCGTTCCTCATAACTGAAGTAGCTTGCTTTGCCTTTCAGTGAATTGAACTCGTCGGTCGACAGGGCGACGATCAGGAAGTCCCCATGCTGTTTTGCCCGTTTCAATATATTGATATGGCCGTAATGCAGGAGATCGAAGGTGCCGTATGTTATGACTTTTTTCATCAAAAAAACCTCCTTCATCTTGGCTTTCGTCAAAAGGCGGCATATGAACCATATGCGGTTTCCTCCTGTATACCCGTGCCAAGAGGAAGTGAAACCTCTTTCTGTCATCAATTGAAAAATCCTTACAGCGGATCCGGCCGGAAGCGGCTTTTTCTTCCGGCCGGCCGTGAAGGATCAGATGACGCTGATTCGAGCGGATTTCAAATCCGTGATGAACATATGGCCCGGCGCATGGGTGATCATCAGCTCCGGTTTTACGTGCATGGCGACCGCCTGCGGCGTGACGCCGCACGCCCAGAATACCGGAACTTCGCCGTCCCGTATCGTGACGGCATCGCCGAAATCCGGCCGGTTGAGGTCGGTGATGCCGATCTTCCCGGGATTGCCGATCTGGACCGGCGCGCCGTGGACGTCCGGAAAGCGGCTTGTGACCTGGACGGCGCGGACGACGTCCTCTTCTTTGATGGGACGCATGCTGACGACCGTCGGCCCTTCGAATCCGCCGGCTTTCACCGTCGGGATGGACGTCCGGAACATCGGCACGTTGCAGCCTTCCTCGTTATGACGCATCGGGATTCCATTGGCGATGAGCGCTTCTTCGAACGTGAAGCTGCAGCCGATCAGGAATCCGACCATGTCTTCTGTCCACAAGTCCCTGACCTCGTCCCGTTCTTCTGCCAGTTCACCGTTCCGGTAAATCCGGTATTTCGGGAGGTCCGTCCGCAAATCGGCGGACGGGGCGGACAGTGCCGGCGTGAAGGATCCCATGTCGGTCACATCGATCAGGGGACAGGATTTCGGATTCCGCTGACAGAACAGCAGAAAATCGAAGGCGAGCTCTTTCGGCAGGACGGCCAGGTTCGCCTGGATAAAGCCATTGGCCGCACCGGACGTCGGTGCGGCCCATTTTCCTTCCCGGATCAGTGCGCGGAGCTCTGCCGGTGAACTGCTGGCGGGAGAAAATGCCATTTCGTTTCCTCCTTTATTCAAATAACTGCGGGATTCCATTCATCAGTGTATAAACGCCCATGATTGCCATGGCGACAACGATGATTGCGCCGAAAATCGTCATCCACAGCGGATGCTTGTAGTCGCCGACAATTCTCGGTTTATGCGCTGCGACAAGCATGACCCCGAGCGCGACCGGCAGGATCAGGCCGTTGAGCGAACCGACCAGCACCAAAATGAGCACCGGACGTCCAATGGAGACAAAAACAAGTGTCGATACAGTGATGAACCCGATGATCAGCCAGCGGTGGTACTTTTCAAGGGCCGGGCTGAACGTGCGGATGAAAGAGACGGACGTGTAAGCCGCGCCGACGACGGATGTGACGGCCGCCGCCCACATGACGACCCCGAAAATCTTATAGCCGATCTGGCCGGCTGCCAGCAGGAAGACGGAAGCGGGCGGGTTGCTCGGATCCAGGCTGAGCCCTTGGGAAACGACGCCGAGGACCGCCAGGAACAGGATGATCCGCATGACGGAAGCGATCCCGATGGCGAACACGGAACTTTTCGTCACTTCCGGGATGGCTTCTTTCCCTTTGACGCCGGCGTCGATCAGCCGGTGGCCCCCGGCGAACGTGATGTAACCGCCGACAGTTCCGCCGACCAGCGTCACAATGGCGAGAATATCGATGGTAGTTGGAGCGAATGTCCGGACGACCGCTTCACCGACAGGCGGCTGAGCGGTGAACATGACATACAGCGTCAGGCCGATCATGACGAAGCCGAGAATTTGGGTGAATCGGTCCATGGCCCGGCCGGCTTCTTTAACGAGGAAGATGCCGATGGCGAGGATTCCGCTGAGCAGCGCCCCGAGTGCCGGTGAAATGCCGAACAGGACATTCAGACCGAGGCCGGCACCTGCGATATTCCCGATGTTGAAGGCGAGGCCGCCCATGACGACCAGCAATGCGAGAAAATAGCCGAGTCCCGGCAGCAGGTCATTGGCGATGTCCTGCGCCCGCTTCTCGGAGACGGCGATGATCCGCCAGATGTTCGTCTGTGCACCGATATCGATGATAATGGAAATCAGGATGACGAAGCCGAAAGAAGCTAACAGGGCTTCGGTGAAAACGGTGGTCTGTGTAAGGAAGCCGGGTCCGATGGCGGAAGTCGCCATCAGGAACGCGGCGCCAAGCAGCAGGCTGCGGTTTGTGTTTTTCATGGACTTCGGTTGACGGATGCCCGTGATGCCAGTCACGGGCGGAGCCAGCCGCTCACTTCCTTTCTGTTATGGATTGCTTGGAGTCCGGCACGGCAACCGGAAAACGGAAAATGCGGGCAGGTTCCTTGTCTCTAAAGGAACTTCCCGCAGCTTTCGATCCGGATGCCGGCTTCTCTGAAGGCTTCGGAAATGTGTTCAGCGAAGCCGAGCGCCGTAGGTTTGTCGCCGTGGATGCAGATCGTATCCGCCTGGATGGCGACATCGGTTCCCTGGACGGACTGCACTTTCTGTTCGGTGACCATACGTAATACTTGCCGGGCGGCGGTATCCTGGTCCGTCAGCAGTGCGTCCGGTTCGGTCCGCGGTGTGAGAGATCCGTCTTCCTGGTATGTCCGGTCGGCGAATACTTCACTCGCTGTCCGGAGGCCGGTTTTATTGCCCGCCTGGATCAGTTCGCTGCCTGACAGGCCGAACAGGATTAGTTCCGGGTCGATGTCATACACCGCTTCGGCGATCGCCTCCGCCAGCGCCGCGTTTTTGGCGGCCATGTTGTAAAAGGCGCCGTGCGCTTTCACATGCTGCATGCGGCCGCCCTCTGCTTTCACGAATCCCCACAGCGCTCCGATTTGGTACACCGCCATTTCGTATGCTTCCTTGGCGGAAATGTTCATCGGCCGCCGTCCGAATCCTGCCAGATCCTGCAGGCCGGGGTGGGCGCCGATCGCGACATCTTTCTCTAACGCCAATTTGACCGTCCGCCGCATGACGGCCGGGTCTCCTGCATGGAAACCGCAGGCGATGTTCGCGGACGTCACGATATCGAGGATTTCCTCGTCGCGCCCCATGGTATACGCGCCGAAGCTCTCGCCCATATCACAATTCAGATCTGCACGGAAATTCAAAGCCATTCCCTCCACCTCCATTGGATTGCTGTACGGAGCTCTTGGATGAGCCGTTCTTTGTGAAAATAAAGCCATTGTCCCTCTTCGACCGAGATTTCCTCGAACGTGATCCGGTCGCCCGGCTTAAGCTGGGCGGCGAGGGGCAGGTCGATCGAAGCGATCTGGCCGATTTTCGGATAACCGCCCGCTGTCTGACGGTCCGCCATCAGCACGATCGGCTGACCGTCCGGCGGCACCTGTATGGAGCCGAATGCGACGGCTTCTGAAATCAGTTCCTGTTTCTCCTCCAGTGAAAGCGTGTGGCCTTCGAGACGCAGCCCCATCCGGTCGGACTGGAGGGAGACAGTGAACGGTTCCGAAAAAAGCCTCACCCGGCTCTCTTCATCGAACAGGCGGAATTGCCTGCCGGGCATGACCCGGATGATGGGGTCATCAGAATAAGGAGGGGCAGGGACCGCCCATTTCGGCTGGAAAAATCCGCGTTCGCGCATTGCAGCCACCGTCCTGCGCTGTGGTCCGGACAGGCTGCCGACCGGCACTTCATCGTCCGTTTTCAGGGCACGGCCCTGGAACCCGCCGATTTCCGCCCGCAAATAAGTGGATTTACTGTCCATGACAAGCGGGACATCGATCCCCCCGGCCACGGCCACATAAGCGCGGCAGCCGGTCTTCGGCGCGCCGAATGACAGCACGGCGCCGGCCGGAACGAATAAAGGACGCCACAGTTTGACAGGACGTCCGTCCAGGTCTGCGGACATTTCGCCTCCGCATACTGCCACGAGTCCATCCTGTCCGAAGCGGGCTGAAAATCCGCCGAGCGTGATTTCAAGTCCGCCTTCGTTTTCGTTGTTTCCCACCAGTAGGTTCGCCATCCGGAGGGCGTATGTATCCATGGCGCCGCTGACAATGACCCCGTAGCGCTGGTATCCGGTCCGCCCAAGGTCCTGGACCGTCGTCTGCGGGCCGCCTTTACGGACGGTGAGCATGAGCGTTCTCCTCCATTTCCCTGTATTCCTCCGTACCGATCTGCCGGAATACAATCCGGTCACCGGCGCGGAGCAGGCTTGGAATGTCCTGTTCCGGCAGGAATAGCCGGATCGGTGTGCGGCCGATCAGCCGCCAGCCGCCGGGCGTTTCAATCGGATAGACACCAGTCTGCCCGCCGGCGATGCCGACGGTCCGCTCCGGGATACGCAGCCGCGGCGTCTCTCTTCTCGGTGCGGCGATCTCGGAAGGCATGCCGCCGATGAAGGGAAAGCCCGGAGCGAAACCGATCATATGGACGGAATAATCGCCGCCGGTATGGAAATCGATGACTTCCTGTTCCGTCAGCCCGTTATGCCGGGCGACGAAAGGGAGGTCCGGACCGAATTCACCGCCGTAGCAGACCGGGATTTCGACAGTCCGCACTTCCGGGAGCCGGTCTTCGGAGGCACGGCTGAGCAGGCTCGCCAGTTCCTGTTCAGCTTCTTTGAAGTTCAGCGCCAAAGGGTCATAGAACACGGCGACTGTCGTGTAGGCGGGAATGAAACCGGTCATCCACGCAGGGGATTCGGCTTCAAGGGCGGCCGTGATGAGCCGCACCCGGATTTGGGCTTCCGGCCCGATTTCCGCTGCCGCTTCAATCATGATCGCCCGGTCGCCGAGCGGTTCGAATGAACAATCCATCATGCCTTGCCTCCTTGTGCTGATTATTCTGATTCCGTTCCAGTATACGGGTTTATCGGAAGAGACGAAAGTGAATACTATGAAGAGACCATGAATGAAAGGGGCGGCCGCCGTGAAAGAAACAGCGACGAGTGTCGAAGAATTGCTAGAATTTGCCGACGGAGCCAAAGGGAAAGGATCGCAAGGCACTGTTTTCCTGCTCGAGACAGAAGGCCTGCCCGACGGCCCGGTCGTCGGGGACGAAGATGCCGGAACACGGGCTGTCCAGGCTGTCCGTGTCCTGCTTGAGACGGAGGACGGTTCCATGTATTACGCCGATGAATTCGAGGACATGCAGCTTTACAAGGAAGCGCTCCAGCAAATCGAAAAGCTGTCGGAGATGTATCCCGTCAGCCGGATCAGTGAAGAAGAGATGGAAAAGAAGCGGCCTTCGGTATGAGGCCGTCATTTTTTTTTGTTTTCCGTCCGTTCCGGGAAAGCACAGGTAAGTCCACGGAGCGGCTGTTTCAGCGGAAATACTTTCCAGCAGTCTTTTTCGTTCTTGCAATTTTCTGAGGAAGTTCACAAACCTTTCATTTTCAGCAGAAAAGTCTAGTTTGAATAGTTGTCTGATGACCGACAACGCCGGAATTTCTGTTATGCTTTCCCTGTAAGCGTTTTATTAATAAATTATTGAGGTGATATCGTGAATTTCCTTTGGGGGTTATTCGGGATTTTCGTTGTGTTCGGTATAGCATGGCTGCTGAGCGCCAAAAAGAAGTCCCTGAATTTGCGTACAATTTTCGTCGGTCTTGCCATCCAGCTGTCGTTCGCCTTCATCGTTCTGGAGTGGCCGACAGGCAGGGCGGCGATCCAGGCGCTCGCTGAAACCGTCCAGCAAATCATCGATTATGCCGGTGAAGGGATTGCGTTCGTGTTCGGTCCGGCGGCGAATGTCGAAGAGTTCGGTTTCGTCTTCGCATTCCAGGTGCTGACCATCATCATCTTCTTCTCGTCGCTGATCGCTGTGCTGTATCACTTGAAGATCATGCAGTTCATCATCAAAATTCTCGGCGGCGCGCTTTCCTGGCTGCTCGGTACGAGCAAGCCCGAGTCGATGTCGGCAGCGGCGAACATTTTTGTCGGCCAGACGGAAGCGCCGCTCGTGGTCCGGCCGTTCATCAAGAATATGACCCAATCGGAATTGTTCGCCATCATGACAGGCGGACTTGCATCGGTTGCAGGTTCCACGCTCGCCGGCTATGCGCTGCTCGGCGTGCCGCTTGAGTACCTGCTTGCGGCAAGCTTCATGGCGGCGCCTGCGGGACTGATCATGGCAAAAATCATTTTTCCGGAGACAGAAGAGCCGGAACACGAAACACTGGAACTGGAAGATGACGACGAAGCCGTCAACGTCATCGATGCGGCTGCCCGGGGAGCGGGTGTCGGCCTGCAGCTCGCGCTCAACGTCGGCGCGATGCTCCTCGCCTTCATCGCGCTCATCGCCCTCATCAACGGCATCCTTGGCGGCATCGGCGGCTGGTTCGGTTATGAAAGCCTGACCCTGCAGGGAATTCTCGGCTTCATCTTTGCGCCGCTCGCGTTTGCGATCGGTGTCCCGTGGGATGAAGCGGTCCTGGCGGGAAGCTTTATCGGCCAGAAACTCGTCCTGAATGAATTCGTGGCTTACACTGCGTTCGCGCCGATGATCGAAGAATTGTCCGCGAAGACAGTGGCAATCGTCTCCTTCGCACTTTGCGGCTTCGCCAACTTGAGCTCGCTCGCGATCCTGCTCGGCGGTCTCGGCGGAATGGCGCCGACCCGCCGTCCGGACATCGCCCGCCTCGGCATGCGCGCCGTCGCGGCAGGTATGCTCGCCTCGCTGCTGAGCGCGTCGATCGCCGGGATGTTCATTTAACAGAATCAACGGGAAGCCGCCGGTCCGGATTTCGGGCCGGCGGTTTTTCCGCGGGATTTCCAGCGTTTCAAGAAGGGATGTTTGGGGAAGACTCGAATGGACTGTTATAATTAGGTGTCAATAAGGAGATACATTCTGACTTCGCGGAAGGAGAGAGATTCATCATGAAAATCAAAGCTGCCGTTACTCCTGAAAGGGGCCAGCCGTTTGAAATCGCCGATATCGAATTGCCGGAACTCGGTAAGGACGATGTCCTGATCAAAGTCGTCGCGTCCGGAATCTGCCATACCGACGTGTCAGGACGGGATACAGAAATGGTCGATCCGCCCTCGGTTCTCGGCCATGAAGGGGCCGGAATTGTCGAAGAGACAGGCGCCGAAGTCACGGAGCTGCAAAAAGGGGACCATGTGGTCGTCTCCTTCGCAAGCTGCGGAAAATGTGACAATTGCCGGGCCAACCATCCCGCTCATTGCGAATACTATGCTGACCTGAACTTGAATAGCCATATCGATGAGGAGTCGAATAAACTGGTCTCCAGATTTTTCGGCCAGTCGTCGTTTGCGACGTATTCTCTCGTAAACCAGAGAAATGTCGTGAAAATCGACAAGGAAATGGACTTGGCTCTGGCGGCGCCGCTCGGCTGCGGACTGCAGACAGGCGCGAGCACGGTCCTGAACGTGCTGAAGCCCGAGGCGGGCAGTTCCATCGCGGTGTTCGGAGTCGGGGCTGTCGGGCTGAGCGCCATCATGGCCGCTAAAATCGCCGGCTGTAAACACATCATTGGAATCGACCTCCATGAGAATCGTCTGAAACTCGCAGAGGAACTGGGCGCCACAGCGACGATCATCAGCGGCAAAGACGTGGACATCGCCGCGAAGATCAAGGAAATCACCGGGACGGGCGTGCATAACGTACTCGATACAACCGGTGTGGATGCGGTGGTCGGACAAGCGATCGCGTCGCTGGAGACTTTCGGCACACTGGGGACCGTCGTGACGGATTATACCCTCCAGATTCCTTTGGAAGCATTGGCGCTGGGCGGCAACAAAATTGTCGGAACCAGCCAGGGCGATGCGATTCCGCAGAAGTTCATACCGGAATTGATTTCCTATTATAAAAATGGGCAATTCCCGTTCGACCGGATGGTGAAATTCTTCGATTTCGAGCAAATCAACAAGGCGTTCGAAGAGTCGGAGAACGGATCCGTCATCAAGCCGGTCCTAAAAATGAGCCATTAAAACCGGATGCGTGGACTGGAGAAAGCACCTTCCGGACAGCAGAAGCTGCCGGGGAAGGTGCTTTTTTGTATCCGGACTGCCCTGTCAACCACATTCCCTTGACATTTCCCGGCAGAATCTCTAGTATTATTTCTTGGCTTGCCCGGTTTTATTCCGGGAAAAGCGGGTTGGGAGAGGGCTAATTTCATAAGAAGGAATTTGAATGCATAATTGGCTGAATCAGCGGTTCGGTCTTGAAAAATTCGGAACAAGCGTGCGCAAGGAAGTCATGGCGGGATTCATCGGCTTTTTCACCCTCGTCTACATCATTGCGGTGAACTCGCTCATCCTGTCGGAAGCGGGGATCCCGCTGGAAGGCGCGATTCTGGCGACGATTTTCGTGTCGGTCGTCAGCGCGTTCCTGATGGGCTTCTGGGCGAATATGCCGATCCTGCTCGTGCCCGGGATGGGCATCAATGCGCTGTTCGCGTACACGATGGTCCAGTCCATGGGACTCACGTGCAGGAAGCGCTTGCTGCGGTATTCGTTTCGGGTCTGATCTTCATGGCTGTGGCGTTCACACGGATGGGCGATATGCTGAGCGAGGCGATTCCGCATTCGCTGAAAGAAGCGATCACGGTCGGGCTCGGTCTGTTCCTGATCCTCGTCGGCCTTGAAAAAGGCGGAATCGTGGAGCAGGGGGACGGGGTCATCCTCGTCCTCGGGTCGCTGGCGGATCCGGTCGTGCAGGCGACGGCGCTGACGTTTCTGATCGCCATCGTATTGTTCGTGCGCAATGTGCCGGGGAATTTCCTGATCACCGTCGTGGCGGGTACGCTCATCGGGTTCCTGTTCGGGATTGCCGGCGTCGGCGAAACCGGACAGTCGTTCGCACTGTCTGATTATCTCGGTGTGTTCGGCGCGCTGTCCTTCGACAGCTTCCTGACGTTCCCGTTCTGGATCGCGGTGTTTTCGCTGACGATGGTGCTCGTGTTCGAGAACATCGGCCTCGTGCACGGGCATACGGCGTTCATCGGCCGGCCGGAAGCTTACAGGAAGTCGTTCCAGGCCACGTCCGTATCGACGATGCTGTCGGGCATCTTCGGCACCAGTCCGACCGTGGCGACCGTCGAAACGACGGCCAGCATGGCGGCGGGCGGCCGGACGGGACTGACGACGATCGTCTTCGGATTTCTGTTCCTGGCGTCGACGTTCTTCATTCCATTCATCAAAGTGATTCCGGACAGCGCCATCGCGCCGATCCTGATCATCATCGGCGGGCTGATGCTGCAGAACATCCGGCATCTGGATCTGTCGGACTTCAGCGAAAGTTTTCCGGCGTTATTGATCATCGCGCTCATTCCGTTCACTTACAGCATCGCGGACGGGATCGCAGTCGGCTTCATCCTGTACCCGGTGCTGAAAATCGCAGTGGGCAAGGCGCGGGAAGTTTCGCTGCCGCTTTACTTAATCGCGGCACTGTTTCTCCTGAATTTCATTTTCCATGCGATCGGCTGAAGGAAAAGGGCGCTCCCGCAAACGGGAACGCCCTTCTTTTTTAGTCCCCGAAGTCTACCGGGGAGAGTCGTCAGGTTCCTGGCGGACAGCCGGATCGGTCGAGTAGATGACACGGGTACGGGACTCGGGGGATTCGCGGTGTTTCCACATTTCCATGAACCCGATGGCCATATCCGTCATGCGCACCGTCTCTTCCCGGTATGCCGGGTCGCGGTCGACCCGGTCGGCTACATGCCCGGTGATGGCCCGGACAGTCGAATTCATGTCCATGATGGAGTTTTTCATCCCTTTCGCCGAGCTCGTCAGCGTACTGATGGCTGTCGTTTTCTGCTGGATGTCCTCCTGCAGTTCCTTCACATTGTGCTGGAGGGCCGTCGTCTCCTCCTGAAACCGCTGCATCCGCTCTTTCATGTCGTCCGCGGACTTTTTCATTTCTTTCATCGGTCCCTTGATTCCTTTCATCGACATGGCGGCCCCGATGATGACGGCGGCAATTCCCGCGATGACGATTGCGAGCGCTATGTACCCCCAGATTTCTTCTTCCATCCTGCATCCTCCTCCGGTTCTGAACAGATTTTTATTCCTATACCCGTCCTGGGTCAGGCACTAACATCGTGCGCCGAATCCCCAGCGAAAAAAGCTCCGGGCGGCTGCCCCGGAGCTTCCATGCGTTTCGCTGCAGCTGTCAGACAAGAAGTTCGATCCGGTTGCCGGACGGATCTTCCGTGAGAAAACGGCCGCCGGTTTCCGAAACCGGTGCGCCGATCCGCTTCAGGCGCTCTGCGGTTTCATTCCGTTCTTCTTCACTCGGCAGCACCAGCGTGAAAGCGGCCAGCCCTGCGCTGTCCGGAGAAGGAGGGGGTGCACCGGTCCCGTTCCACGTGTTGATGCCGATATGATGATGGTACTTCCCTGAAGAAATAAAGGAAGCCTGGCCGCCGAAGCGGCAGACGACATCCAGTCCGAGGCCTTCGGTATAGAACTGCTCCGCCTGACGGAGATCGGCCACGTGCAGATGGATATGGCCCATCACCGTCCCCTCAGGAAGCCCCTTCCAGCGTTCCTGGCCGGAAGTCGACAGCAGTTCTTCGAAATCGAGCGGATCGACGGTCATCACCACCTGGTCCCCTTGCCACGTCCATTCCTCCGGCTTCCGGTCCCTGTAAACTTCGATGCCATTGCCGTCGGGATCCGAAAAGTACAGCGCTTCACTTACCAGATGATCCGACGAACCGAATTGGATGCCGCTCTCCGCCAGATGGCGCACGAAAGCCGCCAGATCCGCGCGGGTCGGAAGCAGAACGGCGAAATGGTAGAGGCCGGTCGTGCGTGGCTGCTTAGGCGCGGCATCTTCCGGCTGTTCGAGCGACAGTAAAACCGTTTTGCCGTCCGCTGTCAGCTGCGCGCGGCCGCCAGTCCGTTCCGACACCGTGAATCCGAGGACAGACGTGTAAAATTTGAGCGAGCGTTCGAGATCCTGCACTTTCAGCCGGACCTGCCCGACGAATGTGACGGGTTTTTCATGGAAAATCATTGGGTGTGCCTCCTCTATGCTTGTCATATGCTTATAACGATAGTGGAATAGCTAAAAGGAGTAAAGAAAGTGTTCTCCTTGATGATTTTATTGATAGCGTGATCGTGGAATGATGGATGCATGAATGCGAAGGTAATAAAAATTTACTTTCTTCGTTGGTTTTCTCTGATTTGAGAATAAATACAGGATTTTCGAGAATAACAGTCGCTTTTTCGAGAATAAATACAGGCAATTCGAGAATAACTGCATTAATTTCGAGAATAACTGCAGCAGGACACGGGTGGAATCAAAAAAGGACCGCCGCGGCG
>NZ_NHTN01000028.1 GCF_002167005.1 Indiicoccus explosivorum
GAACCCGCTTATCTCGGTCTCGCCACCCCTCCCGCTCACCACCACCCCCGTCCGAGCACAAAAAAAGAAAGCGGGACACAACATCCCGCTTTCCGTCCACATCCCGCATCACTGCGTATACGTAAACAAATCCTCCAGCTCGGCATCCGACAGCTCGGTCATCCACTGGCTCGACTGGATGAACTGGTCGGACATCGCCTGCTTCTCGGCAAGCAATTTATCAATTTTCTCCTCGACCGTCCCGATCGTCACGAACTTATGCACGTGCACGAACTGCGTCTGCCCGATCCGGTACGCGCGGTCCGTCGCCTGATTCTCGACAGCCGGATTCCACCAGCGGTCGGCGTGCAGCACGTGCGTCGCCGCCGTCAAGTTCAGCCCCGTGCCGCCCGCTTTCAAGGACAGCACGAACACCGGGAATTCGCCCGCCTGGAACGCCGCCACGAGCGCATCCCGCTTCGCTTTCGGCATGCCGCCGGTCAGGAACGGGACATCGAATCCGTACAATTCACTGAGCGCTTCCTGCAGGAAATGCCCCATGCCGATATACTGCGTGAAAATCAGGCACTGCTCGCCGCGTTCCGCAACATCGCCGGCCATCGACACGATCCGCTCCAGCTTCTGCGACCGCGGCAGGATCTCGCCGGCCGACGTGTACGGCTCCTTCAAATACAGCGCCGGGTGGTTGCACAGCTGCTTCAGCTTGCTGAGCATCTTCAGCACAAGCCCTTTCCGCTCGAACCCGGACAGCGCCTCCATCTTGCCGAGCGTCTCCTGCACGAGCCCTTCGTACAGCGCGGCCTGCTCGGCTGTCAGCGGGCAGTACTCCAGCTGCTCCTGCTTCTCCGGCAGATTCAGCTGCAGTTCCGGATCCTTCTTCGTCCGGCGCAGCAAAAACGGCTGGATGCGCCGGCGCAGCTTCTCCTTATGCGCTTCCGAATCATCGCGCTCGATCGGCACGATGAACTGCTCCTTGAAGCGGCCGATCCGGTACAAATAGCCTTTATTAATAAAATCAAAAATCGCCCACAGCTCGCTCAGCCGGTTCTCGATCGGCGTCCCGGTCAAGGCGATGTGGTGATCGCCTTTCAGCTTCCGCAAGACGCGCGACTGCTTCGTCTGGACATTCTTGATATTCTGCGCTTCATCGAGCGTCACGCTCGTCCAATTCACCGACTGGACCGCTTCCGCGTCCGACGAGGCGATTCCGTACGTCGACAGCACGACATCCGGCTTTTCCGCATCGAGGAATGCCCGGAAATCCTCCGGTTTCGCACGCGTGCCGCCGTAATGGGACACCACGCGCAGCCCCGGCGCGAACCGCTCGAGTTCCTTCTGCCAGTTGCCGAGCACCGACGTCGGACAGATGATGAGCGATGGCTCGTTGCGCGTCCCGTCATGCACGTGCAGCAAATACGAAATCAGCTGCACCGTCTTGCCGAGCCCCATATCGTCGGCGAGGCACAGCCCGAAGCCCTGATCGCGCATGAATACGAGGTAATCGAACCCGGTCTTCTGATACGGGCGGAGCTCCGTCTGCAGCCCGCCCGGAATTGGCGTCTCCGGCAGATCGCGCTTCTCCAGCAGCCGGTCGAGCAGCTCCTGGAGCGAACGGTTCAGCCGGAACTCGACGAGCGGGTCATCCGACTCCAGCTCCTCCTCCGGGCTTGCGACATCCGGTAAATCCTTGAACAGCAGATCCTTGATCGTCCAGTCCTCGCCGTCCGCCTCTTCGATCAGCTCGCGGATCTTCCGGAGCAGCGCGGAATCCACCCGCACCCATTCGCCGCCGATGCGGATGAACTGCCGGTTCTCTTCGACCAGCTGCTCGAAATCCCGCCGGCTCATCTCATGGCCGTTCAGCGAAAACTGCCAGTCGAACTTCACAAGCTCATCCAGCCCGACCGCCGACTGCTTCTTCACCGGACTGCCGATATCCGCGCGCACCCGCACCTTCGACTCCTGCACCGCGCGCAGCCATGCGGGCAGCGACAGCTCGATTCCGAACGCCTGCAAAAGCTCCGCATCCTCCCGGAGGAACGCCAGCACATCCAGATCCGTCAGCTCCGCTGCAAAAAACCGGTCCGGCCCTTCAGGCTCCGCCGAATAAAACCCGTCACGCCCGGCCTCTTCAGCGACGGGGCAAAGCGTCAGCATCAGCCCCTGCTTCCGCCGGATACCATCCGTATAGTCTTTCCACTTCGCCGGCAGCGCGTCCGCGATGGAAGCGTTCCGTTTGCCGGGGGCGGGCGTCCAGTAGACCGATCCGCGCTTCGACCGGATGACGGTCTCGAGCGTCCAGCGGGATGTTTCTTCCGGTTCGCTCAGCCGCATGCCGACGACGATCTCCTCCGATTCGGGGAGGCCGTCCCAGCCGGCCCCTTTCAGGAACGCCCGGACGGACGGAAGCTGGGCAGGGGAGAGGTTCCGGTCCTCGAACTGCTGGGTGACAGCGTTCTCGAGGAAACTGCGCACTTCCGGCGCGGCATAGCTTTCGTCGATCACGATGCGGCCGTCTTCCGTACGCGCCGCATCCCACAGCGCCGGATCGTTCAGCCGGTCGGCGGCGTCGCGCGCGCGCTCGAGCAGCTGCCGGTCTTCATCCCGTTCGCCGCCGAACGAGACGTAGTGGTGCGGCGGCTGCTGGAACAGCCGGACGAATTCCGCCGTGCTCATCAGCAGATCGGCGCCATCCGTCTCGGCGGTCATGCCGAAAAACGATTCCTTGTCCCAAAAATAGAGGAACGGCTTCCAGTCCTCCGGCGCGGCGACCCGTCCGTCTTCCGTGCGAGCGGTGATCCGGATCGGCGTGCCGGACTCGATCCGCAGGCGATAGGCGATGTGGTTTTCGGTCGTAAAAAGTCTCATACCAACTGTCCTTTCTCGATCTCCTGCTGGAGTGCCCGGAGCCGTTTATGGCGCGCGCGGATTTCCTGGATGTACGCCTCGAAGAACGGCAGCTGGCCGCTCTTCTTGCAGGCGGTCTTCATCCGCTTCCACATGCGGACGGCCTGCTTGTAGCCGCCGCGGGACCGTTCCGCCAGATAGAATTCCGCGTAGCGGTGATAGAGGGGGAGCACGCAGTCGGGCGCTTCCGCCTGCACTTCCTTCAGCCCGCACTCTTCCGCGAAATACAGCGGCGACTGGTGGAGCTGATGCAGCTCCGCCCATTTCTTGTACTCTTTCCGTTCGATCAGGTAAGAGGAATAGGCGGGAAGCCCGTAGCGGCCGAACTGGCTGAACAAGTCTTCCCATTCCGCCTCCGACAGCTCGGCCGCCGAGAACAGCCGGCTCAGGATCCGGACGTACGTCTCGCGGTGCTGCGGATGGATCACATCGAACAGGAATTCTTTCACGTGCGGGCGGATGCCGGCAAGGATGAGGCTGACCGCATCGTGCCGGCCGCTTTCCTTCGCCAGTTCCGCCAGGCTGATCCACTCGGGCAGCCCCGCTGGTTCCGGCCGGACTTCGGTGATCTCACGGTTCAAGAGAAGGGCGAAGAACGTCTCGAGCCGGCTGTCCGTGCCGGCCACGCGCGCCGCTTCCTCTTCACGCTTTCGTTTATTCAAAAAGAGCGTCGTCCAGAACAGCCGGTACACCGAAAAGCGGGCCGAGAACGTGTCATCCTGCACCGACACGAACCGGTGGACCTGTTCTTCCAGCGTATCGAAGAACGGGTCATGCGCGAATGTCCGGGTCTGGGTGCTCAGCTGGCTGAGGAGCGAGCCGAGCGTCTGGATCTCTTCATCGAGCCAGCGGCCGAAAAACGAATGGTGGACTTCCTTTATGCCGTCCCGGTACAGGCTCCACGCATAGGTGAGCGACAGGAAATGGGCGTACACCCGGAACAGCGTCTTCCATTCGCGCTCGAACGGCAAGTAGGCGAGCACTTCGTTCAGCCGGTTCTCGTACAGCTGAGAGAAATAAAAGAAGTTGCGCTTCGTGTAATCCGGGATCGGCTCCCGCCAGATGCTGCGGGCGATCGCCAGCCACTGCGCCGGCGACCGCTCGTCGGGCATCAGGAACAGCTGCTCGTTCTTTTTCGCCCGCCAGTCGGCGATCCAGCCGGACAGCGAGCCGATCTTCTGATACAGGCCGAAGATGACCGCCAGCCGGTGCCGGCACATCTCCTCGGCCGGACAAGCGCAGCTCGTGTTCAGGTCATTGAAATTGAGCACGACGCGGACGGTATGGACGTCCTTGACCGATGCTTCGAGAAGCTGGGTCTCTTCATTGAAGGAATGGAAGGACACACCGCCGTGGCGCACGAAAAAAACTGCTTTTCGCACCATCTCCTCGTCCCGTTCGTCTGCAGGGTGGAGCGTGTTGTCGACAGCAGTCATGAATTGTAAAATCGTCTCTTCGAATCGTTTTGCCAATGACTGAACAGTGGCCATTTATATCGCCCCGCTTAAATACATAGTACATTCTATTATACCGGGTGATGGACACTGAGTAAATGAAGAAGGAATCAGCCGCCGTTTCGGCCGTCCAGCTTGTCGGCGGCATCCAGCGCCTGCCGGAGCGCCTGCTTCCTGAGCGGCGGATCAAGTTCGGTTAGCCGCTGGATGAACTGGCGGAACGTGCTGTCGCTGAACAGCGGGATCGCTTCTTCGAATACGGTGCGGTAATACGCCGACTGCAGTTCTTTCGCCTGTTCCGGCTGGAGGCGGAGCTTCGTTTTCTGTCCGGTCAGCAGCTCGAGGAACACATGGTCGGGGAGTCCGTACGCTTCCTGCAGTTTCGGCAGCATCGCCAACGGGATCGTCCGCGATCCGTTCTCATAGCGGCTGAGTGCGGACGGTGTGACGTTGAGCCGGCGGGCCATTTCATTTTGCGGAATATCGAGTGATTCGCGGGTTGATTTCAGCAGGCGGTGAATTTCCATTCTGTCAATCCTTTTTGCCTTCACTGTACGGGAGCGGAAAAGCGGAAATGGGTTTATTGACAAATTGTCAATGACGAAAAAACTATTTTTGGATAGCATTCTATTCCTTGGAATAAAGGAGTAGAATAGATTCGGAAGAGTTCCAATATACTCCAATAGGATGGGAGAATGACTTTGTCCAGCATCTATGTGTTGACATTGCCGGAAGTGGATGGAGGGACGGACATGGAAAAGTGGAATCTCTACTTGCGCAGTCCGTTCGGGGAACAGCTCTGGATCAGCGGGGAAAATGCCTCGCAGGAGAGCAGATTTGAATTGAGGGGCCTGGTGTTCATGGGCGTCGCGTTCCGTTCGTGCGCATTTGATTTCGCGGAACGGCGGCTGACGATGGTGACAGCCGGACCGGGCGACGAGCGGTCGGACCGCTGTGTGGAAAAACTGATGGAACGGGTCGTTCTCCGTACGGGCCGCCGGATGCTCTTCATTTCCACCGCCCGGAACAGAACTCAGAATTCAACCCGCACAAGGTGAACACCTTGTGTTTTTTTATATCCGAAAACGGGAATCTATGGTATAATTTATTTAATCAGAAAATTCGATAAAAAGGAGGGGGATTCGCATGATGTACGTGAAGCTGATGAAACCGTTCTATACAAAAAAAGAGAACCATCTGATCCGGTTCGTCTTCGCTTATCAATACTTCTCACTGCTCAAAGACGACGAGCTGTTCCATTTCGTGCCGGTCGAAGGCAAAGAGATCGTCGTCAATCTCAATACATTCCAAGTCGAAAATTTATCTGAAGTGTTCGTGTTCCAAAAAGGCAACCGGTTCATAAGGCTGCCGCTGTACCAGCTGCTGCTCATCTCGGACATCCACCTGCACCTGCAGGCGATTCTGGAAAGCGAAAGGGCGCAGGCGAACGATGTCGCGGAGCAGTCGAAACAGGAAGCGGCGGAAGCCATCGAATTTTTCGAGCGTGAAAATATCGGGCGCATGATCGACTACGCATTGGAGCAGCGAAATGAAGTGATGTTCCGGGATCTTCTCGAGCGCCAAGGGAATGGAGGATGCACAAGTGAATAAAGCGGTCTTCTGACAGCGCCTGTCCGGAAACTCAACGGGGCAGGCGCTTTTGCGTGGGGTGAAATCCGTGCTGTTGCATTATCCGCAGCAGTCCACTACAGTTGGCTTATCGAAAGGAAGGGATACATATGCTGAATCAGCCGAAAAGATTGAAAAAAGGCGACACAGTCGGAATCATTTCGACATCGAGCCCCGTCGACCGGGAAGCCCTCCGCCGGTCACTGACCTTCGTGGAAGAGCTCGGCCTCCAGGCGAAAATGGGGAAATACGCGGAACGCGACACCGGCTACCTTGCCGGGCGCGATGAAGAGCGGCTGGCCGACCTCCACGACATGTTCGAGGATCCGGAAGTGGACGGGATCTTCTGCTCGGGCGGCGGCTACGGGGCGGCGCGCCTCATCGACCGGATCGACTACGGCCTCATCCGCGAGAACCCGAAAGTGTTCTGGGGCTATTCGGACATCTCCATCCTCCACGCGGCGATCGGCAAGTATGCGGAACTCGTGACATTCCACGGGCCCATGCTCGCATCGGATGCAGGGACCGACAAATTCTCCGAACTGAGCGCGAAAATGTTCCGCCAGCTCTTCGAACCGATGGAACTCTACTATTCGGAAGGCATCGCCCCTTTGGAAACAATCGCGGGCGGCATCGGCCAGGGCGAACTCACCGGCGGCAACCTGACCCGCCTGTGCAGCATCATCGGCACCAAATTCGAACCCGAAACGACCGGCAAGGTTTTATTGATCGAAGACATCAGCGACGACCCCCAGCGCGCCGACAGCCAGCTCAACCAGCTGCGCCTCGCGCGGAAACTCGAGGACCTCGCCGGCGTGATCATCGGCGACTTCAAAAAAGCCGATGGCCCGGACAATAAAGGACGGCTTTCCGACGTATTCCGCCACTACTTCTCGAGTCTCGGCGTGCCCGTCGTCAGCGGGTTCCGCATCGGCCATTGCGAACCGAACTTCGCCGTGCCGCTCGGCTCCGACGCGCGCCTCGACGGGGATACCAAAACCCTCACCGTCCTGCCTGGCATCGAATAAATGACAACACGCCGGCTGTGTGGTATAATGTACTATGCTCGTTTTTGCACAGAAAGGCGTGAATGCAAATGGCGTTTCAGCCGAATGAAAAAGAAGTATCCGAATTTGTCGCTGCTCGCAGAATCGGTGAATGGATCCAATTTACCCGCAACGGGGTAGAAGTGCCTGGCACCATTTTCAAGATCCTTGAAAACTCCGTCATCGTGGAAATCTCCCCCGAAGACGCGAAAGAAATTGGCGCCGCCTCCAACCTCACCGTCATTTCCCATAAGAAATACAAAATCATGGAATAAGCAAAACTCCCGCCGAGCGCGGGAGTTTTTTAGTTGGGGGAGGGGGGAAGCGGGATAAGGGGTGGCGAGACCGGGATAAGAGGCGGCGAGCCCGAGATAAGCGCCGTCGAGACCCAGATAAGCGCTCTCAAGCCCGAGATAAGCGGGTTCGAGCCCGAGATAAGCGCCGTCGAGACCCAGATAAGCGCTCTCAAGCCCGAGATAAGCGTCGTCGAGCCCCAGATAAAGGCTGTCGAGACCCAGATAAGCGCCGTCGAGACCCAGATAAGGGGTGGCAAGACCGGGATAAGCGAAAGCGAGACCGGGATAAGGGGGTTCAAGACCGAGATAAGGAGTGGCAAGCCCGAGATAAGCGCCGCCAAGCCCGAGATAAGCGCCGCCAAGCCCGAGATAAACGCCGGCAAGCCCCAAATAACCACCCTCAAGCCCGAGATAAGCCCCACCAACGCCGAAGAATCCCCACTCCATTAGACCCATTCACCGGCCGGGCGCACAGTTATCCATTTTAAATCCGCCCTGTTTTTGGTAAAGTAAGGTATGCTTACTCTAATATCCGAACCGAAAGGAATTGGGCCATGATCTTCGATTTTTCGTTTTGGCGGTACGCCTTTAATCAGCAGAAGCTGATACATAATCTAAAAGAAGCGGAAATGCGGAAGTTCGGCAAACGGCTCATGTGGATCCTGGCCATCGGTGTGCTGGTGTTCGCCATCCGGGAATTCTGGGGGATGGGCACGGTTTCCCTGACGCCGCTCCTGTCTGTCGGCCTGTGGGAGACGTATACCGTCGCCCGGTGGACCTCGCTCCTCGGCACGCTGCTCTGGGCCGGCCTGTACTTGGCATTCCATACATATATCGTAGCTTTTTTATTTAAAAAACTGGCCCGCATGCCATGGCGCGCGGCCATTGTGATGCAGGCGTACGTGACGGCGCTGCTCGTCTTCGAGAAAGCGCTGCTGCTCGCTGTATTTGCGGCGTTCGGCTACACGCTGTCCGTGTCGTTCCTGTCGTTCGGCCCGCTGGCGGCGACGTTTCTCGAGGAACCGTTCCTCGTGCTGTTCTTCAACCAGCTGACGGTGATCACCGCGGCGGCCATCGCGCTGCAGTACAAGTATGTCCGCTCATTCACGGCGGCGAAGCCTTGGGCGATCCTGCTCGTGCTCATTGCGGCTCATGTGGCGGGCGCCCTCATCGTGGCATACGTCGGCCTGCTGCCGCTGGCGGATCTGTTCGCCATCTTCGTGGAGGAAGGAGGCGTTCCGGTTGAATAAATTCCTGAAAGCCACATTGATCGTGACGGTCCTGGCCTTTATTGCCATCAACGCCATTCTGATGTTCGGGGAAAAGAGCGTGCTCATCAAGCGGGTGTACGTGCACGAGTACGCGCAGACGTTCGCGGAGGATTACAGCAAGACGCTCGCGAAAGAGGCGCTCACGGTGCCTGGCAGTGAACTGACGATTTCCGCGGCCGGGACGGAATCGGTCGAGCAGTGGCTCGTCGATGCGGGCGACCGTGTGGAGATCGGTGCAGAATTGGCCGTGCTCGATGCGGCGGAAGCGGAAAACCAGCGGGCGATCTGGGAAGCGGAACTGAAGGCGCTGAAAGAAGAACGCGAGGAAGTGGAAGGCGCCTTGGACGATCTGGAAGACGAGCTGGATGATCAGGACTCCTCGACCACCGCAACCGAGACGACGAGGCAGAACGACGATGACGATGATGATTCAACTGATGATGACGACAGTGACAGCGAAGAAGCGGGCGATATCAACGTCAATGTGGAAGTCCAGGTTCCGCAGACCGGTGCGTTCTCGGCCGGCATCGCCCAGCTGGAACAGCAGCTGGCTGCGATCGAGCGGCAGATCGATGTCGTGGAAGCGCAGCTGGACCAGGAGTTCGGCGAAGCGGTGCTCCTCAGCCCGGTCGATGGCGTGGTCGGGGGAGTGGATCCGGCGCTTGCCAGCGTGACGATCTACTCGCAGGACCGCGAGTTCCGGACATTCGTGACGGAGGACCAGTGGCAGGAGCTCGCCGTCGGGGATGAAGTGTTCGTCCAGGCGGCCGGACTGGCGGAGGCGCTTCCCGCCACCATCGCGTCCATCTCGGAAGTGCCGGCTGAAAGCGACGAGTGGTTCCATGCGTATCGGGTGCTGTCGCCGGAAACACCGGACAATCCAATCGCGTTCTATGCGGTCGATGTGCAGCTCGCTACACCGGACGCAGCGGCGGAAGCGGATGCCGAAGAGCCTGCGGTTGATCCGGTCACGGCGGCCGCGGCGCTGCCGTTCGGCAGCACGGCGAATGCCGCCATTACGCTTGATGAAGCGGAGGATGCCGTGGCGCTGCCCGAGAACTGGCTCGTCGGCCGCAGCGAAGGGGCCGGATTCGTATTCGCCCTGACGCCGGAAGGTTACGCGGCGCCGGTGCCTGTCACCGTCGCGTTCGACCTCCACGGCCGGACGGTCCTCGCCGAAGGGCTGCCCCCGGGCGTCACCGCTTTACGGGACAGCGAACTGACCGAGTACCTGTCGCCGCCGGCGGTTTTCATGCCGTTCCCGCTTGAATCACCGGACTGGGAACAGGCGAAGGAAATCCCGTGGAGAGCCTATATCCCGTTTTTATTCGGTCGGACCGAGTAGCCTGCATGGACGCAGGCTGCTTTTTTATTGCAATAAAACAAGCCTCCCGTATGGGGAGGCTTAGTTGATGGAAAGCACGGCGTTGAAGCGGCGGAAACCGGAAAAGCGCTCTTTCCAATAGGTAGTGTCGAGGCTGCTCACTTCGACGCCGTTGCTGGAGGAGTGGATGAACGACCGGCCGCCGATGAAGATGCCCATATGCGAAACACCCGGTTTGTACGTGTTCTGGAAAAATACAAGATCGCCCGGTACCGGGTTGGCGATCGGTGTCGCCTGGCTGTAGTAGCCGGCGCTGGAATTCCGGTAGATCGGCAGGCCGGCCTGGTGGTGCACATAGTAGATGAAGCCGCTGCAGTCGAACCCGAGTGGCGTCACGCCGCCGAATTTATACGGCGTTCCGGCCAGTCCGGAAGCGGTCTTCAGCGTGGCGGTATATAACGACAGGATGCCGGCTGTGGCCGTGAGCGTCTGCCCCGGCGGAATCACGATCGGGGCCGTTCCGGCTTCCGGCTGCGGGTCCGTTCCGGTTCCTGCATCGGTGCCGTCATCTGCACCGGTCTCCGGCGCCGGGTCATCCAGCGGCGGTTCGGCCGTGACCGGCGCCTGTTCGCCGACGATGAGGCTGCGGCCCGCGAAGATGCTCGGCGATTTCAGCCGGTTCCACTTCACGAGGTCGAGGATGGAGACGGAGAATTTCCTCGAAATGCCGTACAGCGTATCCCCCCGCTGGATCACGTACACGTGGCTGTCGGCCGACTGCGCGGGTGCCGGTGCCGGAAGAGGCTCTACCGTTCCGGTCTGCGGCGCGGACGTCTGCAGCCGCTGGTTCACATAGATCAGATCCGACGACAGCCCGTTCCAGATCTTCAAGTTCGTGACGCTGACATTCGCCTTGCGCCCGATGCTGTAGAGCGTATCCCCCGCCTGCACCGTGTAACCCGACGCAGCTGCGCTGCCCGCTGCCGCCCCGCACAGCACCAGCGCGGCCGTCGCGCTCAATAAAAACCGCCTCATATCCCAATCCCCCTGAATCGAAAGTTAGTGTGGTGCCCTATCCTTTATTATCGACCAAAGTCTCACCGTGTTTACCAAAAGTCCTTCTTCAGAATATAAGAAAAAGAATTTTCAGTCAATACTAAATTTCATGAAAATAAAAGAAGTAACGGACCCGCGGATTTGATAAGATGGACGTAAGGAAGGCAAGGAGGGATGGATGATGGGTTTGTTGTGGGATACACCCGAGAAGATGCGGCAGCTAGTTTGTGAACTCGTCAGCTGGCAGAGCGTTTCCATGTCGGAAGGGGAAGATCTGTTCACCCATAAATTGAAGAAGAAAATGGAAGGGATTCCGTACTTCCGGGAAAATCCGGACCATCTGTACTTCGGCGAAGTGAATTGGGGCCGGCAGTACATGACGGCGCTGTACCGGCATCCGGATGTGGCCGATACCGTCGTGCTCATCAGCCATTTCGACACGGTCGGCACTGCGGAATATGGCGACCTCGAGGAATTGGCGTGGCATCCGGAAGCCCTCACCGCCGCGTTCGCCGACGTCCGCGATGAGCTCGATGAAGAAGCGCGGGCGGACCTCGACTCCGGCGATTACCTGTTCGGCCGGGGGACCATGGATATGAAGGCGGGCCTTGCGCTCCATATGGCGATGATCGAGAAGGCGGCGGCGGAACAATGGCCGGTCAACCTCGTGCTCCTCACCGTACCGGATGAGGAAGTGAACTCCGCCGGCATGCGCTATGCCGTCGGCCATCTGCTGCAGCTCGAACGGCACTACGGCCTCGACTACACGCTGTTCCTGAACGCCGAGCCGGTGTTCCCGATGAAGCCGGGCGACCAGACGCATTACGTCTACTCCGGTTCCATCGGCAAAATAAATTTGGGCGCCCTGTTCTATGGAAGGGAAACGCACGTCGGCAGCCCGCTCGCCGGGATGACGTCGAGCTACATCTCCACGTACTTGTCGCGCAAAATGGAATGGAACCCGGCGTTCCGTGAAGTCGTCCACGGCCAGGAGACCCCGCTGCCCGTGACCGTCGTCCAGAAAGACATCAAGGAATACAACGCCCAGACGCCGTACCGCACAAGCGCCCTCTACAACGTCTTCACAATGGAGCGCAGCGCGGACGACGTCATGGATATTTTCGAACATATCGCGGCGGAAGCGGCGGAGGAATGCAACCGCGATTACCGCAGGCTGTGCAGCCGTGAAGGCATCACGCCGGCCTTCGATGTGCGCGTCCTGCGGTTCGATGAACTCGTCGAATACGCCATCGGCAAATTCGGGCGCGACTACGTGAGCGACATCCTGACCGAAACCGTCATGCACCCGGAATGGGACGTCCGCGACAAATCGATGCACATCACCGACGTCCTGCTGCTCAACTGCCAGGAACTTACGCCGGCCACCGTCCTCCTGTTCGCGCCGCCGTACTACCCGCCTGTCAACTCGAGCGGCAGCCCGCTCGTCCGGGAATGCATCCGGAACATCACGGAAAATGCCGCGAATAAATTCGGACTCGCCATCACACAGGCGCATTACTTCAACGGCATCTCGGACTTGAGCTACACCTCGTATACCGATGACGAATCCAGCTGGATCACCTTCGAAAACAACACGCCGATCTACGGGGAAGCCTACACCATTCCGTTCGAAGTCATGAAACAGTTCGACGCGCCGGTCATGAACGTCGGCCCGTTCGGAAAAGACGCCCACAAACGGACCGAGCGGCTCCACATCCGCAACGCCTTCGAGGAGATGCCGGTTCTATTGGAGGAAATGATCAAGCATGTATTTGTTCTCAGCCGCGCGTAACGCGCGGTTTTTTTGTGTGCGGAAAATTGGGGGGGCGGCTGCCGGGTCCGCAGGCCTTGACACGGAGTCTCCGCGGGCATGACCGGGAAGCCGGAGAAGCCGGCTGGTGATGACGCCGGCTTCCGGGGAGACGCTATCATGCCCGCCGCTCCGTATAAAGGCCGTGCTGGGGGGCGGAAGGGGGAGAGCGGGGAGAGTGGTGGCGTCGAGAACGGGATAAAATCCGCCGAGACCCAGTTAAACGAGTTCAAGACCGGGATAAGGGGTGGCTGAAATACAAGGACTCCCCGAAAGTGAAGAACATCACCAAGCTGATCCGCCCGGTCATTGCGGTTCTCCTTGGAGTCATGGCGCTGCAGTTCTTCGTGGAATCCGCGGATGAAGCGGGGATTGCGGAAACGTTATTGCTCGCAGGAGCCAGTCTTTACTTGCTGGAAGTGAAAAAATCCACCCGGCGTTCGTCATTTTGGCAGCACTAGCCTATGGTGCGGCGACGGCGTTTATTTGAAATCCAAAAGGGAACTTCCCGGACAGTATCCGGAATAAAGGCGGAAAGAGGAACTT
>NZ_NHTN01000029.1 GCF_002167005.1 Indiicoccus explosivorum
ATCCTGCAGCGGCAGCCCGAAGACCGCCTTTCCGCAGAACCCCATGCGGGGTTCTGAGCTATCCGGTATTAGCGCCGGTTTCCCGGAGTTATCCCGATCTGCAGGGCAGGTTGCCCACGTGTTACTCACCCGTCCGCCGCTGAAGTTCCGGAAGCAAGCTTCCGGAACCTCCGCTCGACTTGCATGTATTAGGCACGCCGCCAGCGTTCGTCCTGAGCCAGGATCAAACTCTCCGATAAGAGAGCAAGAGTGACTCTTGCTGGCGCGGCGCGCTCCACGGGGGTGGAGCGCCGCCGCTTCCCGGTCACCCAAAGGGGCCGGGGCCGTTCATTGTATTTCTCAGCGTTTTGCTGTTCAGTTTTCAAGGTTCACTGCTTGAAGCTGCCTCGTAAGGCGACTTCCCTATCATAGCACCGCTCAAATAGTGAGTCAATAACTTTTTTCGTTATTGCTTTTGTTTTTCCTGTTCATTTGAACGACCTTAACTATAGTAATATATCCGCTCTACACTGTCAACCGGAAACCAAAAAATCAGTTGGACCAAAAAGAAAAAGCCGCGACGTCAGTCCGGCTTTTAAACCCATTGCCTATGCTTTCTTTTTGTTCGCAGCCCCGATCCCTGCTCTCCTTGCCGCTTTTCTTTCCTCAAGCCGCACCCGGTCTGTATCAGATTTCGCATTGTACTTCGGCAGCACCAGCAATTGATAGGCATTGACAGCCAGCAGCGGGAACAGCAGCAGCGCCACCCAGCTGTCGATATTTTCCGCCCGGACCATAAGCGCCGGAAGCCACTCGAGTGTCGTTACGACAATCATAAAAAACAAGGAAGAAATGAAAGCACTCTGCTTTGTCCATTTCGCTTTAAGGAAAGCGACAGCAGAGGCGACAGCTAAAAGAACCGCCAACAGCCCCCAATAGAGCATCTGCTCTCCGGCCGTTTCAGCACTCGTCGCAAATCTGAAGAATGCCAAATCGAAAATGACGACTGCAATGATCAGAATCTGCACCCAGTTCCAAAGCCGAAGCGACCGAAAGATCCCGACTCCAAACTGATGAACAGTCAAGTAAGCGAAAAATCCCATTTGGCTGACCACACTCATTGTGAATCCGACAATGATCATCCAAATGAAAGCTGCAATGAATTCTCCCCACTCCCCTCGTTCTGCAAAAGGAGCGAATGCATCATTCCAACGGATGAAGAGACCAAAAACCCCGGTAACGACTCCGCCGATCAGCAGCGCATTTATAAAAAACTTTAACCAGTTCCGTATTGTCACGATTATGCCTCCGTTTGTTGTTCCTTCTTTCCATTTTAGCAAGGCGGTTTGCAAAAAACCACGGAGAGCGCGTGCTTTCTGTGAACAATCCTTGAAGATCAAAATAAAAAAGTGCCCGTCAGCCCTTGTTGTCCGCTGACGGGTACTCTTACTCATTGATCGGCTTTTTCAACAATCTGCCGGGCTATCTCCTCGTAAATCTTGCCGGTCGGATGATCAGCCGCATAGACGGAAGGAGCGAAATCCGTTTCATCCCAATCCGGCTGACCGAGCGGTACTTGGCCGAGCAAAGGAGACCGGAGTTCTTCCGACAGCTTTGGACCGCCGCCCTGACCGAAAACAAACTCTTTCTTTCCGCTTTCTTTGCTTTCGAACCACGCCATATTTTCAATGATTCCGAGAACTTCATGGTCTGTCTGCAGCGCCATCGCTCCTGCCCGCGCAGCAACAAATGCGGCAGTAGGGTGCGGAGTGGTTACGATAAGTTCTTTCGAAGAAGGCAGCATCTGATGAATATCAAGTGCCACATCCCCCGTGCCTGGCGGCAAGTCAAGAAGCAAATAATCCAATTCTCCCCATTCCACGTCCTTAAAGAATTGATCAAGAACTTTGCCAAGCATTGGTCCGCGCCAAACGACCGGGGTATTTTCTTCCACGAAAAAGCCCATGGAAATCACTTTTACTCCGAACCGTTCAACCGGTATGATCGTATTCCCCCGCACAATAGGTGATTTCTCGATACCCATCATGTCAGGTACACTGAATCCGTAAATATCGGCATCGATCAATCCGACTTTCTTTCCAAGCCGCGCCAGTGCCACCGCCAAGTTCACCGCGACCGTGGATTTCCCGACACCACCTTTTCCGCTGGCTATCGAGATGAACTGGACTTTATTCAGCGGGGACAGTAAATCCTGCGCTTCTGATCCCGTTGCAGTCCCCCGGAATTCCGCCAACTTCTCTTGGGGAAGTTCTTCAAAACGGATGCCGACCGATTCCGCACCCGCTCCTTTCAATGTATCTACAACAGCCATCTGCAGCTGCATTTGTTCAGGTGTATTGGTCTTAGCGATCGCCAGTTTGACGCTGACATGCTTTTTTTCTTCTTTGATTCGAATGGACACAATACCATCCGTTTCCCCGAAAGATCTTTTCAGGAAAGGATCTTGCAGGCCGGAAAGCAGTTCCCGTACTTGCTGTTCAGTCAACATCTCACGCACTCCTTCTCTGTTTTTCCCTATACAAGTATAGCATACGGCTTTTTCTTTGACAGGATTGTGATTTCTGTCACTCTCCGGCGTTTCTCCGCTCCCTTTAAAAGATCAGCTGCTCACCGGAATGGATTTTTCCACTCCATCAGCACTCCGTAGTTCAGTGACTCTTCGTCATCCAAGTAGTTTGGGACAATATGAATCGGTTTTCGGCCGCAGCTTAAGAGAAAGGAGATGACTGGATCCCGGAGTTCGCCTGCCGTCACGCGCTTTATGTAAGATTCGGGTGTCATTTCATCCGCGACTTGCTGATAACCCGGCATCCGTCCGCCTCCGAGAAGCCGTTCCAGCTTCAGCTCAATGACGGTCTGATACATCGCCTGCATCAGCAGTTTTCCGAGCCCGAGCTTTCGGAACTGCGGTGAAACGCTGATATCGACTATGTAGAGAGTCTCTCCATCAGGATTGTGGGTTCGGATGTATCCATCGTCAGTCACATCCTCCCATCGGTGTTCAGGGAATGCCGGGTCGAATGTTGTCCGGAGACCTGTAATCGAACCTGCCAGCTTTCCGTCCACAGATGCACAAATTGCGCCTTCCGGAAACAGCGTGATGTGGTTCCGTAACTGCGCTTCATTCCACAGCAGTTCCTGTGGGAACGGAGGCGGGAAGCACTCGCGCTGAATTCGGATCATTCCTTCAAAATCCGCTTCTGTGTAATTGCGGAGCACGACCGGAAGCGTCTTTTCGCCATCATACACATATTGTTCATTCCAATACACCAAAAACACCTCCAAAAAAATTCCTGCTACCGTTATCTTGTCAGACTGCACCGCCGATTTCAACGGCGGAAGCATGCCCTCCGACAAAGTCTGGAAAAAACGATGATCTCTCATTCCGATCTTCTCCAAGTCCTCCGTGACATGTACTATT
>NZ_NHTN01000003.1 GCF_002167005.1 Indiicoccus explosivorum
GCTCAGCTGGGAGAGCGCTACCTTGACAGGGTAGAGGTCGCTGGTTCGAACCCAGTAGGAATCATCAATGAAATATCGTTCAAAACATTGATGTATCAGTGTTTTGAGACAAAGGAAACCGGGAGTGCTTGGGCACATTCCGGTCCTTTTTTTATGTCTGTATCATGCCATGTGCCGAAAGTGTGCCTATTTCTAAAATGAACGCAAAAACCCTCTACCTTAAATGGCAGAGGGTCTTACTCATTTTCGCTTTTTCAGTTCATCCATTTTCGCCTTCATGCGCTGCTCGACTTTCATCGTCTCATAATAAAGCGGCTCTAGGAAAGCCTCTCCATCCTTAACGCGCACTTCAATGATCAGTCCCTCCGGCACTTCAAAAGGAAATTCCTCGATCGGAATGATTTCTTCTATCGATTCGTCCGGTCTGTAAAGCAGCTTCACAATTCCATCTTGGATGGAATCAACTGTGTATTTTCCGCTTTTCATGTCGCTACTCCTTTATGGACGCTCTGAGATAAGGACACCGGATGAATCATAAAGTTCCGCTTCATCACCAGTGTTATTCCAGATATACGCGTCGGACCATTCCAAGTCACTCGGCGGATTGTGGATAGAACTGCGGCCAGAATTGATGTTTACACTGTAGCCAGCTCTTAAAATATAGCCTGCCGGGAATGTGTAGACTTGATTTCCTTCAACACTCACAAGCATCCACCCTGTCATATCGACATCGACAGAGCCTGTATTCTGAATGGTTACGGTTTCCGACTCCAGATTCTTGCCGACGATTTGCGGTGCGTACGTCGTCTCGTCAACTGGCGGTTTAGGCGGTGGCGGCGTTACGCCTCCATCAGTCGGCGATTCAAGCTGCGTGACATAGAGGGAAGTTCCGTCACTTTCCACAATCACTGTTCCGTCCATTGTGCTGATGACTTCAGCGCCGGAATTCAGCAGCCGGTTCACGACAGTCTGCGTAGGATGGCCATATGAGTTCTCACCTACAGAGATCACCGCAAGAAGTGGATCCACTTCGTCCACAAACGCTTGAGTCGTGCTCGAGTCGGAACCATGATGGCCGACTTTCAGCACTTCGGCATCCAGATTGTAATTCGCCACAAGTTCCGCTTCGGTTGATGCTTCCGCATCCCCTGTTAAAAGGAAATCATTCAGCCCATGTGTCAGCATGATTACAATCGAGCCTTCATTGAAATCTGAAGCTGCATCATTCACGGCAAGCACTTCCGCTTCAACTGAAGCATCATCTGACACATCGTCTCCGACTTCAGCCACTTGGAATGTCGCGCCGGATGCTTCGACAGCAGCCAGGTAGTCCGCAAATACTTCCGTTGTATGGACCTGCCCGCTATCAACTACGTGAGTTACGCCGTAGTTATTGATGACATACGCCGCGCCGCCAATGTGATCAGCGTCCGGGTGCGTAGCGATGAATGTATCAATCTGCGTTACGCCGACAGCTTGGAGAGCTGCGTCAATAACAGTACCGTACCGGCCTGCATCAACCAATGCCACTTCGCCGTTCGGATACTCGATCAGGATAGCATCCCCTTGGCCTACTTCCAAAAATGTCACTTCGACTTCACCCTCTGTCACCGGGAGGGCGAATACTTCTGGGTTGACCGCACGAGCCATGAATGCTGCGAATTGCTCGCGTGTCAGTTCCACATCCGGGCGGAATGTTCCGTCTGGGTAACCACCTGCTACGCCGAGCGTTCGCAGATCAGCAATCGCCTCGTAGGAGCGCATGCCGGAAGCAACATCACTGAAGTTCTCTGTTCCATCCACTGCGGATCCGTCAACAAATGCGCGATGCAGGAAAATCGCCATTTCTGCGCGTGTTACGACATCACCTGGACGGAATGTGCCGTCAGGATAGCCATTGATAATACCTACGTCTGCGAGGGCATCAATATAACCACTTGCTTTCACATCGGCGTCAACGTCAGGAAATTTGGTATCTTGCTGCGTCCCGCTGAATCCAAGCGCACGTCCAATCATGATAGCTGCTTGAGCTCGGGTGACATCCCCTTTCGGCTGGAATGTCCCGTCCGGAAAACCATTGATAATCGTCTCCCCTGTCAGGTACATGATTTCATCGTAAAATCTGTCGCTTGGATCCACATCGGGAAAACCAGCTGCGATTGCGGGTGACGTGAATACGCCGCCGAGCGAGAGCGTTACAACCAAAACTGCGATAAGTTTCTTCAAAAACTTTTCCTCCCTCTTTATCTTATGTATTACTTCTTAAAAGTAGCATATTGGATTCAGAGGCAGTGTGGATTATTTGCTGTTTCTGGACATTCGACAAAACTTCTTGTTTTTCGACAAATAAAAAGCCCTTCACTATTTTTAGTGAAGGACCTTTATTTAAGAATAGGCCGAAATTATATCATCTGTAATGAGTTTGTTTGCACCCGGTTTGTAAACTTTAGCCCAAGGCTTCCCTGGCTCATGAGTAAGCTCTACTAAGTCCCAAGCAGAAAGACTTCCGTACTCCTCGATTACAGAATGAATCATCTTGATGGTTAGCGGGCCGTGTTCGGATGAAAAAATCCGCATAAAAGAAGGGCTGATCGTCATATCGGCGGAATTCATAATAATGCTATCATCTTCTTCGTAGGGAATAAGATGAGAGCCGTAACTCTTGAAAGCATCATAAACAGATTCTACAACAGGACCATGTTTCCAAGCGTAAATAGGATCTTTGAACATTGGCACGCCTGTTGCTTTCAAGAGCTTCTCGTAAGACAAGTACAGTATCTTTTGCAGTTTCAAAGGGCTCATCGGACTAATAGTTAAAATAAACTTAGCTACATCTACGGCACTGAGGGTTTGTTCAGCGCTAATCAGTTCAATAAATCTATCTTTATCGTTTGTGACCAATAAGTCCTTGAAATAGGAATCTGATTTAACAACCGATTCCCATTCAGGCGATTCAGTAGTCAATTTATGGATTCCCAGTTTGATGTCGCCGTTTTTTCTCTTTAATTGCCCGAGAAATTCTTGAATTAAGGTTGAGTCCACTTTTTCAGCACTATAATGCCAAGCAAAGCGGATTCCCTTTGAATAAAGGCTAGTAATAGCGATGAAATGTTTATACATCTTTCTTAACCTCCTCTATGAGCGGCATCTGCTTATAATCCTCTACCCACTTAGTATAACCTTGTTTGTGTATAGAATGCGAACATATGTTACTTTGAGTATCTTCAGGATTCCAAATCTGTAATTCCCAAGGGAAATATTTATTATTACCGTTCGAGAAATAGGCGTGTGTTGCTTTATATTCCCCTTTCGAAGCATTATAAATCCGGAAAGGCTCTATCTGAACCAGATTTTTAATATGATCGATTGCAGCTTCGCTATGGTCAAAACCATCAATCCATACCCTTAACCCAAATAAGTCATTTAGGCATTTTTTGATACTCATAGCACCTTTTTCTTCTTTGTCTTTCATATAGTGCATTAGCTTTGCTACTCGAGAGTCAGGATCTTTAATTCGAATACTTATATCAAAGTCTAAACCAAAGAAATCATAGGCTGGTTCGTATAAGACTGGAATCAGCCCTTCACAGTAACTATTCATATACTGAAGGAAATGGGTATCGAGAGTGACTTTATTATCTTCTTCAGAGTCCGTTGAAGAGAGACAGATATTTTTCACTTGGCTTCTCTTTAGGTTATAAACGTCCTGCAAGTCATTTAACCACTGTCTAGAATGCTTATGGTGAAGGGTGTTCGTATGTATGATCAGTTCAACTAAAGGCTTAAAGTCAACTAAAGCTATACTCACCCTATCCCCCCACTCATTTATCGGCATCTTCCTTTGATTATAAACATACCGTTCTTTCATAAACAACATTTTGAGAAAATAAAAATCACTGCATCTTCAATATAGAACGCAAAAAGCCCTCTGCCGATTAAGGCAGAGGGCTTTCACAATACTCATACTCGATTCTTACTTTTAACTGTGAATTCGATAAAGCATCGCCCACAGTTCTTCGCGTGTGACGGGACGTTTGGGATAAGTGCCATCGCTAATCTTTTTCTCGGTCACCCATTCATGCGCTTCCTTGAACCGTGGTGACGGCTGTGCGTCCTTCTGGTATTGTTCTTCCTTTTCCACTTCTGGTTCCTCCTTCGCTGCCGTTTTGACTTCCGGAGCCGGCGCTTTCAATTCGTCCAGTGCCTCATTCATTTCCGCCAAACTTCCCGGGCCATAAAAACCATCCACTGTGAGGGCGCGCTTCCGCTGGAACTCTTTCACAGCCGCTTCAGTCGCAGGCCCATAATCCCCGTCTATGCCACATTTGATGCCGACCATGTTCAGGTACTTCTGCAGCGCTTCGACACGGCCGCCACTGTCACCGATGCCGAGGTAATTTCGCTCCGGTACCGCCGGAACCTTCGGGCGCTTTCCGGACGCCAGCTGCTGCCAGGAGAGCCCGCCGATGTCGATATGCGGATAATCTTTAAACGAGGTCCAGTCGCCGCCCCACTGGAATCCGAGCTCTTTTGCGATGGCTGCCACCCGCCGCCACTCGTCTGTCACGCTCCAGATCGCTTGATTGCCATCCTCCGACACAATGACATAATCCACAGCATAGCCGTAGTTGTGGACCGACTGACCGGCCCGCGCATTCGTGACGATGTTTCCGGGAGCCGTTCGTCCTTGTGCATACAAGCGGTTCTGCTCGGCCGCTGAACGATAGCCGGACGTAATCTGCACTTCTATGCCTTCGTGGTACGCCTGTTTGATCAGTTCCATGACGAGGGCTTTTACTTTACCGTTAACCGCGCCCATGTTTTCTTCCGACCGGCGCATCAACTCGAATACTGATACTCGTGCCATACTTTACACTCCCTCTCTTTACAGATCAAAACTGTCTTTGTCCTTCGGTACGACGACCGCTGGTTCTTCCACTTCTTCAAATTCGATTCCTTTATCTTCCAAATAGCGTACTTTTTTCTCGTTCGCCTTTCGGAACGCGGCCCACTTCGGGAAATGGTTGCTCAAAATCCCTTTAAGATTGACCGCCAGCACAATCACCGCACCGAGTAGCACACCAAATGCGTTGATGGAATCCATCGTAAACCAGTCATACGTCACACCGATCGACACAAAAAAGAACAGAAGCGCGGATAGGACCGCGACCACCTGCTCCACCAAATCTTTTGTTTTCTGTTTCATGGTTTTCCTCCTCCTCTCCTATTTAAGGAACAATTCGATTGCTGCAGTGACCGCGGCGATCAATCCACCCCCACCGAGTGCGCTGACGGCAGCCAGTGACACCTTTTCGCCGGTGCTCAACCGCTGCATCGTCACCCGTTCCTTGCTGTCGAATTCCCGTCTGTCCATTTCCAAAAAATGCTCGGTGAACTGTTCCAGCATCTTCCTAGTTCGGTGTCCGTCTTCCATGACCGTAACTTTAAGACTGTCCTGTGCATGGCGGATTTCCGTGACTTCAGATTTGATCGTCTGCATTTCCTTTTTGATTTCCAACTGGCCACTTTCGACCGCTTCCAGACGCGGCAGAATGTTTTTATTGATTAAATCATCGTGCGTATTGACCGTTTCAAACATGGAAAGATCATCCCCTTTGTTCGGCATCCTCTTCCCCCTTTCAACAGTGACTTCTCTCTTTTTTCGGTATATAAAAAGAGCGCTGGAGCGCCTTGGATTTTTGCATAAAAAAGAACGCCGGTGAGGGCGTTCTGGTTTATTTAGTGATATCAATCAAGATTCGTCGAGTATTTCAAACGAAGAAACCTTATTGCTATCAATCCAAATCTTTTTTTCTTTATCAACAGACAGGTAATTAACTGTAGCTCCACCGCCATGCATCTTTTCCAAAAACTCGTCCATGCTTTTAAATTTACTTGTTGCGTATTCTTTCCCGCTGTTCATTATAATTTTCATTTTCATTGATTCCCCCCCTCTCTATATCCATATTTCGACAAAAGAGGGAGGAATCCTTTTTATTCGACAAGTTCAGTAACGGCTTTATACAGTTCATTCGGCGTCATCCCCGTCCACGACGGTTTATGCATAGCATGGGCAATCAGCTCCGAACAGATAAACTGGTCCGGCGTGTTCCAGATCTTCCCCCATCGGAACAGGTACCAAAAGAACTGCCCGTAATCGTATTCGTAGCCGACGAATTTCCATGCGATCTCCATGTCCAACGGCACAGGCACCAACTCGTAATTACTGAATCGGAATGGGCGTTCTTTCACCCCATCCGGATACTGGCTGTCGAGCACATTGCCGTTATCGAGCAGGATCGCCACATGAGAAAATTCCCCTTTATCAAAAAAACGGATCAGCCGAGCCAACAGCGATGTCCCTCTGACGAAAACCAATGTACCTGGCTCCATACGCATCACTCCCTCACCAGATTATAGCATCAACTTCGGCGTTCAATGTCGCGGCCAATACCTGCGCCTCCAGCTGCCAATATTTCTCCTGCTGCGTGACTTTGTGCGCCGTCGCATCGTTAATGACCTGCTGGAATTCAGGCACGGTGAACACCTGCACGCCGTTGTTCTTCGTTTTCCAGCGAATGTCCGCGGTATCGCCGCTCACAATCAGCAGCAGCTGCTGTGTAAAGTTTGCCTGGTCTTTTTCATTAAAGCCGAACTCATTCGTCCCCGATGTAAAGCCAGCATAAATGGCGGCCGTGCATTCTTCCTTCAACTTTAAGATACGGGCGTCCTTCAGTTCGGCGATTGGCGTTGAAATCTTGTCTAACTTTGCGTATTTCTCCGTATCATTCATGTTCATTCGCTTTAAAGCTGCGTTCTCCTCGAGTAAACGAGCCGCTTGTGGATTGTTGCGGATAGAAGAAGATTCAGTGACAATCCCTTCATTATTTACTACATGTACAGTGATTGTGTGCTCGTATTCATATCCCGGGACGTGCTCAGGCACTTCCGACTTTGCGATCAAGTAGTTCCCGCTTCTCGCCGCCACCTCTGTATCATGAATTTGAATGACGTGTCTTGCGTCCTTGTGGTATTCCAGATAGGTCAGCATGTGTCTGTCCCCCTTTGGTTAGTGCCCTTATTTGAGTGTGATGCCATAAATGGTCGTCTTCCGGTCTTTTCCGGCAGCATCCCCCAGATACGTTCTGAATCCGATGCGGTAAAGCCCCGATAACGCGGAAATGTCCACCGTCTTAACCCCTCGGGCTTCGTGAAGGCCGAAGTTCACTTCCGCGGCAGCGGCGTTGTCTGTATGATTGATTATCTGAAGATACGTCAGTCCATAGCCTGTGTACATCGAAACGCCATTGCCATCATACACAGTGACTTCGACATCAAATTCGGCCGTCGTGTAATTTGTCAGGTCGATGCTGTCCGCTGTAACTGACGTTATGTTCCCGTAAGAGGCACTGCCGTCGCTCAGCGCTGTCGTGTTGACACGGTTGTAGATGCTACTGGCTACAGTGCTGTGATCGTTGGACGTGGACACGCCGGTAGTGGAAGCAGTCCTATTCATGACTTCGAAAGTATATGCAGAATTCGCCCCACTATACACTTTTAAGAGATAAGTGATGAAGTCCTGCCACACTCCGCCCTTAAACACTCTCCCGATTTTCTTCAATGCCCATGCGCCATTTTGGAAAACATGAATCCCTTTGACCGCCGTCAAAACGCCTGCCTTGTTCACTTTTATCCGTGCCACGGCTTACACCTCAATCCAAATATCGCCTTCACCAGGTGCAGTCGGCGCAGTCGCTGAAACCGTGATTTTCCCAGTACCAACACCTGTTACCTTCTCGTTCCAAGCAGTTCGCTCATCGGAATTGATGTGCTGAATCGTATTCTCGGCATGCGCATTAACCTTCGCCTGCGCGCCGGCGGTCGTCTCCAGCTCGGTCCATGCGCCCCACGTCCCGCTCCCGCCGACTTGGGGCGGGTTGCCGGAACGGGTGTAGAGTTTTCCAGTGCTGTGTTCAGAGACAAGCTGAGTAATGGTATCGGATTGTCCGTGAAGGACAAGCATCTGACCGAAGTTAGCGGCGGCGCTGGGTTGGTTTGCATGACCACTTTGCAGACGGTAGAATCCGCTTGCAACGATGGTATTCAGGTCGGCATTCGCGGGGACCTGTCCCTTCGAATTATCCCCAAAGCCGAAGCTCCGCGTCCATGTCTTCGCGTCGTTCGTACCTTTGGATGCGGCTGCATCCGCCTTCGCCTGCGCCCCGGAGGTCGTCTCCCGCTCAGCCCATGCTGACCAGCCAGCTGATGTGTAAATACGGGAAAACATGCGTCCGGAGGCTGCCAAGGCAAGCTGGCCATAGTTACTTCCCTGTATGACAATGATGGCCGCGGTTTCTCCGTTCGGGGCATTTAATCCGGCATTGGTAACGTAATAGAACCCTCCGGCTCGCGCATCGTTTGCATCGGCAACACTTTTCGCAATAGCGCCGAGCCCAAGTTCCTTCGCCCAGTTGATGGCGTCCGCTTCTGCCTGATTAGCTTTCTCTTGCGCACCCGCCGGTGTCTCCTTCGCGTTCCAGTTGTTCTTTTCCGTGTCAGAGACAAACCGGTTATTCACGTCCTGCGCAATGATGCTCGGTGCATGCGTCGCCGGGTGAACATACTTATTGGCACCCGATTCAATCCCGCCAAGCTTTGTTTTTTCGGCCGATGTATAATCCTCGGTCGAGAGCTGCTTTCCTGTCACCTTGTCCACTTTCGCGTCAAGGGCATTGGAAACCGATGTTGCAAAATCCGGGTCATTCGCAACAGCAGCCGCCAGTTCGACCAACGTGTCCAACCCGACAGGTGCGCCGTTCACCAGTGCATTAACTGCAGAATTCACTTTCGCCTGCGCACCTGCCGGGGTTTCCTTCGCATTCCAGTCCGTTCGTTCAGTGGCTGTGATGTGGACGGTGGTATCGTCTGTATGCTCATCAAACTCAATTTGTGTAACTTCACCGGCAAGTGAACCGTCTGCATTGATTGGCTTGCCGTCCGCATTCAGGCGAGCGATTCCGTTCGCTACACCTACCTGCTCGGAATGAACAGCGTTCTGTTGCAGTTCGAGCAGCGCTTGATCGAGCAGCCGGAAAGTCCAGTTGAAATACTCGGCTGGCGGCTTCTGTTGTGCTTGCCAGCCCGCATCTTTTAAGGATTGAGGTGGCTCGATTCCGACAGCTCCCCAGCCTATTAGCGGTTGTTGAAATGGCATCTAAGTTCCTCCTCTCTAAATCGGCAGTTCTTGATCACTTGATGGCTCGAATGCCGCACCGAAGTAACCGCCTGTTGTGCCGTCAACATCGGAAAAGCCTGCTGCCGCATCCGTTTCCATCGGCAACCCGCCGAATTCAAAGGTACCGGTCAGCTCGATCGATGCGACTTTAACACCCGCTGCCACGGTCTTCTGGATGATCTTCACGAACTGCTCGGGTGCCAGACCGGATTCATTGATCTTGGCGAGTGGCACTTCAATCACTTTGATGGCCGCCGGTTCCGGCTCAGTCGGGTCGTTCCACTTCTCTTGAATACGGATCGTCGACGGATCGGCGTCCAACGCCAGTGACAGCACACGGATGATCGTATTGATGTCACTCGTCGACAGGTTGCGGGCGATTTTGGATTTTAATAAAACCCGGTAAACTTCATCCGTCGCGATCCCGCGCGGCTGCTGAATGTTCTCGCCGATCAGGTCGAGCGCCACGCCTTCCGCATTATCGATCAACCGCCATTCCTTGATTCGGATATTCGTCGTTTCCAAGTCCTGCAGCTGCTGCGAAAAAATCTGAATGATTTTTCCTAAATTGCTGTTGGAATCTTTATTGAAGACATCCGTGAATTTTTTCAGAATATCAATGGTTTTATACATTGATGGTCACCTCAATGAAATCGTCAGCCGTCTGTGCTACCTGCCGGCTTGAAATAGCGATATTGCCTTCCGCATAATTCATCCCATCTGTAGACAGCGACAATGTGATATCTTCGATACCTGGCACTTTAAAAATCTGCGCAATGAGCTTCGAATAAATCACATCTTCTCCCATATTCAAGCCGGCATAGAGCGCGCCTCCCGCATCTTCCCCGCCGACGAACTGGATCAGCGTCTGTCGAATTCGCGCGCCGCCATCTACGGGAAATGACGTGTTTTTGGTGATGCTTAAACGAACTCGGACCAAGATTTCTTCCGCACGCGAAAAAGCGACGTCGTGAACATGGCCGGCATCGTCCTCCACTTGGACCAGCACGTCACCAAACGGACGGATGCCGCCTGCCTTGGAGTTGAAGATGATCTCCGCAATCTCCTGGTCAGCCCCTCCAAGCACATACGCTTGAAAGCTGTGGGGCGGCCGGCCTTCTGAATCTGTGACAGCTAAGTTATTTTCGATAACAGCTGCCGCCCGGACGTCCGGCACCTTCAGCAGCTTTGAACGAATGGCTGGCAGTGTAGCGGCACCGAGCCCTTCGACCGTCAGTCCGAATCGTTCCCGCAGTTCCTGGTCGGTCTCCCGCTCCCGGCCGCCTGTGGTCGGCTCCGGATTCGTCACTGTATGGATGTTGGCGCTCGGGTTTACAATCACCAAAATAGCGCCAGTTGCTACATTCCCGGAGCGGCCGGTCACTTGCGCCTGAATCGGCGCAGTTCCGTTCCCCACTCCATCCAGCACCACGCTCTCTGTTGTTTCAAAAAACACATCCGCTTCAGTTGCAACGACAAAGCCAGCTGGTACTTCGAATCCGGCCGTTCCACTGATCGTGATTGTTCCAATTGCGTATCGCGCCGGATTCCGCCGGATTCCGCCATACGGCAAAAGCCGGTCCAGGTTCTTGTCTGTCGCTGTTCCGACATATGCGGAATAGTAGACGTCTTCATTGTCCTTCCAGACGAGGGACAAAAACCACGCCATGATCATCAGGAGGATTCCAAGCACGGACTTTTTGCCGAGCTGGATGCTTTCTCCGAATAGCTCCCGGGCTTTGTTCTCGATTTCCATTAGAATTTCATCATATGTCTTTCGGCGGTATCCAAATTTATCGAGCATTCAGTGACACCTCCCCCTCAATCGTTTCGCCACCGCGGATTCGGACACGAAAAAAGACCGACAGCTTGCGTGCCTGCCGATCTTGCTTGATTTGCAGATCCTCAATGAGTTCCACTCGTTCTTCCTGGCTGATCGTCGCAATGATTGCCGCCCGAATCTGACTGTCGGTCGGCTTGCCGATGATCGCTTTAAAGTCCAGCCCGAAATCCGGATGCAGGAACCATTCCCGTTTATTCGTCGCCATTGCCAGATACAGCGACTGACGGACCTCTTCGACTTCATCAACGAAAACCAGATCCGCTTTATCGAGTGCCAGGTCACCGGTTTCATCCAATTTCAATGTTTTCATGTAATCACCCCTACTATGACCGCGCCGGTTAGTGGGAAAAGCCGGTTCGGGCTCGGGTAAGCCGGCTGACCGGTCAGCGCATCATCCAATTCGCGCTGCGAGAAACTGAGGAGCACGATATCCCCCGCCCGAATGACCGGCAGGTATTCCCGCTCCACTCCATCCACTTCAAAGCGCTGGAAGAGCACCGGCACGCTTTCTAATACAGGTAATGTCACCGGTTCCCGGCCTTTTTCTTTTGACTTATACAGCGGCTGCACCTTCGCTTCCCGCTGGGCTTTATCGTAACTGATCACTTTCGCCGGCATGGACGTATTGATGGAAAGCAGAATATCCTGCTTAAACTTCCGGAAAAACGACATGTCTTCACTCACCGCTGCACCTCCTAATAAATCAGATCCAGTTCAGTCGTGAACTGGCTGCCGGTCCAACTGTGCATCCCCCGGTAGACATAAAATTTCCCGTTTGCCGCAGCAGATTTCAGCGTAACAGCATTCGCGGTCGATAGCCGGTGCTGCAGCAGGGATTGCACACTGTACCCGGAAAGGCTTTCTTCTTCAAACGGCGCTGGCGTACCGATTAGCCCGCTTTCTTCGCTCAGCGTAAATTTGCTCGTCTCTCCACTGTGGATCCCGCTGACGAACGCCTTGCCCTTGCTCATGTAAAAGGTGACGCCGCACTCTTTCGCTAAACTAGACAGCGCTTCGACAATCTCCCCGTCTATGGTATAACCCTTCGCATACGTCTTATCCCATGCAAGTCGCACAGTCGCATCCAAATTGAGAATAGACAGCAAATCGGCAATGACCTGCGAAGCTTTGATGTTCTTTTTGTACGCTTTACTGAGGGTCTTCTGTGTATCCAGCGGTTGTGAGTCCAGGACATACAGCGTCGTCACTTTATCGACACCCTGCCGGACTGTTTTCGTCTTAGAAATATAGCCAGACAGCACAACGCCGATGTCACCTTTATAGCCAGCATTTAAGACCAGTTTCTTTTTTTGCTTGAATCGATTGATTGTATCGTCCGTCAGATTGTAAATCGACAGCTCAGATTCATTTGGCTCCACATCACTGTCGAAAGGGACGCGGAAATCAATATCCAGTCCCTCACTCGTCAGTGTCATGCCCGCGCAATGGATTTCTGCATATCGGCCGAACAAATTCACCGGTTCATCACCACCAGAAAGACTGTTTCGCCTAAATTCTTATAGGTGACGTGCTGTTCATTCCCGGATTCGTCAAGCGGCACGATGGTCGGTGCCGGGAACCGCCGATCATACACGTCTCGAAAAAGCGGCACGCCGTAGACAATCTTCTCGCCAAGGACAAGCGTTTCGTCGCCTTTAAACAAATCGATTGTAAAAAAATCATACGTTTCATTGTATCGGACCTCGAACGTGTAAATCTCGATTGGCAATGCAATGTCGAAACGGTATGGAATGTTTTCTTTTTCGATTGGTAAGTACTCAAATCGCATCTCGTATCACCCGACTCTCAGTTTTACGCCGATTGGAATTGCCCTTGCCGGGTACGTATTCCATGACTGCAGTTTCTGCACACTCACCCCATATTGCCGGGATAATTCCCAGAACGTATCGCCGGCCTTCACAATGTGATAGACGGCTGATTCATTCTTGTTCTGCGTCTGTTTCTGACCGGCATTTGTAACCGGTTTGGTCGGCGGTGTGTATTCCACTTCCGCAATCCGCACCTGCTTCAGCGTCATGCTAAAGCTGTAGCCATTGGCCGTGGATTTATCAGCAGCGAATTTGAAGCTTTCAATCAGCACGTTCTGCACGATCTGCCGACCTTCGTACTGCAGCTTCGTGCCGTTCTTTTTCCAGTCCAGAATCTTGTTGATCAGCGTCTGCACCCGCTCTTCAGTGGGACGGACGAGAAGGCCAGACAGTGAAACGACTTGGGGCTCACTCGACACATGATCGTTCATGGTCAGCCCGTTTTCGGTTTTGTGACTCGTCACTTCGCCGTCATGGGCATAGTCCTCGCTGCTTACATGAATTTCGTAGCCCTCCAGCCGTGCTTTGCCATTCAGCTCCATTCTCATCCCTCCCGATTAAAGAGCATTCTGCGGTTAAATTTCGCGTACTGTTCTTCCATTTCTTCGCGAATCATTTGTTTCATCTTGTCGACGGTACCCTCATCCGCATTGCCTTGGATGGTGATGTTGATTTCCGGGTTGAAGTGACCGCTTCCGCCGACAGGTGCCGGAACAGCTGGTTCATAGCCGCCGGCCGTCATCGCCACGCTGTCCTGATGGCTAAATACTTCCGTGCCTTTTCTCAGGTGCATGAGCTCGGGGCCACGTTCACCGACCCACGCCCACTGTGAGCGCTGAAGCGGGCCGTTCGTGCCTGTTGCAAAGCCCGGAAAGCTGTTCGGGTTAATCGCACGACCGTTCTTCCGGATTTCGTAGTGCAAGTGAGGGCCTGTGCTGGCCCCCGTTGAACCGACGAGCCCGATGATCTGCCCTTTGCGGACCGTGTCTCCCGTAGAGACCAGGTTCCGGCTGTTGTGCTGGTAGATATAGTCGAACGGACCCGTTCCGACCTTGACGTAATTCCCGCGCAGGCCATGGTAGCCCGCGTATTTGACGATGCCGCTGGTCTGCGACGGAATCGGCGTGCCAATCGGTGCGGCGAAGTCAACGCCTCGGTGCATGGTCGAACCGATGCCGCCCGGTGAGCGTCTCGGGCCGAAACCGCTCGTCATCGTGAAGCCGCCGAAATTGCCACCGGCCGGCAGCATGTTCGCGATTTTGTTTTTCACAAAACCGATCACTTTTTCTTTCACGAGAGACAGTGCTCCACGGCCCATCTCGCCGAATGCCCCGCCGATGTTGGACGGGAAACCAAAACCGAACAGTTCGAGCGCTTTGCTCATCAACTTGGACGGATTCGAGATGTAGCTCCAGACATCCAGTCCGAAGTCCTTCACCTTACCGACGACATTTTTCGCACCTTCCAAAACGCTGGTCGATTTATCCTTCAGCCAGCTGGCGCCGGTCCGGATAGCATCGCCGATCATGTTGCCGGACTCATAGGCCGGATAGAAGTTGTTGAAGACCTTTTGCGTGTCCGGCCCGGACAGCACTTGTGTTCCTTTCGGCAAGTTCATGAGCGTATCTGTCGCCGGCGACAGCCCGACCAAGCCCTGCGGTGTTCTGAACAGTTCATTCATGCCGCCGTCGCCCAAGATAGCCGGGCCGCCAGGATGGAAGTTCGTGCCGCGGGCATATTGTTGCGGCCCTCCTGGCCCGGCGTGTGCCATAGCTACGCCGCTGACCGACGGTGTCCATGGCGGGATAGCAAAATCAATTCCTAGTTTACCCATCACCCAGTTGATTCCGCCGGTTGCCCCGTTGATGATCTGGGCAAATCCTTGCTTCAACTTGGTTCCAAACGACTTGATGCCGTCCCATGCTTTGCCGCCCATTGCCTTGATACCGTCGCCGATTTTTTTCGGCAGGGCCTTCGCTGCGTCGACGATTTTCCCGAAGGTCGTGGAAATGCCGTCCTTCAATTTTGTCATGATATCATCGAGTAGCGTCCGCATTCGAGTGAATCCGGTGACGGCAAAGTTTTTCACTTTGCTGACGCCTGACTTAAAGAGACTCGAGGCGGTAGACCAAAGAGTTGTGATGATCCCTTTGAATCCAGTGAAAAACAATTTCCCGGCACTGAGAATTTTCCCGAACATCTGCAATTGAATGAAGTTCCAGATAAATTTAATCGCGCCGAAGAAGATTTGCTTGATGCCTTCCCACATTTTGCCGAAGTCGCCTGTAAAGAGCCCAGAGAAAACTTTCACGAGACCCATGATGACATCCAGCGCACCATCGATGACGCCTTTGATGTTTTTCCAGACGGATTTGATCAACGCAAGCACGGCCGGCCAAATGAATTTCATAACCGCCCAGATGGCATTGAGCACACCCTTAATCAAACCACTGATGAAGTTCCAAACATTCTTTCCTGCCTTAAGGATTTGTTGGCCTTCAGAATCCCAGAATGCCCGCAACTGCGCGAGTTTTTCCTGACCGAACGAAACGACCGCACCGATCGCCTGATTGATAAAAGGTTCGAGGAATCCCCATACTTCACGGGCTTTCGACTTAATCGCTTCCCATCCGGAAATGACTGCGTTTCGGAATGTTTCAGAGCGCGTCCATAAGAGATAGAGAGCTGCAGCAAATCCAATGACTGCAGCTGATACGAGTAAGACCGTCCCCATCATCGCGCCGAGGCCGGTTACTAATGGGCCAATAATCAGGAAAACAGCCGAAAATGCAGCCTTAATTCCTCCGAACAATCCAATGCCTATTGCCAAAGGCGACAACAGCAACGTGAACGTCGTGACCAGGTAAAGGAACATGCCGCCGATCTTCGTGATCCATGGGCTGATGTCATTCAGTTTCTGGACTAATTCACCAATCTTCGTACCAGCTTTCACTACATACGAGGCGAGTAATCCCCAGAACTCGACAAACGGCGCGAGTGCATCGGCCCACGTCGCTTTAAAGTCCTCCCATGCAAGTCCGAGCGGTGTAAGGGAATCCTGCAGGGCTTTCACTTTCTGGTCTGTTACTTTCCGGAGACCCTCCAATTCCGTTTCTGCGGATGTGCGAGCAAGCGCATGTTTTTCTTTCCACATGGCGACGTATTTCGTCAATCCTTCATCGCTCATCTGCGTGAGTGCCGCAATTTCGCCGGCAGCTGCAGGACCCATTTTCCGCAGTTCCTGAATAAACCCTTTATCCAATCCCTTGGCTGCAAGTTTCCCTAGGTTTTCCTGCCAGCCACGCATGACTTTCACTTGCTGCTGCAGATTCAAAAACAGCCGCCGCGGATTCGTCGCATCAATTGTTACCTGCTCGAAAAGACTGAAGGTATTATAGATTTCATCCGTCCGTTTCTTCAGTTCCTTCTCATATTCAGCCCATGCTTCTGCCTGCGCCGCAAGGTTCTCTTGGACATCTGGCCCAAGCGCCGCATTCGCCATAATCGCAGTGAACCCAACCCACGCAACAGCAGCTACAACTGCCACTGCCTGCATCCGCATGATCCCCCGATTGATAAGCGCAATCCGGTCCTGCAGGTCCTTCATGCTCGCGTTCGGTCCGAGCTGTTTCAGCGCAACAAACGCAGCGTTCCCTTCACGCGCCATCTTCTCAAAGCCGCCGGTCACTTTCAGCAACGGATTGTTGACCCGATAAATGGCATTGCCCATCTGATCATAGTTCTTGCTGATCTTCTCGCTCTGCCCGCTCATGGCGCTCAGTGTTGCGACCGTCTGAACTAATCCGCGGCGCATGCCGACGTTATTATTGATCATTTGATCGGTCGCTTTCTTATGCGCTTTTCCGAGCTTGCCGATTTCATCCATGAATTCATTGGTCGTGCCCGTGTAATGGCCCATCTGTGAACCGAGCTTCTGCATGCTGTTCTCGACTTCCAGAATTTCCGAGCGGTATTTCCGCATCTCGTTGTTGTTTTTGATGAGCGATTTCCGCATATCTGTACTCATGTCCTGCCAATCGGCGGCCATCCGTTGGGCACTTGTGCCAGTCTGCTTGGCCAACTGGCGAATGACAGCGCTCTGCTGATTCATCTGCTTATTAAACGCTTGGGACTCCTTGATCATGCCCCGGTTCGTCATGTCGATGGTCTTGCTCATCTTGTTCATTTCTTTTTGGGCTTCGCTGGTCGCCCCGCCCAAATTGCCCATCTGCTTCACAACATCCTGCAGGGGAGACGGATTGGCCGCTATGCCGACCGCCAAATCTCGTAAAGTAATGGTTTTCCCCTCCCTTCTGTTATGTATTTTTGTTGCCGTTTAGCGATTTGCCGCGTTATCTTTTTCAATCTGCAGATCAATGGCCGCATTCACTTCGAGCAGCTGGTGCTGGCTCATTTCTATCGCTTCGGAATAGGTGAGCACCTTGGCGACGATTGGCCGCCAGAACACCCAGTCCTTCTTCACTTTCGCTTTGTACCAGGACGGATCTTCCCCGTTACTTTCCAGTCCTAAGAAAGTTCATGGCTTCTGTAATGACCTCTTCGTATCCATCGTTTTCGTCGAAGTACTCAAAGTCCACTTTTGGTTCCACGATGACGTGCTTGAAAATTTCTTCCGACAATTTTTCAGAAGACATCATACCGCCTTCGCGCTGAATCCGGTCTTGGATCTGGGTATATGCCCGAGTTCCCGGGTGCTGCAGCGTAAATTCTGTTCCTTCAACTTCGACAACTTTCTTGGATCCTAGTTTTGGCATTTTCTGTACCTCCGATATAAGTTTTAAATGCAAAGAAGCAGCCCGGTTGGACTGCTTCGTGATTCTGCTCTGATTTTGGTTATGTGATTTCATTCGACTCACTCTTCAGTGTAGTCGAACACGACGATGGAATATTCCCGATTGGCCGCTTCCTTACCATAGCTTCGCGCTGCCGGCCGCTGAATCCGGCACATGGTACCGCCGGACTTCTCTTTCGGCTCATTCGTGTTCATGCAATAGACCGGCACCAAGCGCTTCGACTTGGCGATGTTATCCAAGTACGAAACATATGGGCTCGTCTGCTGTAGCACGAGTGTGGCCGTGCGCGTCTCGTCATTCGTTTCCGATACGACGACATCTCCCGGAGCTGCGCCGACCGAGTATGAGAACCCGTCTTCGGCCGCTTCGAATGAAATGAATGTGCCATCCGCAAGACCGGTGATGTGCATGTTATCGACTGTGACAATGACCTTACTAGAATCATATACACCTACTGGCATTCGTTATCCCTCCTTGATTAGTAGCTGATGGAGCCGGTGATTTCCGCTTCGTGGATGGCTCCTGCTAATTCAAAACTGAAAGCCCCGCCTGTATAGCGGCGGAGCGCGCGATCTTCTTCCGATGTTTCAGCACGGCTCTTGAAATTGGTCTGGAACAACGGGTTATTCGCTTCATCGCCGGCGATAATGCCTTGGTTAAATCCGCGCTTCAGAACAGACAGGACGCCCGCTTCCAGTGTGGCAATACCGCCGTCTGTATACGGAATTTTGCCGGCCTGGTTCTTGATTTTCTGGACTGTGTGCTCGATGTTCGCTTTCACCCAGTCCTTGCCGTGCATTACGTCGATATATTCACCTGAGAGCACCTTGCCTTCCGATGTCACGTCATCGCCTGCCTTCGTCACATAAGCATAGCCATTTGCGTCCTCGATAGCCGTCACTTCTGCAGGCGACAGATCCTGCGACGTGATGCCGACGAGCGTCTTGCCCTGCCAAGTAACAGAACCGACTTCGCGGGATCCGACTGCGCCAACAATGGCCGCGTCGATATGTTCGGCATCCGGATGGACCGCCACGAATGTCCGGTCACCCGTTCCAAGCCCAGCAAGATCTGCAGCTGCAGCCACCTGTGCGGAAAAGAGTTTCGGTACGCCTGTCGCATTCGATCCTTCCACGACTGCTGCGATGTCGGCCAAATCGATCAGATCATCCTCCGTTACAATAAGGAAATACCAGTCTTTCGAAAGCAAGCTTTCAACCAGATCGGCGGCTGTCGTGATGGCTCCGGCCACGGTGGATGCCGGGTCGAATGCAGCGACTGCGAATTTCTCCGGCCGGTTCTCCTGCGCGAGCAATGCTTCTGCCTTTGCATAAACTTCTGTTGTGTCATTGAAATCTGCGGCTAATGTCTGCAGGTCACTGTACTCCGTGTAAGGGAATCCTCCCGCCAGTTCACCGACAATTAATGGTTTTCCGAATCCGACAGTTCCTGCTGGTCGGTTCGTGGTGATGCGTACGGTTACGTCACTCAATGGCATTTGTCATACCTCCTGTATTAAATATTGATTTCATCCATTGGTTCTTCCTGATACTTGGAGCTGTCCACATAGCGGATCCGGACGTCGATTCCGTGGCGTCTCTCGTAATGATCTCCGAGCAAAACACTGCGGTTTTGAGTGGATGAAACTTCAATCACCGCTATCCCGTGATCTGCCAGCAGGGTGCGACCGGTCCGCTCGAAATACTCAATCAATCCATAGCAGTAATCCAGTGCTTCATCCCGGTTCTCAGAATGAGCGGTGAATGAATAGGTGGCTTCCTTCTGATTCGCGTAGGTTTTGACGAAACCGGCAGCTGTCTCCCCGTGGGTAATGCTGTCGTGCCCGTTCTTCCCGTTGTCCCGAATGACGGAATACAACACATAAGGGCGCTCCGGAATTTCCCCATCGTCATCGTCCGGTATGATTGGAATCTGCAGGTGATTGTAGAGCGCTTGGACGAGCGCATTCCGGATACTCACACTGATCATCGGCCACCATCTCCCATGCTCGTCCGTTTCGCGTAATAGACATTGAAACCGGCGTAATGCCCATACGGCTTGTCACCGGTAATCCGGTAACTTAGGCTGTCCACAGTCACGACATCATTTTCCGCAAGCGTTTTCGGTTCTTGCAGATAAATCTTTCGGTCCTGTCGGGTATACGTGCCGGCTGTGTCGAACCGCAGGTCATCATTCCCGAGCGGAACCACAATTCCCTGCATGTCCTTCGCTGGAAGCTCAGTTCCTTTTACCGTTTGGCCGCCCCTTGAATAGTCACGGTCGCTCGGTGTGCGAGGGATCAGCTGAAACGGTCGGTTATATTCAGCGAATAAGCTGCTAAAGTCAAATTCCATTACCGTTTCCTCACTTTCCACGTCACCCGTTGCCGCATGCCGCCTGTGTCAATCAGCGGATTGGACGAGCCTTTGTTTTTGACCGTGATATCAGCATTGGCTGGACTTCTCAGGCTTGTCATTTTTCGCTGGATATCCGCGACCGCTTTCGCGCCCATTTGCTCGAACATCTGCTCGACCGACATTTCAAACTGCAGCACGCGGTCCAAACGTTCTTCCAGAAATGCCGTCCAGTTTTTCTCTTCTTCATCGAATGTCGAACGGATGAACGAACGCTCCGGAATTTTGACGCTCTTCCGGAGGAAAAACATGATTTTCAGTTCGCCATCCTCACTCACAGCAAGATAATCTTTCCCCTTTGGCCGGAACAGCCCGGGAATCTCACCGGCACTTCTGCCTTTCGCATGTTCTGTCGGGATGGTCAAGGCGCTGCCTTTTGCCTTGATCGTCATGCCGAATTCATGAACACCGGCAATCATGGTGTAGAACTCATCATCCTCGCCGAAAATGCCGATTTCGATATACATTTTGTCCAGATCATCAATGACCTGCTGCAGTTGCGCCAGGTTGTCTTCCTGTACGGTGATTTTCATCTGCGTCTTCTGCATCACAGCACCGTCAGATTCAGCGATGGACGAACCGCAAACCGCTTCAGCAACCGCGCATATTCCTGACCATAAGCTGTTGCGTCGAGTCCTTTGTTTGATTCCGAGCCGTCCTGATACGTCTGCGACATGTCCGCAACTTTCTGCTGCTGTACCTGGCGCACGTTGAGCGAAGCCAGATGCGCCGCCAAGTACCGGACCGCCCGTTCCCGATATGCTTCCGGAACGGAAGAAGAGGACACCTCAAGCGAGGCATCCTCAATATAGACAGCAAGATCGGTGTCCGGTAACGACTTTAGATGATTGGCAATTGATTTTATTTTGACTGCTGTTGTCAACGGCTCCAATCAAATCAGCTCCTTACTCGTCGTCGCCAGTTTCGCCCTGCAGCTCAGCCAGTTTGTCAGCAATCGCTTCCTGAACCGTTTTACGGTCATCCGCTTCCTGCCACTGCCGAAGCAAATCGACGTCTACGGTGTCTTTCACGAGCTCAACTGCGCCATCAACATTAAAGTCCTGTGTGCTCTTAGCCTTTTCATGTGCAACAACTTCCCCACTCTCGATAACTTCTTTCATGATCGGATTGGAGCTGAACTTCTTCCAGTCCTTCTCGCTCACGTTATTGGTTCCTGGCACCAACATGACACCGGCTGCGTGACGGACGTAATTGCCTTTGTTATGAATAAGCATCAGACACCGTCTCCTCTCACAATGGCCATTGGATAACGGACGATTGCGCCGCCTGTACGTTCTTCAAGCGGAATCTTGTAGTTCGGGAATTTGTATTCCTGCGGATGGCGGGTAATGTCCATCGAAACAAGCACTTCAACCACAGTTGGCGAACTGTCGAGAACGAGGAAACAGTTAGTGCCTGCGTCGCCCATTCCTTCCAAGTCGGAAGTGGAATCAATGCGAGAAAACCAGTTCTGGCTTTTCAGATACTGCAACACAGTCTGATTTGTGTATTCGTTATACTCTTTCTCCAGCTCTTCCATTGCATCCGGCGTCACGACGAGTGTATCTGCCTGGTGGCCAGGAAGTCGGTTGACTGCTGAACGAGCCTTTCGAAGATCCGCAACGATTTCCCGGCCGGTCTTATCCGCCCAGTTGGTCGAAGTGTCAGCAGCGTTGGTATCGAGCGCCATCGCCTGAATGCCCTCCGCATTTGCCACACCGAGGATGCCGTGTTTTGCGTCCCCTTTCCAGACAAGCTTGTTTTCTTTCTCGGCAATCGCCCGGCGAGCCGTGGCCGCTTTCATTGTTTCGATCGGCGTACCGCTCATCTGCGCCTGACGCAATTCCTGAACGGAATAACGGAACGCGGAAGCAATTGAATAAATTGTCTCTGTATGCCGCTCCATATCTGCGTCAACGAGTGGGATATCATCCGCACCAGGCGCCAGAATCTTAGCCGCACCCGAGCGTTTGATGACGTCATAGGAATAAGTCTCTGCACCAGCCGGGACATCGGTCTTCACGTTGAAAATCGAGCGAGCCTTGAGTTCCTCGCGGTGTGTTTCGTAGATTGTATTGTCGATTGCATTCAGATCCTGTGGACGGATCAGAGCATCTTCGCGCATTGTTGCCATTTTCACTTCACTCCTCATTTATTAGGGTAGATTGATTTCAAGTTGGGCCAGTCCACCGGCAGCAGCTGCAGAATGGAACCGCGCCCCCGGCAGTGCTGTGACTGTTGTGATGGCTGTCGTATTTGGACGGAAGTTCCCTGTCGCATTGTCAACAACCGGTGTATCACCCGCAAGAACATCTTCGATAACTTCAACCCAGATGACTCCCTTCGTGACAACGGCCACCGGCGAGTTCACTGGATAGTTCTGATCAGCGGCGTTATTCACCCAATCATGTGGCTCCTGCGCGAGGGAAATACCGGCAGGCGCCCCTCCAGCGAATGGCACAACCGTTTCCTGATCTGCGCCCAGCTGCACCGCGACACCAAATGCAATGGCAGCAGCTGCGCCTTTCGTGATGGCGCTATACGGCTGGTAATTTGCCAACTTTCCTTTTGAGCTTGCTTCAGACATATATTTTTCGTAGCTTGTAATCGGCATTTCTTGTTCCTCCCTCTCTTATTTGGAATCCCGCAGGTTCAGGCGCTGCTTCCGCTTTTCTTCCAGGTTTCCATCACCTTTGTAATCACCGGTATGCAAATGATTGTCGCCGGTGGACGAGAACCCGTCTTGCTTCGAGCGTTCGACCGTTGCATCATAAAACGCATTAATGTACTCATCCGACTTGCCGTCACCCTTGAAATCCGGTTTCACTTTCTGAATGACCGCTTCCTTGATTTCACGCTCTTTCTTGCCGGAGAAATCGAATTCATCTCCAAGAAACGCTTTTGCGCCGGAAACGAGCTCGACGCGCCCCTGCACCTTCTTGTCCAGTTCGTCTTCAGACAGATTCGATTTCTTCGCTTCCTCAAGGTCCGCTTTTGCCTGATTGTAATCCGATTCGAGGGAATCGTACCGGCCTTGAAGTTTGTCGTAATCCTTGGCTTTGTTTTCCGCTGAATCCTTCTGCGCTTCGAGTGCATCCAATCGTGCTTTCACGACCGGATCCACTTCATAATCCTTGCCGTCAATTTTGTATGTTGGCATCTTGCTGCCTCCTTCATTTTTGGTTTCGATTTGCCATGCCGAGCTGTCATTCCGGATGGATACATCAGGACCGGCACGGCCCTGCTCGACGATGGCAATGTGATTAATGTCGATGTTGCGCTGCACGTATTCGTACTGGTCACCACGGTAAGTGCCGCCTTCGGACACGACATCCGACAGGAAACCGATGCTGATTTCCCGCTGATCTCCGTTCCGGATCTTGTCAATCAAGCCGGCATCCGTGACCGTCAACGAAACGAACAGCATTCCGTTTTCCACCCGGCTGTCCGTGTGGCTCAACCCTTTTGCATACTGCATATGATTGGCCAATGTGACCGGTTCATTCGGATGCCCGTCCGTCACCGCTTTGGAGCGAGCGGAGCGGATTGTCAGGTCACTGAATACATCATCCGGCAGCTTGGCCTCCATCTGAATGGTTCCATCCTGCCGCTGGTACGGGAAGACGCCGGGCCGGGTAATTGGCGTATCCACCGTCAAATAACCTTCGGATGTTTCCTGATAGTCCAGAATCATCACTTTGTCATATCTCTGTACCTTCACACTTTCTCACCCCCTTTAAGGCACGAAAAAAAACGCTATCCGTTCCGGAAGCACTTCTCTGTTTTTCCTTCATCCAATTTTTCATAAGTAGCTTCAAAGATTTCCGGTTTGCATGGGTAAAATTCACCTTGGACACCCTTAATGATGTAGTCGCCTACTCTTGCTCGCATTTCGCCTTCGAGCGTGGGTACGACAACTTCACCTAACTGGTAGCGATCATAATCAATATAAGCTCCTTCACAAGCTTTCATGAAGGTATCTGTTATCAAATGATTCGCACCTGTCCACTCGACAGCTTCAATCACGACCGGTTTCTTTCGATATCTCGCCATCCTCATCCACCTCTATTCGAAAACTGGATCCGCCACACAACGGCAGCGGTAATCTTCACCCGGCAGTACCTTCCGCTTTCCAACAGTCGGCGGATTCGCGTAAGAGAACGTCTTACCATCCAAATTCTCGTGTGTCTTCCGCACCCGTTCATCATCCGAATCTCGCCAAATGAATTCTTTTACACCCATGCTTTGATGCCGTTTCGCGGTCAGTTGGCCGAATATGGATCCCATCTGATCAACTGCAATGAACTCGGCACGTGTTCTAGAAAAACCGATCTGCTGAACCAACTGTTCCCGGATTCCTTTCATGCTCGAGCCTTTCTTCACGCCATTTAAAACAATGCGCTCGATGTCCACAAGGAAATCATCTTTTATTTTCGTGATATAACTCACGTTCTGCTGAATGGATAGCTCCATGAAATCAGCCAGTTTACCGTCGGCATCTACGGGTTCAACACCTGCTACCCGACCCTGTGCTTTCATGTTTTTCAGATTCATTTTGTTGATGAGACTCAGATTATCGGTCGCGATAGTGACGACCTTCGACGGGCTGAAAATCCGATGGGCAGCAGATGCGATAAAAGCGAACGCTCGCTGGATCAAACTGAGGAAGCTATCCTCGATATAATTGAGGCTGTCCTTTCGCTTGTACGCTTTCAGCTGTGGTTTGAGCTGCTCATCAAACGTTTTCAGCGTCTCGCTCCCCAGTTCATTGACCAGCCGTTTAATCGCTTTCGAATAGTTGACACTCGGAGCATACGGAAAACGAGTAGGCGGCACTTTTCTAGCCATTCTGTAGGCTCTCCTTGCGCTTGGCATAGACTTCTGCGGCCATCTTTTCGTAATCGGCTTCATCACCGCTGAACGCCAACGTCTGCTCCAGTCCGAAGCGACCAAAACGGGCCTCTCTCACTTCATCCGTGGTCAGTACGCCGTTTGTAATATACAGATCATCGGTCTCCGCCACCAACTTCCGGATTTCTGCATCCGTTTTCCCGTCCACTTCCCACAGCGGATTGAATTTTACTTCCCATTCAACGGAGGCAGGATCAACGCGCCCGCCCAATTCATCGGAGCACCACAGCAGCATGCGGATGAGCTTTTCGATAAGTGGCTTCATTTCATTTTCCTGCATGGCCGCAATCCGCGAATAGTAATTCATGACATCGTATTGGGCTCCGGCAATGGTGCCCGCTTCCTGTCCTTTAATGACCGTCTTCGGCATCCGGGCGCCACCGGCCAGCATGTCCCATCCGTAATCGAGCAGCTCCTTAATGCCGCCTGCGTTCGTCGTCTGCTTCTCCAGTTTCTCGCCTTCCCCGATGATCGCCAACGCCTCTGTGCGGAACATGAAATCCATCAGCGTTCCGAGCTCCCGGCGTTCTTCCGGCTTCATATCCTCGATGTCTTTGCTGCTGTAAGTCTTGAACGTGAAATCATAAAGGATTTGACCGACGCTCCAGAGCGATGTATCCATGACCGTGATAATGTCGAACAGCGGTTCCAGAAGCGGCTGCCCCTGCTTCTCGTCCTCCAGCCGCCGCGTCTGATCGTGCAGAATCCGGCTGGCGTGGACCAAGTTCTTTTTGTCGCTTCCGTTGATTTTCGGCAGCTCGAACTGTTCGACGCTGCCGTAGTCAGGAGAAAATACATTGTTATTCGAAACCATGTTCTCCACCTTGAAACCGCTGAACGCGTGGATATATTCCAGCTTCATCAGTTTTTCCGGTTCGATTGGTTTATCCAAGGTGAAGCTCGTTGATTGCTTGACGCCAAGACTGATCAGCCCGTCACCGGACAGCCGCTCGAAGCGGCGCATGTCTTTGAACGCCTCTTTTGCTTTCAGGTCCCGCAGCTTCTGCATGATGGCATCCCGGAGTTTTTCATCCTTCATCTTCAAGGTGAACCAGCTGCGCGTCATATCCTCAGCGGGGATGTTGATGATGTTCTGAACAATAATGTTGCTGGCGTAGAGTGATTTCAGCTGATCCTTCGACAGCTTCCGGCGATTGCCTGGATTCTGCCGGACGAGCGCGTCCCGTTCACCGCCCTTTCCATTCCCTTGCATAAAGTCATTTCGAAACTGCTTTGCACGTTCGATGGTTGTCGTCAAATCCCATCACCTCCTGCCATACATTTTTTTATACCGATCAAGCGGATTGCTTTTCTTCACCTGTAGCTTAATGAGTGCCTGAGTGCCGCTGTCCACTTGGTCATCGTTTTTGCCATTTGGGAATGATGTGAATTCCTCGATGAGATCATTCACCCACGGCGCAATGGATGGATGCGGGAGATATACGTTTCCGGCTTCCATCAGCGGAGCTACGGCGTTTGCCCGTGCTTCCTTCCCGCCTTCCGGATTCACCGGAATGAGTCCGGTGATTTCCTTTTCGAGCATCTGAATGACGGCAGGCCCGTTTGCCTTGTCCTCAATGTACTTGGCTTTCGCTTCCGGCCACTTGGCCGTCATGTTCCGGATGGCTTTCATCGTCTCCGGCAGATTCATTCGATTCCTAAACTGGTCGAGCAGATAAAAAGCGGCATCTCTGCTGCCCCATACCTGTCCGACTACAAAATCTGAAGTTTTACTGTCCTTGAACGTGCAATCCCAAGACTGGATCTGCTTTTCGATGATCCGCGGAAGAACGACAACCCCTTCCGGATTGGCAAGTCGTGAACGAGTCGGCTCGTCAGGCACATAAAACCGCCACCACTGCCGCTGAAAAATAGCCCCGCCGGCTGGCGAAGGCCGCTGCTGATAAAGTGCGGACCAAGTACGGGAGCCGACTTCCGATTTCTTTTCTTCTGCCCATTGTTCGTCGAATCCGAGTTCAGCACAGAGGGGCTCTCCAATCTCCCGACCAAGCAGATCATCTTTATCCTCTGAAATCGCCGGCATCCGGATCCGCTTCCAATCTCTTGGCGAACGCTCAAGCAACCGGCCGATCAGGTCATCCTCATGCCACCGTGTCATGATGACAATCACAGAGGCGCCTTTATGAAGACGGGTGGATAATGTCGATTCCCACTCGTCCCAGACCTTATCGCGGATGGTGGATGAGTTGGCCGCTTCCGCATTCTTAAACGGGTCATCGATAATCAGCAGATCAGCGCCCTGTCCGGTAATGGATCCACCGATACCGGTCGAAATCATTCCGCCATTCATCCTGGCGATATCCCAGTTGTTTTGGGAAGCATTTACGTCCGACAGCTGCACATCGAAAAGTTCCGGACCGTATTCCTCCAGCTTCGCCCGGTTCAATCGGCCGAACTTTCGAGCGAGCCCATCAGAGTAGGAAGCGGTGATGACCCGCTTTTCCGGATTCTTCGCCAGGTAATAACTCGGGAAGCTTTCGGAAACCGTCATACTTTTCCCGTGCCGTGGCGGCATCTCAATCATGATATAGCGCTGTTCCCCATTTGCGACCGGCTCCAGTTCACCCGCGATGTATTCCGTATGCCGAAAATGCCTGTAATTGCCGCGATGCACGTACTCAACATAGTCCCGGAAAGAGCGACGAGCGAGTTCTGCCTGCGCCTGCCGTGCAAGCTCCTTACGTTGATTCGCTGTCAGAGTTGGCAAGCTTCCTCAACTCCTCAACGGATAGTCCGGAAAGATCCAGCTTGTTTTCAATGCCCCCGCTGTGTTCAACTTCCTGCTTTTTGCTGAATTCATCTTTGGCTTTCCGCTCTAAATACCAGAGTGATAAGTCAATATCTCTCCGTTCGATGAGATTTGCTACATTGAGTTTTGCCCGCATTTTCACCTGTTCTTTTAAGAGCTCTTTTCGCTCCGAAAACTCAGGTTTATCTTTGCAGTATTCGTAGAGCGTTGAAGGCGCAATACCTGCGTAAAGACAAGCTTCCCGATCACTCAATCCTTTCAAGAATCCGTCTTCTAATTCCCGGAGTACCGCCTTCGTGATTTTCTTTGGCCTTGGCACCTCTTATCACCTCTCCCACGCTATTCGCTTCTTCAGACATAGTAAAAAGCACCTCAACTGAGATGCCTGCGCCTTTACTCAAATGTATTAAACCGGAACATATAAAAGACCAGGTAAACCAACAACAAAGATGCCGCCGGTGCTACGATTGAACCTGGTATTCTTAATTTTCGTAAGCCCCATCCAACTATCATTGCTAAGAGGAACGGGATTCCCAAAACGATCAGTAGGTTCAGCAGCAACTCGTTCATGATCGGTTCCATTGGACTGAAATCAACCTCCACCATACTTACCTCCTTCGCTACATCTTATGTATCGGATAAGCCATGCAGGTATGAATAAGGCACCCATATTTTGTGGGGTTGAGTGAGGAGATTTGCGCCTTGCACGCATCCCCTCTTTTTTTCTCCCCTTCATTAATAGGGGGACCGTATGACAAGCGTATGACAAAGAATTATAATTTCACCCGGTCCTTCACTTTCTTTTTCGCCCGCTCAATGTGCGTTTGAACGGTGGCTTTACTGACACAAAGTCCCTTTGCAATTTCCCCCATGCTGATGCCTTTAGCGACATGGAGAATATAGCAGTGCTTTTCCCGGTGGGACAAGGATTTGAAAATATCTTGCATGATCATTTTTTCTTCGGCGGTCATATACAACAGCTTCGGGCCATCCTCCAACTGCTCTACGATGTCGGGAATGAAATCCAGATTTCCATATGATTTTTGGTAAACTCCCCGTTTGTCAGCTCCTCGGTAATTACCCGGCTGTCTGCCAGTTTCCAGCCATCCCAGTACAAATTCCATGTCCCGGGTCATGCTGTTCTTGCTTGAGATAATCTGCTGATCGGCAAGATCATCTGGATCCAACCTGCGGACTTGCCGCCGCAACTCGTTTTGATGTTTCCGGTATTGTGCAATCAGCTCGTCCGCCCAGTTCTCCATTTACCTTCCCCCTGTTTTTTATTTCTGTCTATAAGCTCCGCCCTTGTGCCGGGAAAATCTCGGCTTTCGAACACCCATCAATTCTTCCAAGTCCCGCTGACTGAGCTTGTTCTTTGGCCGCTTCTCTTTTTTGGGCGGCGATTTCTCTTTTTTGGCGAGGCCGATTCTGATCAGTTCCTCTTGCAGATTCCCCATAACGCTCCCCCTTTAGAAAAATAAAAAAAGAGGACACAAAACAGCAATTATGCTGTCATGTGTCCTCCAGTTGGCTGGTGCGGACATATATATGGTCTCTTAATCGTTTTCATCCTCTTCTTTAAGAGGTTTAAAATTCAAATTGTAATATTTTATGTTTTTTAATGCTTTTCTAATCATTTCTATTTCTTCATTGCTTTTTCCAACCAGCAAATTACTGGACGATGAGTTTAAAAGATCTGAATGTCTTCTAGCGATAGAAATAAGATCAGAAGGTTTTTCAAAATTATTATAAGCCAAACTTAAATCTTCTTGAATAGAGGATAATTCCTTTTTAATTGATTGAATTTCAGCTTCAGATTTATCGGTCCCTTGTAAATCACCTAGCTTTTCCGTAGCTTCGATGAGTTTTTGGACGTATCCTTTACTGTCTGCTTGAAAATTTTCGAATAACACAATAACATCTTCAATCGTTTCTCTATTTTGTGTATCAATTTGTTCTACAAATGATTTAATTTCAGCAGTTACTTCTTTAAGTTCTTCTACACTACTTTTCATATCTTGTATATTATTTTTTTGGCCAGCTACATCCCAAAGAGTTATTAATATTGCCACTACTGCTAATACAATGGAAGTCAGCAATCCGGCAGCAGAAAGCCCTTTGATAGCAACCTCTTGATCATATAAGGCTAATCCGCCTATGGTACAACCAACCAACACAAAAATAGTAATTATATATTTCAAGTGAAGATTTAACCTAACAATTTTCACTTCTTCATCGCTCAAAACTCTTCCCCCTCATCCCACTTCACACGGGTCACTCTGCCTTTATGCGTAATGATCTTCGTCTCTGCATGCGGAGGAAGTTCGGCAAGTTTCACCTTGCCGTCGTTGATGACCACCACACAACTGTCCGGTAATTCCATTATATCCAATTCTATGACATTTGTCTCGTTGATCTTAAGTTCCATTAAGCGCACCGTATGACCCCTTTCTCTGTTCTCGTCTGTCTTTTTGCCTAGTCTATAACTAGAAGAATACCCCAGCTCTGGCCGGGGTATCATTTTGCTGCCTGCTTCACGAATTTGCTGCCACACCAGCAGCAGTACACCTGGTCTTGATCATAAACCGCTTTGCCGCACCGGTTGCAGTAAGGGAGTTCAATGTGGCTGTTACCGACTTTGATTTTCCGATAGGCGATTTTCGCCATGTGGAGCTCCTTTCTTTTTGGACATAGGGTTGAATGATTGATTAAATTTCTACAACCGTTCCAATTACAATCAGCCCTCTTGCCATTACCATTTTTCGTGAAACTGCTTGAATTGCTCTTTCCTTTGCATCTTCTTTGTTCGTGGCAAAAACCGTTTCAGTACCGCTATATCTGAAATCTAAGCCGTTGGAACTCCAATCAACTTCATAATCCCGTCTTTCCATTAATGACTCCTCCTCTCTCATCAGTTTGTTTCGACGGTCTCTGAACCGGCTGTGTAGGTATCCCTACGACACTGGTGTCTGGGAAACGTTAAATCAGCATTAACTATTTCCGAACCTTCTTTATACATCTACCTTCTAACAAGAAATATTCAAAAGGTCATTTACATTACTTGGATACAGCGATATGACCTTTTGAGATATCCTGATTCACCACGTTTGTTCAGGCAGCTTCCCTTCCCGCTCGAGCCGCTTCCGGATCTGATGCGCCTGCATAAATGTTCCACCGATGATGGTCTGAATGGCTGAAACGCCGAATACCCTTTGCTCTCTGGAAGGTTCCCATCTCGGTATAGCAGCGAGGACTTCTTCGTACTTCCTTTCATCCAAAGGATTCACAACCTTCCGGAAATGTTATAATGAATCTTTAAAATATTTCAGTGGAGGATAAATCATGTCATCGTTTTGGCAGTACAATATGAAAGCAGAATTCGCGATTTACCCATATAAGGGAGAAGATTATTTGGTCTGCTATAGCACTGTTGGTAATTTCCGCATTCATTTTGTAGAATCCGTGGCTACAGGCGAGCGGCAAATCCCTTCAGCAGAACAACGGGCAGAAAGCCCAAATTCGAAGGAACTCATTGTCGAGCTGATCAAGAATATTTTGGACTGAACCGGATAATTTCCGGTTCTTTTTTCTTCACTTTTGGAGCTGTCATTTTCTAAGCCATTCCTTCCCTTTTCGTTCCACGATGATCAGTTCCATGCCGGTCATTTTTTCAAACAGCCGCCGACGCACCGGAAAGTCCCGGGAAGAACTGAATCCTTTCACATCAATGACCTCCGTGTATCCGTCAGTGTATGTAACCCGGAAATCAGCCGTATATGTCATCCCCGCCTTCTCTCGCTTACCCTTACCCTTGCATAAGCTGCATTGATTCAGATTGCCGGTCTTTCGATTCAGCACTTGCCGGTTTCCCCTACAGCGTTTGCACTCCACTTCATAAGGTGAAAGAATCTGGAACTGCGGCTGCAACTCGATTTGTTCCACTTCGGGAAGCAGCCGAAGATGCAGGTAGTACGCCAGCTCAGTTTTGGAATCGAATTCCCGCCCATCGAACGTCACCTTCGTCGCCTGGAACTTACGGGGAACCCGCTTGGTGCGGGCCCGTGTTCCGGTTCTGCGTTTCTGCAAATTCATCCCCCGTTCATCTTCATCAGCTTGTCGTACTCTTCGCAAAGTCGTCGGTCATCCATGTCATCGAAATACTCGGGATCTTTGAAAGTCATAACCGAGAGGGTAAGAATCATTCCTTCACGTTCTTCCGGGCTCAATATCCGTTCGCCTGCCGATCGTGATTCGCTTTATTTTTCTGGAGGTACGCTGCCTCTACTTCCTCCCAGGTAAAGCTGAGCATTTTGCCCAACTCGACGAAGTTGACGATCAGCTCCCGGTACCACTTCTGCCGCTCACTCTCGAAAGGATGGGCTTCGATCTCTCCGACGAAATAAAACAGGTCCAGAAACTTCGCCACGATAGAGGCAGTGTCGTACTCCTGTGCCAGCAGTTCCGGCACCTCGAAATCTGCTACTCCAAAACGATTGCCGAGCGTCAGTATGGCGTGAAGACAATCAGCGTATTCTTCGAGGAGTGGGTTAGTGACAATCCAATCTGCAACCCTTCCTTCTGTTTCGTCAAAGGTCTTCATATCAGGAGTTTTCTTTAAGATTCTCGGCCCCCGATCATCACTCCAATACTTGAACCCCCGCCATTCATTCAGCAGCTCTCCGAGTTCTGCGTACAGAGCCAAGAAATCCATCGACTCCCGGTCTTCACCGTTTTGGTTAGGATGCTGTTTTTCGATCTCTGCATCCAGTTCCGCTTGCTTCTCGTACAGTTTTTTCAGGTTCATTTTTCCGCTCCTTCCGCTTCATCTGTGCCTCAAAATTAATTCACAACGTCACTTTCAGGCTCGAAAATCCAGTCCGTGTCAATATCTTCGACAAACGGTTTTTCGCCTAAGCGATCAACAGCCACTTTTTTCATTTTCACCAGCTGCTTATCAAAGTCCGGTGTGCTCTTGATTAGCCGAACAAGTCCGTTTCCCACTTTTCCCAGAAATTGAATCGTGCCTTCTTTTGTTCCTGTCTGCATCATGACTTCCAAATTCATCGGAATATCGAATACTTTCACGCCGGACGATACGTCGGAGATATTGATATGGCTGCCTGACGGGATTGCGCAAAATTGATATTTACCGACCTTGATTTCATGTCCGACGGCCGGTTCCCATTTCTCGAACGCCAGATAAAAACGCTGTGTCTGTTCGTTTACTGTGACCTTCATGCTGCACCTCCTACGACTGTTTCGCCCGCTCGATGCTGAGCAGACTCAATGCTTCCGAATACGTCGCTTTCTCGATTGGTTCACCATGGAACGTGTGCGTGATACCAAGCTGTTTCAGTTCGGCTACCCATGACCGGCGGCGTTTTTCACCGGCGTCGAAAAAGTACTGTTTCTCGCTCATGCGACTGCCTCCCCTGCCATATAACGGACCAGCAGCCGAACCGAGTTCTCGTGACTCAGTTGTGTCATGCCTTGCAGTTCGTTCAGCTTGGCGTTGAACTGGCGCTCCAGCCCCTTGTCTGTCTGCCCTGATTTTTCCCAAGCACCGGCAATCAAAATCAGGTGATCCATTGTGCGTGCAATCATTTCGTGCATCGTTCTGCCTCCTAAAATGCCTTTCGGCGATAGTCTTTGCCGTTCATCAAAATAATTTCTGCGCTATCCATGATTCGGCTGAAATTTCGTGTGCCAACCTTCGTTTCCAGTTCAGTACTGGAGAGGTTTGTCGTGTAGATCGTAGATTTACCGGACCGGCTATCCACGACTTCGAACAGTTTGGACCAAACCCAGTTGTCGGCCGTGTTTCGGGCATTGGTATACTCTGCGCCAAGGTCATCCAGCACCATCAGATCCACCATGCCGACCAATTCCAGCAAATCCGCTTCCGAAAAAGTTGATTTGCTGTTGTAGGTATCCTTGATTTTCGTCAGCAGTTTTGGCACCGACAGGAATAATGCGGAGTGACCGCTTGCCAGTAATGTCTTCGCCGTGGCGTAGGACAAATGACTTTTGCCTGTTCCGAACGTACCTTTCAGCATGAAACTGTGCGGTTCCACAGCCGAGAAATTGTCTGCGAACATCTTCAGTTGATCTTTCGCGAATGCGAGTTCCTGTGATGGCGGATTGTAATTCTCGAATGTCGCTTTTTTCAGCGATTCATTGACCAGTGAGTTCTGATCAAACAAGCGAAGCATGTGCCGTGTGCGGGCTTGCCTGTCTTTCTCGACAGCCTGTTCCGCCAGGATGATATCCCCGCACTTGCAGCCAAGGTAGAATTTTTCAACTTTTCCTTTGTCCGGTCCGCCGGCAATCGGCATTTCCGTTACTTGCACATCCTGCCCGCACCCTTCGCACTGATAGGTGTTCAGGATTTCCGGTTTCGGGAAGTTGTTCAGCATGTCCTGATAACTCATGGCGTCCTCCTAAAATCCGTAATTGTATTCCTGATCCTGTTGTTTCTGCTCTTCTGTTTTTTGCGGCATGGCAGCCGGTCGGTGATTAGCGTCGAATATCGCTCCGGCACAGTAAGAGAGAGAGTGAATTTTGTCTTTGCTGTGTTTCGGTTGAAATTCCGCGAATTTCCGTTCCATCGCTTTAATGGCCACATCGAGCGGGATGTTAGCCTGTTCGATTTCAATTGCCGTCATGTAATCCTTCGGCGTAGAGTCAAATCCATATCCGCGCAATTGGACGTAGCGTTGTAGCAAACGCTGTTGGTAATCAGTCGGCCCTGAGCTCCCTTGTCCTTGCGCATGCGCATCAGCAGCAGTAGTACTTTTATTCTCTTGGTTAACATAGTTCTCTAAGTTCTTATTGTTCCGCTGCTGTTCCGACGCTGTTCCAACGCCGTTCCGACGCTGTTCCAAGCTACTCGACTTATAAGCCGAAAAGTCTTGGTATATCGCATAATTGACGACAGTAAATAGTGTTCCAAGCTTCGTCTTTTCGGTCTGGAGTCGGCCCTCCTCGACCAGTTCCGCAATCTTGCGGTTCAGTGTCGCCATCCCGTACATTTTCTCGGCGTTATTTTCGTAGTAAACTAGATCTTCTCGCAGGTTTCGCAGAGAACGGAGATACTGCCCCCGGCCGACGTGAACGCCGCCTTTTTCTACTCCCGTTTCAGAAAAAACAGCGTTCCCGACAATGAAGAAGAAAATCCGAAATTTCGGAACGTCGGTCCATATTCCGTTTTTGAAAATATCCCTCGATGTCAGGAATGCGCCGCTCATATTTTCACCTCAACTTTTTACTGATAACAGATAAGGGAGAAAAACCGCTCCCTCATCCGGTGTTCCGCTGATTAAAGCAAACTCTCTTGCCGTTCACCCCGCGGGTCTTTCTTTGGTTCCTCACCTTGTGCAGGTTCCGGTTCTGCCTCTTCCGGCTGAGTTCCCGCATGAACTTCGCTGAATTCCGCGTCGATCACGTCATCATCCAGTTCTTCCGCTTCGCCCTCGATCGGCTGCTTCTCGTCATTAGTGAATGCCTTTTGCATTTCTACCGAGAGAATGCCCCACTTGTTTAGCATGTTCCGGATCACCGTCTTCTTCGCCATTGCATCCCAATCATTTTTCCAGCCGAAGTCCGACTTACTGAACTTCTTTTTGTGCTTCTCGACATCCGATTTCGTCCAGTACACCGTCTTCTTGAATCCGTTTATCAATTCGAAATAGCCGACATATCCCACAACTTTATCTGACGCTTTCGATTCAAACTCCAATTCAAGTTCTTCTGTCATCCGGTTCCAGCTGATGAACTCGCCTTCATAGATTTCTGTGACGTTGATTTTCCGGTACTGACCTGTCCGTAGCGCTAGTTGAATATATCCTTTGTAACCTAGCTGGAACTGCGCTTTGCCGCCGTATGGAACGATCCATGCATAGCCTAGATTCTTATCAATTGGCAGATCGAGCGTCGCGGCGATCATAGCGCTTGAAATGACGCTCATCGGCTCTGATTTCTGAAGCATCTTCTCGCTGTTGTAGAGGCTCAAGATGGATGCAGTGAATTGCATTGCCCGTTTGCCGAGCACTTCTTCAAACCGCTTGATGACAGCCGGTGAAGCGAGGAGCCCCTTCATCGTCGTTCCCTGTGTCGATGGTGCCTGTCCGTTCTGTCGGTTGGCGATCTGTGATTTCACGCTCGAATTAGTGGCCATTAGTCAATCTCCTTTATGTCGAATTTTCGGTAACTGCTCTCCTTCATCACTTGCCGGTACACGTCAGGAAACTTTTCTTTCAGCGCTTTTGAGTCCACCCGGTTCGCCGTGATCGTCTTCCAGTTCACCTGATAGTTATGGACAATGCCTGTTTCAGCTTCCTTCAGTTCATACTTCATTTCGTTTTCAAGGAGCTTCTTTTGTTCCTCCAATTGTTTGATGGAGTTTTTCAGTTCGCGGTACTGTTCAATCTTGCCCTTGTAGGCATGACCGAGATCGATGGACTTGTCGGCATCCCCTTTGTCGTATCTTTCTCTCAGGAACTTCTCAGCGGCACTGGAGCCATCCAGCGCCGGCGCAACTTTGTTTTCCACGTGATGCGTCCAGAAATGGACTTCCGCTTCAAAAATCAAATCAATCAATTCCTGGTCTCGCTCGATCTCTTTCCAGACGAACCGCTGTCCGCCAATCAGAACGGCCATGTACGCTTTGTCATAGCCGGTGACGCCAAGGTAATGCTGCACCTGCACAAGGTAGGATTCGGGAATCTCATCGCTCTCCCAGTCCTTCGCCAGATATGCACTTGCGGTCTTGCATTCAAGGACTGCGGATTCTCCAACCACTTTCCGGTCGATGTTGGCCATGATGAACGGGTGATCAGAATGCTGAAGAATGGCGTTCCGTTTCCGTACCTTCTTGCCTGTTCGGATCTCGAACTCCTTCGCCACCAATTCTTCGAGCACATTTCCAAAGTAGGCCGCTTCTCCAGCGCTGTCTTCCATTTCAGTCTGGCCGGTTTTCTCAAGCCAGAGCTCAAAAGGTGTTTTGTACTTGTTCAGCCCAAGGATGATGGATGCGTCTGAACCGCCGATCCCTTTGGTCCGTTCCTGCAGCCATTCTTCCCGGCTCATATCTTTCGTCGATACTGCCTGAACCATATCTGATCCCTCCTATTGAGTTTTGAGGGGCTCTGGTTTACAATGAAGTTAAGTTAATGATCCAGAACCCCGAGTCCGCTGTTGCTGCAGCGGGCTTATTTTAATGCCCGGAAAAACTCGACGCCGATCACTTCGATCAGGTAGTCATCTATATTGTCTTCCAGAACGATCCGGCCCTCCGAATCCTCGAACCACTTGTCGCCTTCCAAAATTTCCGAGCCGAACATGTCCTCGACTGGATTGTCGTCCTTCTCCTGTTCTCGCTCCCAATCGAGGTAATCCTTCGAAGGGTAGCCAGTCCGCATTGCGTATTCGATCTCTGGGTGTTCCATTTGTTTTACCTCCATTCGATTAGTAATCCCTCGTCCTGTGCACCAACAGAAAAACCATGGAACGTAAAGGCTTCATAGGTCTTCAATGCTGTTTTCGGGCTCCCTAATCGCTCGTACGTCACCAGTTTGCTGGTCTTCCCCTCAATGGCTGCCAGATGCAGTTCCGTCCGCAAATCGCTCATGAGCAGCGACCGGTCGAATGCAGCCAATTCCGGATCTTTCGGCTTCAGCACATCCTCACCTTCTTCCACAATGGTTTCAATCGAGATATAGTTCATCTTCCACTTCCTCTCTGATGGCGAGTCCCATCAAGAAGCCCATGACACATGGCCCGGTCAAGCATCCGGTTTTTTTCATAGGCTTCTTGACGGGAGCCAGTGCTCCCGTGGTAAAATAGACATATCCCATATCAGCCGGCTGACTCGACCTCAGTCGGCTTTTTCGTTTTCCTCTTTCATTTCCGCTCCCACCACATTCCAGAGATACAAGCCCGCAAACGTCAGCATCGCCACTAAAATGCCTGTGATGTACCCGTCCATCCATTCCGTCATACCAACCATCCTCTCGCTTTCCATCTCGGCATCATGGCCTTGATCCGCTCTGTTATTGATATTCCGTATTCGACCTGCAATTGTTTCAGGAAATTGTCCGTCAGTGTCCGGACATCCAGCAGCTCATCAACGATCTCCTTTACTCCTTCTAATTCATCTTTACTCAAGGATTGGGGTGGTCTCGCCAGGCAAACCTTTTTGATGACGTCGATGGCTTCAGCCAATTCCCGCTCTGTGTGCGCCTCGTAGCTTAAGCGATGCTGCTCGATGTTCCGTCCTCTCAGGACTGGCGGGGTGTACCCGCTTGAAAACTCGAACAGGAGATCCATTCGGTATTCCGGATTGTCGTAGCAATCCATGGACGCTTGCGCGATTTCCCGGTGCATGTTGCGCCGGTTATGCTTATAGTGGCTGGTCAGCTGCTCGGAGACGTTGAGATCTGCCGCCATCTCCTTCCCGGTCATTCCTTCTTGTTCCAAGAGCGATGCGACCGCCGGTCCGACCTTCGCCGAATCTTTGATTGACATGAAATTATCTCCTTTCTGTTTGTATACTGACCTGTCTAGTGCTATACGCTCATTCGCTGTACAGTTACGGTAGGAGTCAGTGGCGGGACTGTTCCGACAGCCACAGCAACAGGAATTCTTCCGCTTCTTTCGCCGGGAACAGCCATTTGCGCCCTACCCGAAACTTTTTGAACCGTGGATCGAAAAAGAATGTGTCCTTGATGAAGTTGATGCTCATGTGTGTCTGGCGGCTCAACTCCTCCAGATCCCAGAAGGTGTATCGGTGTTCCAGATGATCGAGCCGCTTCCGCAATTCCGTACGCAGCATTTCCTCGATTTGCCCTTCATCCACGTTAAGTTTTAAAAGTTCACCCACGCTTCATCCCTCCTTTCTTATCCTGTGGCTCGCTTTTGTCTATTGATAACGGAATCCGTTAGTTGGTCATCAAAAAAAACGGCGACATCGGTCTCTAATATGGCAGCGATTTTTTGTAGCCTGCCTACGTCTAATCTAGTTGCACCATTTTCAATGTGGCTATAACCCATCACTGACATATTTAAAGCTTTCGCTATATGGGTTTTTGTAACCCCTTTAGCTTCTCTTATTTTTTCTACATTCTTGTGCACCATTTTGTTCACCTCCTTCTATAACGGTATCCGTTATATACATAATACTAACGATTTTCGTTACAGTCAACTACTTTATATAGTTTTTTCTCATATTCCGTTATTTAAATATCATATCCCGTTAGTTACTGGTAAAATTATTTAAATTATATATATAAATTGGGTCTGCCTAGGAGGTGTCGTTTTGGAGACCGGAGACCGCATAAAGAAGTATAGGAATCGTAGAGGATTCACACAAAAGCAGTTGGGGGATAAAATTCATGTTTCTTCCCAAAAAATCTCTAATTGGGAGAGAAGTTATACAACTCCAGATTCAGCTGACATCAAAGCATTAGCAGAAGCGCTTGACTGTTCAGTCGATGAATTGCTTGGTCGGAATAGCACTGAATCGGTAAACATTGATCCAGATTTCGAAAAATGGCTCTCTGATCCAAAGATCGGCAAGTTCTTTAAAGAGCTCGCGGAAAGTCCTGAGGAACAGAGGGAACAGCTCTATGCGATGTGGAAAATTATAAATAGATCGAATAAATAATATGGAGAGGAGAAACGAAATGAGCAGTAAATTTACTAAGCTAAATTACCGTTATGGCGTCATGGAATTTCCGTTAACAGTCTCTGAACTTAAAGGCGTGACTAAAGATATCCCGAAGACCGAACGGACTTATTACGAATACACTTTAAAAGCCATCAAGAAGTACGTGAAGGATAATGAAAATATTTATTACCTTACTGTAGGCGGTGCAAAGTTACTAAAACCAAGCGGCTTCGTTCTTGTCGCAGATAGTGGGCTAATCCTCACGTGGCTTAAAGGCGGAATGTTTGGCGGAGCTGAAGCTGAAAAAATCGAATATAATTCTATCAAGAATGTCGATTTTGATATTTTGCCAGGCGGCTCTTCTTCTTTCAAAGGCGGGAGTTTATTGCTTGAAATCAGCGGGTTGATGGGTACCAAAAAGAAGACTGTCAGAGACATCGAAGAGAACGACTTAGATACCCTTGTCGATGTCCTCCGGAACAGGATTTCGTTATCTAAGGGGAATGGGAAACTTTCTCCTGAAAAGAATGATGCTGAGTTTTTCTTTGGCTCTGATCCAAATGAAGAAGAAACAAAAATTATCAGCAGCCATACACTAGCAGCAAGTAGAATCAGAGCTAAACATATTGAAAATGACGAATCGATTCGGGCTGTCGTTCCGGTATTATTTGATGTTCCAAAAGGTAAGCAAGTAAAAGGTTTGCTTGTAGCCACAAATCTAAAACTTATATTTTTCTCGGAAACCGTCTTCAAAGAATTTGTACATACTCGTCAACTGGATCAAATCAATGATATTTCGCAGAATGGCAAGGAACTAATTGTAAAGTCAGATGAAGGCGTTCTGAAATACGAGCTACAGAATGATCAAAATGATGTCAGAGAACGTCTGGTAACTGCAATTTCTGCCCCCTCTCCGGTTCCTGAGGTGGTATCAGAGACGATTACCGAGAATCCTGATCCTGAAGAATCAATGACTCCTCCTCCAGCTCCTGATAAATTCCAGCAGCTTAAGCAATTGGGTGAACTGAGGGACTCAGGCATCCTAACCGAAGAGGAGTTCCAGGCGGAGAAAGCCAAGCTGCTGAATTCATAATAGGCTTTTAAACATTAGGGTGAACACATATGCTGAACTTTATGGAAACATAAAGAAAAGACCGCTTAAAAGCGGTCTTGATAACAAAAAGATTCTTGATGACCTCGATACCGGTTCAGGCCTAGCGAAAATCATTGAAGAAACCGGAAAGACGACTAATCGATTAACAGAGGTGATGGAATCCATGAAAACGTTTGACACCGGAATTCCTGCATCTCTGGTTTCTGGTTTAGAGCTTAAAGGTACTAGTGCACTCGCTCAAGCGTTCTCTGAACCGGTAGGCATCAAAGGTAGAAGTGCCCTCTCTATAAGTAATTATAGAGGAAGCACCGGGTGAATTCAAAGAAACCCTAAGTCGATATTCGATATGGCAACTTTGAGCCAAGCTGGTGAACCCTTATGGTAACCAGAAGGTGCAACGCATAGGTAGTGAGCAAGGGAGCAATAACCTACCCACGAGCGCCCGGCGCCCTAATGTTTTTATTTATCTGCCCGGTGGGGCTTTTCTTTTAATTTAGTGTAGAAAAATTTTCCGATTTTGGAAGGAGAAGCAGAATAATGACGACTGGTTCACAACTTCAGTTTGATCACCGCGGAAATTTAACTCCTGGAATAATAAGAAATATATCGCTTCAAAACTTTAAAATCTTTTTTGTCGAAGCGTTTCCTGATTCTGAAACGAGGGAACGGAATTATGAAGGATTTTCACGTTTTATTGCAGAAATTAAAAGAGTAAATATTTTTGAAGCTGTAACTAAATTCTGGATAGATGGCAGCTTTGTCACCAACAAAGAAGACCCTAAAGATGTAGACTTGGTTTTCTATTTGGATGCGACCCACCCTGCAACCCGAGCGGTGCTACAAAACAAGAGGATTTTTAGGGAATTCGGTATCCCTTTGCATTGTGATCCTTACTTCACAGTAGACCCAAAGACTATTCCATTTGAAGGTAACGATGTAGAAGAGGATCGTGCTCATTTTGATTTATACGAAAAGTATTGGCGAGGACAATTTTGTTTTGACAGAAATGAAGATCCTAAGGGTATAATTGAAATGACGATCGACCAATTTTAATGAGGGGGTTCTAAAATGACAATCGACAATCTTGATGTTAGATCTCGTGACGAATTGCCTTCATTAGCTGAATTGGAGCGATCATTGAAATCATTGGATGGAAACTCTAGATTTTACGACTTAGCCGATGCGTCAATGGAACAAATAAAGCTTTTTGAACGAAATAAAGTAACAGGAAAGACCGAAGATGAATTTGTCGTAAGTATTGATACCGCATTGGAGCCAGGTCAAATCACTCTTACAAAACTCGGGTCCGTCGCGAGAGGGATTCAACGAGTTTATACTTCTATGTTCAATGACGTTTTTGGCAAAGGAAACGCTAAAGGTCTTATTCCTAGATATATTGTTGATTCTTCTCAACTCATTTTAGAGAATACTTCCCCTGGCTCATTTAATCTTCATTTAGGGGCTGTGGATGATTACTTTGTCGATGGCGTAATTTCAGAAGAGGGCCTTGGTAAACTAAAAGAGTTCTTTCAGAGACTACCCGAAGATGATCCTTCTTTTATCATCGAAGAAATTGGCTATCGGACGTTCGCTGTCTCTAAAAACTGGTTCAAGGAAATGGATAAGGAAGACATATCATTATCCATCATAAACAAAGGTTCAAAAACTAAAATCGACAAAGAAAAAATTCACTACATTAGCAATAGATTTGATGAAATAAAAAGCAAAATAGAAACAGAATCGATATTTGTAACAGGAGTAATTGACAGCGCCAACAGATCTGTAAGTTCAATAAAGATCATAAGTGATTCTGGAATCGCGATTTCTGCTAAAACAAATCGAGAAATATTTACACAAGGGTTAGTAATTGCCACGAAAATGTATCAATTTAACTTAACAAAAAGTACTATCACTAATAAAAACACTGGAAATAAAAAGGAAACTTTTATACTTAACGATCTTGAGAGTACAGAGTAAAGTGAAATTATACAGTAATTTATAAAAATTGATTTAGAGACCCACTTTCCAAAAGTGGGTTTTTCTTGTACTATTTAGGGGAACATATGTTCTAAAGGAGTGATTCATTTGTGCTATACATACGGCACCTTAGAAGAATACATAACGAAGATGTTGCGGGATATCGATGTATTCCACCCGCATCAGATGAACATCGAAGTGATTGCTCCCCGATTAGGCTACGCTGTCCACTACTACCCCTACGGCTCCGCTTACGCTGATAACGTGATATTTCTCGATGACCGGCTGCTACCCGAAGAACAATGGCAAGCGTTCGGGCATGAGGTCTGCCACGCCAAGTTGCATGAAGGCGACCAACGGCTCATCACGGCTATGATGAGAGACTACCAGGAAGTCAAAGCGAATAACTTCAGCCAACTCTTTTGCATTCCGACATTTATGCTCCAACGGCTACAATTGCCGAATGACGAGCGACGAGCTATCTGGGTGCTCCAAGAGCTTTTCGGTGTGAACCCCGACTTTGCCCAGAAACGCCTGGAACAGTACTGCCGAAATCTTTGCAGTCGGTAGTGTTCAGTTGTATAGCAACTGACCTTGCCCTATACAGGCGAACATTTAAGGATACTTGTAAGGAGGGATACATAAATGGCTTACTCTAAAGACTTGGGGAACGGAAAATACAGGTTGTTTGCGGAAGTCGGAAAGGACCGGAAAGGTAGGCGAAGACGCAAAACCAAGATCGTCACGCCATCCGGACAGCGTGAATTGAAGCGAATGCTGAGTGATTTTGAATATGAAGTCCGGAACACGGAAGAACAATCTATTGAAAACATCACATTCGGCGCGTTCAAGGACCGATGGCGGAAGAATTTCGCAGACAAGAAGCTGGCTGCCACTACAAATGAAGTGCTGGATTACGTTCTGAAACCTATCATTACGGCATTTGAGGATATGTACATGCGGGAGATCCGAACGCTGGATATCGAAGATTTCTTCACGGCGGAGGCTGATGCCGGCCGGGGTTCGCTTGAGAAAAAGTACTATGCGCTCCAGTCCATTTTCGGCCACGCATTGCGTTGGGAAGTCATCGAGTCGAATCCGATGGACGGCGTTGGCAAACCGCACACGAAAAAGAAAAAGCTGAAGCCCTACACGATGGAGGAAGTGAAAAGGATCGCCGACCATTTCCCGGAGATCTCGAAATACCATCAGCGGCTGATTATGATCGCCTTCGAATTTTCGCTGCGGCGTGGTGAGGTCGTGGCCATTGCGGAGGATGTGCTCGATTATGAGAGAGGTGGTATCTGGATAAAACGGGCGCTCGTCTATACATCGAAGCACGGATTGCAGCTAAAATGTACCAAGACAGGCGACGAGACGTTCCTGCATTGCACGGAAGAACTGATGGAGGAACTGCGGGCGCAGCGGAATGCCGCCCTGCGGAACAAGCTGCTGGCCGGTCCTGACTGGAATGGGTTCAAGGATGAGGACGGGAACGAGGTTCTGCTCTTGTTTGCGGATCCGTTCGGCGTGCCTTATCATCCGAATGCCGTCACCCGCTTCTGGGGCCGCTTCGTCAAACGGACCGGCATCCGGCAGATCCGGTTCCACGACCTGCGCCATTCCTCTGCTTCGATCATGGCACGTGAACAGGTTAACATGCGAGCTATCCAGAGCCGGCTGCGGCACCGGAAGCTCACAACGACTAACCGTTACTTACACACGGACGACGCGGATGATATCGTGGCTGCGGAGACGTTCAAGGGTGTATGGGGCAAGAACAATGCCAAGTGATGGGCACACATGTGAAGCGGTCCGGCAATGTGTGCCCAAAATGTGCCCGATTTGTGCCGGCTTATGATGTTTTATGATTTTAACTGGCCCAAGAACATTGATAGGACGGTTTCGATTCCCCAAGTGCCGCTTTTTGATTTACGGAGTGTACTTTGACAGGGTAGAGGTCGCTGGTTCGAACCCAGTAGGAATCATCATGAAAACGCCAGCCTCCGCGGCTGGCGTTTTTTCGTCTTATTCAGCAAGAATGTCTTCAACCGGTCCCACCATCGATTCGAGTTCATCGAAATCAGCGAAGTCTGCGATGTTCATATCGAATTCTTCAACTGTGTAATCATTGAATTCTTCCGGCGTCCATTCCAGCGGACCTAGATAGACTTCCTCCAGGCGTCCCCGGTCGATCGCACCGAAATCGAACTCAGCGTCAGCGGCGGTCGGTTCCTCTTCTGCGATTTCATCCACTTCGACAGCGCCTTCGTCGATGATTCCCTGTTCATCTGCCCAGGTATCCAGCTCTTCCTGCGTGTAAAAGCCCTGTTCGTCAGCCCATGCTTCCAGTTCTTCCTGGGTGTAGAAGTTCTGCTCTTCCGCCCATGTCGTGAGCTCATCTTCCGTAAAGTACCCTTCCGCATCCTCCGGTGTCAGGTATTCGGTTTCCGCGGCGTCGTCTCCGGAGCAGCCGGCGAGAATCCCAGCAGCCAGGACCGCAATGCCGGCGCCTTTAACCGCATTGTTGAATTCCATCACTGCCCCTCCTTCCCGGATTTATCCGTCACTCAAGTATCCCGTTTTCCGTCGCCCACTGATCGAGGTCATCCGCTGAAATCAATCCTTCCTCTTCCACCCATTCGTCCAAGTCTTCCTCTGCAATGTAGCCTTGATCTTCAGCCCAGATCTGCAGGTCTTCTTCTGTATAATATTCTTCCAAGTCTTCCTGCATCAGGTATTCGCCTTCCGGACCGTCATCGCCCGCACAGCCTGCCAGGACTCCGAGCGAGAGGACGGCAGCACCGGTTCCCTTTAAAGCGGTTCGGATTTTCATAACGACATCCTCCCTTTCTGGATTATTGTAATCATTTTGTTATGTTTCATTTTCCCTCCCTGGTCTTGCCTAAACATTCAGGCTGAAAGGGCGATTCGCCGACAGGATAGCCACCACCGAAAAAAGCCGGAGCGTGGCCGCTCCGGCTTTTTCGGCATACTATGAAACTGTTTCGGTTTTCGGTTCTTCTTTATTGCGCGTGATAAACTGGATCGCCAGCAGGATAATGAATGCACCCAAGCCGATCGTATCGGTGATGCTTTCCGGATAAATCAGCGCAAGCCCTGTCGCTACTGCGAGAATCCGCTCAATCCAGTACATTTTCCGGTACCAGTACCCGATGAGACCGGCACCGATCGCCATCATTCCCGCCAGTGCGGTGAAGACGACCCAGGCAATCTGCGGCAGAGTCGCGTCGATCATCAAAAGTTCCGGTGACAGGACGAACATGTACGGAATGATGAAAGCCGCAGCTGCAAGTTTAGCCGAATTGATCCCCGTCTTGATAGGCTCCCCTCCGGATACACCGGCCGCCGCGAAAGCGGCGAGTGCCACCGGCGGGGTGATGTCCGCAATGATTCCGAAGTAGAATACGAACAAGTGGGCCGACAGTGCGACAACCAGCGGGACTGCCGCACCTTCCGGTTCACCGATCATGAGCAGCGTGACGATCGCCGGCGCTGCAATGGTCGATGTGATGACGTAGTTGGCTGTCGTCGGGGAACCCATTCCCAGAACGATGGCGGCCAGCATGGTGAAGAACAGGGTCAGAAGGATGCTTCCGCCTGAAGCGCTGACGAGCCCGTTCGCAAGGCTGAGACCGAGGCCGGTCTTCACGACCACTCCGACGATGATGCCGGCAGCAGCTGTTGCAGCCGCAACAGCCAGTGCTGTCCGGGCGCCATCGACAAGCGCGTCGATGGTATCCCGGAAGCCGATCCGAGTCGCTTTATCGATCGCACTCACGATGATCGTCAGCAGAATGCCATAAAGCGCCGACTGCATGGTCGGGATACCGATCAAAAGGAACAGGATAATCGCCACAATCGGTGACAGCAGGTAAATCTTTTTCAGAACTTCTTTCTTGTCCGGCAGTTCTTCGTCCGGGATTCCTCGGAGCCCGATCCGTTTCGCCTCGAAATGCGTCATGATCCAGACACCGGAGAAATACAGGAGCGCCGGAATGGCAGCCGCTTTTGCGATATCCCAGTACTGGATGCCCCCGCCGATGAATTCCACCATCAGGAAAGCCGCGGCTCCCATGATCGGCGGCATAAGCTGACCGCCTGTGGATGCGGCAGCCTCAACGCCGCCGGCGAATTCTTTTTTGTACCCAAGTTTTTTCATCATCGGAATCGTATAGGAACCGGAGGTCACCACGTTCGCAACCGAGCTTCCGGAAATCGTTCCCTGAAGCGCACTTGAGAAGATGGCCACCTTCGCCGGTCCCCCGATCAGTTTTCCGGCCAGTGTCACCGCTAAATCATTGAAGTACTGCCCCACACCGGTCTTCACCAGAAAAGCTCCGAACAAAAGGAAGGTGAAGATGAAGGTTGCAGAAACGCCGATCGGTGTGCCGAGGATGCCATCCGTCGTGAAGAACATCAGCTGGACAACCGACTCGAGATCCTGCCCCCGGTGCGCGAGAAAGCCTGGAAAGCTCCGGCCGAAAAACGCATAGAACAGAAAAGCGGAAGAAATAATGGTGATCGGCAGGCCGACTGCGCGCCGCGTCGCTTCAAGCGTCAGCACAATCGCCAGTATGCCCACCGCCAGGTCGATTCCGGCGAGCCGCCCGACCCTCAGGACGATTTCCTCATAAAACAGCGGCCAGTACAGCCCCACGCCGACCGAAAGAACGGCGAGAATGATGTCATAGAATGGAACGCTGTTTCTCCGTGCGCCTTTCCGTCTGGCCGGAAACAGCAGGAAAATCAACGACAGCGCGAATCCCAAGTGGATGGACCGCTGGATATACGCGGTGAACTGGCCGAAAATCGCTGTGTAAAGCTGGAAAATCGAAAACGCCAGCAGGCCGAAAAATATGATGGATTTCAAGACCCCGACCACATCGCGGGTATTGGATTCCGGATCATATTTCTGCAGGATCTCCTTTTGCTGTTCTTCCGTAAACACCGTATCTTCGGGCGGCAGCTTATTTTCCTGCCGCTCTTCAAAATCCGGCGGTCTTTTCTCACTCATGCAGTTCCACTCCTTTAACTAAATCAAACCATGATAATTTTTCAATCCTGAACAGGTAGGACTCGCCCCGTTCCAGCACGGACTTCAGATTGTAAACATGCCTGCCGGCGAGCAGCGACAGCTCCAAATCGATATCGCCGATGAATAGCGTGAAGCCGGGTATCACCCGGTCCATGTTTTTGATGAAATACTTTCCGTCCTTTTCGACGAAAACCTCCCCTTTTCCTGCATTCGCCGGCATGCCGATCGCAAAGTCCTCATACTCAAGTTCCGTCATCCGAAGATCGAGGTCTTCCGTCACTTCGTATGTTTCAACGACATCCGATAAGTGGATCGAATGGGTATAGCGGATTTTCAGCGTCCTTTCTTCAAGAGGATGATAAGCGGCGAGTTTGCCGGTTTCACTGCTGATGAAGACAGCGCTTTCCTTCCAGGGAATAAATAAAGCGGCTGCGGCAGCCAGCAGCAGTGCTGCTGCTGCGATGATTATAACCGTGCGCATCCCGTTTCGCCTCGATTCCATGGAAAAATAAATACGGCGATAAGGCTTAGGCCTTATCGCCTGTTACGTTCAACCTATCCTTATTCAGCCGCTTCTTCGCCGAGCACTTCATCGAAATAGCGCTGCGCACCCGGGTGCACATCGATTCCGACACCATCAAGCGCTGTTTCCGCTTTGATCAGCGCGCCTTTTGCATGGGTGATTTCATCGGTGTTTTCATAAATCGCCTTAGTCGCTTCATACACGAAATCCTCAGAAAGGTCGTTTTGTGCAATCAGCATCGCCATGACGGAGACAGTCGGCACTTCCTCTTCCAGTCCGTATGTTCCGGCAGGAACGACGTCTTTAGCGTAGTAAGGATATTTCTCGATCAGTTCTTCCGCTTTTGCTTCTTCAACCGGAACAATCACGACATCTGCTACAGCATTCAAGCTCTCAACAGCTCCTGTCGGTGTGCCGGAAGTGATGAACGCCGCGTCGATCTGGCCGGCCTGCAGGCTTTCCTGGGATTCACCGAAGTCGAGATTCTGCGCTTCAATGTCATCAAGTGAAATGCCGTGGATTTCCAGCAGCTGTGTCGCGTTGGCAGCTGTTCCGGAACCTGGAGCTCCGATGGAAATGCTCTTGCCTTCCAAGTCGTCGAACGAGGTGATCCCCGAATCAGCGGTAGTGACAAGCTGGATCGTCTCCGGGTACAGGACGCCCATTGCGGAAATGTTCTCTACAGGACCGCTTTCAGCAAACATCTCTTCCCCTTGAGTCGCGTAGTAGGCGATGTCTGTCTGGACGAACGCCATTTCCGCATTTCCGTCAGCGAGCGCTGCTACGTTCGCCGCTGATGCCTGCGAAGATTCAGCCGTCACATTGACGCCGGTCGCATCTTCAATGATGGTGGCCATCGCGCCGCCAAGCGGGTAATACGTACCGGTTGTTCCGCCGGTCAGGATGCTGACGAACTCGGGATATTCAGCTGTTGCTTCGCCCGCTTCACCTTCAAGCGGTTCTTCTTCTTCACCGCAGCCGGACAGCAGGACAGAACCCGCAAGCGCGAGTGACGTGACCAATCCGAACTTTTTCTTTAACATCGCAGTTCCCCCTAGTCTGATTTGTGATTAACTTCAACCCATCATACCATGCTTTTTACCATTCCTGTCAATCTTATTTTACAGAAATGGAAGCCTTTCCACTGGGATAGGCCCATCCTTCATGTTTCCGCACCGTCGATGTGGGACTCCGGCGCCACTTCCTCCGGACTGACGTCTTCGTACGTCTTCCCTTCTTCTTCCAGATCACGGGTCCGGTGGGCGATCCGGGAAGAAGCGCATGCTGTCACGCTCGCGACAAGGTCATCAAGGAATGTATGGACCCCTTCACCGGTTTTCGTATCCAGCCGGTTGATGATACCGACTTTATTTTTATCCAAATGGCCGAACGTCGTCACTGCGATACTGCCATATGTAAGCACTGCTCCGAGACCAAGCATCTCATCGACGCCGAACAGCCCTTCGTCTGAGTCGACGATCTGCTGAAGCGGTCGCGATAACTGCCCTTTCTCCGCCAGTTCATCCATTTCGATCCCCACTAACAGCGCATGCTGGACCTCCCGCTTTTTCAGCACGCTCTCCACTGATTCGATACAGTGCTTCATGGTGAGACCGTCATTGTACGGTACTTGCATTTCATAAACGATTTCAGCTATATCTCTGACCGAGACTCCCCGGCGCTCCAGCGCTTCGTGTGTCGCTTTTGTCACTTCATCCGAGTGGACTCTGAATCTTCTTCCATCCATATCATTCATGCAGTTGCGCTCCTCTCTTCCGTCCGGATTATTGTTGACTTCTTTGATTATACCCCGCAGGCCGTATATGTTACAATTTTCTTGAAAAACGGACAGGAGGTCTAGTCATGGAAAGAGGCGTCATCCAGGAAATTTCACTATACAGCAATGAGCTCCAGGAAGAGATGGAACTGCTTATCTATATGCCGTCCAACTACTCCCCGCTCTACAAATACACAGTCGTCATCATGTCGGACGGCCGTGACTATTTCCAGATGGGCCGGGTCTCCCGCACCGCCGATGAACTGCTGGGCAGCGGCGAAATCGAAAATGTCATACTCGTCGGCGTCCCATATAAGAACGTGCGGGACCGCTGGGAGAAGTACCATCCTGAAGGCAGCCAGAATGGCGCGTACATACGGTTCCTGGCCCATGAACTCGTCCCCTATCTGGACGCGGAATATCCGACCTACCAAGTAGGGAATGGGCGGGTGCTGATGGGCGACTCATTGGCCGCCACCGTGTCACTGATGGCGGCCATGAAGTATCCGAACAGCTTCGGCCGGGTCATCCTGCATTCACCGATGGTCAGCGAGCGGGTCCTTCAGCTGACAGAAGAATTCGGCGCACCTAATGCGTTTTCCGTCTACCATGTCATCGGGCAGGAAGAGACGGAAGTTCCGACGACTGCGGGCGGGACGGAAAATTTCATCGAGCCGAACCGCCGCCTCCATGAAGTGATGGAAAAGCGCGGATTCTCCGTCTTCTATGACGAATTCGAAGGCGGACACACATGGAAGTATTGGCAGCGGGATATGGACCGGACCCTCCGTTTGAATTTCGGACACTGAGCCGCTTGCCAATCGCTGTTGGTTTTTTGCTATAATGAAATCGCGAGCATTTATTCCGAGGAGGTCACAGTTATGAAATACGGCGTAGCCGCATTCCCATCGAAGGAAATGCAGGACATTGCGAACTCGTACCGGAAACGGTATGACCCGCGATATGCAAAGATCACTCCGCATATAACGCTGAAAGATGCGTTCCGGGCGGATGACGCGAGAATCAAGGAAATCGCGGAGGAAATCGAAAGAATCGCAAAGCGCCATAAGCCGTTCAAGCTGCACGTGACGCGTGTCAGCACGTTTTCTCCGGTGACGAACACCTTGTATTACAAAGTGGAACCCGACGAGGAACTCATGTCACTCCATGAGGATCTGCATTCCGATTTCTTCGGGGGCCCTCCGCAATATCAGTACGTGCCTCACATCACGATCGCCCAGGAGCTGTCCGATTCGGAGCATTCCGACATATACGGCCAGCTGAAAATGGCGGGAATCGACCATACGGAAACCATCGACCGGATCCACCTGCTCTACCAGCTGGAGGACGGCTCATGGCAAGTATATGAAACATACCGCCTGACCGGGGAGCAGAGCTGAATGCAGCAAGTGAGAGTCGCGGAGACCCAGCTGGAAAAAGAACAGGCCTTCGACGTGCGGAGAACGGTATTCACGGAAGAACAGGGCGTTTCACCTGATATCGAATTCGACGAATCCGATGACAGCGCCACACATTTTGTCGGTTATGACCTTCAGCAGCCGATTGCAGCGGGAAGGCTCCGGTCCCTTGAGCAGGGAATCGGCAAAGCCGAACGGGTATGTGTGCTGCCGGAATACCGGGGACACGGAATCGGCGCCATGATGATGGAAGCGATGGAAGAAGAAGCCCGGCAGCAGGGCATCCATCTGCTCCGGCTGAATGCACAGACGCACGCCATGGCTTTTTATGAGCATCTCGGGTACCAGACCGCGTCCGAAGAGTTCATGGATGCCGGCATTCCGCATAAAACGATGGAGAAGGAACTTTGATCTGCAAAGCCAAAGGGCTGTCCAGAAAGCCGTATTACCGGTTTTCTGGACAGCCCTTTTCTTGTCTCTTCCAATCTTATCCGCCGTTTCAGCTGTACGGATTCTCCGTTGCCCTCAGCTGCACGGCCGACTGCCTGACCGACTCCGGCAGTTCCGCAGGATTGGGCGGGATGTAGCCCTGGAATGTCCGCAGCTCCTTTTGTGACTGCTGTCCGTCCCTTTCTTCAATGGCGGTGCCCTCCCCTTGGCCGCTTTCTTCCTGCCGGCGGTTTTTGTCCTCCTGCTGATCAGGTAAAATGCGCTCCACACCTCCGACATGGGCGAAATCATATTGCGCCATGGCGGTCCGGCTGGCATATTGCTCATATGTATAATGCTGGTAAGGTAAGATATAGCCCACGACTGCCGCACCTCCGGATGTATCCTTTTCCCGGAAGTATACCCGTTCCTTCCTGTTCTAAACCTGTTTTAACAATAAAGTCCTGAAGCGGAAAAACCGCCTCAGGACCTATTCCCGATTAAAGGATATGATAGCCGCTGTCGACATGGATCACTTCACCGGTAATCCCGCGCGACATATTGCTGAACAGGAACGCGGCGGTATCGCCGACTTCCTCCGGAGTCGTATTGCGGTGAAGCGGCGCTTTCTCTTCGATCTCTTTCAGAATCGTGTTGAAATCACCGACGCCTTTTGCGGACAGAGTCCGGATCGGACCTGCGGAAATGGCATTGACCCGGATATTCTGCCGGCCGAGATCGTGCGCCAAATACCGGACCGACATTTCAAGCGATGCTTTTGCCACACCCATGACGTTGTAGTTCGGCATCACCCGTTCTCCGCCGATATAAGTGAGTGTCACAATGCTGCCGCCTTCGGTCATGAGCGGTTTCGCATATTTCGCGATGACCGTCAGGGAGTATGCGGAAATATTCTGTGCCACAAGAAACCCGTCCCGGGAAGTCTCCGAGAAATCGCCTTTCAATTCTTCCGTCTTTGCAAATGCGATGCAATGCGCAAGTCCGTCGATCTTCCCCGCCTGTTCGCCGATCGTCCGGAAGCACTTTTCGACGTCTTCGTCGCTTGTCACATCGCAGGGCAAAATAAGCTCATGGTTCCCTTCCAGAGTTTCAACAAGGTCGCGGACAGGCTTCTCAAACCGTTCCCCCGCATATGTAAAGATCAGGTTTGCACCTGCCGCATCAAGCGACCGGGCGATTCCCCATGCGATACTCCGTTTATTTGCAACTCCCATGACTACGAACGTTTTATCCTTCAATGAAATGGACATTTCTTTCTCCCCTTCCTCTTTTATTACCTGGTACTAATATTACATAATAAAAAAGAAAAGTGCAATTCACACTTTTCTAGAGCGGACCAAGGAACAGCGTCGCAAGGCCCAGGTAGATGACGATGCTGATGATGTCGTTCAGTGTGGTGATGAACGGACCGGAAGCCACCGCCGGATCGATTTTCATCCGGTGGATCAGCAGCGGGACGAAGGAACCAGCCAGCGTCGCTACAAAAATGGAACTGAGGATCGCAGCGCCGACCAGCAGGGCGATCACAATATCCCCTTTCCAGAAGTAAACAAGGCCGATGACGACAGCCGAGCAGGCAATTCCGGTGATCAGTCCGGTCCCGGCTTCCCTTGCCAGCAATTTCAGTTTGCTTTCTTCCTCGATATCACCCGTCGCTATCCCACGGACGGCGACTGCCAGCGCCTGGGTTCCGCTGTTCCCCGCCATACCGGCGATAAGCGGAATAAAAACAGCCAGCAGGGCGACCTGATCCAGCGTCTCTTCGAAAAGCCCCATAAGATTCGCTGTCACCATTCCAAGGAACAGCAGGAGCACGAGCCAGGGCAGCCGTTTTTTCGCAGCCGTGAACGGGCCGCGGTCGAACGTTTCCATGTTGGATACCGCTGCGAGCTTCGAATAGTCATCGGAAGCTTCTTCTTCCATGACATCGATGACATCATCGACGGTGATGATACCGAGGAGGTGGTTCTGGAAATCGACCACGGGCAGTGCCAGGAAGTCATAATCCCGGATCATGCGGGCCACTTCCTCCTGGTCTTCGCTGACCGAAACGCTGACTACGCGCTCATTCATGATTGCGCTGATCAGCGTATCTTCATCTGCAATGATCAGGTCACGGAGTGTGACGATGCCCGCCAGGCGCTTCTCTTCGTCGATGACGAATACATAATAAATCGTCTCGGCATCCGGTGCGGCATTGCGGAGGATGTTCATCGCGGACCGGACAGTTGAGTTCATCGGGATGGCGACGAATTCAGTGGTCATGATCGAACCGGCCGTGTACTCCTCGTAATGCAGCAAGTCTTTGATTTCCTGTGCGGCTTCCTTATCCATCATGGTCAAGTAGCTTGCCACTTGTTCCTTGTCCAATTCATTCAGGATGTCGACCGCATCATCCGTATACATATCCGCCAGCAGGTCCGCCGCATAATTGGCATTCATTTCACGGAAATACATTTCATATTCATCATCATCGAGTTCGATCGCTTCGAAAATATCCGCCATTTCAGCCGGGGATAAGTACTGATAGAGCAGCTGCCGGGCTTCCTGTTCCGACTTCACGTAAAATGTCGCCTGGTCGTACGGATGGTGGGCGAGGAACTCTTCACGGAACGCCTCGACTTCTTCGCGCTCAAGCAGTTCCTGAAGGAGTTCTTCGTCCATCTCGCCTCCGGCCGCTGTCTGGTTCTGCTGTTCTTCTGTCATCAGCTGCTCCCTCCTTTCGGCTGAATGTATTCTTTCCACACCTTAAGATACAATATAATGCGAGGTGAGGAAAGGTGAAAGTTGATGTTATCGGAGATATTCATGGCTGCAGGGAAGAACTTCTTGAACTGATCGAAAAGCTGGGCTACCGCGAAGAGGGAGGCCTCTTCCGCCACCCGGAAGGAAGACAGCTTGCGTTTGTCGGGGATGCGGCGGACCGCGGTCCGGATTCAATCGGCGTTCTCCGGCTGCTGTTCAGCATGCAGGATGCCGGCATGCTTTCCTATTCCCCCGGCAACCACTGCAATAAACTGTACCGTTTTTTCAAAGGCAACAACGTCCAGATCACGCATGGACTCGAGACGACCATCGCTGAGTGGAGGGGGCTTCCTGAAACAGAACAGGAAGCGTTCAGAAAACGCTATAAGCGGTTTTACGAAGCGCTTCCTGTTTACCAGACATTCGAAGACCGGCTGATCGTCGCCCACGCTGGAATACGGGAAAACATGATCGGCCAGCCTTTGTCCAAAAAAATCATTTCCTTCGTCCTTTACGGCGATGTGACCGGTGATTTCCTTCCGGATGGACGGCCGGTGCGACGCGATTGGGCAAAGCACTACAGCGGAGAGCGCTGGATCGTCTACGGGCACACCCCCGTGGAACAGCCCTATTTCAGGAACCGAACCGTCAACATCGATACCGGATGCGTATTCGGCGGCGCGCTTTCCGCATTCCGCTACCCTGAAGAAGAAATCCTATCCGTCCCTTCACGGCAGCCGTTCGAGCCCGACCGGTTCCACCGGTATCATCCCTGAATCAGCCGGCTCATATCGTCAGGAAGCGGGACAGTGAACGACAGCAGTTCGCCGGAGATCGGATGGCTGAATTCCAGCCTGTCGCAGTGCAGCGCCTGCCGTCCGATAAGGTGCGCCTCCCCGCCGTACAAATCATCTCCAAGCAACGGATGACCGCAGTGCGCAAGGTGGACCCGGATCTGGTGGGTCCTTCCTGTTCCGAGCCGCAGCCGGACAGCGGTAAACCCGCAAAACCGGCCGGCCACTTCCGCTTCCGTCAGTGCCTGCTGGCCGTCCGGGCGGACTTGGCGCTCAATGATGGAACCGGGTTTCCGCCCGATCGGCGCATCGATCCGCCACTTCCCTTCTTCCGGCAGCCCATGGACGAGCGCTGTATATTGCCGTCTCATCGTGCCGCTTTTCTGCTGCCCGGAAAGCACATGGTGGATATGGCGGTTTTTCGCGATACAGACCAGGCCGGTCGTATCCCGGTCGAGCCGGGTGACGACATGTACGGTGGCGGGGGTTCCGGAGCGCTCCAAATACCCTGCTACGAAATTCGCCAAAGTCCCATCGGGGTGGTCACGGGAAGGGATCGTGCTTTGACCGGCGGGTTTCGAGACGACCAGTACTGCTTCATCCTCAAATATGATCTGGAGCGGACCCTGTTCGGCCAGCAGCCCTCCGCTCCGCTTTTCAACAGGAAAAACGACGGTCACGGCATCCCCGATATCCAGGAGATGCCGGACCGTCTTTTCTTCTCCGTTCACCAGGAGCTGACCGCCGTCATATTTGACGGCAGTAAGCGTCCTTTTCGAAAGGCCCCACTCCGCCAGCGCTTCCCGGAGGAGCTGGTTCCGCTTCGCGGTGAACGTCAGCCGGAACGGCTCCATCAGTACTCACTGCCCTCGATGAACGAATCGTGCACCCGCTGCCAGAACGGGAACGGACGGAACCTGGCGAACCGCACTTTTTCTTTCGCGACATGGTAACCGATCGCCTTGACATCTTTGTGCAATAAATGAAGGTGATCCACAGTGACCATGAAATCCTGGACTTTAACCGGTTTCAGGACGCATTCGTGATGGGAAGGGAGCACAAGTGACGATCCGACCGTCCGGAAGACGCGATTGTTGATCGACGCCATTTCCGTCAGCTGCATCGCCTGGAGAGACGGATGGATGATCGCGCCGCCGAGCGCTTTATTGTAAGCTGTGCTTCCGGAAGGGGTCGACATGCAAAGTCCGTCCCCCCTGAACCGTTCGAAATGGTCATCATTGAGGAACACGTCCATGACGAGCGTGACGTCCGGGGATTTTACAGTCGATTCGTTGAGCGCCAGGTAGCTTGCGGATTCATCGGGTTCTTCGCACATGATGTTCACTTCAAGGAGCGGATACTCGATCACTTTGTACTCCTTCTTGGCGATGGACAGCACCAATTTCTCGATCTCGATCGGCTTCCAGTCCGCATAAAAGCCGAGATGGCCCGTATGGACACCGACGAACGCCACCCGGTCCAGCTGGTCCCGGTACTGGTGGAACGCGTGGAGGAGCGTCCCGTCGCCGCCGATGGACAGGACGACATCCGGTTCCTCCTCATTCCACACCATCCCGAAATCCTCCAAATAGCCTCTGGCTGTCGCTGCCAGCTCGTTCGAAAGTTCATCGCTTCTTGACTGTATGTAAAAATTCATGATTCTTCACGGCCTCCTTTGCGTTCCGATGAAAAACGGCTTCCCGGCGCTTCCTTGTACTCACTGAAATATGCCTGCGCTTCCTGGATCTCATGCCGGATGAGTGACATTTCCTCATCCAGGCGGAATGCCGCTTCAGCGGCTCCCTGCAGCCGCTGCTTGATTTCTTCGGGAAAAGCGCCTTTATATTTGTAATTCATGGAATGTTCAATCGATGCCCAGAAGTTCATCGCGAGCGTCCGGATCTGGATTTCAACAAGAATGATCTTTTCCCCTTCGATCGTCTGGACCGGATATTCCGCGATGACATGATAGGACCGGTAGCCGCTTTGTTTTTTATGGGATATGTAATCTTTTTCTTCCACAATATGCAGATCTTTCCGCTGGCGCAGCAGCTTCACCACTGCGCCGATATCGTCGACGAACTGGCACATCATGCGGAGTCCCGCAATATCCTGTAGTTCACGGGCAAGACGGTCGGAAGGCTCAAATGGCAGCCCTTTCTCCATCGCTTTGTCGTAGATGCTCGGAAGCGGCTTGACCCTGCCTGTGACGAACTCGATCGGTGAATTGCGGTTCTCTGTCTCGAACTGTCCGCGCATTCCCCGGAATTTCACTTTCAGCTCATCCACCGCCTGCTTATAAGGCGCTAAAAATTGTTCCCATTGCCCCATTTTCCGATCCTCCTCACATGTCCTGCCGGCGGGCCGCAGCTGATTCCGGAAATGCCGCGCGCACCGCCTCAGCGAATTCATCCGTCCCCGGTGAACCGGTCAGCCGGCGGAGTTCTTCCTGGAAGCGCTGCAGCGGGACGGTCTGGTTTCCCCACACGAGTACAGGCAGCAGTTCCTGGTGAAGAGTGCGGGCCATGTCCGGCCAGAATTCTTTTCCGAACCGGATGTATACCGCTTTCTTACCCGTGCTGAGCCGATAAAGGAAAGCGCCCGTCGTACGGTCAGCTTCCATTTCACCGGTCGCTTCAAGCAGCTGGAACGGTTCCGTCTCCCGGACAGTGAATGTGCTGCCGGTTCCGCTCTGCTCTGCTGAAGAGATATCCGTCAGTTTATGCATCTGTATCCTCCATCCCCGTACAGCTGTTTTAATTCCATTTTAGCACAGCTTCCCTTCCGTTGCAGATTGAAGAAGATTGACCGATAATGGAAATCAGACGGGCCTGTCCCGCTGATTGGAGGATGTCCGATGACAAAAGAACTTGAAATTGAATATAAGAATATGCTGACCGAAGAGGAATACAAGAAACTGCTGCGCCACTTCGGTCTGGAACAGGAAAACGCCCGCGTGCAGGTCAATCACTACTTCGACACACCGGACGGCGAGCTGCGGAAAAAACGCTGCGCCCTCCGGATCCGCCAGACGGAAGACCGGGCGGAATGCACGCTGAAGACACCGGCGCCCGACGGCAACTATGAGACGACTGATCCCCTGACCGGTGAGCAGGCGGCCGCCATGCTCAATGGCGAACGCTTTTGTGCACCGGAAGTGGAAGAGGCACTGAGATCTATCGGAATCGGAACTGGCGCCCTTCAGCCATTCGGCACCTTGACGACCCGCCGTCATGAAGTGTGCCAGGACAAGGATCTCCTCGTGTTCGACCATTCCGAATACGGCACCCAAGAGGACTATGAATTCGAATTCGAGACGGAAGAGGCGGAAGAAGGAAAAGAACGGTTCCATGAATTCCTCCGCGCCCATCAAATCCCCGTCAGGCCAGCCGATAAAAAGATTGCAAGACTCGTAAATTCTTTAAAAAGAGGGTGAATCCGTGGATATCCGTCCTTACCGATTGCTCATGGAACTCCAGTCGCTGAATACACTCGGAGCGGTCCGTTCGTTTGCGGAAAACAGCGGGATGTTCGCCGGCCTCCTCGCTTCAATGCAGGATTCCGCCCCCGCATCCGGCAGCCGGCCTCCTTCCTTCACCTATTCCGGCTTTCCCGGCACGGGCCTCTCACCCGCTCCGCGGATGAACCGTCCCGAACAAGCGGCAGAAGGAGGAAATGGACCGTTCAGTGCAGAAATCACGAAAGCCGCGCAGACATATAATATTCCCGAGAAGCTCATCCGTTCTGTCATCCGGCAGGAATCGGGGTTCGACCCTGGAGCAAGAAGTCCGGCCGGCGCTTCCGGTCTGATGCAGCTCATGCCGGGAACCGCCCGGTTTCTCGGCGTTCAGGATCCGTTCGATCCGGCGGATAACATCATGGGCGGCACAAAATACTTGCGGCAGCTCCTGGATCAGTTCGATCAGGATCTCGAGACCGCCCTTGCGGCGTACAATGCCGGACCCGGCAATGTACGGAAATACGGCGGCATCCCTCCTTTCAACGAAACCCGGAATTATGTTGAAAAAGTCCTTGGCCACTACTTAGCCTGATCATCGGCCGGTCGATATATTTGTAGAATATGGCTGGCGTTGATAGAATGGGTACACAGGTTGAAGCAAAGGGGATTGTTATATGACTGAAAAACCGTTACTTCCGTACGATCAGATCGGTGCGGAAAAACTGTCAGAGCTGCTTGACGCTTTCTATGAGCGCGTCGGCAAGCATCCGAAGCTTAAGCCGATTTTTCCCGATGATTTATCTGAAACGATCCGGAAACAGAAACAGTTCCAGACGCAGTTTTTAGGAGGACCCAACCTCTATTCCGCCGAACATGGCCATCCGATGCTGAAAGCCCGGCATATGCCCTTCCCGATCACACCGGAACGGGCGCAGGCATGGCTTGAATGCATGAGCGAAGCCATGGATGAAGTCGGCCTGGATGGGAAATTCCGCGAAATTTATTATCAGCGGCTCGTAATGACCGCTAACCATATGATCAATCGGCCTGACGACGAGGAGGGATGGGAGTGAACAGCCGCGACTTGGCGCCGGATGTCTTTAACGCCTCTCAAGTCACGGACCCGGGAAAACCTTTGGAACTCTATGTATTCGTAAATCCGCTTTGTCCGGAAAGCTGGAAGCTCCAGTCACTCATCCGCAAAATGCAGATCGAATACGGCACTTATTTCACCGTCCGGATGGTCCTTGCCACTAAGCTTTCAGCACTCAACACATCCAAGGGCGGACAATCGGATGAAGCGCCAGCTATCACCCACCCTGTCCTTGCGTCGGTTGCCATCAAAGCGGCCGAACTCCAGGGGAAGAAAGCAGGGCTCCGTTTTCTTCAGAAACTGCAGGAACACTTGTTTCTGAAGACAGAAAAAATCCCATCCTATTCTGTGCTGCTGGAAATCGCCGATGAAGCGAAGCTGGATCTGGAAGAGTTTCAGCTGGATTTCCATTCAGCACAGGCTTCGAAAGCATTCCAGTGCGATTTGCAGATCTCGCGGGAAATGGAAGTCGATGAAGCGCCCAGCGTCGTGTTTTTCAACGAGAACATTGAAGATGAAGGCGTGAAAGTTTCCGGTCTTTATTCATATGATATTTACGAAGCGATTTTAAAGGAAATGCTCGGCAAGGAGAATCCTTCACGCCAGGATCCGCCGCCGATCGATGAGTTATTCAAAAAATACCAGACGCTGGCGACGCAGGAAATTGCGTCGATCTATAATATTCCGGAACAGCTTGCGGAGCGGGAGCTAAAAAAACACATGCTCCAGCAGAAGCTTACTTGTGTAAACCTTCCGGAGGGCACTCTCTGGAAAATGAAATAGTGGCACGAAAAAACCTCCTTCAAAAATGAAGGAGGTTTTTCAATAAATAAAGGGGATGGGAGAAATGTTCACGCTCAAACAAAGGGGTGTAAGTTTGGTTGTGATTTATTTCACATCCTTACTTTATCATGCCATAATTGTTTATGCAATATTTCACAAGTATTTTCACATCTTTGTCACAAACCGGCGATTTTCTTCTTCTCCATAAATTATTGTGGAGAAACAAGGGTGAACATAGTCAGCTCCGGTTTGCAGTTGAATCGGATGGGAATGGTGCTCATCCCGATTCCTCTATTGACGTAAAGCCGGTTTCCTTCAGCCCCATAGCCGTCAATCCATCCATCGGCGTGGACTTCCGTATTGGACGTCAGGGACATCCAAGACCATTCCGGCAAGCCCGGCAGCCGGATCTGCCCTCCGTGAGTATGCCCTGCTATGGCGAGAGGAGCGGCATCCGCTTTAATTTCATCGAACGAATTCGGATTGTGCATCATGACCACACGTGGTGCCTCAGCCGGAATGTCATTCAGCGCTTCAGCCGGGACATCGTTATCCGCCCATTCAGAGCCGATTCCGGCGATGAAAAGCCCCGGCTCTCCTTCAGGCAGCACAGCACCTTCTCCGTCGAGCGCCACCGCTTCATTGTGAAGAATCTGGATGCCGATGTCCTGCAGTGCGTTCCGCAGACGTTCCGCCGCTTCCGGATCGGGATTTCCGCCATTCTCTTTCTGCAGGCCGAAATCGTGGTTCCCCAGCACTGCGTAAACCGGGATGGATGCTTCCCCGATCGGCCGGAGCACTTCAAGCGCCTGTGCAACTTCCTGCTCGGACTGGTCGTTCACGTGATAAATAAAGTCCCCCAGCATCAGTACGGCCACGGGATCCCGCTCCACGATCTCCGCTACTGCTTCTTCGACCGTGCTGCCGTTATCGAGCCACATGCCGATCTGATAATCACCGATTACCGCTACTTCCTGCCCTTCCCATTCTTCCGGAAGGTTCGGAATGACCGCTGTTTCCTCTTCTACATCCAGCAGTCTCGGCTCAATGAGCCCGTAAATCAAAAAAGCGCCGATTGCCAGCGCAACTGCCACTAAAATCGTCTTGAGTGTCGCCCCCATACATTCTCCTCCTGTTCGGCTTCTTTTATAATTAGGTGCTTTCTATTCATAAATAGTTTTCCCAAGGCATTTCGGCCTAAACATTTAACCATACAGTCTATTAACGCAAAAAGGACCGGACAGCCGGCCCGGTCCTTTTCGTGCTATTCATGTTTCAGCAATAATTTTTCGAGTTCATCAAGTTTTTCTCCGAACACCCTGCAGGCTTCTTCGACTGGAGCTGCGGACGTCATATCGACTCCGGCCGCCTTCAGTACCTCTATCGGGTAATCCGAGCTCCCCGCCTTCAGGAAGTTGTCGATATACCGGCGCACGCCCGATTCGCCTTCCTCCAGGATTTGGTTGCTCAACGCTACTGCAGCGCTGAAGCCCGTTGCATACTGGAATACATAGTAATTGTAGTAAAAATGCGGAATCCGTGCCCATTCAAGCCCGATTTCCTCATCGGCCACCGCATCCTCGCCGAAGTATTTTTTGTTGAGTTCATAATAGACTTCCGTCAGACGGTCGGCAGTCAGCGCTTCACCGTTCCGATCCATTTCGTGGATCAAATGTTCGAACTCCGCAAACATCGTCTGGCGGAAAACCGTCCCTCTGAAACCATCCAGCCAGCGGTTCAGAAGGTAAATGTGCTCCTGTTCATTTTGCGTATTCTTGACGAGGTAATCATTCAGCAGCGCTTCATTACAAGTGGAAGCGACTTCCGCAACGAAAATGGAATAATCGCTGTAGACGTACGGCTGATTCTGCCATGTGTAATAACTGTGCACACTGTGGCCGAACTCGTGGGCGAGCGTAAAAAGATTTTCGATGTTATCGTTCCAGTTCATCAGGATATACGGATTCGTGCCGTATGCCCCTGAAGAATAAGCACCGCTGCGCTTGCCTTTCGTTTCGACCACATCCACCCACCGGTTCGCGATGCCTTCTTTCAGGATATTCTGGTACTCTTCTCCGAGAGGAGCCAATCCTTTGAGCATCAGTTCCTGCGCTTCTTCGTACTTCGTATCCATGTCCACTTCCTTCACAAGCGGCGTGTACATATCGTACATATGGACTTCATCGACGCCCAGCACTTTTTTCCGGAGGCTCACATACCGGTGCAGCAAGTGGAGGTTCTTATTGACCGTATCCACCAGATTCTCGTACACGCTTTCCGGAATGTGATCGGAAGACAGAGCAGCTTCCCGCGCGGATTTGTAGTTGCGGATACGCGCATTCACGTTATCCCGCTTAACTGTGCCGGCAAGCGTGGAAGCGAACGTGTTGCGGAACTTCCCGTACGTTTCATAAACCGCCTGGAACGCATCCTGCCTCACCCGCCGGTCGCCGCTTTCAAGGAACCGGATATACCGGCCGTGCGTCACCTGCACTTCTTCCCCGTCTTCGTCTTTGATGGATGGGAACTCGAGGTCCGCATTGTTCAGCATACCGAACGTCTGGGACGGCGCGGCGGTCACTTCCGCCAGCTGGGCCATCAGGGCTTCCTGTTCTGCAGGGAGCACATGCGGCCGCATATCGTTCAGTTCCTTCAGTTCCTGTCTGTAGACATGGAGTTTTTCATTTTCTTCAATAAACCCTGCCAGTTTTTCTTCCTCCATCGCCAGAATTTCAGGCGTCAGGAAAGACAGAGCGGCACCGGTAGCTGCCATCATCGATTTCATGCGGCTGTCCATCGCCTGATAGCGGGAATTTGCGGTATCCTGATCATAGCGCATGTGGGCGTATGTATAGAGCCGGTGAAGACGCTCTGTCAGCTCATCCCGGTAAGACAGCACGTGATACAGCGCATCGGAGCTTTCTTCCAGCGTCCCTTCATATGTGCCCGCTTTGGATGCAAGCGCTGAAACCTCCTCGAATTCCTTTTCCCATGCCTCGTCGGTCGGAAAGATGTCTTCCAGCCGCCAAGTCAGTTCCGTCGGCACTTCGGCCCGTGTCATCACTTTATTGCTCATTGTGCAGCCCTCGCTTTTCTTTTTCCAGTTTCATTCCTCTTTTATTTTCTCAACGTTCCTACTGTTTTGCAACTTTCAGCATAAAGCCGGCTGATGGCTTCCTCGCGTGTTGGTGCGTGACCGGCAAGGCGGCAAAGTTTTTTATAGCGACGCATCACGCCAGAGAGCGCTTCCGCACCGGTGCGCCCGCCATCAAACACCCGGGCAGGCAGCCGGGCAGGGTCGAAGGCTGCCCTTTGGGCCAGGAGCTGCCACTCCACCAGATGGCAGCGAAATAGCGCTCCGGCTTCAATCGGTATCCCGACGGACCATGGCAGATTTTTCGGATCATAGCCGAGCCGGTACATTGTCCGCCAGACCGGATTGGAAATGCTCTTTCCTTTATAGCTCTGCGATCGGAAAAATTTATCCCGCTCCGCTTCAAACAGCTGAAACAGCTCCGTGAATTCCGGCTTTGTCAGCCGCTTCGGCCGGGCGAAAGGATACACTTGATCGTTCAGAGGCAGCGTCTTCACTTTTCCTGCCCATTGTGTCGCAGAAATGCGATACAAATTGGACACGTAAGTGAATAAAGCGGTTTCAGGATCAAAGAACAGGATTTCTCCTTGCCGGGTTGCTGCTTCCTGTTCAAATGCTTTCAGCCTGACGAGCCGGATGCCTTCTTCCTGAGGAGCAGGTGTTCCGAAGAGCCATACCGGATGAAATCCGGCCGCTTCATACTGGTTTGTCCGTCTTGCGATTTCCTCTTTGGTGATGGGGCTGCACTGGTACTCGAGTATATCGGAATCTTGGACTTGGATGTCGGCACGCTGAGCAATGGAAGGGATAAAAACTTCAAGGCGGACCGGGATACCCCGCTCCTGGAAAAAACCGTAAAGTCTGCTTTTGCCTGCAAGATGTCTTGGGGATTCGGGTTCACTGTAGATGGAACATGAAGAAAAATGACGGTGAGCGAAATGGGGGGTTCTCACGCTGCCTGCTTTCAGGATAAGCTGTCCGAAGCACTGAGGACACGAAAAGGATTGTTTTTCCCTCAGCACTCTGAGGTGTGCCGGTTCCATGGAATTACATATGGTGAACAGCTGTCCGTTGGAAGTTCGGGCGACCAGTATAGGGATCACTCCTTTCCTTTCCAGTATAATTTTCCGTATCCGAATGCACAATGAGGCGAATTTGTGAAGAGTGGCAATTTTCCGCCGCTTGTCAGCGGAACAGCTATCCTCGCCGGCGGAATAGGGACTGCATGGCGAAAAAAGGAACAACAAAAAACCTCCTTCAGCAGGAAGGAGGTTTTCAGCCGAAATAATGTCCGATATTTTCAAGTGCCCGGTCTTTGAATATTTCCTGGCCATATTCCTGAAGGCGATGTACCGTTGTCATCGAACCTTCCAGGTGCTCGGAAATGATGCTGACGTAATTCTGGATATCCTCATCGGAGTGCAGAATTTCATCGAATGCCACATAAAGATAGTAGCTGCCTTCGAAGAAATAAAGCTGGGAATCCAGCTGGACATACTTCAAGTTCTTGGCAACCGGGACCAGTTCTTCCACTTCCGACAGGGAGAACGTATAATCCAGCCGGCCTGCGGTATGCTGATCGAATACCGGATCATATCCATCTGCACTGAAATCAGTGCCGTCTTCACCCATGAACATCTTTCTCCGCTCTTCCAGTTCGCCTGGAATGTCCATTTTCTGGCCGTCTTTTGTAAGCTGCGCTTTCGTAACTGTCACTTCAAGCCCTTTATCCATCGCCTGAACTTGGATCCACAGCGGTCCTTCCAGCTCGAAATCCGCTTCTTCGTGGACCTCGTCCATCATTTCCCAAAAGAGCTCTTCACTTTTTTCTTTATTGAACCATATCTCATCGCGCGTAAATCCTCGTTCTTCAACATCGACATAGGAAATGTAAAACTTTACTGTATTATCATTTATGCGCTCAATGTCCATTTTACATCTCTCCTCTCGAAATGGACTGGAAGAATCATTCTCCTAATCCGGGCTTTGAAATCCATCTATTCTTACCCTTCCCCATTTCAAGGCAATAAAATCATCACACGGGAAAGTAAAGTGAGTTTAACTTAAATAGGGTGCAGATGCAACTAAAAAAACCAGGAATGGGTTCTTCAATCGCTATCGTAAAAGAATACCGCATTGCCACCAAATCCGAAAAAGGATAGAAAAAAGCCGCCGGATTTATCGTTATGTGTTTTCAACGGATCCGGTCAGCTTTTGCATTTCTATTCTAATTCACCATGCGCTGTGCTTCGAGCAGCTGGTAAGCCCGCACTTTCCGCGGCAGGAACCGGCGGATTTCATCTTCATTGTATCCGACCTGCAGCCGCTTTTCGTCCATGATGATCGGACGGCGGAGCAATCCTGGATGCTCTTGAATCAGCTCATACAGACGCTGTAAAGGAAGCGATTCGAGATCGACATTCAGCTTCTGGAAAATTTTCGAACGGGTTGAAATGATTTCATCCGTCCCATCTTCCGTCATCCGGAGGATCTCTTTAATCTCACTGATAGTCAGCGGTTCAGAAAAGATGTTCCGTTCTGTATATGGAATATCGTGTTCTTCCAGCCACGCTTTCGCTTTTCTGCATGAGGTACAACTTGGTGAAGTAAACAATGTTACGATCACTGCGGACACTTCCTTTCGGATTCGGCGAAAATATGAACTATTTTCAAATTAGAATCACTTTAATTTAGAAGGCTAAACTCATTATACAACATACGTTCTCGTTTTCATATACAATGGTCATAAAAAATGTGACATTTTATTGTTGCGCTTACATAAGCAATACATCCCAATGAAACTCTTCTTCTAGTATGGTATTAATTTACCCTTCCCTTTTAAAAACTAAACTCTATTTTAGAGACAAAATTATTCTCATTTAGCCCGATTAAGCTGAAAAAGAATCCTTTACTGAATTATACGTTTGACAGCCTGAAAAGTTTCAGGAACCTCAAAAAAACCGCTCCGATTAAAGAGCGGTTTTCTTTATTCCGGCGTGTAATCCACGCCAGGCGTATAGCTGTTTCCGGCATTCCACAAAAGGAACTCCTCTATGCCGTTATCGTTCAGCGCGCGGATTTGGGCTTCCACTTCCTCTTTACCGTAGACTTTGTAATTCCCGTCTCCGAGATAAGAAGCGGTGAAGTCCTGGATCCAAGGACGGGAAACGGGTGGGGTCTCAAGCGTTTCCATGCGCTTGTTCTCGACTTTTGCATACTCTGCGACAAGCTCATAAGGATGCAGATCCGGTTTTTCAAGACCGAAGTACGGTCCCCAATGGCTCGGGTAGATCATAGCGGAGATTACATCGACATTCTCGGAGATTTTCGAGAAATTCTGTCCGATATTCGGCGCGGCAGGAATGGTCGCCGCATAGCCGAAAATATCGACGGAGACATCGACGTCATACGGCTCCAGTTTCTTCTCAGCATAGTCAACAAAATCAGTGACCGCCTGCACACGGGCTTGCACCGGATCTTCCATATCGGCATATTCGCCCATCTCAAAATTCAGGTTGTCGGCCAGGTAACCGAATCCTTCCGGAAAACGGACGTAATCGAACTGGATTTCCTGGAACCCCATTTTTGCCGCTTCAATCGCGATCTGCACATTGTAATCCCATACTTCCTTCATGAACGGACTTACGAACGCTTCTCCGCGTCCGTTTTTGTATACTTCTCCGCTGTCGTATGTGTAAGAGAGGTCCGGCCTTTTCTCGGCAAGCTCGGTGTCCTTGAACACGACGACACGGGCAATCGGATAGATCTGCTTTTCTTCCATTTCCTCGAGCAGCCGCGCGGGTCTCCGATATAGGGACGGCCGATTCCATAATCAGCGAGCGGTGAATCCGCTTTCGGTTCGTACGTCAAATTCCCGAAATCATCTTTTACATCAATGACCATGGCATTCAGATCAGTCGATCCGACATATTCTGCAAGCTGGTCGAAACGGGCTCCGCCAGCAGAGTGGCCTGTCAGGAATATTCCCCTTACCGCGTCCGGGTACTCAAAATCCAAACCTGAGTCGTAAAAAAACAATTCGGTGGACGCGACCAGTTCAGGATCAATAGAAGCCATACTGTATGTACGGGTTGAAAATTCCTCCTGGTTCTGCTGCTCTTCAGCGCTTACGGCTGGAACAGCGGTCAGAGTGAAAGCAGCAGCAGCGAAGGTAAGTTGTTTCAGCCACTTCATTCTTTGCAGCACCTCTTCTCTATAGTTCCTTCCATTTTAACAAGCTCTCCGCCGGATTGAAAGCAAAAAAAAGGTGACGCCCGAATAAGCGTCACCTCTTTCATCCTGTTATACAGTTGCCATTTCTTGCTGTATCGATTTGAATTCCCGTTCCGAGCAGAGGACGAAGTGGCCAGGAGTCACTTCACGCATCGAGAGTTCCTCGCCTTCTTCGTAATTATGCGAAGCCGGGTCATATGCCTTTCTCACCCGGTTCCGTTCATAATCCGGATCCGGCAGCGGAATCGCGGAAAGGAGCGATTGCGTGTATGGATGCAGCGGATTTTTGTACAGTTCATCCGCCGGTGCCAATTCGACGAGTTTACCGAAGTACATGACACCGATCCGATCGGAGATGTATTTGACCATCGACAAGTCGTGTGCGATGAACAGGTACGTCAGCCCTTTTTCTTCTTGCAGTTCTTTCAGGAGATTGACGACCTGCGCCTGAATCGACACATCGAGCGCGGAAATCGGCTCATCGGCGATGATGAATTCAGGATCGACCGCAAGGGCACGCGCGATTCCGAGGCGCTGGCGCTGTCCGCCTGAGAACTCGTGCGGATAGCGGTTTGCATGTTCTTTGCTGAGACCGACCGTTTCGAGCAGATCATGGACCATTTCTCTGCGATCCGTCTGATTTTTCGCCAATCCATGGATGTCAATGCCCTCGGCGATGATATCCATCACTTTCATTCTTGGATTGAGTGACGCATACGGATCCTGGAAAATCATCTGCATTTTCCTGTTGAATTTCTTCAAGTCCTTTTTGGATTTTTTCCCGTGTACGTCTTCGCCATTGAAGAACACTTCTCCGCCTGTCGCATTGTACAGGCGGATGATGGTGCGCCCGGTCGTCGATTTTCCGCAGCCGGACTCCCCAACGAGTCCTAGGGTTTCACCTTTATAAATGTCGAACGTAATATCATCTACAGCACGAACTTCATTCGCTTTGCCTTGATTAAAATACTGCTTGAGATTCCGTATTTCAAGGAGTTTCTCAGACATTCACTTTGCCTCCTTCATAATAGCGGCTGCCCGGGAAGCTCTTCATCCGTTCAATGATCGTACCCGGCGGCTCCACGTTAGGTGCATCCGGATGAAGGAGCCAAGTTGCGGCATAGTGGGTATCGCTCACTTTGAAGAACGGCGGCGGCTCTTCCAGGTCGATCGCCAGTGCATAGTCGCTTCTCAGGGCGAACGCGTCCCCTTTAGGCGGTGACAGAAGGTCCGGCGGTGTGCCTGGAATAGCATATAGTTTCTCATCATCCGTATCCGTGGACGGCATCGAACTCAGCAATCCCCATGTGTATGGGTGCTGCGGGTTATAAAAGATTTCATCCACCGTGCCGATTTCCACGATCTTTCCTCCGTACATGACCGCAACGCGGTCCGCCACATTCGCTACGACACCGAGGTCATGCGTGATGAAAATGATCGATGTATCGATTTTCTTCTGAAGATCCTTCATCAGCTCCAGGATCTGAGCTTGGATCGTTACGTCAAGGGCCGTTGTCGGCTCATCCGCAATCAGGATCTTCGGATTGCAGGCAAGCGCGATGGCAATGACAATCCGCTGGCGCTGACCACCCGAGAACTGATGCGGATACTGTTTCATCCGCTGTTCCGGATTCGGCATACCAACCATGCGGAGCAGGTCGATGGCAATCCTTTTCGCTTCCGCTTTCCCGATTTTCTGGTGTTTCAGGAGCGGCTCGGTAATCTGCTTGCCGATCGGCATTGTCGGATTCAAGGAAGTCATCGGATCCTGGAAGATCATTGAGATGTCCTTCCCGCGTATTTTCTGCATTTCTTTATCTTTCAATTTTGTCAGATCCCGGCCGTCGAAAAGGATTTCCCCGTTTTTAAATACAGCGGAATTTTCCGGCAGCAGGCGCATAATTGACTTTGTCGTCACGGATTTACCTGAACCGGACTCCCCGACGATTGCGAGCGTTTCCCCTTTATACAAATCGAAATTCACACCACGGATCGCTTTCACTTCACCCGCAAATGTATTGAAGGAAAGCTCAAGGTCTTTTACTTCCAGAATTTTTTCCATTGTCTGCTTTCCTCCTATCAGTCTTTCATTTTCGGATCGAGCGCGTCGCGCAGTCCGTCACCGATCAAGTTGAACGCAATCATGATGATGCTCAGCACAATTGCGGGATACCAAAGGATATGAGGCTGGAACTCGATCAGTTTATATCCATCGTTGATGAGAGTTCCAAGTGAAGCCGCCGGTGCCTGGAGACCAAGCCCGATGAAGCTCAGGAACGCCTCGAAGAAGATTGCCGTCGGAATCGTGAACATCGTGTTAATGATAACGATTCCAAGAATATTCGGAAGCAAGTGCTTCGAAATGATCCGGTAGTTGCTTGCACCCAACGTTCTGGAGGCTAGGACGAATTCCTGGTTTTTGAATTTCAGGATCTGGCCGCGGACAACCCGCGACATACCAATCCACCCTGTGATGGTCAGTGCGATGATGATCGCAGTGATTCCAGGGTCCATGACCATGATCATCAGGATGACGACGACCAAGTTTGGAATACCGATCAGAATTTCAACGATCCGCTGCAGGACGTCATCGATGCGGCCGCCAAAGTAACCGGAAATCCCGCCATAGATGACGCCGATTCCCATATCGATGATAGCAGCAGCAAACGCGATGAACAGGGATACTTGCGTCCCTTGCCAAACCCGGCTGAACATGTCGCGGCCGAGACCGTCCGTACCGAACCAGTAATCGACTTCGACATTTTTCATTTCATATAAGTCTACTTCCTGTCCGCCCAATACTCCGACGCCATCGAACAGCGGAATGAATTCCAGACCGGAAATTTTCGGCGGCAGATTCGCATGGATGAGTTCCTGATCAGTCGCATTATGAGGACTGATGACAGGGCCGAGGAAAGCCATGGCGACGACCAGCAGGAATACGACCAGGGAGACGACCGCTCCGGTATTCTTGCGGAGACGGCGCCAGGCATCCTGCCAGAAATTCAAACTTGGTTTTGCTATTTTTTCTGCCTGCGACGGGTCGATGGTCACCCGCTCGAACGCATTTTTCGGCAGCTGCTCTTGATGCTGTGTCATTATTCTTTACCTCCAGACAAACGGATCCGCGGGTCGATGATTCCGTACAGAATATCCACCACGAGAATGATGAAAATCAGGAACGCCGAGAAGAACAATGTCGTTCCCATGATGACTGCAAAGTCGTTGACCATGATCGCTTTTACGAACTGTTCACCGATTCCCGGGATTGCGAAAATTTTCTCGATGACGAGGGAACCGGTCAGAATTGCGACGGCCAGCGGGCCGAGGACAGTGACGAGCGGGATGAGCGCATTGCGGAAAGCGTGCTTGAACGCTACTTCTCCCCGGCTCGCGCCTTTCGCCTTCGCAAGTGTGATGTAATCGGAACTAAGTACTTCAATCATCTCCGTCCGGATAAAACGGGCTGCAACGGCCAGCGGAGACATGGCGAGTGCAATCGTTGGCAGCACACTGGACATGAAACCGTCATCCCAGAGAGCGACCGGGAACCATCCGAGTTTCATGGCAAGCGAATACTGGAGCATTGTAGCAAAAACGAACGACGGGATGGAAATGCCCAGGATCGCGGTAAAGGTGCTTGTATAGTCGATCCAGCTGTTTTGACGAAGGGCAGCGATCATCCCGAGAAGGATTCCGATAACAGTGCCGACAAGCATGGCCTGGAAACCGATCTGGAATGACGGTCCGAGTCTGTCAAGGATGAGCTGGGTTACAGGCACTCCCATGAACTGGTTGATGGAAACTCCAAGATCGCCCTGGAAGATTCCGGTGATGTAATCAAAGTACTGTACCGGCAGTGGTCTGTCTAGCCCGTACTTAGCTAGCACAATTGCCTCTTGCTCTGCGGTGAGTTTAGACGCGGCGGCTAACGGGGAGCCTGGCAGGATTTTCATCAAGAAAAACGTGGCTGTCGCGATCAGGTATAGCGTGATCAGCATATAAATCAGCCGCTTTCCAATATACTTTAACATTGTTGCACCTCCTGAAAGATTACTTCTATTATACAAGCATTCCTTTTGTTTAAAAAGGCTGTTCTCGTCATTTTCTAAATTTAAGTTCAAAAAGTGTAATCTTCAGTGAACTTTTTCCCATCAAAAAAAGAGTATACCGCGCAATACAGCGATATACTCTCTTTTTTGATTCTTAACAGGTTCTTACTCTTTACCGTCGATGTACGCCCACTGGTAGCTGTAGTCGCTTCCGAATGGATGTGAAACGAGGTTATGCACATATGGCTTCTGGAGTGACATTGTTCCGCGCTGATAGATCGGAGCGATTCCAGCGTCTTCCAGGAGAATTCTTTCTGCTTCAGCCATTGCTTCCCAGCGTGCTGCCGGATCCAGAGCAAGTTCAGTTTTAGCAGCTTCAACAAGCGCATCGAATTCTGGGTTCGAGTAGCTCATTTTGTTGTGAGCGCCATCAGTGACGAACAGGTCGATGAATGTCATCGGATCCTGATAGTCAGGAGCCCATCCAGCGTTCTGGATATCGTAGTCCTGAGCTTCATCCGCTTCGAGACGTACAGCGAATGGAACCTGGCGGAGTTCGATAGTCAGACCTGGCAGGTTTTCTTCAAGCTGTGCTTTCAGGTACTCGTCCATTTTCTTAGCGAGTTCCGAGTCACCGCCGAGGAGTTCGAGCGTGATTTCTTCTACGCCGAGTTCTTCAAGGCCAGCTTCCCAAGCTTCAAGCGCCGCTTCAGGATCGTAGCCGAGAACGTCACCGTTGATATCACGGAAGTCTTCCCCTTCTTCATTGAACGCGAAATCAGTCGGCACCAGGTAATCTGCAGGGAGGGATCCGTTTGCAAGGATGACGTCAGTCAAGTCCTGCTTGTTGAAGCCCATTGCGATCGCCTGACGGATGTTTTCATTTGCAAGCGGAGTCGGTTCACCGTTGCGCTCCTGGTTGAACTTCAGGTAGAACAAAGTCGGCTCAAGTTCAGTGATCAGGTTCGGGTCGTTTGCGTACTGCATCGCAAATTCACCAGAGAGTCCAGTACGGTCTTTTTCACCAGACTGGTAAAGGTTGATTGCAGTCGAAGTTTCCTTAACAACATCGAATTTGATTTCGTCAAGGTTCACTGTGTCTGCATTCCAGTAGTTTTCGTTCTTCGCCAGTGACCAGCTCAGGCCAGTTCCATCCCAGTTCTCGAGAGTGAACGGTCCGTTGTAGAGAAGAGCGTCAGAGTTGGATGCGAACGCATCGCCCTGTGCTTCTACGAATTCCTGGTTAAGCGGGAAGAACAATGGGAATGACATGAGTGATTCGAAGTATGGAGTCGGACGCTCCAGCTGAACTTCGAGAGTCTTGTCGTCGATAGCAGTGACGCCGAGCTCGCTTGGCTCCAATTCGCCGGCTGCGATTTCAGAAGCGTTCGCAATGACACCTGACATCATGTATGGACCGTAAGAAGATCCAGTTGCAGGGTCGATGCTGCGCTGCCAAGAATAAACGAAGTCTTGCGCTGTGACAGGTGTACCATCTGACCACACTGCATCGTCACGGAGCTTGAACGTGTAAGTCAGTCCGTCTTCGCTGATTGTTGCAGGTTCAGCCGCAACTGCCGGTACCGGCACATTGTCCGGGCTCAGGCGGTAGAGGCCTTCGTTTACGTTACCAAGGATATTGAAAGATACTGCGTCTGTAGAAAGTGATGTATCGAGCGACGGGATTTCCGCGCCTTCCATCAGGTTGAGCACCTGCGGCTCGTCGAGCTCAGGCACTTCTTCAGCAGGAACGAATTCAGTCGCCTCTTCTTCAGGCGCTTCTTCTGCCGGCTCTTCTTCATCGACTGGCTCTTCGACATCTGTCTCTTCTACATCTTCTTCAGGCGCTGCCGCATCGTCGCCACAGGCGGCGAGGAACATGCCAAGAACAAGAACCAGACCGAGAAGCCAAAAAATCTTGCTGCTTTTCACTTAGTTGACCCCCTTAAATTTTCTGAAAAATTGGTACAAGGTTAATTATACATATTCTGTTTTCGATGTACAGTCTTTTCAGGAAAAAAATTTAAATCAAAATAATTTATAGTTCACATTTTTGTCATAAAAGTCACTTAATTGTTACGTAAAATCCCGTGTGATGAGTAAATACAAACAGGATTTGCTTTGATTTTCACTCCGTTATCTTCTACAATAAGATGAAAAAGAGGTGCATCATTTGAAGAAAATAGCAATTGGCGCCGCCATTGTCCAAATCCTCATTTTCGTCACGATCGCCCTTCGGGATGAGCCGTTCTCCCTGCTGTCCTATATTAACACTTCTTTCATATTCGGCGGGATCCTCACATTTATCGGCGCCACGATCTACGTGGTCCAGAGCGGATTCTTCGATATCTTCACCATCAGCATACGGAAAGCTTTCCATGTCCGCTCCACTTTTGATCGTGATGAGATGCGGGCACCATCCGAGCTTCTTTCCATTCCGTTCATCCCGGTCCTGTCCATCGGATCCTTTACCATCCTTCTCATGGGCGTCGCGCTGTTTTCCTACTATCAGTAAGGGCTTCACAGGATGCCGCCGATGCTATATAATTTTCTGTATCAGTAAGGACCATCAGCAACGATGAAGAGTAGTACGCGGAGCAGCTTCCAGCAGAGAGCCTGTGGCAGGTGGAAACAGGCGCAGCACTCCGCCGAATGGACTTCGGAGCTGGGCCGGTGAACGCCATGTAGCCGGTCCCGTCACTTCCGCGTTAAGGAACAGAGCGGCCGGCAACGGCAATCAGGGTGGTACCGCGGAACCAGCACATCATTCGTCCCTTTCCATACGGGATGGATGATGTGCTTTATTTAGTTGGGAGGAAAAGGGAATGAAACGGATTTTTTCAGGAGTCCAGCCGACAGGTACTGTCACACTCGGCAACTACATCGGGGCTTTCAAACAGTTTACAGAACTTCAGCACGACTATGATTGCGTCTTCTGCATCGTGGACCAGCATGCGATCACGATGCCGCAGGACCGCCTGGCATTGCGGAAGAACATCAAATCCCTCGCAGCGCTTTATCTGGCAGTCGGAATCGATCCGGAAAAATCGATCCTGTTCGTCCAGTCGGAAGTGCCCGCACACGCGCAGGCGGGCTGGATGATGACGTGCATCGCGCATATCGGGGAACTTGAACGGATGACCCAATACAAGGACAAATCCGCCGGCAGCCAGGGCGTATCGGCCGGACTCCTCACCTACCCGCCGCTCATGGCGGCGGATATCCTGCTTTACCAGACGGATATCGTACCGGTCGGAGACGATCAGAAGCAGCATCTTGAACTGACACGCGACTTGGCCGAACGGTTCAACAGCCGGTTCAATGATATCCTGACCGTACCGGAGATCCGGCTGCCCGAAAACGGCGCGCGGATCATGGCCCTTCAGGATCCCCTGAAGAAGATGAGCAAGTCCGATCCGAATAAAAAATCGACCATCACCCTGCTCGATGACTTGAAGACGATCGAGAAAAAAATCAAGAGCGCGGTGACCGATTCCGGAACTGACGTCCGATTCGATAAGGAAGAAAAACCGGGGATTTCAAATCTTCTTACCATCGAAGCGGCACTTACCGGCCAGCCGGTCAAAGAACTGGAAACGAAATACGAAGGGGCGAGTTACGGGGATTTCAAGGCCTCTGTCGCCAAAGCGGTGACCGACCACCTCGCCCCTATCCAGGAACGGTACCATGAACTTGTCGAGTCCGATGAACTGGACCGGATCCTGGATGAAGGAGCTGAGAAAGCCGCGCGGATTGCGAATAAGACACTCCGTAAAATGGAGAACGGCATGGGACTCGGCCGGAAACGAAAATAAAACAGGACAGCCCGTGCCGGATGAACGGCACGGGCTGTTTTTCTGTATTTTATGCTTCCGCTTTTTTGAACACAAGTGACGCGTTATGGCCACCGAATCCGAGCGAATTGCTCATCACGAAATCAAGTTCCTTCTCACGCGCGCTGTTGGCGACGTAATCCAAATCGCATTCCGGATCGGGTTCAGCCAAGTTGATCGTCGGCGGCATGATCCCTTCTTTAAGAGCCAGTACAGAGAACACAGCTTCGATGCCGCCGGCTGCTCCGAGCAAATGGCCTGTCATTGACTTCGTCGAACTCATACCGAGCCGGTACGCATGTTCGCCGAACACTTCCTTGACCGCCATCGTCTCATAAAGATCGTTATAAGCTGTACTCGTCCCGTGGGCATTGATGTAGCCGATCTGTTCCGGTCCGATGCCCGCATCCTCGATCGCCTGGGCCATGGCACGGGCTGCTCCTTCTCCGCCCGGCGCAGGTGCTGTGATATGGTGAGCATCGCCGGTTGAACCGTAGCCGATGATTTCGCCGTATATTTTTGCCCCACGCGCTTTCGCATGGTCATACTCTTCCAGGATCAGGATGCCTGCCCCTTCAGCGATGACGAATCCGTCCCGGTTCTTATCGAACGGCCGGGAAGCGCTGTCAGGGTCGGCATTGGTTGTCAGCGCCGTATTCGAACTGAAACCGGCGACAGCCAGGCGGGTGATCGGCGCTTCCGCTCCCCCTGTGATCATGACATCGGCATCGCCCCGCTGGATCACTTTAAAAGCGTCGCCAATGGAATTGGTACCTGAAGCGCAGGCTGTCACGGTACAGGAATTGATCCCTTTCGCACCGAAATAGATGGATACCTGTCCGGATGCCATGTCCGGGATGATCATCGGCACGAAGAACGGGCTTGTCCGCCGGTACCCGCGTTCGTTCAAAATGTCATGCTGCTTCTCGATCGTTTCCATCCCGCCGATTCCGGAACCGATCCACACACCCGTGCGGAGCGCGGTCTCCTCATCGAGCTCGAGAGAAGCATCTTTCATTGCCATAATGGAAGCCGCAAGTGCGTAATGCGTGAAGCGGTCCATTTTCCGGGCTTCTTTCCGTTCAATGTAATCTTCGATATTGAAATCCTTTACTTCCGCTGACACTTTCGCAGGGAATTCAGCCGGATCCAGCCGACTGAGCGGGCCGATCCCCGATTTCCCTGCCTTCACCGATTCCCACGATTCTTCGGCGGAATTCCCGACCGGCGATACCGCACCGATCCCTGTTATCACTACACGACGATTCGTCATTTCGTTTCCGTCCTTTCGCATACCGATTATTTACCCCATCTCATGGCGATGGCCCCCCATGTGAGCCCGCCTCCGAAACCGACCATGACAATCAAATCATCATCGCGGATTTTTCCCTTTTCCAATTCCTCAACAAGCGAAATCGGAATGGATGCAGAAGATGTATTCCCGTATTTATGGACTGTTTTGGACATTTTATGTTCCGGCAGTTCGAGCCGGTTCCGGGAAGATTCCATGATGCGGATATTCGCCTGGTGAGGAACCAGCAGGTCGATGTCCTCTTTTGTCAGCCCGGCTTTTTTTAAGACATTTTCAGCTGATTCCCCCATCTGGCGGACAGCGAACTTGAACACTTCGCGGCCGTTCATGGCAATGTAAGGCCCGTCCTGGAACAGGTACTTCCCGCCGCGCCCGTCTGTCCCCAGCTCAATCGACAGGATGCCGCGCCCTTCCGACACTTCACTGACCACCGCAGCGCCGGCACCGTCACCGAACAGCACAGCCGTGTTCCGGTCTTCCCAGTCCGTAATTTTGGACAGTTTCTCAACGCCTACCACGAGAATGTGGGAATAGACGCCGCCTTCGATGAATTGCTTGGCGGTCGCGAGCCCGTACATGAAACCGGCACAGGCGGCAGACAGATCCATAGCTGCCGCGTTCACCGCGCCAACTTCCTGCTGGATCATGCTGGCGACTGAAGGAAAGCCTTTGTCCGGCGTGACCGTCGCGACGAGAATCATACCGATTTCCGCAGGATCCACTCCTGCGCCCGCAATCGCCGTTTTTGCCGCTTCGATGGCCATGCGGGAAGTATCGACTTCATCAGACGCAATCCGCCGTTCTTCGATTCCGGTTCTTGTGCGGATCCACTCGTCCGTCGTATCCATCCGCTGCTCGAGTTCATGGTTGGTCACAATTTGTTCAGGCAAGTATCTGCCGATTCCGATGATTCCTGCATTCATAAGAATGACCTCTTTTCGTTAACATCAATTACTATTACCTGGTACCAATTCTACTCCACTGACCGGCCGATTTCAACTGTCTGACATACTTTCGCCACATTCCAGCCGGAATGACTGAACTTTCCTTATAGGCGGTTTCCTGTTATGCTAAACTACAGTTAGTCTATTAATGCAGAGGTGAATTCCGAATGGCCTACCTGATGACTTTCATCTGGTCAGCATTGCTGATCTCGATGGTGAATTACGTTGTTAGCGCAATTCAAGGAACAGATATGAATCTGGTGCTCGGTCTGATCATATCGGTTGGCGTCTCCCTGCTGATTTTCGCGCTGGACGCCATCATGCCGGGTGATCTGAAACCCGAAAAGCATCATTAAGATGTTAAAACCCCGGAAGCTCACCGCTTCCGGGGTTTTGTCATTTCTGTTCTGCATGGAGACGGCCGTCTTTCATTGTCAACATCAGTTCACTGCCTTCTGAAATGCCGCCTTTGATCAGTTCACGAGCGACCAGCGTTTCAATTTCCCGCTGGATGAACCGCTTGAGCGGTCTCGCGCCGAATACCGGATCCGTCCCTGCTTCAACAATATGCCGGATGACGGAATCGTCGACCGTCAGGCGGATTCCCTGCTGACTGACGCGGCTGATCAGCTCTCCCGTCATTTTTTTGGCGATGCCATAGAAATGTGCATTGCCGAGGGCATGGAAAATGATGATGTCATCGATCCGGTTCAGCAGTTCCGGCCGGAAATGCTTCCGCAGTTCCACCATGACGACATCTTCGGCCTCATGACTGCCGGCTTCTGAAATAAACGAAGATCCGATATTGGAAGTCATGATGACGACTGTGTTCGAGAAATTCACGAGCCTGCCCTGACTGTCCGTGATCCGGCCGTCATCCAAAATCTGCAGGAGGATGTTCGCGACGTCCGGATGGGCTTTTTCGATCTCATCGAGAAGCACGACCGAATACGGGTTGCGGCGCACCGCTTCTGTCAGCTGACCGCCTTCCTCAAATCCGATGTAGCCGGGAGGCGCGCCGACGAGCCGTGAAACGCTGTGTTTTTCCATGTACTCCGACATGTCGATCCGGATGAAATGGTCTTCGGAATCGAATAGATTAGCAGCAAGTGCTTTCGCCAGTTCCGTTTTGCCGACGCCGGTCGGACCAAGGAAAATGAACGAACCGATCGGCTTATTCGGATCCTTGATGCCGGCGCGCGCACGCCACACTGCCTCCGTCACCAGCTGGACCGCATTGTCCTGACCGATGACGCGCTCTTTCAGCGTATCGTTCAGGCGCAGCAGCTTTTCCCGCTCCCCTTCCACGAGTTTTGTCACCGGAATGCCGGTCCAGCGGGCCACGATATGGGCAATTTCTTCTTCAGTCACTTCTTCCCGAAGCAGCCGCTGTCCGCCTTCTTGCTGAAGGGCCGTCTCCAGCTGCTGCAGCTCTTTTTCCAGCTGCGGAATCTTCCCGTGGCGCAGTTCCGCAGCCCGGTTCAAATCGTACTTGCTTTCCGCGTCCTCCAGTTGACGGCGGGCTGTGTCCAGATTTTCCCGCTTGTCCTGGATCGTCTTCAGCGCGCTTTTCTCTTCCTGCCACTGCGCTTTCATCGTATCTGCCGTCCCACGGAGCGAACGGATCTCTTCCTGGAGCTGGGTGAGCCGCTTCTGGCTCGCTGCATCTTTCTCTTTGATCAGTGCCTGTTCCTCGATTTCCAATTGCATAAGCCGTCGGGTCGCTTCATCCAGTTCCTGCGGCATCGAGTCGATTTCCGTCCGGATCAGCGCGCATGCTTCATCCACCAGGTCGATCGCTTTATCGGGCAAAAACCGCTCTGTGATGTACCGGTCTGATAAAGAGGCTGCCGCGATGATGGCCCGGTCATGGATCCGCACACCATGATGCAATTCGAACCGTTCCTTCAGTCCGCGGAGGATGGAGACCGAATCTTCCACAGAAGGCTCCCGGACCATCACTTGCTGGAAACGGCGTTCAAGCGCAGGATCTTTCTCGATATTCATCCGGTACTCGTCAAGCGTCGTGGCCCCGATGCAGTGGAGCTCACCGCGCGCCAGCATCGGCTTCAGCATGTTCCCTGCATCCATCGCACCTTCCGTCTTGCCCGCGCCGACAATCGTATGGATTTCATCGATGAACAGGATGATCTGTCCGGCGGAGTCTTTCACTTCCTTCAGGACGCCTTTGAGCCGCTCTTCGAATTCGCCGCGGTACTTCGCTCCGGCAATCAATGCGCTCATATCCAATTCGTACAGGATATGGTCCTTCAGTCCTTCCGGCACATCGTTCTTCACAATCCGCTGGGCGAGCCCTTCCACGATCGCCGTCTTGCCGACTCCGGGCTCCCCGATCAGCACCGGATTGTTTTTCGTTTTGCGGGACAGGATCCGGATGACATTGCGGATTTCCTGATCCCGGCCGATGACCGGATCCATCTTTCCGGACTTCGCCTGCTCGATCAGATTCCGTCCGTACTGTTCAAGCGGTGATTTCTGTTCTTCATTGATATTCATCATGAGAGGTCCCTCCATCTGCAAGTTTGACCTTATTTGACTTTTATTATAAGCACTCTTTCTTTCTTTTGCAAACAGGAACAGCTCTCCGGGACGCAGCGGCCGGGGCATTTTTCTCCACAAAAAAAGACCGGAAACAGAGGGGATCCCTCCATTTCCGGGCTTGAGATTCTATTATCGGACGCCGAGCGCCATCTTCGCATAGCGGGACATCTTATCTTTCGACCATGCCGGCTGCCAGACGATATCAACCTGCACATCTTCCACTTCCGGCAATTCTTTCAGCGATGTCTTGACCATATCGACGATCATCGGTCCCATCGGACAGCCGAGAGATGTCAGCGTCATCGTGACGGTCGCTTTTCCTTCTTCATCCAGCTCCACGTCATATACAAGACCGAGATTGACGATATCGATGCCAAGCTCGGGGTCGATCACTTGTTCAAGAGCACCCATCATGCTGTCGCGCATTTCCTGATCCATTCGAGATCCCTCCCTTTTCGTATATAACCAGTTTATCAAATTCCTCTATGAAATAAAATCAGAGAGCTCCCCTACGGATTCTGGTGAGTTCCCTGCTTTATGAGATGCCTGCCGAGCCAGTCCGCTGCTGCGAGCATGCCGGCACGGGAAACCGCATGTCCCGCCTGGCGGTCGCGGATGAACCGGATCCGTTCGGGATAGTCGGCATAATCCTCCATGAGCTGCTCGATGAATGCGGACGTCGGTTCGAATGGGACGGTCGCATCCTGCTCACCATGCCAGAAAAAGACCGGACGGCCAGCCAGCTTCTGCCGGTCTTTCGTCAAATCGAACTGCTCGAGCGATTTCAGCATCGCAGCCCGTTCATCTGGAGTGAGCGGCAGCTTGAAGCCGCGCGACTCGAACTGCTCCATCTGGGCTTCCGCGAATTCCACGTAACCGGCTGAACCCATCATGATCGACGCCGCGCTGATCCATGGATAAACCGCAAGCGCCCCCAAGGCTGTGATGCCGCCCATCGACGTTCCCGCCACACCGATTTTCCCGTCGGTCAGCCTTTTGTCGGTCAAGTGCTGTTTGATCTCCGCCAATTCATCAATCGACGTCAGGATGATTTCCCAGAACCGGAGGCTCTGCTGCACTTCATCGATCGGTTCTGTCCGGTCACCGTGCAGGAGCGCATCCGGCAGGATGGTGCGGATCCCTTTATCCGCCAATTGATAGGCGTAGTGCAGGTTGTGCTCTTTCGCGCTAGTAAAGCCGTGCAGAAAAATGACGGTCGGAAGAGGTTCGCTGAACCGCTCTTCCGGGCCGGTCATGATCAGCGGCAATTTCCCCCACTGCTGTTTCTGTATCTTCATCAAATTGCCCACTCCTTTCTTCCATTTTAACGGCATTGGATGAAAAGTGCATCCCGCACCGGTAGTTTTTGACGGAATGCCCCTATTATCGCTAAACTGGAAAGTAGAGAGAAAGGGGATTTCCGACATGGAACAGCATTTGATAGTCCTCGATTTGGACGGAACACTGTTGACAGACGAAAAAGTCATTTCAGAAAAGACGAAACAGACACTGGCAGACGCGATGGAAGCCGGACATGAAGTGATGATCGCGACCGGACGGCCGTACCGGGCAAGCAGCCTTTATTACGGAGAACTCAGCTTGAGGACGCCGATCGTCAACTTCAATGGCGCCTTTGTGCACCATCCGACCGACCGCCGTTGGGGTGTCCATCATTCGCCGATCAGCCTGGATGTCGTGCATGAAGTCGTCGAGTCGCTCCACGATTTCGATTTTCATAACGTGGTGGCGGAAGTCATGGACGATGTGTATGTCCACTACCACGACGAGCAGCTGCTGAACATTTTCAAGTTCGGTGATCCGGCCATCACAACAGGTGATTTGCGGGAATACTTGAAAGCGGATCCGACGTCCATGCTGATCCACGCGCCTGTGGAAAAAGTGCCGCTCATCCACGAACACCTCGATGCTGTGCACGCCGAAGCGATCGATCACCGCCGCTGGGGAGCGCCATGGCATGTCATCGAAATTGTCCGGAGCGGGATGAATAAGGCGGTCGGCATCGACCGCGTCGCCAAATCACTCGATATCCCCCGCAGCCGCATCATTGCGTTCGGTGATGAAGACAACGACCTGGAAATGATCGAGTATGCCGGGACCGGAGTCGCGATGGGCAATGCCATCGGTCCATTGAAGTCGCTTGCGGATGAAGTCACACTTTCCAATAATGAAGACGGAATCGCTGCTGTGCTGAAAGAACGCCTGAAACTATAAGAGAGCCGGAGGGGTCATGATGAAACTATTCGCAGACAGTGCATGTGATTTATCAAAGCCGTTTTTTGAAACAAACGGTGTCGGGCTGTTCCCGCTCCGGGTACATATCGGAGACCAGGAATATAAAGATGTCCTGACCATCGATTCCAAGCAGGTGTACGAAGAGATCCGCAACGGCCATCATCCGAAGACATCGCAGGCCTCGCCTGAAGAAATGATGGCCGCCTTCGAAGAATTGGCGGCAGCGGATGAAGAAGGCCTCTACATCGCGTTTTCTTCCGAGCTGTCGGGGACGTACAGCACCGCCGTCATGGTCGCGGAGCAAGTCCGCGAAGAGCATCCCGGCCTGAAGCTGACGATCATCGACACAAAATGTGCTTCCCTCGGTTATGGGCTGATTGTGGAAGAAGCGGCCCGGATGCAGCAGGAAGGAAAGCCGGCCGAAGAAATCATTGCCCGTGTCCGTTTCATGGCGGAACATATGGAGCACTTGTTCACCGTGGAAGACCTCGACTACATGGCACGCGGCGGAAGGGTGTCCAAAACGAGCGCATTCGTGGGCGGCCTGCTGAACATCAAGCCGCTCCTGCACGTGGAAGACGGAAAGCTCGTGCCGCTGGAAAAACTCCGGGGCCGCAAAAAAGTGCTGAAACGCATGCTTGATGTGATGGAAGAACGCGGAGACAGGCTGGGCGAGCAGCGCATCGCGCTCAGTCACGGCGATGATGAGCCGTTCGCGCTCGAGATGAAGCAGCTCATCGAAGAGAGGTTCCATCCCCTCGACATCGAAATCCACCTCATCGGCTCCGCTGTCGGTGCGCATGCCGGTCCGGGAACTTTGGCACTGTTTTTCCTGAATAAACTTGAATAACAAGGCAAATTGAAAGCCGCCCGGAAAATCAGGGAAACTGATTTTCCGGGCGGCCTTTTCATTTTTCAGCCGGCTTCTGCTGCCGGCCTTTCCGCCAGACGAGCCATAGGAATCCGGCGAACAGGACGAACACAAGCGCCAGCGCAATAAAGTAGCCGGCATTCAGTCCGCGTTCTTCCGTCACGTGATAAGCTTCCGCAAGTTCACGGTTCAGCGTGATGCGGTATACCCCGTCATCCCCCTGGCGGACCACATCGTTCTCGAACAGTCCGCGCATCTCCATCCCTTCTCCGATCGCTTCAGCCGGAATGGCCAGATGCTGCGTTTCGGATGTGTTGTTGATGGCGATGATCCATGATTCTTCATCGTTATACCTCTTGTACACCAGCCAGCCATCATCGGCCGCCAGCACTTCCAACTCGCCGGTCCGGAGCGCTTCCGAATCGTTGCGGAGCGACGACCAGTCCCTGATTTTATTGATCAGCTCTTCATCCACCCGCAAATTCAGGAGCGGATGGGATTCCGGCGGTCCGGCTCCGTTCACGGCAATCTCGGATCCGTACTGGATCACCGGGATGCCCGGCATGGTCAAAAGCTGGGCCATCACAAGTTTCCAGCGGGTCGGCGGGAACATGTTCTCTTCTGCCGAATCCAGCGTGAACCGGGAACTGTCGAGCGAATCGATGCGGATCAGGTGTCCGGCACTTTCCTGCATCAGTTCGGCCAGTGCCGCGGTGTCTGTATCGGTCGTCCGGTAAGCATCCCGGAGTATGGCTTCCGCGCCGGGCAGGACGGCCGCATCCAGCCCTTCCACCGGTTCCATTTCGCTGTCGCCGATCAAGTACAGCGGCCGGATGTTCTCAAGCGCTTCGGCAAAATTCCGGATGAACCCGGAATCGAGGACATCCGTGTCCTGAAGGCGCAGACCGTCGACCGGGAATTTCTGGACAAAATCCGCAAACACTTCAGTGAGCGCTTCCTGCACTTCCGGGTTGGCCGTATCGAGTGCGAATGTGCCGTCGCTGTTCTCCGTCACCCACTCCGGATGTTCGGTAACCCATTCATGTTCACTGCTGAGGGATTGTGTCGGCACGTCGACCATCAGCCGGATTCCCCGTTCGTGCGCTTCACTGATCAGCGTCTTCAACTCCGCTTCCGTGCCGAAATGCCGTTCAAGCTTCCTGTAGTCGATGACTGTGCGGCCGTCATACGTCTCAGTCGAGAACACCGGACCGATCGACAGCATCGTGAACCCCATTTTTTCCACGTGATCCAGCTCTTCAATCAAGCCGTTGAAGTCGCCGCCATGGAAAGCGGTCTCAAGCTGGGTATCGACATCGAAGTCGTTCTCGATAGTTTTATTGAAAAAACGGTCAGTCAATGTATCATATATCGTTTCGTCATTCAGTGTCCGCTCTTCTTCCGCCATGACCGGCGGGATAGCGGTCAGAAGCACCAGCCCGGCAATGACGCCGGCCATCCATTTTCTGACCATGTCTGACTCCCCTTTCAGATGGCGGTATTCTTCACCGTCATTTTTCATTTTAGCAAACACATCGCGGGCTCCTGAGTACACTCCATGAACTTTCCGTGAACAGACGGCACAGATAGGAAACGGAACCAGCAAAAAAACAGGCGCGGGGCGCCTGTTTTTTTATGCAAGAAAATTGATGCCGATCGGCAGTCTGAACCCGAAGAACAGTGTGACGAACAGGAAGATCGCGAACAGCAGCCAGACCAGGCCGGTCGATTTCCCTTTCTTCCCGCGGATCAGCACCATTTCCATCATCCCGATTGTCAGGAGACCGAACAGGAACTTCAGCCCGTACTCCATTGCATCGGCGGACGAGTAAGCGAAGAACAGCACGCCGCCTGTGATGAGGATCAGGACATAAAACAGCCGCAGAATCATCTGTGTGATTTTGCGTCCTTTCGAGTCCGCAGCCATTGCGGCAGCCGCGAAGAACAGGATCAGTCCGATCACCCAAGTCGTGATGTGCAAGTGCGTTGAATCAGTAAACAAATCCAAAATCTCACCCCATTAGCCAATTCATTCCGTACCAGTATAACATATCGGCAAAAAGGGGCTTATTCGAAATGTGTCACTAATGTGCCAATGCCTTCCACAGACACTTTCACGGTATCGCCCGCCTTCAGGAATTTCGGCGGATTGAACCCTTTTCCGACACCTGCGGGAGTGCCGGTCAATAAAATATCACCCGGCTCGAGCGCGACATACTTCGATACTTCCGAAATCAGCTCATCGACAGCACGGATCATGTTTCCGGTCGATCCATTCTGGCGCACTTCGTCATTCACTTTCGTCACGATCGACAGCTGCTGTGTCGGGGCGATTTCATCTTTCGTGACAAGGTAAGGCCCCATCGGGCAGGAACCGGGAAGGCTTTTCCCCAGGAAGAACTGCTGGTGCTTCGCCTGGAGGTCCCGGGCAGTAAGATCGTTCGCGATCGTGTAGCCGAATACGTAATCGTACGCCAGCTGCTTCGGAATCGCCCTGCCGGCCTTGCCGATGACCACCGCCAGTTCCCCTTCATAATCGTAGGAATCGGTCAGGTCTCGGTGGACCGGAACGGTCTCGTCATCTGCGGCCAGGGCGGTCGGTGATTTCGTGAAGACGACGACAGCGTCAGGAGCTGAATCAGCCCCCATCTCTTTTGCATGGTCTTCGTAGTTTTTTCCGATGCAAATGATGTTTTTAGGCGGGCGCGGAATCGGCGCCAGCCATTCGATTTCTGAGAATGAGTGTTTGAATTGGCCGGGATTGTCAGACTGTTTGGCGGCTTCTGTCAACTTACGGATCTGCTCGACAAATTCCATCCCGAGTGAGATGGCGTCCAGCAGCTGCTCCGGAAATGACTTCAGCGGCGACAGTTCCTTTTGGATTTTCACGACATCCCATACTGCTTCTTCCTTTTTCACTTTCGGACCAAAACGGATTTCTCCTTGGTAGCGGAATGATAACAGCTTCATCCAATAAACACTCCTTCTGATGTGATTGCTATTCATTATACACGTTCAAGGACCGGATGGGGTGCTTTTTTTTATTCCATAAGTCGCTTTCCGCCAGAGGATTTCGAGCGGGCCCTGCCTGAATTTCATCAGCCACAGCTCCGCAAAGATCATGAGCAGCGCATAGATGCCGAGCGCGATCCACGTGCCGGTCATGACATCGATCTGTCCATAGAGCCCGAAGCCGTAGTTATAGAAAATAGCGGTCGCGATGACGGATTCCGCAATGTATGTCGTCAGCGACATGCGCCCTGTTTTCGCGAGCGGCTGCATCAGTTTCGCGAGGAACCGCTGCTGCGCAGCAAGCGCCACCGCGGCGGCGTAGCCGATGGCGACAAGCGGCCCGCCGATGAAGTCCTGCAGATAAACCGTGAAGTAATCCGCCTGCCAGATGAACGGCAGCGCCTTCAGCACGAGCCCTCCTATCCCCATTGCGAGAAGTGCCGCCCATACTTTCCAAAGCCGCCTGGCCTGTTCGATCATCCGCCATTTCGCGGCTGCCGCCCCCGCCATCATGTAAGGCAGGATCGTCACGGTGAAAAAGAACGCGTTACCCAAGTTATTCGTGTGGGACCAGTCAGCGAAACGCTGCTGGAAAATATCCAGGTACGAGCCTTGCGCATAAGCTTCGAGCGAACTGATCACCTCTTCGATCCCGGTATAGAACGGTGCGCCGGTCTGCGCCGCCAAGTAAGAAGTCGTTAAGAACAGCGCGTGCGGGATGGAATAAATGAGGAATCCGATCACCAATAAAGCGGCGGACGGCAGGCGCAGCATAAAGATGAGCAGGAAGCCGAGCAGCGCATAGGTAATCAGGATATCCCCGTACCAGATCAGGAACGCATGGACCAGGCCGATGGCGAGCAGCGCAACGAGGCGGCGGACCGCCAGCGGAATGAACGGCTGCTGCCGCTTTTCCGCCCTCATGAACTGCATCATGAGCCCGTAACCGAACAGCATGGAGAAGAGCGGATAAAAACTCGTCTGTACGAATATGTCGAGATACATGAACGCCGACTGGTCGGCCGGCGCCTGGAAATAAGTGTAGGGATCGATATACGAAAACGGCAGATGGAACGCCAGCATATTGATCAGCAGAATGCCGAGCAGCGCCACCCCTCTCATCATATCGATCGCCTCGATGCGCTCATCCGGCGCAACCGGCTGCATTCTCATCAGACCCCTCCTTACAAATGGACTTCCCGGTCTCCGTTGAACAAGTACAGGATCCGCTCCTTGATCGGGATGTGCAGGATGCGGCTCACCGCTTCTTCATAAGCGGAAAGCTGCACTCCGTACCGCTGCGCCATTTCCTGTTCCACGTTCCCGATTCCCCGGATCCGGTCCGTCTTGTAATCAAGCAAAATCCAGCCATCCGGTTCTTCGATCAGGCAATCGACGATTCCCTGAATGATCTGCCGGTCCCCGTCCGCATCTTCACGGCCATATGTGAACGGCACTTCCCGGCTGACCGATTCCGCCGCCAGCATCCGCTTGCCGATCGGGCTATCGAAAAACCGGGCGACAGCTTCCGCCTTCACCGCGTCGCCTTCATCCGGCGTGAGCAGTTCGCGGCCGACCAGCTCCCGGATGAACGCGGTGACTTCATCGGCGTCCAGCGGCCTGTCGAGCGGCAAATGCTGCATGACGGCGTGGTAAGCCGTGCCGATGTCAGCGGATGACAGCTGTTCCTGCTGCATGAAGTCCGGCCGGTGGTAAAGGAGCGGCCGCATCGGGACGGCGGGATCCATGAATATTTCCGGTTCCTCCAGCCGCTCCAGCGCCTGAAGCCGTTTCAGTTCCGTCACGGACTGCTTGGATCGTTTCTCCACAGCATGCTGATAGGCATAGCGGTAACCGAATTTCCGGCGGATTTCTTCCTTGATGTCTTCCGGCTCCTTCTCCCGCGGCTCTTCCTGTTCTGTGAAGATACTGACCGGCTGCAGGCCGGCCGCATCCGCTATGGTAAGCCTGAACTTGGACGGATGTTCCAGCGCCTGGCCGTCCGGCTGCAGGATTCCTGCTGTATCGGGATGTCGCATGAGCGCCGGCCCGATCCAATCCAAGTATCCTTTTGCCCGTGACCGGACAAAGTCAGGCAGCCGCATATCCTGTGAAAGATGGTTCCATGATTCCGTCTGTTTTTCCAGTTCGCCGGTCGCAGCCGTCAAATACAGCCGTTCTTTCGCGCGGGTCATCGCCACATACAGAACCCGCATTTCTTCCGCCCGCATCTGCAGCTGCTGTTTTTCCTTTACGGCCAGGAACGGAAGCGACGTATACGCGAGCCTCGTATCGGGATTGATGGCTTTGACCGCCAGCCCGTACTCCCGGTCGAACAGGTACGATTTCGCGAAGTCCTGCTCGTTGAATTTTTTCCCCATGCCGGCCAGGAATACGACCGGAAACTCCAGCCCTTTCGATTTATGGACCGTCATGAGACGGACGACATTCTCCTGTTCGGCAAGCGACCGGGCAGTGCCGAGGTCATCCCCGCGGGTATCCATCCGGTCGATGAATCGCAGGAACCGGAACAGCCCCCGGAAGGATGTTTTCTCGTATTCCAGCGCACGGTCGTGCAGCGCCCGCAAGTTTGCCTGGCGCTGCCTGCCGTTCGACATGGCTCCCGCCATTTCCAAGTAATTCGTATCCATGTAGACCTGCCAGATCAGATCCGCCAGCGAGCCGCGCCGCGCAAGATTCCGCCAGTCCTCCAGCTGCACTGAAAAGCGGCGGAGCTTCTCGGCGGTCTCCGGCCGGATGCCTGTGCCGCCGCGCATGAATTCCTTCAGTGCATCGTAATACGTCCCATCAGGCAGCGCAAGCCGGATCTGGGCGAGTTCGTTCTCCTTCATGCCGATGAACGGCGACCGGAGCACGGCCGCGAGCGGCACATCCTGGTAAGGGTTATCGATGACACGCAGTGTATTGAGCATGATCATCACTTCAAGCGCTTCGAAATAGCCGCCATTCACTTCCGCGTAGAGCGGAATGCCGGCCAGCTTGAATTCATCCGCCAGTTCACCCGCCCAAGACATCGAACGCATCAGCACGACGATATCCCGGTATTCGAGCGGACGGTCCTCACCGGTCCACGGATCCTGGACGGTCGTTCCCGATTCCATCAGTTCACTGATTTTCCGGGTGATGTGGCGGGCTTCCCATTGCGATTTTTCAAGCTCTTCCTCCAATTCTTCCCCCTCTTGCCCATCGGCGGGATCGTGGATGAGCGTCACATCGACCGGCGGACCGTCTCCGCTGTACGGTGCCTGATGATAAAGGGCTGCCGCTTCGTCGTAATCGATTTCACCGACGCGTTCCCCCATTATCTGCGAAAAGAGGAAATTCGTTCCGTCAAGTATTTCTTTCCGGCTCCGGAAATTCGAATTCAGGTCGATCTTCAGGCCTTCTTCTTCAGGCTCGCGATGAAAACGGGCATACTTCTGCAAAAACAGCATCGGCTCCGCAAGCCGGAATCTATAAATCGACTGTTTGACATCCCCGACCATGAACAAGTTCCCGTCCGACTCCCCGCCCGACTTCACGAGCTGGAGGATCGCTTCCTGAAGCAGGTTGATATCCTGATATTCATCGACGAGCACTTCCTTGAACGCCTTCCGGTAATCTTCCGCTACAGCGGACGGGCGTCCGTCTTCCTGCAGGATCTGGAGGGCATAATGCTCGAGATCCGCGAAATCGACGATGGCCCGCTCGGTCTTCAGCCGGCGGTACTGTTCGCCGAATTCCTTCGTCAGCCTGACCAGCGTCCGCATCATCGGAGCCATTTCCCGCATTTCCCGGATGAGCCGGTCCGGCGGGCGAATAAAGTACGTATCCTTGATATCGGCGACGATCTTCTGCATCTGCTTCCGCTTCTTTTTGACTGCATCCCCCAGTTCCGGACTGCAGGATCCTTTCCGGATAGCGGCTGCCCGCTGCCAGCCGAAGCCGCTGAAATACTGGTAAAGGCTTTCCCACGACTGCCCGAGAGCGTCCAGTGCGCCCCGGATCATAAACAGATCCGTACGGAGCGTCTCCGCGAATGATTCCGGGCCATCCGGCAGACCGGTGATCCGGAGACCTTCTTCCGCCACCTGCATCGCTTCTTCCAGCGCATGGCGGATGGACTGTTTCAAATCGCCGGCAAACGGCAGGTCATCCACAGTGAATCCATCCGGCACCTCATACAGGGCCGGCACACTATCCAGCCACAGATCAGGATCCGGGTGTGCGCGGGAACTGCTGAACAGCCGGTCGATCAGCTTTTCCATGTCCGCATCGCTTCTGTCCGATGTAAAGCTGTCCGCCAGCCGGTATACCGCTTCCGAATCTTCACTGTCGAATGCGCGTTCCAGGACCGCCGCCATCACATCGTCACGGAGCAGGGCGGTTTCCATATCATTCGCGATGCGGAAGCCCGGATCGATATCGAGCAGGTAGGCATATTGCCGGACGACCTGCATGCAGAATGAATGAAGGGTCGAAATCTGCGCCTTGTTGATCAATCGGAGCTGTTTCCTCAAATGGGCGGAATCCGGCTGTTCAGCGAGCGCTTTTTCCAGCGCGGCCGCCATCCGGTGACGCATTTCCGCCGCTGAGGCATTGGTGAACGTCACGACGAGGAGTTCATCGACGTCCAGCGGATTTTCCGGATCCAAGACCCGTTCGATCATCCGGGTAATCAGTACGGCCGTCTTGCCGGAACCGGCTGCAGCCGATACAAGCATGTCCCGTCCCCTGGCCCAGATCGCCCGCCACTGTTCATCCGTCCACGTCGCATCGGATGGCTTATTCGGTATCATCTTCTTCCAGCTCCTTTCTCATCAGGCCGATGGATTCATCCGGTGAATGGGATGGCAGCCTCCGGTAGTTCTGGTCCGGGTCGGCCGGATCGAACTGGCACACGGGCCGGTACGAGCAGAATTGGCAAGGCGTCGCGTCTTTCATCCTGTATGGATCGATGCGCGTATCACCTTCGAGAATGCCGTTCCCTGCCTGCCGGTGCTTGTGCCGTGTAAACTGCCGGATCAGCTGGATATCTTCAGGACTGGCCGTTTTCGACTGGCTTGAAATAATTTCACCTGTCTTTGCGCTCAGCCGGACCGGAATGATGTCCGAGTAGCCGTCAATCTCTTTATCCATCGTGCGGATCACATCCGGATCCTCCACGACGAGGCCGTTCATTTTGTATTCTTTCAGCAGTGCCTCTTCCACTTCTTCCGCCGTCAGCAGCTTCGTCTGATTGAGGATCGGGTTGTGCATGTGGAAATACAGGACACCGGCCGGTTCCGCTTCAGTCCCGAGCCACCTGCCGGCATTCGTCAGCGCCACATCCAAGTAAGTGAACGTCTGAAGCGACAGTCCCCGGTAGACTTCGTTCAAATCAAGTCCCCGTTTCGACATCTTGTAATCGACGACACGCACGTACGGCTTCCCGCCGATCTCCGCCGAATCGATCCGGTCGATGCGCCCACGGACGAACATTTTCCGTCCCCGGTGCAACTCGACTTCGAGCGGCGGAACCGGATCCTGGGGCCCGAACATGACTTCCATCGCCACCGGCGCGAACCCCGTCGCTTTTGCATGCTTTGACAGCATCGTCGCGGTCTGCCGGATGATGCCTTCCAGCTTGTACTGAATGTACCGGTACCGCGAGGAGCTGATCAGGATTTGATTCACGAAATGAGGCGACAGTACGTCCATCGCCTGTCTCGCCAGTTCCCGGCACTGTTTTTTTGACAGCGATGACCAGGAGATGCCCAGGCGTCCGATTTCATCAGCGATCCATTTCACGGCAGCATGGAACAAATCGCCCATCTGCGGCGGTTCGAGTCCGTGCTGCTCCCGGTCCTTCAGCTGCAGGCCGTACGCCGCGAACTGGGCGAACGGGCAGCCGAAATAGCGTTCGACCCTTCGGACGCTCGAAGAAATCGGTGTCCCGTAAAGCGGTTCAGCCACATCCGCATCCAGCGGTTCGGCCGTATTCGGCTTGATCGGTTTCAGGATTTTTTCAATGACCGAAGAAAACAGGAAATCCTCTTTATAGTAATCCAGCACTTCCTGCCAGACCGGTGACAGGGCGCCTTTCCTCACTTGGCTCGTCAAGTAGTACAATGTCGGCCGAGGATGCGAAACGTAGTCCAGGTGCCGGCTTTCCGGGAGTTCCTCCGGATCCATCACGGCGGGCTCGGGCACGATGGCGAACATCGATTCCAGCTGACGGACATAGAGGGACGGCAAGAGTGCCTTCCCTTCCTCGTCCGCAATCGGGTAAGTCACTGTCAGCCTGTCGGAAGCGGAGGAAAATGCCCGATAAGCAACATAGGCTTCATCGAGCAGGCGCATCCGGGTTGTCGGCGCAAGCTCATAGCCGACATTCATGAACCACTCCCGTTCCGTATCCGTCAGGATCCCTTCCGCTTCGATCCGCTTCGGCAGAATGCCGTCGTTTGCGCCGATGACGAACACCGAACGGATATCCGTCAGGCGGGCGATATCTAGCGACTGGACCGTCACTTGATCGATCGACGGCGGGATACGGGAGAACTCCAGTGTATCGAATCCTTCATCGAGGATTTTCACGGCCGCCGCCGGCTCCAGTTCCTTATCGCCGAACATTAGCACGAACTGATCGAGCACCTCGATCCACCGGTCCCACGCCTGCTCGTGTTCAGTCGCCGACAGAAGCCGGTGCTGACGCTCTTCCCGTTCCTTCAGGCGCTGGATTTTCCCATAAACTTCTAAGTTCTCGATGAAGACGTACAGGGCTTCCGCAACGTCCCGGCCCGTCCTGCAATCTTGGATCCGGTCGCGGAGTCCCGCAAGCGGGCCGATCACCATATCCCGCACCGCGTGCAGTTCCGCCTCCCGCGCTTTTTCTTCATCGGTCTGCACAGCCGTATGCAGCTCCAGGCCCCGGTACTTTTTATAGAACCAGCGCCCGCTGTCGAACCAGCGGGAACCGTAAATGCCGTTGGCGATGACGAAATTCTCGAGGATATCCCCCCGTTCCCGCCACTCTGCGACACTGTCCCTCGGGAAGAACAGATCCGTCTTCACTGCCCGGAAAACCGGTTCGTATGCCAGGCCGCCGATCGCGGCTTCAAGCGCGGACCGGCTCAGTTCAATGAGCGGATGGTGGAGCATCGGTTTCTTGCGGCTGATGAAAACCGGAATTTCGTATTGAGGGAAAATGGTTTCGATCAATTCATCGTAAACTTCCGGCTGTCTGTACAAGAGAGCGATTTCGCGATAGCGCATCCCTTCCATGGCCTGTTCCCTGATCCTGCGTGCAACAGCATGCACTTCCGCTCGCCGTGTCGCCGCTTCCGTCACTGCTACGCTGCCGCTCCCTTCGATGGCAGGCACAGGGTGGACATCGAAATTGCGCTCAAGGTGGGCTGTGTCCCTTGTGTTGAACCGGAGCTGTTCAGTCATATGTACTGGGGGTTCCAGTTCAACGCCTTCCTCACGCGCCAGTTCATTCAGCCGCCACGCGGCTTGTGCCGGCCGGAAAAACAGCGCCTGTTCTTCGATGCGTCCGCCGATTTCATCCATCGGAAGCGCGACCGTCACGGATTTGGCATATTTCAGCAGCTCGCGGATGATCTCGTACTCCTGAGCTGTGAAGGTGACGAAGCCATCGATATAGATGTCGGCCTTCCGGATCAGTTCCGAATGCTTCACCCGCTCTGCCAGCATGCGGAGGTGGCCTTCCGAATCGACGTATGTTGTGCCGAGCCGGCTTTCGACTTCCGTCAGGATCAGTTCCAGATCTCCCGCCTTATCGAGCAGCGATTTCGGTGCCCCCGCCGCAGACAGGGCCGACCGAAGTTCCGACAGTTCCCCGCAGTCGACGCAGTAGCGGGCGAATTCCTTCAATAAATCCTCGATTTGGTCAGTGAATCCCCGTTTCCCCGCTGCCCGCCGGAACAGCTGGAATTCGTCCTTATGCTCTTCCAGGAGGCTGCGGATCAGCATCCGGTAGCCAAACGTATTCACTTCTTTCCGGCTGATGCCCCCCACTTCCTGCAAAACACGCCAGGCGAGCCGTTTGAATGTCACGGCCTGCGCCCGGATGAGTCCTTCCATGCTGTAACCGGTCGACAGCCGGTACTCCGTGGAGAAAGACATCTGGTCCGGTACGACAAAAAAGATCGGATCCCCGTCAGCGTCGTAGTGAAGCATTTCCGCAATCTCTTCCTGTATGAAGCGGGTCTTTCCGGAACCCGCCCGTCCGTATACGATCCGTAAAGACACGGTCAATCCCCCTAAAAAGAACGTTTGTTCCTGTTATTATACACTAAAAATCCCCGATATCCAATCGTTTCCGGATATCGGGGCCGCTTTTCAGCCGTCCTTTTCCTGTTCTTCCTGCAGCTCTTCTGCCTGCACTTTTTCGAATTCTTTGTCCGCTTTGGCATTGAGCCGCTTTTCAAGGACTTTTCCGAGAACGTACAGTACGGCCACGATCGTGATGACGACCGCCGTTCTTCCCGGCTGGGTGATGAGCGCGCGGATATCGTAGCCGACATAACTGACGGTCAGGATCATCACGAACTTGCCGGCCAGCACAGCAAGCAGGTACTCCCCTTTTTTGATGCCGGACAAACCGGCGACGACATTGACGATGGATGAAGGAGTGAAAGGGAAACAGAGCAGCAGGAAGAGCGGGCCGAAGCCGTTGCGGTCCACCCAGTGGATCAGCTTCCGGACCCGCTCGTGACGGGTCATGAAATTAAGGAAGCGGGCCTGCCCGAACCGCCTGACGATGAGGAACACGACATAGGCACCGGCTACGGACCCGCCCCAGGAAAGAAGGAAGCCGATCCAGAGTCCGTAGGCCGAAGCGTTCGCCACCACGAACACGAACAGCGGCAGGAACGGCAGGAACGATTCCAGGAAAGGCAGCAGGACACTGATGAGCGGGCCGAACGCCCGGTAGGAATTCTGCAGTTCTTCTATATTTTCAAGTGAGAAAAAATCTGTCATAGAGGGCTCCTTGTGCCGTTGTGGGAATTTCTTTGTTTATTGCCTTCAAACTTTGACGGAACTTTGGTAATGTTATTATTTAGTTTACCTAATTGCGCCGCCGCCCGAAAGCGGAAACACTCAGAAAGAGGAAGATGACCATGGAAGAATCCCACCGCTACACGTTCACTGCCGGCCTCAAGGCGGGAACAAGCATCGCGATCGGCTATTTCCCGATCGCCCTGACGTTCGGGCTGCTGGCGAAGACGACCGGTCTGTCGGTGATCGAAGCGACAGCCATGAGCATTCTCGTTTTTGCCGGCGCCGCCCAATACATATCCTTATCACTGATCGCCGCGGGAGTCAGCCCGGCTGTGATCGTCATCAACACGTTCATCGTCAATATCCGCCATTTCCTCATGACCGCTTCGCTCAATGAAAAGATGGAGCCCGATGCGGTATGGAAAAAAGCGCTTTACGCGTTCGGTGTGACGGATGAGACGTTTTCCGTCCTCGCCACCCGTAAAGAGGACCGGATCCGGACCCCGTTCGCGGCCGGCGTCATCCTGATCGCCTACTCCAGCTGGGTCATCTTTACGGCGGTCGGACACCGGATCGGCGCAAACCTTCCGCTGTTCCTTCAGGCAGCCATGTCCATCGCGCTTTACGCCATGTTCGTCGGACTTCTTGTGCCTTCGATGAAAGGGAACCGGAAAGTGGTCATGCTGGCGCTGACCGCCGCCCTTGTGAATTCCCTGTTCTACTTCACCGGCTGGCTGTCCACGGGCTGGGCCATCCTTGCCGCCACGCTCATCTCAGCTGTGTTCATCGAATACGTCTACGCACGAAAGGGGAAATCCTGATGGATACTTGGTATTGGTGGATGATCATCGGCATGGCCGTCGTCACGTATGTTCCCCGGGCCATTCCGCTGACGTTCCTGGAAGGGCGGGAACTTCCGCGCCCTGTACAGAACGTATTGCGCAACATTCCGTACGCCGTCCTGGGCGCGCTTATTTTCCCGGCGATTTTCTTCGTCCAGGAAAACATCTGGTTCGGCATCATCGGAGCGGCCGCCGCCTTCGGGCTCGCCTTCAGCGGCGCCAACGTCATGGTCGTCGTCCTCGGTTCGATTGCGGTTCTCGCCGGATTCAGTCTGTTGCTGTAAAGAATCCTGCCCGGTGGCCGTGAATAAAACCCGCGACTGCGAGGAATGCTCCATGCGCACAAAACAAAAAGCCGATCTTCAGTCAGTCCTGAAGATCGGCTTTTCGCGCGTGCCTGACCATATAAGAAGCATAGGAAAAACCTGCAGTCAGCGAGAACGCATTAACGGCAAACAGAAGCCACGTATGTGTGTAACCCGCATACACAGCGGCCGCGATGAGTGAAACGGTCAGCACCAGGCCGACGACATGATGATACGTCACACGCGTGAACAGGATGACAAGGAGTCCAGGGATAAAAAGCGACATGAAGAACTTGGTCACCATAGATTCCATTGCTTCGCTCTCCTTTTCAGCAGCCGGCTGCTTCGAACGCTTCTTTCAGCCGGCCTGTGATATCTTCCAAATCCTCGATTCCGGCAGACAGGCGGACGAGATGTTCACTTATGCCGAGCGCTTCCTTTTCTTCCGCTGACAGTGCCCGGTGACTGGTGCTGTACGGGTGTGAGACAGTCGTTTCCACACCGGCGAGCGTAGGGACCACCTTGATCCAGCCGAGAGAGCGGAAAAACGCCGCAACGTCCGCCTGTTCCGGCAGTTCGAAGGTCACCATGGCCCCTGCATCCGGGTGCCAGACCTTCATCCGGTTCCTGACGAATTCGGCGATTCCCTTGGCATTCCTGCACTGCGCGTTCATCCGCAGCGCCAAGGTCCGCACGCCTCTTGCAGTCAGCCAGGCTTCGAACGGGCTCAAGTTCAGCCCCATTCCGGTAATCCGCTCCTTAGCCGCACCGATGAGTTCTTCACTTCCAGTCAGTACGCCGGCCGTCACATCGCTGTGGCCGCCGAGATACTTCGTGGCGCTGTGGGCGACGAGGTCGGCGCCGGCTTCGTAAGGACGGATGGTGTACGGAGTGGCGAATGTGTTATCGATCAGCAGCCGGACGCCGTAATACTTTTTCAGCTGCACCAGCACATCAATGTCTTCGATCCGCAAAAATGGATTCGTGATCGATTCGCTGATCATCAGTTTAATCTCCGGGTGGTCCATCAATTTCTGCTCAATTTCCCCGGTATCCGCAAAATCAGCGAAATGGACCGTCACACCGAGCCGGCTCAGTTCATTTTTCAGGAGTGCCACCGTTCCGCCGTACACATCGCGGGCAGCCAGAAGATGATCCCCTTCACCGACGGCGGCCAGGATGCCGGCCAGAATCGCGCCTGTGCCCGAGGAAGCCGCCACACCTGCCGGGGCACCTTCAAGGCCGGCGACCGACTTTGCGAGCGTATCCGTATTCGGATTGCCGTTCCGGGAGTACAGGTAAGATCCGTCCCCCTCGTAATAACCGTTCATCGCTTCGAGCGAGTCGAACGCGAATGCCGATGTCTGATAGACCGGCTGGACAAGCGGTTCGATCGTTCTTCCCTCGAGTGTTCCTCCATGTACTGTACGCGTCACAAAAGATTTCATCCATTTTCCTCCTGTCTTCATCCAGCGGTCAGTTCCCTAAGCATTTCCTCGTCCACCGGCCCTCTGATCTGTGTCTGGAGCCGTCCTTCTTCATCGATGAGAAACGTCGTGGGAATCGCAAGGACTCCGTATGTCTCGCTGACATTCCCCGATTCATCGAGCGGCACGGGGAATGTCATTTCATATTCTTCCACAAATTCCTGGATCTTATCCAGTCCGTCATCTTTATCCGTCAAGTTGACAGCGAGTATCTCCACATCCGCCCCTTCAGGCAGCGATTCATAAAAATTCTGCATCTCCGGCATTTCCTTTTTACACGGTTCGCACCAGGAAGCCCAGAAATTCAGCACCACTTTCTGACCGCGGTAATCCGACAGCTTCACAGAATCCCCCGAAAGTGTTTCCAGTGAGAAGTCAGGCGCCAGCGCTCCCTGTTCAAGGTCTGCTCCACCGAATTCATCGAACGGCACTTCTGTTCCGAGGTCGTCAGCCGGGATCAGTTCGTTGCGTTCGAGCCTGTCCTGCACCACACCGACCACAAAATAAATGATGAGACCCGCCAGCAGCAGAAGCGCCAATGTTTTTTTGATCACAGCTCTGTTCACTCCAATCGTATCTATCATACGACACATTCCGCCGCTATTCCACAGCGTTTCCAAAACAAAAACCGGAAAGCGCGGGGCTTTCCGGTCGGATTCCGTTTTTGATTAGAATGATACGTAGTTAAGCGGGTTCACTGCATTCGTCCGGGCACCGTTCCATGAACCGATATGCAGTTCAAAGTGGAGGTGGGAACCGGTCGAGCGGCCTGTGCTGCCCATGCCGCCGATATACTGGCCGCCGGAGACCGTCTGGCCCGGGCTGACGCCGATCGAGCTCAGATGGGCGTAAACCGTCGTATATTGCTGGCCGCCCACGGAATGGACGATCATGATCATGTTGCCGTACGTACCCATCGGTCCGGCATGGACCACAACGCCGTCACGGGCTGCGGAAATCGGCGTTCCGATGCTGTTCGCCACATCGATCCCTTTATGGGATTCGAATCCGGCACCGATATTCCGGCCGCCGACACCTGAAGTGATGCGTCCGCTGGTCGGCGAGACCCAGCCACCGCCGCTGTATGCCGGTGCGACAGCTGCAGGTGCAGCCGCCACTGGTGCGCTTTGTTCTCTTGCTGAAGAAGACTGGGCTGCCGCCCGCTCCGCTGCAGCGCGCTCCGCTGCGGCGCGTTCAGCTGCCGCTTTTTCTGCTGCGGCACGTTCAGCTGCGAGACGGCGCTGCCGCTCTTCTTCCTGGCGGCGGGCGATTTCCGCAAGCCGTTCCTGTTCAGCGATGATCTTCTGTTCCAGGTCCGAACTCACTTCGACAGATTCCGCATGGGCCGCTTCCAGCTGGTTCTTCTCTTTTTTCAGGCGGGCCTGTTCAGCTTCCAGCTGTTTTTGGAGTCCAGCCATTTCCTTTTTCTGAGTATCCAATGAACCTTTCAGTGTGACAAGCTCGTTCCGGCGCTGTTCCTGCTCAGCCAGTTTCTGTTCCACCTGCGCTTTCTGTTCAGCGAGGAGTTCCTTGTCTTCCGCCTGCTGGCGCATGATTTCCCGGTCTGCTTCGATCAGGGTATTGACTGCGGAAACGCGGTCAATGAAGTCGACAAAGCTGTTTGCCCCCAAAAGGACGTCGATGTATTCCGCCGGTCCGCCGGTCTTCTGGATCGCACGGGCGCGCTCCTTAAGAAGGGCTTCCCGTTCAGCGATCTTCTGTTCCAGATCAGCGATCGATTTCTGCAGCGCCTCGATTTCGGTAGTCGTCTGGGCGATCTGCTCCTCCACCGTTTTGATCTTGAGCTCCGTCTCCTGGATCTTGCCATTCAGTTCCTGGATCTGTGCCATGATCTTTTCGAGTTCGGACTGGTTCACGCTGATCTGATTCGCTTTATCGCTGATATCCGAACGGAGTTCCGCCTGTTTCTGTTCCGCCTGCTGCTGACGCTCTTTCAGTTCATTCAATGTGCTCGCTTCCGCGGCTGGAAGAAACATGCCAGCAGCCAGCAGAGAAGATAAACCGGTCACCATCCACTTTGATCTCGCCTTCAAATTCCCCATTCCCCTTTCACAGTCATCCATTTATATCTGTTTAAACTTTCAAGAATTTCCGTATCGACATGAAGCTGCCCCACACTCCGATGAATACGCCCATCAGCAGGATCAGTCCGTTCACCTGATAGATGAACGGGGTGAAATCCAGGAGCTGGATCAGCTCGTCATTCAGCCGGGGCTGCGCGTATTCCGTGACATTATAGTAAAGCATCGTGACAAGTGCGATCGGGATGATCGCTCCGAGGACGCCGAGCCACATCCCTTCTAAAATGAACGGGATCCGGACGAACCAGTTGGTCGCACCGACCAATTTCATGATTTCGATTTCGTGCCGCCTTGCCACGATCGTGATCCGGATCGTATTGGAAATGAGGAACATCGCCGTAAACAGGAGGGCCAGGATCAGGACGAGCCCGACATTCCGGCTGAGATTGAGGAAGCTGAACAGCTTTTCAATCTTCCCTTCCCCGTATTTGACATCTTCGATCCCTTCCAGAGCGGCGATCCCTTTCGCCACTGATGCCGTCTGCTGCGGATTTTCCGCTTTCACATAAAAGACGTCATACAGCGGGTTGCTCTGTTTGTAGAGGCTCAGTTCATCCCCGTAATCGGTGATGAGATCCTGGAGTTCCTCTTCTTTCGTGGAGAAATCGACCGACAGGACACCCGGCATTCCATTGATGGCTGTCTCGAGCGACTCGGTCGCCGCTTCATCGGCAGTCAAGGAGACGAAAACTTTGATTTCCACATCCCGCTCCAGATCGTCCGCCACTTTATTCAAGTTCATCATGATCAGGACGAATACCCCGACCAGGAGCAGCGTGACAGTGACGGCACTGACCGAGGCGAATGTCATCCAAGCGTTGCGTCCGAGGCTTTTGAAGCTTTCACGGAAATGCCTTGCAGTTGTTCTAGGCTTCATATCCGTAATCCCCTCCAGCCGCATCCCGGACGATCAGTCCGTCCTCGATGGCGATGACCCGGTGACGGATCGTGTTGACGACTTCTTTATTGTGTGTAGCCATGATGATTGTCGTGCCCCGCGCATTGATCTGTTCGAACAGGTTCATGATGTCCCAGGATGTCTCGGGATCCAGATTTCCTGTCGGCTCATCGGCGATGACCACTTTCGGCACATTGACGATTGAACGCGCGATTGCGACGCGCTGCTGCTCACCGCCGGACAATTCAGCCGGCAGCATCTTCGCTTTATGCCGGAGACCGACAAGGTCCAGCACGTCCATGACCCGCTGCCGGATCGCTGCCGGAGATTCTTCGATCACTTCCAGGGCGAATGCGATGTTCTCGTAAACCGTCAGCCGCGGGAGGAGCTTGAAGTCCTGGAAGACTACCCCGATCTGACGGCGCAGATAAGGGACACGCTTCCGTTTCAGTTTCCCGAGACTCAGGCCGTTGACCGTAATTTTGCCGTCTGTCGGCTGTTCTTCACGGTAAATCATCTTGATGAACGTCGATTTTCCTGCACCGCTCGGCCCGACCACATAGACGAATTCTCCCTGTTTGATCTCGATGTTCACTCCGTTGAGCGCCACGATACCATTCGGATACTTTTTATAAATATTTTCAAATTGAATCATTGGGTTACCACCTATAATTAATCCGCTGAATTCAATACATTCAAAACCAGCAGAATCATTATAACACTTGAAACCTCTCTTTTTATTACAGTTGTGTATCAATTCTGATTCAAAATTGCATCATTTTTAGGCCGTTTGTTCTAAGGTGATTCTTTTATATCGTGCCAATCGATTTATTTATTCTGTTTTATTCGACAAATAAATTGAATTCCCTCTTTTATATCACCAAGATTTTTCCATACAAAAAACCGGCTTTCGCCGGTTATTCCGCTCTGTTCGATGGAACCATGCCGCTTCAATTATTTAAGGGTCGATAAGTACTGGGCCACTGCTTCCGCTTCTTCACCTGTGATGATTTCCGGCGGCATCGCCCCCGGTCCTTCATGGATGACCGTCAGAATTTCATCTTCCGTCAGTCTGGAACCGACATCGTTCAGTGCCGGGAAGTTCCCTGATCCTTCGAGGTCCTGGCCGTGACAGGATGTGCAGTTCTGCTGGATGATTTGTTCTGCATCGATAGCGGCCACTTCACCTTCCGCTTCCGAACCTTCCGCATCGTCTTCCGCAGGTTCATCTTCCGGCGCATCCGCTACAGGGACATCTTCACCTTCTTCACCTGCCGCTTCATCTCCGTCGATCGCTTCATCTTCCACCACTTCATCATCGATGACCTCTTCATCCCCGATTTCCGCTTCTTCCTCGTCGAGTGCATCCGCATCTGTGAAATCCGCTTCCTCTTCGCCGCATGCGCCGAGCAGGAGCGCCGTGCCGAAAAACGCAGCCATCAGCTGTTTTTTCATTTCTTTCCCTCCTTTTGATCCGCGCGCAACTGTCACGCGCGCTTAAAGCCTTCCCCAAGCACTTCGGAGGCATCGGAAACGATAACGAAAGCCTCCGGATCCACCCGCTTGATCACTTGCTTCAGGCGGGAAAATTCCGTCTGGTGGACGACGACCATGATGATCGGCTTTTCCGATTCGGTATAGCCGCCGGTCGCCGTCAGCTTCGTTACGCCACGGTCGATATCCTCGAAGACCGCATCACGGACGGCTTCTTGTCTATTAGTTATGATATACACCAATTTGGAACGGCCTAAACCCACTTGGACGAGATCGATCGTCTTAGTCGTCACGTACAGGCCGATGAGCGCATAAAGGCCTTTCTCGATATCGAAGACGATGGCTGCCGACAGGACGATCAGGCCATCGATAAGCGCGACGCTCGTGCCGAGCGTGAACCCGGTATACTTCGTGATGATCTGAGCCGCCAGATCCGTACCGCCCGTCGAAGCCCCGCCCCGGAAGACGATTCCGAGCCCGAGCCCGACGCCGATCCCTCCGAACAGCGCACCGAGCAGCGGATTCAGCGTCCATGGTTCCCACGAATCCGTCAAATAAACGACGAACGGCAGAAAGACGGTTCCGACCGCTGTCTTGGCTCCGAACTGCTTACCAAGCAATACGACGCCGGATATAAACAGCGGGATATTGAACGCCCACTGGACGAACGCCGGCTCCCAGCCGAACAATCCGTAGAGCAGGGTGCTGATTCCGCTCACTCCGCCGGACGCCACTTCGTTCGGCAGCAAAAAGACATTGAAGGCAACGGCGACAAATGCCGATCCGAGCAGGACCATGAGGTACTCGCCCGCCAACTTCGCGTGCGGATGCGGCTCCGGACGGTTCCTCCTGTTCTTTCGTTCCATAGCTGTTCCTCATTTCACTTCAGTTTCAAATCCCTGAACGAGTATAGCAGAGAGGTGACCGGTTGTGAACTTCACTCCAGCAGAGAGAGCGGATGAGACGGGCTGAAAACCGGGAAACCGGCATGACGGAGCCGGCCGCTCTTAATGTCGGATGGGAACCTTTTAATGTCGGATGGGAACCTTCTAATGTCGGATGAACTGCTTTTAATGTCGGATGGGAACCTTTTAATGTCGGATAAGCCGCTCGCGACCCCTTTCCCCCGGAAAATAAAAAAAGCGTCCGAGGACGCTTTCCATACAAATCCTTTTTCCAGACGGCGCAGCTTAATCCATCCGTGAACGCAAGTAAGCATTGATGAAGCCGTCGATGTCGCCATCCATCACGGCCTGCAGGTTACCGGTCTCGTAATTCGTCCGGTGGTCCTTCACCATGGAATACGGGTGGAAGACATACGAACGGATCTGGCTGCCCCAGCCGATCTCTTTCTGTTCGCCGCGGATTTCCGCCAGCTGGGCTTCCTGTTCTTCAATCCGCATCGCATACAGTTTCGCTTTCAGCATCTGCATCGCTTTTTCGCGGTTTTTGATCTGGGACCGTTCCTGCTGGCAGGAGACGACAGCGCCCGTCGGGATATGGGTGATCCGGACGGCGGAGTCGGTCGTGTTGATGTGCTGGCCGCCGGCGCCGCTCGCGCGGTACGTGTCGATTTTCAGGTCCTCGCTCCGGATTTCGATTTCGATTTCTTCATTGAATTCCGGCATGACATCGATTGAAACGAACGACGTATGGCGGCGGCCGGAGGAGTCGAACGGCGAGATCCGGACGAGCCGGTGCACGCCTTTTTCGGCTTTCAGGTAGCCGTATGCATTATGACCTTTGAAATTCAGTGTCACTGATTTGATTCCGGCCTCATCACCCGGCAAGTAATCGAGCGTCTCGACTTTGAAACCGCGCTTCTCGCCCCACCGGGTGTACATCCGGAGCAGCATCGAGCCCCAGTCCTGTGATTCGGTGCCGCCCGCTCCCGGGTGCAGTTCGAGGATTGCGTTGTTTTTGTCGTACTCTTCGCTCAGGAGAAGCTGCAGTTCGAAATCATCGAGCTTTTGCGTGAACTCTTTCAGTTGGCTGCCGAGTTCTTCCTGCAGTTCCGCATCCTGTTCTTCCCGAAGGAGTTCGAGTGTCGTTTCCAGGTTTTCCTGGGTTTCCTCGAACCCGCGGTACGCGCCGACCAAATCCTTCAGTCCGTTCAGTTCGGCGATGACTTTTTGCGCCGTTTCCTGGTCGTTCCAGAAATCGGGGTCGAGCATGAGTTCGTCAAGCTCCTGAATGCGTGCCTCTTTGTTTTCTAAGTCAAAGAGACCCCCTGTAGTCCGCCAGTTTCCCGGCTGTATTGTCCAATTCGTTCCGCACTTCCGCTAATTCCATCATATCTGTTCCTCCTCAAAAGTAAGCCCGAAGAGCCTCGGCTCTCCGGTGCCTTTTCACTGCTGGGCTGCTTCCGCACCGTGGCAGTTCTTGAATTTCTTCCCGCTTCCGCATGGACAGAGGGCATTCCGCCCGATGGTCATCACTTTCTTGACCGGTTTGCGTTTTTTCTTTTCCGTGCCTTCTTCTTTCGGGTTCACCGCCTGGCTCTTCGCGACTTCCTGGCGTTCCAGGTTGCTCTGGATTTCCGACTTCAGGGCATACTTGGCGACATCTTCGTCGATGGATTCCACCATCGCCTCGAACATCGCGAACCCTTCGTTCTGGTATTCGCGCAGCGGGTCGTTCTGCCCGTAGGCGCGCAGGTGGATCCCCTGCCGGAGCTGGTCCATCGCATCGATGTGGTCCGTCCACTTCGTGTCGATTGTCCGGAGCAGCACGACTTTCTCGAATTCGCGCATCCGTTCCGGCGTCAGCGCTTCTTCTTTTTCATCGTAATAACGGAGCGCTTCGGATTGGATGAATTCCGTCAGCTCCTCCTGCTGCTTCCCTTCCAGGTCGGCCAGCGTGATGCGGTCTTCCGGCAGGTAATTCGCATGGATGACGTCAAGCATCGGCTTCAGGTGCCATTCCGCCTGGCTTTCCCCGAGCGTATGCGCCTGGACGGTCCGCTGGATCGACCGGCGGATCATGTCTTCGACAAGCTGGCGCATGTTCTCCGTCTCGAGCACTTCGTTCCGCTCCTTGTATATGACTTCCCGCTGCTGGCGCAGCACGTCATCATACTGGAGAAGCCGTTTCCGGGCGTCGAAGTTATTGCCTTCCACGCGTTTCTGGGCGGATTCGACCGCACGCGACACCATGCGGGACTGCAATGGCTGGGAATCATCCATGCCGAGCCGGCCCATCATCGAGCGCATCGAATCGGAACCGAAGCGGCGCATCAGGTCGTCTTCGAGCGACAGGTAGAACTGGGTGACACCCGGGTCTCCCTGTCGTCCGGACCGGCCCCGGAGCTGGTTGTCGATCCGGCGCGATTCGTGCCGTTCCGTACCGATGACGGCAAGTCCGCCGAGATCCGTGACGCCTTCCCCGAGCTTGATGTCGGTACCGCGGCCCGCCATGTTCGTCGCGATCGTCACGGCGCCTTTCTGTCCGGCATGCTGGATGATCTCCGCTTCCGTGCCGTGGTTCTTGGCGTTCAGGACGCTGTGCCGGATGCCGAATTTCGTCAGGTAGTTCGAAATGATTTCGGACGTTTCGATCGCGACCGTGCCGACGAGGACCGGCTGGCCTTTTTTATTGCGCTCGCGGATATCTTCGGCCACGGCTTTATACTTGCCGTCGATCGTCGCATAAATGAGATCCGCCCGGTCATCCCGGATGACGGGTTTGTTCGTCGGGATGGATACGACATCCATGTTGTAGATGTTGCGGAACTCCTCCTCTTCCGTCTTCGCTGTACCGGTCATGCCGGACAGTTTTTCGTAGCGGCGGAAGTAGTTCTGGAAGGTGATGGTCGCCATGGTCATCGATTCGTTCTGGATTTCGAGGCCTTCCTTCGCTTCGATCGCCTGGTGCAGGCCGTCCGAATAGCGGCGGCCTTTCATAAGGCGCCCGGTGAACTGGTCGACGATGATGACTTCGCCTTCCTGCACGACGTAGTCGACATCCAGGTGCATCGTGACATGGGCTTTCAGCGACTGGTTGATGGCATGGTTCAGCCGGACGTGCGAAATGTCGAACAGGTTGTCGATATTGAACGCTTTCTCCGCTTTTTCGATGCCTTCCTCAGTCAGCACGACCCCTTTTGTCGTTTCATCATGGGAATAATCCGTCTCTTTCGAGAGCATGCGCACGAACGCGTTCGCCTGCTGGTACAGCTGGGCGGATTTCGCCGCCTGCCCCGAGATGATGAGCGGCGTCCGCGCTTCATCGATCAGGATGGAGTCGACTTCATCGATGACCGCATAATGCAGCGGCCGCTGAACGACGTGCTCTTTATAGAGCACCATGTTATCGCGCAGGTAATCGAATCCGAGCTCATTGTTCGTGCTGTACGTGATGTCTGCGCCGTACGCTTCCCGTTTTTCTTCCTTCGTCAGGCCGCTCTGGTTCAGGCCGACGGTCAGTCCGAGCCATTCATACAGCTCGCCCATTTCCGTCGCATCCCGGCTGGCCAGGTATTCGTTGACTGTCACGACATGCGCGCCTTTTTTCGTGATCGCATTCAAATAGACGGCCATCGTCGACGTCAGCGTTTTCCCCTCACCGGTTTTCATTTCCGCGATATTGCCGCCGTGGAGCGCCGCCGCCCCCATGATCTGCACGCGGAACGGATAAAGGCCCAGGACGCGGCGGGCCGCTTCCCGGACGGTCGCGAACGCTTCCGGAAGGAGGTCATCGAGCGATTCGCCATTCGCATGGCGTTCAATGAATTCCGGTGTTTTCGCTTTCAGTTCTTCATCGGATAATGCCTCATATCGGGATGCGAGAGCTTCGACACTGTCTGCTGTCTTTTCCAGTCTTTTCAGGTCCCGTTTGTTCGGGTCGAATACTTTATTTAAAACTCCAAGCATGTTATAACCGCTCCCTGCTTAATTTGCCTCGTTGAATCTCAACCTCCATTTTACCACTTTAATCAGAACTGAAGCAAATGGTTGACAGTCATTCCCGGCGGGCCGCCAAAAATCCGAGCAGGTCCCCGTAAGGCAGCGGCCGGCTGATCAAGTATCCCTGAGCCGCTTCCGCTTTCCAGTCTTTCAGCAGTCGGAGTTCCCCTTCCTGTTCGACCCCTTCCGCAACCACTTCCATTTCCAGCGAATGGGCCAGCCCGATGACAGTCCGGACAATCGCCTGCATGCGGGTGTCCTGTTCCATCCGGCTGATGAAGGACCGGTCGATTTTAAGCCGGTCGACCGGCAGCTGGCGCAAGTAATTCAGGGAGGAATAGCCGGAACCGAAATCGTCGAGCGCCACAGTGATGCCGATCGTTTTCAGCGCATGCAGAGTCCGGTGGGTTTCACCCAGCCGGTCGGCGATGACCGATTCTGTGATTTCGATTTCCAGCGCTGCTGCCGGAAAGCCGTAAAACGCGAGAAGCCGTCCGATTTTCCGGGGCAAGTGCCGGTTCTGCAATTGGCGGGCGTTCAGATTGACAGAGACCGTCCCGATTTCGGGATGTCGCGTCAGCAGCGCCGAACCGCGCCGGATGCTTTCCTCGAGCACCCAATGGTCGATCTCTGCGATCTGACCGCTCCTTTCCGCAATCGGGATGAATTCACCGGGAGCCAGCACGCCCTTCTCCGGATGATTCCACCGGAGAAGGGACTCGACGCCGGTCAGCTTTCCTGTCTCCAGGCAGAGCTGCGGCTGGAAGTATAATTCCAGCTCACCGTTTTCCACAGCTGTGCGGAGTCCGTTCTCCACGTCCGTCTGCTGCTGGAATTTCCGCTTCATGTCGCTGCTGAAGAACTGGACACGGTCTTTTCCCGCCTCTTTGGCATGCGCGAGTGCAGTGTCCGCCGCTGCCAGAAGTTCTTCTTTATTCCCTGCGTCGTACGGATAGACCGCCACGCCGAACGACGAGGCCGTATGGACCAGCTGACCGCGGACTTCGTACGGGCCGGACAGCTGGGCATGGAGTTCGCCGAGCGACACGTGCATGGCAGCGGCGTCATCGATGCTGAGCCGGAGAAGGAGAATGAATTCATCACCGCTGAACCGCCCGACGAACGCATCAGACGGGACGGATGCCCGGAGCCGGTCGCCGAACCGGCAGAGCAGCTCATCCCCGAACGCGTGGCCGCTCATATCATTGATCTGTTTGAAACGGTCAAGGTCGAGGAAGGCGATGACGACCGCTTCATCGGTCCCTTCCGCTTCGCGGATCGCCGCGGTGATTTCCTCTTCTATATAAAGGCGGTTCGGCATGCCGGTCAGCCGGTCATGGAGCGCCCGGTGATTCATCTCCTGAACCTGATTATGGATCAGACCCGCGAAGCGGTCGACCGCCCGGGCGATCGCGCCGACTTCATCGTTCCGTCCGACCGCTGTCGTGATGCGGTGGCCGGGATTCTCCGCCCGGCGGATGTCCGTCAGCAGGATCGGGATGTCCCGCAGCAGGTATTTCAGCGCAGCCGCAAGGGCGAGCAGCATGACAGCCGCCCCCGAAAGCCACAGGAGGAGCGAAAACGTGCGGAGCTGTTCGATCGGCCGGAGCGCCGCTTCCGCAGGCAGCGCAGTCGCCACAGACCAGCCGAGGTCCGGTACGACTACCCGCTCGGCGAACAGCCTCTCTCCGTCCGCCCGGATTTCCTCCACTTCCCCTTCCTGGAGCGACAGCACATCCACTTCCCCGCTCAGCCCGGCGGGGTCGTAGACGACGGCCCCCTCATCCGTCATGATGACGAGCTGCTGTTCGTACGATTGGACAGAGCTAAGGACCGGCAGAATGGCATCCAAGTGGATATCAAGCCCGACGAACCCGAGCCGCCTGTCATCCCCGAAAACGGGATGGACGATACTGATCGTGGTCTTCGACGTCAGCAGATCTTCATAAGGCTGCGAATAGATCGGACGGTAAGCACCCGACGCCTCCGCGAACCAGGGTCTTCTATGTACGAGCGTCCCTTCCACCACTTGCCCGTGGTCGGCGATCATGAATCCTCCGCCGATATGGGTCACCCAAACGGAACCGATGCTTTCATTATTTTCGCTGATTTCGGTAAGCGCAGCGTTCAGTTCACTGTAGCGCGGATTGCCGGTCGGATCTTCCGACTGTGAAGTGCCGGTGAGGAACGCCTCGGTGATCGGCCGTTCCGCGAGCTGGACCGCGATTTCCGCGTTCACTTCCAGGCGTTTCGATAAATCGAGCGCCGTCAGTTCGCTTTTCAGCAGCAGCTCGTGTTCGATATGTTCCGTCAGGTACGCCTCGTACCGGTCAGTCGCCACCGCCCCGAGCAGGCACAGGAGCACGAGGACGACGGCGAGCACCGCCAGCACCACTTTCCCGGTGAGCCCGATCTTCAGTTTATCCGTCCATCCGGGCATTCGGCATCCCCCCCTTCCCGTAGTCCGCAGAAATAAAACAAGCCTCTCTTCGCTAGAGAGGCTTGTTGCCTTCGTCAAGTTGTTTCAATCAGTCCGTATGTTCCGTCTTTCCGCTTATAGACGATGTTCGTGCCGTTGGAATCGGCGTCCGTATAGACGTAGAAATTGTGGCCGAGCATGTTCATCTGCAGGACCGCTTCCTCTTCATCCATCGGTTTCAGGTCGAACTGCTTCGTGCGGACGATGGTGAGGTCCTCATCTTCCTCTTCCTCCATCCGCTGCTGCTGGGCTTCCTGCTCCAATGCCGCAAATGCCAGCCCGATTCCGTCGCGGTCACGGAATTTGCGGTTCACGCGTGTTTTATATTTACGGATTTGCCGTTCAAGTTTATCGACTATCAGATCAACTGCGGCGTACAAGTCATTGTGGCGCTCTTCTGCACGCAGTGTCAAGTTTTTCATCGGAATGGTCACTTCCACTTTCGTCTGGGCATTGTTGTATGTCCGTACGTTGACGTTCGCTGTCGCGTTCGTGCCCTCCGGGAAGTAGCGCTCCACCTTTTCCACCTTCCGCTCGATATGTTCACGGATGGCCGGTGTCACGTCGATGTTTTCCCCACGGATGTTGTATTGCAGCATACAAACTCCTCCTTTATTTAAAGCTTGTTGTATACTTCTACATTTCCCCTTCCACATCCTTCACGAAACGCGAAAAGTTTTACGTTCCGCCGTTTCAGGTAAACTGGTCTCAAGGAGGGATCGGATCATGTTCGAGGGGAAGACCATCGTCGTGACGGGTGCTGCGCAAGGCATCGGCCGGAGCATGGCCGAAGGATTCGCCGGAGAAGGTGCGCGGGTCATCGGGCTCGATCTCCAGCCGGGGACCGGCGGCAGCATCGACTTCCGGACGTGCGATGCCGGGAGTTTCGAGGAAGTCACACGGACGTTTTTGGAAATAAACGAGGAATACGGCGCCATCCACGGACTCATCAACAATGCCGGCGTCTCGGAATTCAAATCGATGTGGGAAGTGACGGAAGCGGACTGGAACCGCGTACTCGATACGAATTTGAAAAGCGTGTTCATCTGCAGCCGGGAAGCGGCGCGCTATATGACCGAAGACATCCGGGCGATCGTGAATATGGCTTCGACGCGCGCGTTCATGTCAGAGCCTGATACGGAAAGCTACGCCGCCTCCAAAGGCGGGATTTTCGCGCTGACCCATGCGCTCGCTGCCTCCCTGAGCGACCGGGACATCCGCGTCAACGCGATCGCGCCCGGCTGGATCCACACCGGCAATCCGGAAGAACTGCGGAGCCGGGACCACGCCCAGCACTGGAGCGGCCGGGTCGGCCGGCCGGATGATGTCGCGCGCGCCTGCCTGTTTCTTTGCAATCCGGACAACGGGTTCATCACCGGTGAAACACTCCGGATCGACGGCGGCATGACACGGAAGATGATATACGAAAGCTAGTGGTCTTAGTCAGGAAATCCTTTCATTCGATGACACACAGGAGAGCCTGCACTATGCAAAGGGAACGGCGGTTTGGCGCCGTCCCCTTTTTCCTCGTATGTCCAATAAAACCGGCAGGTCCAGTGAAGGGGAATCCAGCCTTTTCTGCAGACGGACGGTCGGGCTGCGTCCCGCTGTCAGCCTGCGCTTTCATTCGCTACCAACTTCGCGTATAGGTGAATAGGTGCGGAAGAAGCGGCAGATCCGGGCGGGACATCGACGGTAAGCATCAGAGCAGCTCCGCTTTTCCGGCCAGCTGCCCCGCCGCCTGCAGCGGCAGATCCTGTTTTCCGGATTTGATATTCATACACCGCGCCATTCAATCTTACGAATAACCGATCGCCTTCCTGCAAGTCTTCAAATCCGGTGAAAGCCGCATCCTGGCGGCCGACCAGCGTCATGCACCCTGCAGCGGCCGGCGTCTCCGAAACAGGTTGAAGGTGCAAGCCGATTCCGCCTTCGAATGATTCCGGGTCTGTTCCCCAGTAAATCGGTAAGACTTCGTCCGCCCGAGGAATGGACAACTGGCCGATCTGTGCCCCTGCCGCGTAACTTATCCCCTGCTGCTCGGCAGCCCATATCCCGCTGCGGAATGGTCCGCTTCCCTCTCGGGTGCCTGAAGATTCCTGTTCCGCTGTTTCCGTCAAGCCCTGCGGAGAGTCTGCCGTTTGCAGCCAGCCAAAACCGCTCCAGACACTGAAAAACAATCCTGCGGCAACTAGTACGATTCCGAGTTTTTTCAGCATTCGTCTCACCCTTCTCCTGGTTTTTCCGGATTCCGGAACAGGCGGACCATCCATCCGTCAGGCGGCGCCGCAGACTGTCTGCCGTCTTCCATCCGTTCTTAGTGTAAATGACGACTGTTAAAGCCGTTTGAAGGATGTATGAATGTTGTGTAAAGTTCATCTCTCTTCTGCATCTTTGGATCGCTGACACACCCAAAAAGAGCACTCGCCGCAGCAAGTGCTCTTTTGGATGTGCCAAAGCGTTGAAAAAACCGTTCAGCTGCCTCTGTCCTTTCGGATATCCGCCGCTTCATTCATCGCGTTTTTTGTTCCCGTCGACGTCAATAGCCGGTGTGTTGTTATTGATATACAGCGGTGGCGGGCTGTTCTCTTCTTCCCCATAAAAATCCTCATTAAGTTCACGGTTAGCTTCTGCTGCGTTTTCCTTTCTGTTCCGGTCATTTTCCGGTTCTCCTGATCGCACCTTTTTCTTGCTCATGGAATACCTCCTTGCATCATAGTCGGTGATACTCATGAATTTCCCTTTCCTCTGAAATCAAAAACTGCCTGTCCCACAATTTCTCCATCTTCTTTACGCCTGAGGAGCAACTTTTACAATCACTTAACATTGGATTAATGCGGGCTTAACAGAGCCTCCCTACAATTCAAAGTAGTCACATTCTTAATTGCAGCAACTTCAGCTGACGGATCCGATCCGGACTGCTGAAACAGTGAGGACCAAACAGGAGTTGGAGGCAAAGATCATGAATACAGCAACATCCGATGCCATTTTCCAAGTGAAGGATTTGAATCTCTGGTATGGGAATACGCACGCCCTTAAGAACATCAACATGGACATCAACAAAAACGAAGTCACGGCGATCATCGGACCATCTGGCTGCGGCAAGTCCACGTTCGTCAAAACACTGAACCGGATGGTGGAGCTCGTCCCTTCCGTCCACACGTCCGGCACCATCGCTTACCGGGGGCAGGGCATTTTTGATTCCCAGTATATGGTTGAAGAATTACGGACACGGGTCGGCATGGTGTTCCAGAAACCGAACCCGTTCCCGAAATCCATTTACGAAAACGTCGCCTACGGCCCGAAAATCCACGGCATCCGGAAAAAGCAGATGCTGGATGAAATCGTGGAAAAGAGCCTCAAAGGCGCCGCCATCTGGGATGAAGTGAAAGACCGGCTGCACGAAAATGCCTACGGGATCTCCGGCGGCCAGCAGCAGCGGATCTGTATCGCCCGCTGTCTGGCCATCGAACCGGACGTGATTCTGATGGATGAACCGACTTCGGCGCTCGATCCGATTTCAACGCTGAAAGTCGAAGAGCTCATCAAGGAACTGAAGAAAGACTACACCATTGTCATTGTCACCCATAACATGCAGCAGGCGGCACGGGTTTCTGATAAAACCGCGTTCTTTTTGAACGGCGAAGTCATCGAGATGGACGAGACGGATAAGCTCTTCTCGACACCGCAGGACAAAAGAACGGAAGACTACATCACCGGACGGTTCGGATAAATGAAGCGGGGGAACAGAATGGCGACGAGAAGCAGTTTCGACAATCAGCTGAATGAATTGCGGGAAGACATCAAGCACATGGCAGGCATGACACGGGATGCCCTCAGCAGCTCCGTGGTCAGCCTGAAAGAACAGGATATGGCGCTCGCCGATGAAGTGATCGGCAATGACCGTCTGATCAACGAATTCGAAGAGAAAATCAACGAAAAAGCGATTTTGCTGATCGCCAAAGAACAGCCGCTGGCGACGGATCTCCGGAAAATCATCGTGTCGCTGAAGATTTCCAGCGATATTGAACGGATCGCCGATTTTGCGGTGAATGTCGCCAAAGCGACGAAGCGGATCGGAACCGCCCAGCTCGTGAAGCCGATCGTCCACGTTCCGCAGATGGCGGATCTCGTGAACAAGATGCTGACGGATGCGATCGACGCATACAAATACGAAGACACGAAACTGGCTGTCGAATCGTCGAAGATCGATGATCAGGTGGATGCTCTCTATAAGGAGTCCATCACGGAACTGATCGACATCGCGTCATCCGACAATGCCCACATGGAGCAGATCATGCAGCTGGCGATGGTCTGCCGCTATCTGGAGCGCTCCGGGGACCATGTGACGAACATATCGGAAAATACGATCTATATGGTCAAAGGAATAAAAACAGATTTAAACACGTAAAGAAGTCCGGCGGTCGGCGCATCTGCTGACCGGCCGGATTTCCAGTATCCGGCGGGTCTCTTCCATGCTGTGCTGTTCTTTGGCACCGTCAGCGGAAGAGCCGCCCTGTTTACATAGCAGGAAACAAAAACTTTAACCGTGTGGGTGAGACAAATGAAAAAAGTGCTGATACTCGATGACCGGGCGGAATTTCCCGGAAAAGAAATTCTGGGCACTGCCGGTTATTCATTCGAATATGCACCGGACACCTCGCTTGTTCTCGAGGGAACGGAAGCGGCGGAAGTCGGGGGTGTGCTGTGCGCGTTCCCGTTCATCCGTCATAACACCGTCCCCCATATCCGGGAAATCAAGGAACTTTTGCCGGATGCGCCCCTGATCGTCTATGACGTGGAAGATCGGGGTTTTTATGCTGTGCTCATCCTAGAAGCCGGGGCGGATGAGGTGTTATCCGCCTCCATCAGTGTGAAAGAAGCGGAAACGAGAGTGAAAAAATCTTTCAGCCGCTATCAGAATCTGACACTTCCGGAAACGGAAGCCCCGCTTCAGGCGGATTGCATCCTGATCGAGGATTTCAAGCTGTATCCGGACAGCTATACGCTGCTGAAAAACGGCCGGACGATCGAACTCACACCGCGTGAATTTTTCACGTTGCTGCTATTGTATCAGCACAGGGAAACGATCCTGACACGGGAACAGATCATGAACGAAATCCGGAAGACGTTCGGCAGGACGAGTGACAACACGCGGATTGCCGATATGTTCATCCTGAACATCCGCAACAAGCTCGGCCTGGACGAGTCAGCCCCTTTCAGTATCGTCACCGTCCGCGGAAGAGGCTACTACTTGAAATTCAACTAATTAAACACCCGGAACGTACGAAGAGGGCTGTCCAAAAAGCCCCTTCAGATTCGGAATGATTGCAGAACTTCGCTGGAAGGGACCGGCATTCGCTGCGCAAACGCTCGCTTGCCGCGGACGAACGGTCAAGCCTCCTCTGCCGGTTTCTCCGGCATGCGGGGTCTTGCCCGTCCGTTTTTCCGCAGGCGTCTCGCATTTCCGCTGGCTTCTGCCGGCCCTGTCTCTCAGAAGCAAACTGCCAACGAAAAGGCGGCAAGAGGAACTTAAGCCCTCTTCCCGCCTTTTTTGTGTTCGCGTCGGTTTTTTTCTGTGAATTTAGATAGGGGCAGCCAGCACCGCGACGTCCTGTCGCGCTGGCTGCATTTCCCACATCGTGTGGGTCAAAAAGCGTCCGGTTTCCCCATCCCGGGGACCGGGTGGTTCGGAAAACAGGTATTTTGACCTTTTCAGACAGCCCCTCTTTCATTTCTTCACTCTAACAATTTAAAACCTGTGCTGGAATTTATTGCGGATCCAGACAGCGACCGCGTTCATCGCGAGCAGGATGACCAGGAGGACGATGATCCCCGCACCGGCCACGTACTGCCATTCCTCCTGCGGCCGGACTGTCCAGCTGTAGATCTGGATCGGCATCGCCGTATACTTCGACAGCAGCGAATCCGGAATGGAATAAATCGTCGTGGCCGCTCCTACGACGATGAGCGGAGCGGTTTCCCCGATCGCCCGGGATAACGCGAGAATCGAGCCGGTCAGGATTCCCGGGATGGCAGCCGGCAGCACGATCGTCCAGATCGTCTGCCACTTGCTCGCCCCCATACCGATGGATGCTTCCCGAAGATGATTCGGAATGGACCGGATCGCTTCCTGGGACGCGACCACGATGACCGGCAGGATGAGCAGGCTCATCGTCAGCGCCCCCGCAATCAGCGTATAGCCGAGGCTGAACAGGTAGACGAAAAACGTCAGTCCGAGCAGTCCGAACACGATGGAAGGGACGCCCGCCAAGTTCTGCACGTTCACTTGGATGAACCGGGTAAACCGGTTTTTCGGTGCATACTCCTCCAAATACAAAGCGGTTGACACACCGAGGATGACAGCGATCGGCGCCACCAGGAGCATGAGAAAGATCGAGCCCATGATGCCGGCCAATAAACCGGCTTCCTCAGGAAATGGCGCCGGGAAGCTCGTCAGGAAATTGACATCCAGGAATCCGAGCCCCTGGTCCAGCACCCGGTAAATCAGCAGCACCAGGAAAATCAGTCCGACCATAGTCGCCAGCAGGAACAAAAATTTCAACAGTTGATTGAGGACCACGCGTCCTTTAATGAGTTTCGTTGCCGACGCCGTATCGTTTGCAGCCATTAATATCCCTCCCTGAACTTCCGGACAATGAATTGGGACAGCAGATTCATTGCGAATGTGAAGACGAACAGCGTCATCCCCACCGCATAAATGCTGTAATAGATGGTCGATCCATAAGAAGTATCTCCCGTGGCTCCCTGGACAATAAAGGATGTGAGCGTCTGGATCGATTCCAGCGGGTTGATGGTGAAATTCGGCGTAGCGCCCGCAGCGATCGCCACGATCATCGTCTCGCCGATCGCCCGGGATACACCGAGGACAACAGAAGCGACAATCCCTGAAAGCGCAGCGGGAATCACGACTTTGAAGGTCGTCTCGAATTTCGTTGCGCCCATCGCCAGCGCGCCTTCCCGCAATGCGTTCGGAACGGCGCTCATCGCATCTTCGGAAAGAGAGGCGATCATCGGCACGATCATGATGCCGACGACGATTCCGGCACTCAATGCGTTGAACACCGTCAGACCGGGAATCAGGCTTTGAAGGACCGGTGTGACGAACGTCAGCGCAAAGAATCCATAGACGACTGTCGGAACTCCGGCCAGCACTTCGAGAATAGGCTTGATCACTTTACGCACGCTGGCTGAAGCGTATTCACTCAAATAAACAGCGGAAGCGAGCCCGAGCGGCAGCGCCACACAAATGGCGATGAACGTGACGAGCAGCGTCCCCGCAATCAGGGACAGGACCCCGAAATCACCGGTCCATGGCGACCAGTGCGTCGTCAGGAAAAATTCCGCGAACGACACTTCCGCAAAAAATGTGATGGACTCTTTGAGCAGGGTGAAAAATATACCCACCGTCGTGAGGACCGAAATGGCCGCGCAAATGAACAGAAAAACCGGGATCATTTTTTCCGTCGTCCGGCGGAAATTCTTTTTCTCCTTATTTTTTCGGATGATGGTTTGCGTGGAAGTCAATTGTTGGGTAGTCGACGATCTCATAGTTAACCTCTTTCCAAATAAGACATGATCAGGAACCGGCTTTCAGCCGATGGAAGGACGATTCCATCCTTCCGGTCATATTCGCGAAAAGCAAGGGCAGGGTCAGACTGCCGGCCGCCCGGCAGTCTGACCCTTTTCCCGTAATTGCATGGACTGTTATTCCGCTTCTTCACCGATGATGCTTTTCACTTCATCCAGCTGCTTCTGATACTCTTCTTCCGGAAGGGCGACGTAACCGACCTGTGAAGCCGCTTCACCGGCATTCTCCAGTGTAAAGATCGTGAAGTCCGCCACTTGCGGTTTGTTTTTGAGCGCTTCGTTGTTCACATACGTGAACAGCGGTCTCGACAGCGGCGTGTACGTGCCGTCCTGGATCGTTTCCGGATTCGGTTTCACCGCTTCTCCGCCGTCCTGTGAAATGCCGAGCACTTTCAGCGAATCCTGGTTTGCTTCGTAGTACGCATAGCCGAAGTAGCCGATTGCGTACGGGTTCCCCTGGATCCCGGTCACGAGCGTGTTGTCGTCTTCACTCAGCGTGACGTTCTCGCCGTCTTTCATCGGCTGTTCTTCCAGGATCACTTCGTTAAAGTAATCGAATGTTCCGGAATCATGACCCGGGCTGAAAATCACGATTTCCTCATCCGGCCATTCCGGATTGATGTCCGACCATGTTTCCGCGTCACTGTCCGCCAGGAAAATCTCGCGGAGCTGTTCCACTGAAAGTTCATCGACGAAATCATTCTGCTGGCTCATGACGACAGAAAGTCCGTCGTATGCCAATTCGAGTTCGGTATAGTCAATTCCGTTTTCTTCGGCCAGCGCCACTTCATCTTCCGCGATCGGCCGGGACGCATTACTGAAATCCGTTTCGCCGGCCGTGAAGCGTTCAAATCCGCCGCCGGTTCCGGACGTGTTCAGGACTGTTTCGACTTCAGGGTTTTCCTGGTTGTACATATACGTGACAGCTTCCATGATCGGCTGGACCGTTGACGATCCGTCAATCAGCACTTCGCCGGATACACTCGAGGTCGATTCTGCAGCGGCATCCTCTTCAGCTCCTCCGCAGCCGACAAGCAATCCCGCAGCAAGTGTAACCGGTACTGACAACTTCAGTAATCTCATCTTTTCCATCCTTGTTAGTCCCCCTAAGAAATCGGATTTCTTCTTGCTTAATTCGAGTACAAATTGACTTTAACACCCCTTTGTTAAGTGCTAATGAATGGAGTGTAAAGGATTTGTAAATCCGGTTTCCCGGCGGAAAATGAGGCGGTGGAATGCAAAACCCCCTCACCGGCAATCCCGGCAAGGGGGTCATTCATTTATTCTGCAGCCCGACTTCCGCCCGGCGGTACCGCTTCAGTTCTTCGATGATCAACCGTTCGGCCGCCGCGTTCGTCTCCAATTTCACGCCATACAGCGAACCCGACATATGCGCCTGCCGCCAGACGACGGCACCTTCCGTCCGGATGCGCTCCCCGGTCAGGGAAAATTCGACCATCAGCCGCGTCTTCTCCGGCAGCGGCAGTTCGGAAAACAGCCGCATGCCGGCCGGGCTCAAATCGACGATGAGGCAGCCGCCGTGCGCGTCCGGCGCACCGTTTCTGCCGAAATCCCCGAGAATCCGGAAAACCGCTTCCACCGGCTGCCCAAACGTGTAGCGGAATGATTCTGACCGTTTATAAAACATTTCCTGCCTCCTTACAGCTGCAGGCGGATCTGCTTCGCTTCATCGTACGTGCCGTCCACATAGCGCGCAATCGATTCCTGCTCTTCCGCCAGCTGCTGGAGCGTCGCATCCAGCTCTTCGACCGCCGCTGTGCTCTGCTGGACGATCGCCGCGAATTCCGTCGTGCTTTCCTGGATGCTGCCGCTGTTTCGGGAAACCGCGTCCACATCTTCCGAAAATTTCACGAGCTCTTCCCCAAGTTTCTGCATCGTCGCCCGGAGTCCGGCGAACGTCGCGCCCGATTCATCCGTCAGTTCCGCCTGCCGGTCGACGCGTTCCGCTCCGTCCGTCAGCTTGCTGAAAGTCAGCTCATTGTAGCGGTTCACTTCCTTCAGATTCGCACTGATCTTCTCGAGCGTCTGATCCGTCATCCCGGCGAGCTTCCGGATTTCATTCGCCACGACGGCGAACCCTTTGCCATGCTCACCGGCGCGCGCCGCTTCGATGGACGCGTTCAGCGCCAGCAAATTCGTCTGCTCGGTTATCGTTTTGATTGAGCCCGCGAATTCATTCGTCTCATTAATCTTGACCGTCAGCTCCCGGAACGAGTCCCCGAGTTCCCGGAACACTTCCGTGAACGCCGTCATTTCCTGCTGAACGGCCGTCATCTTCTCAGCCCCTGTCTCGGCCTGGGCCCCGGCGGACCTCGCTTCCGAGGCGATGAACGACAAATAATCCGCCATGCCGCGCACAGCGCCGTTCGTCGATTCCGTATTGCCGGCGATATCACTGATGTGATCCGCCTGACGCATCGCGCCGGCACTCACTTCCGTCACCGCCGTCAGCATTTCCCGCTGGCTCGCCACCGACGTATGCGTCTTCTCCCGGATTTTATCAAGGTTGTCCGTGATTTTTTCCACCGCCCGGTTGAGCCGTTCGGAGACCGCTTCCTCTTCACGCGCTTTCGCTTCCGCCTTCCCGAGCAGTTCCTCCACCTGCAAAAACACGTGCTTGTTCTGACGGACCTGGAGGAACAGCGTCAGGGAGATGAGCAATGTCAATAAAATCATGTTCTTGCCGTTGGCCGCCATCACCGCCGGATCATAGAACGCGATGTAATTCTGCACCAGACTGATGACCGACAGAATGAACGCGAACACCATGACCGGCATGCGCGCCGGGGCGGCGCCCAGTACAAGCGTGAAGAAAATCAGCAGGACCGTCCCGAGATTCGCTTCATTGAAGAACATGATGCTCGTGCTCATCGAAAAGGACAGCGCTACCGCGATGTAAGCGAAATTCGTCTCCATCCAACGGCTGCGCCGCGCCGACAAGTAAGCGGCGACCAGAAGCACGAACACAGCCGCGACAGAAATGATGATCACTATTTCCGATTTGAAAATGATCTGTGCAATCAGCCCGAGCGCGACAGAAAGAGCGAACGACAGGAAGACGATGAAATTCTTTTTCTGCACGTCCGCGCGTTTGATCTGTTCAATATTCATTAGCTGCCTCCTGATTCCCGCGTTCACTTCCGCTGGTCGTAATACGTGCCGTCCGGGGAAAAACCGCCGTACGGATTCGTGTAGCTGTTCATGTTCACCTTCGCCTTTTTCGCGCGGGACAAATCCCCTTTGATCACATCCTGGAGCTGCGCCATGAGGTTCGTCAGTTCGGACTCGCCCATGACAAGCTGCTCGCCGAACAGTTCCTCTTCCGGCGTGAACGGACCTTGGATCGACCCTTTCAGTTCTTCCCGCGCCGCCAGGAGCTCCACCACGTTCTCGATGACCGATTCCCGCTCATCGCCGCTTTTCAAGATCCCCGTGAGTTCCGCGGTCATCTCCTGCCATTTCGCCAGCTCCTGCCGGATCATACGCCCCCAGCTCCCCCGTACTGCTTTTGCCGCTGAATCTGCACGACCTGTTTCCACGTGTCGCGGAATTCGGTCATGAGTCCCGTCACTTCCGCTACGATCGCCGCGTCGTTCGTCACGTTCGCTTCGATCAGCCGGCGGTTCATGTAGTCATACATCTGCATCATCCCTTCCGCGACCGGCTGCTTCGGATCGAGCGTCACCATGAACTCGCGGATGATGTTCTGTGTCTTCTGGAGGTTCGTGTTTTTCATTTCGATATCGCCTGCTTCCATGCCGCGCTTCGCGAGCGACAGGAACTTCAGTGCGCCGTTATAAAGCATGAGCGTCAGCTCGCCTGGTGTGGACGTGTCCACGCTCGTCTGCTGATACGCTTTGTATGGATTCAATGTTGCCATTTTTTCACTCCTCAATTAATACTGTCCGCCGCTGAAGGCGTTCATCAGTGCCATGGATTGTGAATTCGCCTGCTGGATCGCTTTCTCCATGGCGGTGAACTGCCGCCAGTAGCGGCTTTCCACCTGACGGAGACGGTCCTCGAAACTGTCGATGCGGGAATCAAGGCTCTCCATCGTTCGGCCGATCGTGTAGCTGGAATTGCCGACGCTCGTCGGTTTCCCGGCCCGGACCTCGATTCCCTCGATCGTCGCATCGATCGTATCCCTCATCCGCCGGGCGATCCCTTTTGTCGCATCTGTCGTACCATCCGCGGCGAAAAGCTGATACAGCCCGTTCGGATCCTTCGAAATCGCTTCTTTCAGTTTCGCTTCGTCGATGATCAGCTTCCCGTTGTCGCTGTAGCTCGATGAAGTCTTGATCCCGAATTCCGCCAGCAGATCCCCCGCTGTTGGAAGGCCGGATACCGGCGTATACAAATCCTGCCGCAGCTTGTTCAATCCGCTTGAGATGGACGGATCCCGGTGCAGCGTCCCTTTTTTCGCCTGTTCGTCCCACAGCTTCACTTCCTCCTCGGACAGCTCTTTCCGCTGTTCCGTCGTGAGCGGTGGGTAGTCCCGGTTCTTTCGTTCGCTGATTTTTCCGTTCAAATCCTCGATCAGCTTGTTATAGCCGTCGACGAATTCCTTGATCTTTTCGAAGATCTTTTCGGTGGCAGGTGAGGAGGAAAAATTGACGGCAGTCGTCGTTTCAGCCTTAAGCGTAACCTCGAAGCCGTTGAGCTGGAACGTGTTGGATGGACGTTCTGTCGTTAAGCCGTTGTAAGTGAATTCGGCATTGACTCCTGCTGTTACTGAAGCTGCAGTTCCCGTGAGACCGAGATCATCAAATATTGCCCCTTCAAGCAAAATCTCTGCTCCGCCTGCCACATCACCGCTGTTTTTTGCTGTCATGGATACTTTTCCGGTGAAAGAATCGTAAAACGTCGATACACCCGATTTGGAATTGATGTCGCTAATTAGCGACTTTAACGTCGTCTCACCTGGTTTGATGGTGAACGTATAGGCTTCCTCCGCGGTCTGCATCGTGCCGTCCGCTTTTATTGCCCGTATTTTGACCGTTTGGGCTGTTCCGCCTGCCGGGATCAATTTTTCTGAAGAATCCAATTCACCGGCGGTCATTCCGGTCGGCGTTCCAATAATGGTTGCCGCGCTCGCCAGCCGATTCACTTGGATACTTCCTGTAAAATCACTCGTCGACCCGACATTCCGGATCGATACCGCATCCGGTTGCGAGATGTTGACATTCTTTTGAATGAACGTCGACTGCAAAATCAGGTTATCGAACAACTTATCGCTGAACGCCTTCAGATTCCGGTTCACTTCCCGGTAATCATCGCGCTGCCATTCCAAATACGTCTTCTTCTGATTGAGCTTATCCAGCGGAATCCGCTCGGCCGCCATCAGTTCCTTCACCATGGTTTCCGTATCGATTCCGCTTGCCAGTCCGCTGATCCTCACGTTTCCACACTCCCCCTACACTTTCTTATCCATCAGCATCCCGACGAAATCCTGCATGGCCGCGTACATGTCCATCAGTTTTT
>NZ_NHTN01000030.1 GCF_002167005.1 Indiicoccus explosivorum
CGAGACTTTCTCGACAGCCTGGAAACACCGGCCCTTCAAAGGGCCGGTGTTTTTGGCAGCGGCGACAGCGCTTTTGTTTCTTCGATGTAGATGAACGCGTCGTAGCGCTCCGAAATCCGTGTCGGAACATAATTTCCGTATGCTTCATAGGCCGGGTTGTAGACGACGCCGATGGCCCGGTGGCCGATCCAGCCATCGAACAGCTCCCGGTTCCGGTCAGTGAACAGCAGGTACTTGCTGCCGCCGCCCGCCCGGTACAGTTCATCTTCCCATGATTTTTGGCGTGCTGGCGGGACATCGATGACGTTGTATGGCACACCCCATTCCTCGGATGCGATGACCGTGCCGCGATGGGTGCCGAAGCCGACGGCATAGACGTCATCCGGCCGGTTCTGCTCCCTGAGGCGCTGACCGACGTTGATCATGCCTGCTTTGGCCATATCCGTGGCACGCGCGTCACCGATGTGGGTGTTGTGTTCCCAAATAACGATTTTCGCATCGTCGCCGTGGTGATCCATGATTTCATTGATTGTTTCAACCATATGCTCGTCGCGGATGTTCCAAGATTCGGCGTTGCTGTGGACCATCGCCCGGTAATAATCTTCCGCATTTTTGGCGACCAGCGCGTTGATTTCAAGGTTCAGGTCGCTTTCCTCTTCATCTTTGTACCGCTCTTCGTGCGAACGGATCGAGGCAAGGAGTGAGGAAACTTCATCGACGCAGGCTTCTGTGAAGTTCGCGGACGACAATGCATAATTCTCAGGGATGCGGTTATAGGGTTCAAAGCAAGTGAACGCTTTTTTGGCGAGTTCCAAGTCCCCGCCGGCCGGATCTGTCTGAGTCAAATACTGCACCACTTCATCCATCGATTCCCACAGGCTGTATACATCGATTCCGTAAAATCCGGTTTTAATGGCACTTTGCGTGTTGTGCATTTTCAGCCATTCAAGAAAACCGGCGACTTCTTCATTCGCCCACATCCAGGTCGGCCAGCGTCCGAACGCCTGCAGCGCTTCTTCGGCGGTTTCCGCGCCTCCTTCCCCTTTGGCGTATCGGCTTGCTTCACGGGCGGAAGGCCAGTCCCCTTCAACAGCCACCAATGAGAATCCCCGTTCCTGTATGAGCCGCTTCGTCAGTTCCGCCCGGACTGTATAAAATTCAGACGTTCCGTGAGAGGCTTCGCCGAGCATGACGATTTTGGCCTCTCCGATTGCGTCCAGCAGCGGTGTAAGATCGTCTGTCTTCCGGTAAGGCATGGAGAATTTCTGTATGGCTTCATTCAATGGCATGGTCAATTTCTTCGCCTCCTTCTCCGATAAATCGTGTTAATGAAGATTTACCCGTTCAAACCTGCGGCAAACAGCGGCAGGCAGACAAATAGCCGGATGTGGAAGGGGCTGTTCCGTGATACGATAGAAGAAAAGCCATGGGGAGTGGAAGGGATGCATAGGGAGTTGCCGATGTTCGCCGGCTTGCCGGAAGAAGCGGATCAGCTGCTGACTGAAAGCCTGTCGAGAAAAAAATTCGGGCCGCAAAGCGTCATATTCAGGCAAGGAGAGCCGCTGTCCCATTTGTACTTTATTCTGAAAGGCGAAGTGAAGGTGTATCGGACGGATGCAGCGGGGAAAGAGCAAGTCGTTTCGTTCCAGCAGGAGGGGAACATGTTTCCGCACATCGGCATATTCAGGGAGAGCGGATATCCGGCAAATGCAGTCGCAGCTGCAGAGACGGAGACAGCCGTCATGTCCGTGGAGGCGTTTAAGCGGCTTATCGAGCTATATCCGGTCATCTCTTATCAGCTGCATGGGATGATGGAAGAAAAAGTGATGGATCTTCAAAAACGTCTGAGTGAAATGGTCATGAATAACGCGAACGAGCGTGTCCTGCTGCTGCTTGTCCGGCTTGCCCGCTCGCATGGGAAGGAAGAAACGGACGGTTTTGTGACCTTCCAGACCCGGTTCACGAACGCCGAACTCGCCAACATGATCGGGACGGCCCGTGAAACGGTGAACCGGAGCATTTCGGGATTGAAAGCGCGCGGAATCCTTCAATTATCTTCGACCGGGACGTTCCGGATCGATACGCGCCAATTGAAAAAAGAACTCTACTACGACTGAAAGCCCCCGTCCAAGGAGGCTTTCAGTCATTTTTTCACTTTGGCAGTACGTCCTGGAACTCTTCGTTCTTCTGGATGATATGCGCGGCGAATGGGCATTGAGGATCGACTGTCTTATTCTCTTCGCGGGCCAGTTCAACGACTTTTTCTACAAGCTGTTCGCCGAGCCCTTGGCCTTCCGCTTCTTTTTTCACTTCCGTATGATCAATCACAAAATGATTTTCGCCGCTCGGTGAGAACGTGATCTGGCCGATCTCCTGATCCCCTTCCATTGCGGAAAACTTATTATCCCCTTTGATGATTTTCAACATATTCCCCTCCTTGCTTTGAATAAAGGATGTTTTCCTGTTATTCCCGGTTTCCGGGATTTTATGCACGCGGCGCCGGGTATGAAAGGAGTAAGGAGATGATGAAATGGACAGACCGACAATGGCCGAGGATACCATTGATATGATCGAGAAAAGTTTCGGTGTGCATCCGGGCTACCGGCGCGCCCATTCAAGGGGAGAGCTTTACGAAGCGGAATTCACACCGACCGGCAAGGCAGCTGATTGGACGACGGCACCTCATTTCACTGGCGGCACTGTGCGCGCGGCCGTCCGCTTTTCGCATTTTTCGCCGAACCCGTATTGGGCGGACGATGCTTCACCGGTGAAGGGAATGGCGGTCCGTTTCGAACTGCCGGATGGTTCACACGCTTCAATCGTCAGCGTCACGGCACCGGTCTTTTTCGCCAAGACACCCGGAACATTCAACGAAATGGTCGAAATTTACCGTTCGTTCCGCAATGGCCGGCCGCATTTCGGGCAATTGATGAAACTATTCTTCCGCTATCCGGACAGCCGGGCATGGCTGAAGGTGTTCAGAAAAATGAAAGCGCCGGCCAGTTTCGCCACCAGCCCGTATTATGCCATCCACGCGTTTTACTTCATCGATCGGCACGGCCGCCGCCAGCCGGTCAAATACGAGTGGGAGCCGAATGCCGGAAAAGACATGCTGCCGCATGGCGGCGGCGAGTTCGGCTACTTCGAGCGGGAACTGGATCGGCGGCTGTCGCAGGGACCGATCGGCTTCCGCCTGTTCATCACGATCGGCGGACAGGGAGACCCGACGGATGATCCGACAAAGATGTGGCCGAAAGACCGTGAACGGATCGAAATCGGTCAGCTGATCGTGAAGCGCCGGATCGGTGAACCGGATCCGATCCTGTTCGATCCGAGTGAAGTGACGGCCGGCATCGAGCCTTCTGAAGACCCGATTCTTCAGTACCGTTCCCCGGCATACGCGGTTTCCTACAAGCGGCGGGTGGAAGAGCGCTAGGTGCTACCAATCGCCCAGCCGTTCTTCTTCCGTCTCGCGCAAATCATCGGCGGTAATGAATAAAAGCTCGTAATCGGTTTTCTCGGCGTACCGTTCGGCTTCCTGTTTCAGAAACTTCGGAGAGCCTTCTTTTTCGTCGTCATAGACGAGCAGGAGACCGTCCGTGTTGCGCAAAAGGAAGCGGTTCTTTTCGACGAACTGCCAAGGTGCTTCGTATGGCCGGTTTGTCAGGCTGACGTGGTAATCCGCATTTCCGATAATTTCTTCGTATTTCTCCTGCTTTGCCTCATTCCAGTTTTGTTCCTGGCCGAGAAACGGCGTGATGACGGCATATTTCAGCTCAGGATATGTCTCTTGCAGATCTAGGACTTCTTCAGCCGCCCACGTCTCGACGCCGAGCTGGCCGCTGAGGATGACCCATTCCAGCCCCTGTTCGATGAGCGGTTCCAGCCGTCGCCGGAGCGTTTTCTTTATGACCGCGATACCGGGATGACTGTCGCTGAAGATGCCGAGTTCGTGCTGCTTATAGCCTGAAATCATAAGTCGTGTCAGCATGGGAAATCTCCTTTAACAGTTCGTTTCTGATTCATCTTACATGAAAAAAACGCTGAAGTCAGAAAACTTGTTCTGAGGTATAATGAAGGAAAGACAGGGGGAGTCAGATTGATTTCACTCGAAGATGTACGAAAAGCGCAGGAAGAAATCCGGAAAGTGATCCATGAAACACCGGTGCTCACTTCCACACTGCTGAACGAGGCGTGCGGGAGTCAAGTGTACCTGAAGGCTGAGCATCTGCAGAAAACAGGGTCCTTTAAAATCCGCGGAGCCGCGAATAAAATCCGGCAGGCGGTAAAAGACGGCACCACACTCATCACTGCCGCTTCATCCGGCAACCATGGGCAGGCGGTCGCTTATATGGCGCGTGAAACGGGAGTGGCGGCTATAATCGTGGTGCCGGAAGACGCAAGTCCGGCGAAAGTCGGGGCAATCCGGGCGTATGGCGCTGATGTGGAATATTGCGGGACGACTTCCGCTGAGCGGATTCCTCGGGCGAGAGAACTGGCCGAGCTGAATGGCGGCACGTACATTCCGCCCTACGACGACCCTCTGATTATGGCAGGTCAGGGGACGATCGGACTGGAAATCATGGAACAGGTGCCGGATGTGGAAGTGATTGTCGTGCCTGTCGGCGGAGGGGGGCTGATCAGCGGGATCCTGACAGCGGTCAAAGGGCTGAAGCCTCATATCCGCGTAATCGGTGTGGAGCCGGAAAGTGCGAATGATACATATTTGTCCCTTCAGAACCGCGCCATCACACCGATCGCCGGAACACGGACGATTGCAGACGGTCTGCGGACTTCACAGCCGGGCGATATGACTTTCCCGGTGCTGCTCGAACACCTCGACGACCTCGTGCTTGTGTCGGAAGAAGAAATAAAAGAAGCGTTCAAATTCCTGATGGAGCGGTCCAAACAGCTTGTCGAACCGTCCGGCGCCGTTTCAATAGCCGCCATCCTGTCGGGAAAGCTGAACGCTCCTTATCACAATATCACCGCAGTGCTGTCCGGAGGAAACCTCGATCTCCGGGGGATTACGGACTGCCTGCCGTCTGAATGACTGGAGGAGAAACTGTCGATGAGTATGGACAAACAGCTTACAGCAGAGAAATGGTTTTCCGAATACTTTACGAAAGGGAATAAAGAAGTGCTCGAGAGATTGACGGCACCCGGGTTTGTCTATCACGCCCGCAATGGGGATCGCGGTCTGGAAAAACTGAAGGAGTTCATCGACTGGTTCCGGTCCGTGTTTAGTGACGATGAATGGGTGCTTGACGACGTGATCGAACAGGGCGACCGGCTTGTCGTGCGCTATACAGGCTGGATGACCTACAAAGGCGGATGGTTTGATGTTCCGGCTGAAAATCAGCGGATCCGTGAGACCGGCATTATCATTTTCCGTTTTGAAGACGGAAAAGTGAAAGAAATGTGGTGCGAAAACAGCGACGCGGCTATTCTGTACGAGCTTGGCGCGCTCGGAAAAAACACCCATAACGTATTCTGACAGCTCCATGTTTCAGTGTGTCCTCCTGCGGGAAAATACGGGGTACAACCGATTTTTACCTGAAAGGAGAATGCAGCATGGCAGATAAAAAGCAGCCGCATGAAAAAATGACGGACAAGAACAACGGACTGAGCGATACGCAGGAAGTTTTGTACCCGGATGATTTCAAAAAGGCAGATGAAGCCGAACGCCAAAAACAGAAAGAAGATAAGGAAAAAAACGAAAAATAACAAAAAACCGGCCAGGAGACCTGAATCTCCTGGCCGGTTTTGCTGTCTACGTCCGCCGGCGTTTATCTAAGAGCCGGAGTTCGTCGTTGAGCGCTTTGAATAACGCCCAAACCATGAGGATCATGACAAACGAAAACGGCAGCGCGGCGATGATAATTGTATTCTGGATTGCGGCAAGGCCGCCGACGGACAACAGGATCGCTGCCACAGCGGACTGGGCGATGCCCCACGTGATCTTCACTTTGTTCGAAGGGTTCAGTGATCCGTGTGTCGACTGCATGCCAAGAACAAATGTCGCTGAATCGGCGGATGTAATGAAAAACGTCGAAACGAGCAAGATGGCGACGATCGACAGGAGAAATCCGAGCGGCAGTTCATTGAAGGCGGTGAACAGGACGACTTCCGTCGCCACTGCTGTCAGGTCGACGGCTCCGCTATTCTGGATTTCCGCGGCCATTGTGCCGAACGCAGAAAACCAGAAAGCGCCGAATAATGTCGGGGCGATCAGGACGCCGAGCAGGAATTCCCGGATAGTCCGGCCTTTTGATACCCTCGCGATGAACATGCTGACGAACGGCGCCCAAGAGATCCACCACGCCCAATAGAAGATGGTCCAGCCATCCAGCCAACCGCGGTCTTCTTCATTGAACGGCACTGTCTGGAAGCTGAGGCGGACGATGTTCTGAATATAGCCGCCGATCGATTCCGTGAAGACATTGAGAATAAGCAGTGTCGGCCCGATAATCACCACCAGGGTCAGCAGCAAAATCGCCAGCACCATATTCGTATTGGACAAGTACTTGATCCCTTTGCTGAGCCCGGTCCACGCGGAAATGATGAAGAGTCCGGTCACCACCGCGATAATGATCATCTGGTTCCAGTACGTGGTTTCAAAGCCGAACAAGTAGTCCAGGCCGCCATTGATTTGAGCAGCACCGAAGCCGAGGGATGTCGCTACACCGAATACGGTCGCGAATACCGCAAGCACATCGATAAAGGTTCCTAAAGGACCTTCGACTTTTTTACCGAAGATCGGCTTCAATGTTGCTGAAATCAGTCCGGGTTCCCCTTTCCGGAATTGGAAGAAAGCGAGCGACAGGGCGATGATTCCGTACATTGCCCAAACGTTGAAGCCCCAATGGAAGAAGGTCCGCCGCATGGCTTCTTTGAAAGCCGCCACTGTTCCGGCGTCTTCGGTCGCCGGCTGGACGGCGTAATGTGCGAGCGGTTCAGCCGCTCCGTAAAACACTAGGCCGATTCCCATTCCTGCTGAGAACAGCATGGCGATCCAAGTGGGAGTCGAAAACTCAGGCTGATCGCTGTCCCGGCCGAGTCGGATCTTTCCGTACGGACTGACCATAATGATGACACTGAACAAGAGTACGAGCGCCATGATGAGCATGTAAAACCAGCCAAAACCGGTGCTGATGTCCGCCCGGATATCCGAAGTGAACGTTTCAAACCGTTCCGGCATGATTACGCCGACCGCTACCGCGATCACGACGAGCGCCAAGGTGATGTAGAAGACATTCGATACTTGTTTCCTCAATAAATAAACCTCCTGTGAAAAAATTGATAGACACAAATCACAATTATATCGGTATAGCGGCAGGGCGTCAAAAATATGTCCTGAGCCCGCCTTTTTTGATAGCAGCCAATAGTTGAAAAAAGCCACCGGAATTCCGGTGGCTTGGGACTGAATTAGCTGCAGCGCTTCCGGGAAAAGTGAGAGAAGAATTTTCCGGCGCTGCTGTTTACATGCGCTTCCGTTCAATCGTCTTCAATTCCGAATTCAGCGCTTTGAGCAATGCCCATGTCATCAGCAATATGACGAACGAGAACGGCAAGGCCGCAATAATGATCGTATTCTGGATAGCTGCCAGTCCGCCGACCGACAGCAGGATCGCGGCGATGGAAGACTGGATGATCCCCCACGTGATTTTCACTTTGTTGGATGGGGAAAGAGATCCGTTCGTCGACTGCATGCCGAGCACGAAAGTCGCGGAATCCGCGGATGTGATGAAGAATGTGCTGACCAGAATGACGGCGATTACCGAAAGAACGAATCCGAACGGTATTTCGTTGAATACCATGAACAAAATGGTCTCAACAGCGCCTTCTGTCAGATCCGCGACACCGCTCATCTGGATATCGATCGCTGTAGTGCCGAAAACTGTGAACCAGAAGGCGCTGAGCAGTGTCGGTGCGATGACGACCCCTGTCACAAATTCACGGATTGTCCGGCCCTTGGATACGCGGGCGATGAACATGCCGACGAATGGAGACCAGGCGATCCACCAAGCCCAATAGAAAATGGTCCACGCATCGAGCCACGCCCGATTTTCCGGGTTTATGGCCGCCGTTTCAAAGCTCAGCCGGATAAAATTCTGCAAATACCCGCCGAGAGACTGAGTGAACGCATTCAGAATGAACAGTGTCGGTCCTAAAATCAGGACGAGTACGAGCAGCGAGAGACCCAGAACCATATTGGCGTTAGACAAGTACTTGATACCTCTGGACAGTCCCGACCATGCGGAAATGATAAAAAGGACGGTGACCACTGCAATGATCAAAAGCTGTGACCATGTATCATTCCCGAAGCCGAACAGGTATGTCAGGCCTCCGTTGATCTGTGCGGCGCCGAATCCGAGAGAACTCGCTACGCCGAATACTGTGGCAAAAACGGCGATAATATCGATGAACGTACCCCAAGGGCCATTCATTTTCTCGCCGAATATCGGTTTCAGCGTGGAAGACACCAGCCCGCGGTCTCCTTTACGGAACTGGAAAAACGCGAGTGACAGGGCAACCATGCCATACATGGCCCATGGATGGAAACCGTAATGGACGAATGTCCGCCGCATGGCTTCCTTGAATGCCGCGTCTGTTCCGGGCTCTTCTGTGGCCGGATCGATGATGAAATGGGACAGCGGTTCGTATGCACCATAGAAAACGAGACCGATTCCCATTCCTGCGGAAAATAGCATGGCAAGCCAAGTGGCTGTTGAGAACTCCGGCTGCTCCTGGTCCTTACCGAGCCGGATTTTTCCGAATGGACTGACGATGAGGAAGATGGCGATAAGAAGCAAAAAGGTCATAAGCAGCATGTAATACCAGCCGAATGCCGTGCTGATATCAGCGGTGACATCCAGTGTTACGGCAGCGAATCCCTCAGGATCGATTACGCCGTAAATGACGGTGGCAGCGACAAGTACAATCGTGATGTAAAAGACATTGGTAACGTTTTTCATGTAGTCTCCCTTCCTTGGACTTATTGGTACTGACATATTTTGCAGATTGATTGTTTTGACGGAAAAGCATGGAACTCGCAGCTCTCTGATCGGACAGCTCTACATCGGTAGTGCTTTCTAAGCCCGTTTTTTGTGTTCATTGCTTGTGTTCATCGCTAATAAATCAGCAAAATTTGCCAGCAACGCTCTATTGTTAATAAATCGTACAGTATAAAAGCATACTGAAATCAAAAAGCAGAGTCAAACGATGCAAAGCCTGAATCAGAATGGACTTGTTTTTTGCAAATGAAACCGCTAACATTAATATAAATATTCTGAACATACCAACTGGTCAGTACTAAGGAGGATGGAAACATGCATGTCATGGAACTGTTTAATCTGAAAGGCAAGACGGCCATCATTACTGGAGGCGGACGGGGACTCGGGGCGCAGATTGCCCGGGGTTTCGCGGAAGCAGGGGCGAACATTGTCCTTTGTTCACGCAAGGTGGAGGCGTGTGAACAGACAGCGGATCAGCTCGAGGAACTCGGCGTAAAGGCGCTGGCGCTTGCCTGCGATGTGACGGATCCCGATGATGTCCGGAACGTGATTGAACGAACGATGGAAACGTTCGGAGCGATTGATATCCTCGTCAACAACTCGGGAGCGACATGGGGAGCGCCGGCTGTTGATATGCCGTTCGATGCTTGGGAGAAGGTGATGAATGTCAATGTGAATGGGACGTTCCTGATGAGTCAGGCGGCCGGAAAAGTGATGATCGCCCAGGGGTGCGGCAAAATCATCAACATCTCTTCCATCGCCGGTTTGGGGGGCACGGATCCGCGATTCATGGATACCATCGGCTATAACACATCCAAAGGGGCTGTCATCACGATGACGAAAGACTTGGCCGCCAAATGGGGCCAGCATAACATCAATGTCAACGCCATCGCGCCGGGCTTTTTCCCGACTAAAATGTCGAAAGTGCTGATCGAGCGCGGCGGCGATCAAATCCTTAATCTGACACCGCTCCGCCGGTTCGGGACAGATGAAGACTTGAAAGGGGCGGCCCTGTTCTTGGCTTCAAAAGCTTCTGACTATGTGACTGGAGATGTGCTGGTCGTGGACGGCGGCATGCATGCCATTTAAGCGGGAACGGACAGGGATTTTATTTTGAAAAGACAGGAGATGGAAAAATGACTGAAAAAGTTTGGCACCGCCATTATCCGAAAGACATATCCGCGGAAATGGAATTCCCGGACAAGACCATGCCGGACATCCTGACGGAAACAGCTGCGAAAATACCGGAACATGTGGCACTGAAATTCTATGGTCGGGAAATGACATATAAGGAACTGCTGACGTTTTCGACTGTCTTCGCTTCGTCATTGCAGAAAGCGGGCGTCAGGAAAGGGGACCGGGCGGCGATCATGCTGCCGAACTGCCCGCAGTATGTCGTTTCGTATTACGGGATTCTGAAGGCGGGCGCCATTGTCACTCAAGTGAACCCGATGCTGATGGAGCAGGAACTGATTTATTTGCTGAAGGACTCGGGGGCTGAAACGATTGTCGTCTATGAACCGCTTTATCCGCGGATCAGGGCTATCCTGGAGGAAACGTCGCTCAAGAACATCATCGTCGTCAGTTTTGAAGAACAGCAACCGGATCTCCAAGGCGAGGATGCTTCATTCCAGCAGTTTGTCGGGCGGGGCGATGGAAAACTTGAACCTGTCCAGATCAATGCCGAGTCGGATATCGCGGTCCTGCAGTATACCGGCGGGACAACCGGTCTTTCGAAAGGCGCGATGCTGACCCACCGGAACATTTTGGCGAACGCTTTTCAGTCCCATGAATTTTTTAGGCGGGAATTTGAATTCGGAAAAGAACGGTGCCTGACCGTCATTCCGCTGTTCCATGTATTTGCGATGTCGTCGGCCATGAATTTGTCCATCCTGACCGGGTCCGCAAATATTCTGCTGCCGCGTTTCGAATTGCAGGAAGTGCTGGAGACGATCAAAACCGAACAGCCGACGACGTTCCCGGGCGTGCCGACCATGTACATCGCCATCACGAACCACCCGGAGGCGGAGAATTATGGAATCGACAGCATTCATTTGTGCAACAGCGGAAGCGCGCCGATGCCGGTCGAAACGATGAAGGAGTTCGAGCATAAAACCGGGGCGAAGATTCTCGAAGGCTACGGGTTATCCGAGGCGTCGCCGGTCACGCACTGCAATCCGGCATTTGCGGAACGGAAACCGGGAAGCATCGGCATCGGTATTCCGTCAACGGAATACAAAGTAGTCGACTTGGGAGAAGGCAGACAGGAAGTCCCGGCGGGGGAGAAAGGTGAGCTCATCGTAAGAGGGCCGCAAGTGATGAAAGGCTATTGGAATATGCCTGAAGAGACAGACCACACGCTGCGCGACGGCTGGCTGTTCACCGGCGATATCGCGACTATGGACGAAGACGGATACGTCTTTATCGTGGACCGGAAAAAAGATTTGATTATTTCAAGCGGCTACAACGTTTATCCGCGGGATATCGAAGAAGTGCTGTATGAGCATCCGGCTGTCCAGGAAGCGGTCGTCATCGGTGTCGCTGATGCATACCGGGGCGAAAGCGTGAAAGCGATCATCGTCAAAAAAGCGGGGCAGGACTTGACGGAAGAGGAATTGATCGAGTGGGCGCGCGGCAGGATGGCGGCTTATAAAGTGCCGCGGGCAGTGGAATTCCGGAAGGAGCTGCCGAAGACGAATGTCGGGAAGATCCTTCGCCGGGCGCTCCGGGAAGAGGAACGGCAGCGGGACGGCAGCTGACAGGGGAAGTGACGGTGACATGACAGCATGAAGGAAAGAATAACAGAACAGAGCATCGTGCTTTTCGAACAGAAGGGATTCAGTGAAACATCCGTACAGGATATTGTGGAAGCGCTCGGTGTGACGAAAGGGACGTTTTACTACTATTTCACGAGTAAAGAACAGCTGCTGATGGAAATTCACCTGAATTACATCGGCCGGCTGCTGGCGCGGCAAGAAGCCATTATCAAAAACAGCGGTTCAGCGAAGGAAAAAATCGCCCGCATCATCGGTCTCCTCATTTCAGACATTCAAGACTATGGTCCGAGCGCCCGCGTATTTTTCCGCGAAATCCGGCATCTGGCCGAGAACAATGCGGAGGAAGTCAGACAGCAGCGCGACCGTTTCCGGCTTGCCATCGAAGAAGTGCTGCGGCAGGGCCGGGACAGCGGGGAATTCAAGCCGGAGATCGTGCCGTCCATCACGGCGTTCGCCGTGCTCGGTGTGACGAATTGGAGTTATCAGTGGTTCAATCCGGCAGGTGATGTGCCGCCGGAGCGGCTTGCGGAAATTTATACGGAGCTGATCCTGCATGGAATTGCATAAAAGGAGTGAGCGCTTTGGCGCATGAAACAGACGTGAAAGTCCGCTTTTGTGAAACGGATGCACTCGGGCACATCAGCAACATCAGTTACTTTATTTACCTGGAAGAAGCGCGGACGGACTTTTTTGGCGAGATGGGCTTCGAAATGGGGATCGGCGACTGGAAATTCATCCTGGCCTCGGCGGCATGTGATTTCGTCAGTCAGGGGTACTTTAATCAAAAGCTGAAAGTCATTTCGGAAATCGGCCGGATCGGCAATTCCAGTTTCACGATCATCCATCGGATCGTGGACGGCGGCGGAAAACTGATTGCGACAGGCGAGGCGAGCATTGTGTTCTTCGACTTTGAAAACCAGCGGAGTGAGCGCCTCCCGGACTGGTTCCGCGAACGGCTGGCAGACCATATGGCGGAAACGTCAGAAGCGGGGTGAAGCGATTGGCAGAGAAAGAGAAACGGAAGGATACCATTCCGGTCAGACCCGGAGAAGAACTGGAGCCGGAAAAATTGGAGCGGTTCCTCCGGGAGAACATCCACGGATTGCCGGAAGGTGATTTGGACATCCGGCAGTTCGGTTCCGGCCACTCGAATTTGACGTATGATTTGCGGATCGGCGGATGGGAAGCGGTGCTCCGGCGGCCGCGCTTGGCCCCGTGGCCCCGAAAGCCCATGACATGGAAAGGGAGCAGCGGATTTTAGCGGCACTGCATCCAGTTTTTCCGGCTGCCCCCGAACCGTACGTATTTTCCGACGACACGGACATTGTCGGAAGTCCTTTTTTCGTGATGGAAAGGCGGCACGGAATCGTCCTTGATACCGCGTTTCCGGAAGGCATCCAGCCGACACCGGAGCGCTGCCGGCAAATCTCGGAAAAGATGGCCGATACGCTTGCTGAACTTCACGCGCTTGATTATACAAAAACACCGCTTGCCGGCCTTGTGAAGCCGGAAGGGTTCCTGGAGCGGCAGGTCCATGGCTGGATCGGCCGTTACGAACGGGCTGAGACGGACGAAGTCCCGGGAGTGGAAGAACTGAAAAAATGGCTGGCATCCCGGATTCCGGCATCGCCTGATCCGACGGTGATCCATTATGATTTTAAGCTGAACAACGCCATGTTCTCACCTGATTTTTCCCGTCTGACCGGACTTTTTGACTGGGAAATGGCGACCGTCGGGGATCCCTTGGCGGATCTCGGCGTCGCCATGAGTTATTGGATCCAGGCGGATGACCCAGAACTGCTGAAATTCGGAATGGGAAAACCGCCGGTGACGGTGATGGACGGATTTTACAGCCGGCAGGAATTTATTGAACGGTATGCTGAAACGAGCGGCCGGGATGTAACGAATATGACGTTTTACTTGTCGTTCGCTTATTTCAAACTGGCGGTGATCATTCAGCAGATCTACTACCGCTACAAGATGGGACAGACCCGGGATGAGCGGTTCGCGCACTTTAACCGCTTCGCGGACAGCCTGATCCGTCATGCGCTGGCGACGGCGAAAGAGATGTGATGCGATGCTGCTGGCTGATCGGTGCCGCGGCGCATTCCGATGGCGGCTGGTCCCGGCGGAGATAAAATGGTTGCGGAAGGGGAAGGAATGAATGGAAGCTGACACACTGCTCTACCGGGGCGGATCTTTTCTTTACGGACCGGCAGAGGCGGATACAGTATTTACACCGGAAGATTTCACGGAAGAACACCGCATGATCGCACAGACGGCGAAACGGTTCCTCGAACAGGATGTGCGACCGCAAAACGAAGTGCTGGAGAATCAGGATTTCGGGAAAGTGAAAGAATTGCTGCAGAAGGCAGGGGATCTCGGCCTGCTCGGCCATAGCGTCCCGGAAGCATACGGCGGACTGGGTCTGGACAAGATCAGCAAAGGACTCGTCGGCGAGATGCTCGGTTCCGGAGGCGGGTACAGCGTTGCCCATTCCAACCATACATGCATCGCCACGCTTCCGATCACCTATTTCGGGACGGAAGAACAGAAAGGAAAGTACTTGCCGAAACTCGCTTCCGGGGAATTTCTCGGTGCTTATTGCCTGACGGAGCCGAATGCGGGATCGGATGCGCTCGCAGCGCAGACAACCGCCCGGCTGAATGAAACGGGCACCCATTATATCCTGAACGGCACGAAAATGTTCATCACAAACGCCGAGTTCGCGGATACATTCATCACGTATGCCAAAGTCGACGGCAAGGCGTTCACCGCATTCATTGTGGAGAAAGATTTTCCGGGGCTGTCGCTCGGACCGGAAGAACAGAAAATGGGCATCAAAAGCTCTTCGACGCGGCCGGTCATTTTCGAAGACTGCGAAGTACCGGCGGAGAACCTGCTCGGGGAAGTCGGAAAAGGCCACGTCATCGCACTGAACGTGCTGAACCTTGGCCGCTTCAATCTCGGGTCCGCCTGTATGGGTGCGTCGAAATACGGGCTGGGGCTCACGCTCGGTTACGTAAAGGAACGGCGGCAGTTCGGGCGGACGATCGCCGATTTCGGTGCGACACAGGAGAAAATCGCCAGCATGGCGATGCGCATTTATGCGGCAGAGTCGCTGCAGTACCGGACGGCAGGCTATTTGGAAGAAGCGCTTGGCGGCCTGTACGATGCAGAAGACCAGGGATTGATCGCCAAACGTATGATGGAATACGCGGCGGAATGCGCGGTGTGCAAAGTCTACGGTTCGGAAACGCTGGACGCAGTCGCGGATGAAGCGCTTCAGCTGCACGGAGGCTATGGTTATATTAAAGAATACGGCGTGGAGCAGATGTACCGGGATTCCCGGATCAACCGGATTTTTGAAGGGACGAATGAAATCAACCGACTCCTCATTCCGATGAATCTGCTGAAAGCGGCGATGAAAGGACAGGTTCCGCTGCCTGACCTCGTCGAACAGGCGGCGACTGAAATGAATGCGCCGCAAGTGGAGGAGATCGGGCCGGTATCGCGGGAGGCGGAAGCTGTCAAAGCTGTGCGCCGGGTATTCCTTATGAGCGTAGGGCTCGCTTACGAGACGTATGGCGATAAACTAGGGGAAGAGCAGGCGGTGCTTATAAAGCTCGCCGATATGGCCATCGCGCTGTACGCGGCAGAATCAGCGGTGCTGCGCACGGAAAAAGCGGTCGCAGAGAATGGCGAAGAACGCGAAAAACTGAAGCGGCACCTCACGCAGGCACTCATTGATGAGCTGCTGCTGTCTGTGGAAATGGATGCCCGCCAGCTGATTCAGTCCGCAGTAGATAATCCGCAGCTTGGATCAGCGACTGCAGCGGTGACGGCGGAATTGAGCCGGCTGCAGCGGGGCGGCACAGCCGATACAAAACGGAAAATCGCCTTGGCACAGCTCGAAGCGGGGCGGTATGTAAGCTGATGGAGGGAAAACGATGAAAGTTGTGAAGTTGGAGCAATACGGCGGACCGGAAGTGCTGGAGCTGACAGAAGTGCAGAAGCCGGAGCCGAATGAGGACGAAGTCATTATCGAAGTCAAAGCGATCGGTGTCAATTATGCGGATACAGCGCGGCGGGAAGGCCAGTATGTCGTGCCGACACCGCTGCCGTTCACTCCTGGAGCGGAAATCGCAGGTGCTGTATCGGCAATCGGAGATGGCGTGACCCGGTTCAAACCGGGCGACCGGATTGTAGCGCTGATTGAAGCAGGCGGCTATTCGGAATTCGTGGCGGTGCCGGAACAGGCGCTCATCCCGGTGCCCGACAGCGTGCCGTTCGAACAGGCGGTGGCATTGCCGCTGCAGGGACTGAGCGCATACCACATCCTGAAGACGATGGGCAGGCTGGAAGCGGGGGAAACCGTGCTCGTGCACGCGGCAGCAGGCGGTGTCGGAACGCTGGCCGTGCAGCTGGCGAAGATTTTCGGTGCCGGAACCGTCATTGCGACGGCGAGCACGGAAGAAAAGCTGGAACTTGCCCGATCTCTCGGTGCGGATCATCTCGTCAATTATACAAAGGACAATTGGGCGGAACAGGTGAAGGAACTGACCGGCGGCAAAGGCGTGGATGTCGCGCTCGAAATGGTCGGCGGCGACATATTCCATCAGACGCTGAAGTGCCTGGCACCGTTCGGGCGCCTCGTTATTTTCGGAGCAGCGAGCGGTGAACAGGCAAAATTCTACCCGGGGCAGCTCATGCGTAAAAACCAGTCGGTCATCGGATTTTTCCTGCCGCAGATCATGCGGAAACCGAAGCTGTTCCAGCAAAGTCTCCAGGAGCTGCTGGAGTGGACCGGCAGCGGCAAACTGCAGCTGACGATCGGCGGCACTTTTCCGCTGGCCGAAGCGGCGGAAGCGCACCGGCAGCTGCAGGGAAGGAAAACAACCGGCAAAATCATTTTGAAGCCGTAAACAGGACGTTACGGATATCCCGAAAATGGAACCGCCCGTATCTGCGCCTCCGGAAGGGGCGGGAAACGGGCGGTTTGGCTGTCGGGAGAGGGTCTTAAGACGCCTTCTGCATAAAAAGCTTTGAAATTAATTATTATAATATTTACACAAATGAAGGTTTGATCTAAACTGAAGTTGGAGATGCGCCCTGCATTTTCATTTTATTAAAGGAGGGGAAACGATTTGAGTTCCATTATAGTGGCATTGGCAGGACTTGTTCTTTTTTTCCTGGGTTACCGGTTTTATTCGAAGTTCGTAGCAGAAAAAATCTTCAAGCTGGATCCTGATTATGTCACACCGGCCCATAAGCTGGAGGACGGCGTCGATTTCGTGCCGACGAATAAGTTCGTGCTTTGGGGACATCACTTTACATCGGTGGCGGGGGCCGCACCGATTCTCGGACCGGCAATCGCCGTGTATTGGGGATGGCTGCCAGCTTTTATCTGGGTAGTCTTCGGTACGATTTTCGGCGCCGGGGTCCACGACTTCGGCACGCTCGCACTTTCTGTCCGGAACAAAGGCCAGTCTGTGGGCACACTCGCACACCGTCTGATCGGCCAGCGCGGTAAAATCCTGTTCTTATTCATCATCCTGATTCTCGTGCTGATGGTCAATGCGGTGTTCGCATGGGTCATCGCCAACCTGTTCATCTCATTCCCGGCAAGCGTACTTCCTGTATTCATCCAGATTCCGCTTGCTGTCTGGATCGGCTACATCGCCTATAAAAAGACGAAGAGCATGCTGGTTCCGTCGCTTCTTGCACTCGCCGTCATGTATTTGACCGCTGTGCTGGCAGCCATTTTCCCGGTCCTCCAAATCGACCTCGTGTCATACATGGGAGGAGAGGACGGCACCGGACTGTTCGGCCTCAGCACCATTTCAACAGCGTTCTTCATCTGGATCATCATCCTGATGGTGTACGTGTATATCGCTTCGACGCTGCCGGTATGGAAGCTCCTGCAGCCGCGGGATTTCATCAATTCCCACCAGCTCGTCGTCGGTCTTGCAATCCTGTACTTAGGTCTCCTGTTCACAGCGCCTGAAATCACAGCGCCTGCAGTGAATGCGACAGCGGACGTCTCGTGGATGCCGCTTCTGTTCATCACGATCGCCTGCGGTGCCATTTCCGGTTTCCACGGTCTCGTATCGTCCGGTACATCGTCGAAGCAGCTTAATAAGGAAACCGATGCTCGCTTTGTCGGGTATCTCGGTGCGATCGGGGAAGGGGTCCTGGCGCTCGTTTCGATCCTTGCTGTTGTCACACTGTTCCCGACGACCGGCGCATTCCGGGAAGCCTACAGTAGTTTCGCGGCGGCAAGCGGCGGGGGTCTCGGCAACTTCATCCTTGGTGCGAGCCAGCTGGCGACAGGCCTGTTCATCCCGGCGAATGTCGCGGCTGCAATCGTGGCGGTCATCGTCGTCAGCTTCGCAGCGACGACGCTGGATACGTCCGTCCGTCTGATGCGTTATATCATTTCGGAGCTCGGCCAGGAATATAACATTCCAACGCTGACAAAAACGCATGTCGCGACTTCTGTCGCCGTCGTATCCAGCGCAGCGCTTGTCCTGCTGCCAAAAGGGCCGAATGGTTTCGGTTCGGGTGGCTTCCTGCTCTGGCCGCTGTTCGGCACATCGAATCAGCTGCTGGCAGGCATCAGTTTGCTGCTGATCACCATCTGGCTGAAACGCCTCGGCCGGAATTATGCCATTACAGTCGTTCCGATGGTGTTCCTGCTGTTCATGACGCTATACGCCATGGTCCAGCAAGTGTTCCTGCAGTGGGCGTTCTGGAATGAGGGAGGGAACTGGCTGCTGTTCATTTTCGGGTCCATCATCCTCGTGTTCTCACTCTGGATCTTCGTGACGGCCTGGTCCGCACTGCGGGGAGATACAAAAGAATTGCCGGAGACGGAACAATAGTAATCACGCAATTAAGAGGCAAGTATTCAAGAGGGACCGTTCCGGCTCCCTCTTCTTGCCGTTAATAAAGGAGGAAAGCGCCATGTTTGAACAGCTGAAGAGGCTGATCGACTATTATGAAGAAGTCATCAGCATGCCGCACAGGCGCGAAATTGCGCTGGCACTCCGTGATGAAGATGACCTGTTTTTCCTGATGCTGTATTCGGAAATGATCGGCATTCCGAACCCGGCGTACTACTACACACTGGAACTGTATCCGTACATGATCGAACAGTTCCATGACTGGCATTTGCGGATGGGCATGGACAAATCGCCGCTCGATGGCATCCGGTGCTGCTGAAAGGGAGAGAGGCATGGACATACTGGAAAAACAGATTTTATTCGTCGGCGGAAAAGGAGGGGTCGGAAAGTCGACTTCAGCCGCCGCCATTGCGCTGATGTCAGCAAGGCAAGGGCATGAGACGCTCCTCGTTTCGACGGATCCCGCGCACAATACCGGTGACATTTTCCGCCGGAAGATCGGCGGGGAGATCACGAAAATCGCCCGCAGCCTGTCCGCTCTGGAAATCGACCCGGAATTGGAGACAGCAAGTTACATCCAGAGCGTCAAAGAGAACATTAAAGGGACCGTCCACTCCGGCATGATGGAGGAAGTGCACCGGCAACTCGATACGGCGAAAGCATCGCCCGGAGCGGATGAAGCGGCTCTGTTCGATAAACTGATCCGCATCATTCTGGAAGAGCGGGAGCGGTTCGATAAGATCGTGTTCGATACCGCGCCGACCGGCCACACTATCCGGCTGCTGTCGCTGCCGGAGCTGATGGGTGTCTGGATCGAAGGGCTTCTCGCGAAACGGAAGAAGACCAATGACAACTACAGCCGTCTTTTGAATGACGGGGAACCCCGCGAAGATCCTATTTATGAAGTGCTGCGGGAGCGCCAGCAGCGCTTCGCGAAAGCGCGGCGGGTCCTTCTGGATAAGGAACAGACCGGTTTCATCTTCGTATTGAATCCGGAGCGGCTGCCGATCCTTGAAACGGAAAAAGCGCTGGAACTGCTGGCGAAATACGACTTGAAGGTCAGTACCCTGATTGTGAATAAAGTATTGCCGGACGAAGCGGATGGCGCCTTTTTCACGGAACGGAAAAAGTATGAAAAACCGCACCTGGAAGAAATAAATAAGCGGTTCCGCGAACAGGAACTCATCTACATCCCGCTGTTCACCGGAGACATTTCGGAGCTCGGACAGCTGGAGGAATACAGCAGTTACTTTATGAAAGGAAGTCGGTTATGAAGGCAGTTGTACTTGAATTCGGAGAGTTGAAAGTGAAAGAAATGCCGGAGCCTGAAGCGGGAAAAGGGGAAGCGGTCGTCGCGCTGAAAGCGTCCGGCCTTAATCACCGCGATTTGAACATTCCGAACAGATGGGGCAAAGATAAGGAAGCGCTCATCCTCGGCTCGGATGGCGCCGGTGTCGTCACTGCGGTCGGGGAAGGCGTGGCGAATGTGGCCGTCGGCGATGAAGTGATCATCAACCCGGGCCTCCGCTGGTTCGAGAACAGTCCGGCACCGCCGAAGGAATTCGATATTCTCGGCATGCCGGACCACGGGACGTTCGCTGAGAAAATCGCCGTTTCAGCTGAGCAGCTGGAGAGGAAACCGGAGCACCTGTCATGGGAGGAAGCCGGCGTCACCGGACTTGCGCTGCTGACCGGCTACCGTGCGCTCGTCACAAAAGGAGGCGTCCAAAAAGGGGATACGGTCTTCATTCCCGGAGCTGGAAGCGGCGTCGCCACATTCCTCATCCAATTCGCGAAACAGGCGGGCGCCCGCGTCATCGTGACGTCAAGAAGTGAAGAAAAGCGTGAACATGCGCTTAAGCTCGGTGCAGACCGGGCCATCGATACAGCAGCTGACTGGGAGGAGGAGCTGAAGGGTGAACAGATCGACCTCGTCATCGAAAGCGTCGGACGCGCAACCTTCAACCGCTCACTCGATGTTTTGAAAAAAGGCGGCCGGATCGTCGTGTTCGGCGCAACGACAGAGGATACGATCGAATTCGATCTGCGCCGGTTCTTTTACGGCCAGTATCAGCTGTTCGGTTCGACGATGGGCAGCCGGGAAGAACTGCGGGAAGCGCTGCGGATTTTGGCGGAGAACGAACTGCGGCCGGTCGTGGACAGGACGTTCGCTGTGGAGGAAGTCGGCGAAGCGTTCAGTTACTTAGAGGAAGGGAAACAGTTCGGCAAAATCGCTTTCAAATTTTGATGCACCATGAAACCATCGCTCCATTCATCCGTATAACTGGTATAGAAGACGGAGAGGATGAAAGAGATGGAGAATACCGGGCTGAAAGTTCTTGTCCATGCGAGCGCGTTCTTTATGCCGTTTTTGGTGCCGTTCATCGTTTATTTGATTTCAGAGGACTATGAAGTGAAAAAGCTGGCCGTCCAGGCGGTGCTGTTCCAGATTGTGATGGCTGTCCTGATTTTCCTCGCGGTCTTGCTGTCATTTTTGCTGATCGGCATTCCGCTGCTTGTCATTTTCGGACTGATGACGCTCATCGTGCCGATTTTCGGCATCGTCCGGGCGGTCAACGGCCAGCAGTTCAACTATCCGATCGTCGGCAGCTTCTACCGCTGATGCACATCAAGAAAGGGGATGTCCGAAAAGGTCAGAATACCTGTTTTCCTTTCCGTTCGGTCCGGGATGGGGACACCGGACGCTTTTTGACCCACATGATGTGGGAAATGCAGCCAGCGCGACAGGACGTCGCGGTGCTGGATGCCCGGACGGACGGCCGAGCCACCGCCGCTCATGCTTCGCGGCGGGGTCTCGGTCATCCGTTCTTCCGCTGGAGTCGCCGGTTTCCAGTCCATCCCCTGACCGGACAGACAGGCGAGTCGCTGACCGCCCTTATCTGAGACATAAGTCGAAAAAGGCCAATACGCGATTCATCCGCCTGCTGCTGGGTCAGCGTGTGACAGTCCTTGAACGGGACCGGATGCCTCCGGACCAGCCAGCAGGAACGGGAAAGTGGAGATGAAAAAGGCGGGAAGAGGAAATAGGCTCCTCTTCCCGCCTTTGTGATTGGCAGGCCTTCTTTTCAGGGAAACGGACCGGCGGCAGCCGGCGGAAATGCGAAAAACCTTCTGCTCCTGCGCAAGCTCGTCGCAAACAGCCGAGACAAGAAATTTGCCGCGGCTGTTCGCAGGCGTCTCGCAGGATCCGTCCCTTCACATTGGCCGGCGGTTTTGCATCAATCCTGCCGGAGCGGCGATACAAGCCTGGGTGTCTCACGGAAACTGTCCTGGTTTGGTGCCTGCTTCTGATGCTCAGGGGCTTCCAGCAAGCATGAAACAGAAGACATCATCCAGTCAATGCCCATTCCCTTCAGAAAAAGGCGGAAAGAAAAGGGGAGGAATCCCGGCCACTCCGGCAGAATAACGGAGGGAAGAGACCCCGGAGCGCGCGTCAGCGCGTGAGGAGGCTCGGCCGTCCGTCTGCGGAAAGGGCCGGGTTCCCCCTTTTCTGGACCGGCAGGTTCTCTTGAAAACAGGGCAGGACTGAAGATGTAAAATGGTTATGGCTTTTTTCTCGACAATCTGAAAAGGCTCCCCATCCATCGGGGAGCCTTTTGGCATTTCAATTAAAGATGTAAGCAAGCGCCTTCAGCGCCTGGTCCGGTGTCTCGGCCGTCACATGCGCTTTGCGGGACAGTTCTTTCAGTGCATGGTGCAGCTTCTCCGGACGGATCAGGATGAGCGGCTTGCCGGTCGCCACCGCCGCGCTCGCATCCATCGCCGTGTTCCACTGCTTGTACTGTTCGCCGAACAGCGCAATGACAAGGTCCGCTTTATTGAGCAGCACTTCCGTCCGCAAATTGTTGAAGCTCGAAGCCGCTTGGTCGCGGAACACGGCGTTCGGCTGTTCGCCGAGAATCTCTTCGCCAATCCCGTCCGAGCGCTCATGATCTTCCATCGGCCCGGTGAAATCGACCGGAAGTCCGAGCGCTTCCGCTTTATCCCGGATTTCTTTGCGCCAGTCGCTGTGGATCTCGCCGGCGAGGTAAACTGTCAGTCTCATCACCATCATCCCTTCGTACGCGATTTCCTCCAGTTTACCACAATGTCCGCCGGTCTGTTCATCCGACCGCCGGCGCCCGTCTCTCCCGGACAGTGACAGGCAGCAGCGACAGGACGTTCTCGAATTTGAATGTCCGTTTTTCACGTCTCAGGAAACAGTAGGCCTGAAAGGAGTCGCCGGCCACTTTCAGCACTTTGATGCGCCGTTTTGTGATGGATCCGTCCGCGGCCATGTACATCATGGTGATCGGTTCACCTGTCTTGAAATATTTTAGAACCTGCGTCTGCATGGTTTTCACCTCTCGGATAAATAGGGAACGCTTGTTCCTATTTTAACCCGAACAGCGAATAAATGCAACGAAACGCACCTTTACCTGATACCGGATTTTTCCTATAATTGAACGAACATATATTCTTTGTTAAACAATCGGAAAGAAGGGATAATATGCGGTTTTTCCATACCGCCGACTGGCACCTCGGCAAGCTCGTGCAGGGTGTATACATGACCGATGACCAGCGGCATGTGCTGGAGCAGTTCGTGCAGGCGATCGAAAACGAAAAACCGGACGCGGTCATCATTGCGGGTGACTTGTATGACAGGGCGGTGCCGCCGACGGATGCGGTGAATCTGCTGGATGAAGTGCTGGCCGATATCACGATCCGTCTGAAGACGCCGGTTCTTGCGGTCGCAGGCAACCATGACAGCCCCGGCCGGCTCGATTTCGGCAGCCGCCTCATGAAAGTGAATGGCTTCCACATGGCCGGACGTTTCCGGCCGGAAATCGAAAAAGTCGTGCTGCAGGATGAAGCGGGCGATGTGCATTTCCATCTCGTCCCATATGCCGATCCCTCGCAGGTGCGCCACGCATTCGGCGAAGACGGGATTTCGACGCACAATGACGCGATGCGGAAAATCACGGAAACGATCCATGCCTCAGCCGATCCGGCCGCCCGTCATGTATTCGTCGGCCACTTATTCGCCACACCGCACGGGGAACCGGAAGACAACACTAGCGAATCGGAGCGGACACTGTCGGTCGGCGGGGCCGAGCATGTCAGCGCGGAGCATTTCCATAATTTCCATTACGCGGCGCTCGGCCATCTTCACCAAGCGCACCATACCGGATCCGGACACATCCGCTACGCCGGCTCACCGCTCAAGTATTCCATCTCGGAAGAACGGCATCAAAAAGGCTATTATGCTGTGACACTTGAAGCGGACGGCAGCGTGACGGCTGAAAAGCGGCTGTTCGAACCGCGCCGCGACATGCGGACGGTCACAGGGAAAATCCATGACATCCTCGAACACGAACGGAGCGACGATTATGTGTTTGTGAAACTGCTGGATGAAACGCCGGTGCTCTATCCGATGGAGAAGATCCGCACTGTTTACCCGAACGCGATGCATGTCGAACGGTCCATTCCGTCCGCTTCCGGGAACCGGACGTCAGGACGCTCCCGGCAGCAGATGGACGAACTTTCTTTATTCCGCGCGTTCTATGAAGAAGTGAAAGGTGCCGCGCCTGCAAAAGAGACGGAAGCGCTGTTTGCGGACGTGCTGCAGGAAATCCATGGCGGGGAGGAAGAAAAAGCATGAGACCGCTCAAACTCAGACTGACGGCATTCGGACCGTACAAGAAGACGGAACTGATCGATTTCACGGAGCTCGCGCACAACCGGCTGTTCGCGATTTCCGGCAACACAGGCTCCGGGAAGACGACGATTTTCGATGGCATCTGCTTTGCGCTGTACGGTTCGGCGAGCGGTTCCGACCGCGAAGAGTCGAAAGGGCTCCGGAGCGACTTCGCAGACGACGCGACGCATACGGCCGTGGAAATGGAGTTTATTGTACATAACAAGACGTACCGGATCTTGCGTCAGATGGGACATGTGAAAAAGGGCAATAAAACCGCGACAGGCGACCGCTGTGAGTTTTTCGAACTGGCGGAAGATGGCGAAAAACCGTGCGTCGAGCGGCAGATGGTGTCGGAAATCAACCGGCGTGTCGAAGAAATCATCGGCCTGACGCAAAGCCAGTTCAGCCAGATCGTCATGCTGCCGCAAGGGGAATTCCGCAAACTGCTGGTTTCCGAGACGGACGACAAAGAAGTGATTCTGCGGAAAATCTTCAAGACGGAACCTTACAAGTGGTTTGCGGAGAAACTGAAGGTCCGGCGGGATGACCTGAAAAACGCGTTTGAAGCTGAACAGAAGATCGTGGAGCATGAAATCGCGGGAATCCGTTCGGCGCTGCCGGAGCGGGAGACGGAACTGTTTGCCGCGCTGCAGACAGAGCACGCGAATATCCGGCAAGTGCTCAGCGGCCTGGCGGCGGAAGAAGCCCATTACCGGGAAACCGCCAAGCAGACGGACGGATTGTATGCAGCGCAGAAGAAGCAGGCGGATGACCGGCTGCAGGCTTATCACGAAGCCCAGCAAGTGAACAGCCGGTTCCGGGACCTGCGGCAGAAACAAGAGCGGCTGCAGGAACTCGAACGCAACGAAGCAATCGTACAGGCACAGGAAGCGGAACTGAAGCAGGCGGAACGGGCGCAGGCGATCGTCAGCCTTGAAGCATACGTCCGCGAGCAGAAAGATGAAAAACGGCGCAAAGAGACGCAGCGCCGGGAATCCGCGGACGCTGTCGGAAAAGCGGAGGCGGCGCTGAAAGAGGCGGAAGCGATTTACACAGCGGAAGAGGGCCGCCAGGGAGAACGGGCGCAGGCGGCGGCTGAGCTCGTGAAGCTGGAACAGCTGAAGCCGGCGGTGGAGAACCTCGCCGGGAAGCGGATGGAAATGGAACAGACCGCTTCCGGAGCGGAACGGGCGGAACAGCAGTTTACAATGAAATCGGAAGAACTGCAGAAGCTCGAGGAAAACCTGCGCGCACAGCAGCTCCAAATCGACCAGCTGGACGAACAGACAGCGCCGCTTGATGAAAAAGCGGAACAGCACGCCGTCCTGCAGAACGAGCGGCGGATTCTAAAGGAACTGACGGCGCTTGAAGCGAAGAAAGAGAAACTGGCGCGTGCGGCTGAAAAAGAGCAGGGAGCCCTCAGGGAAGCGGAGCGTGTTTACCGGGAACTGGAGGCGGAGCGGACGCACAGTCAGGCGGCGCTTCTCGCGGCACGTTTGCATGATGGCGAGCCCTGCCCGGTGTGCGGCAGCACGGAACATCCTGCGAAAGCGGAAATGGGAGAGTCCCATGGATTTTCCGAAGACGAGCTGGAACGGAAGAAAGAGCGGCTCGAAGCGGCGGACCGCGCATTCCGTAACGGGGAAGCGGCATTGCATGCGCTGCAGGAACAACTCGAAGACAAGCGGCAGGAAGCAAGGAGTGCCGGTTTGGCGACTGGAGATGCTGTTTCGGTCCTTGAACAGAAAGAGCAGGAAGCCAGCGAACTGACAGCCGTTTTGGAAAAACTCCGTTCCGGCCGGGAACAGCTGAAAAAACTGCGGACCGCTGCCGGCAAGCAGACGGAACAGCTGGAGATCTTGAGACATGAAGTGCAGCAGTCAGAGGCAGCGGTGAACGAACAGCGGACAGCGGCAGTAAGGGCGGCGGCTGTTTATGACAGCCTGATCCAATCAGTGCCTGAACAGCTGCGTACGGATCGTGAACTCGCGGAAGCAATCCGAAAAGCGGCTGATGGGAAGGAACGGCTAGAGGGCGCGTGGCGGCAGGCACAGGATGGCTACCAGCAGGCGAAAGAACGGTACAGCAACGCCACGGTGACGGCTGCGCATCTGGAGACGGCGGCAGCTGAAGCGCATGAAAAAGAAGGAAAAGCGATCGCGCAGTTCCAGGAAGCGCTCGGCAAATCCGCCTTTGCGTCGGAAGAAGCGTATCAGGAAGCGAAACGGCCGGAAACGGAAATGGACCGTCTGAGCAAAACCATCTCTGTTCACCGCCAGGCAGTCCATACGCTCCGGGAAGGGATCCGCGAGCTGACCGTTGGGCTGGCAGGTTTTACGGAGACGGATCTCGAAGCCGCGGAAGCGGAATTGGCGGCACTTCAGCAAGCTTGTGACGAGACGCTTGAAAAGCTGAACCGGGTGAAAGAACTCGGAGACAAAGCGCAGCAGCTTGCCGAAAACATCCGCTCCGCCGGTGAACGGCGCGACGAGCGGGAAGCGGAACTGTCGAGGGTCACGGACTTGTATGACGTGGTGCGCGGACAGAATGGGCTGAAAGTGTCCTTCGAGCGTTATCTGCAAATCGAGTATCTGGAACAGATCCTGGAATCCGCCAATGAACAGCTGCGACGGCTTTCCCACGGGCAGTTCACGCTCGTGCGGAGCGAACGGCAGGAAACACGCGGCAAGCAGAGCGGGCTCGGCCTCGATGTATATGACGCTTACACCGGTCAGACGCGGGATGTGAAGACGCTGTCCGGCGGCGAAAAATTCAACGCCTCCCTCTGCCTCGCGCTCGGAATGGCGGACGTCATCCAAAGTTTCCAGGGCAACGTCGCCATCGACACGATGTTCATCGATGAAGGATTCGGATCGCTGGACGAAGAAGCGCTGCAGAAATCGATCGACACCCTCGTCGACCTGCAGAAGTCCGGCCGCATGATCGGCATCATTTCACACGTTCAGGAACTGAAGACGGCCATCCCCGCCATCCTCGAAGTGACGAAATCGAGGGACGGGCACAGCCGGACGAAATTTGTGATCAAGTGACGGAAAGGCCGGCTGCCTTTGCGGATCGTTTTTCTCGAATCCAGGGTGTTTATTCTCGAATGCAGAGTGTTTATTCTCGGATTCAGAGTGTTTATTCTCGAAATTCGGGTATTTATTCCCGAAACAGCCGCCTGCATAGGTCTGCGGCGGCGTTTACTGACACAGGAGGTGCGGGCCATGAAAATTTTGGTTGTAGGTGCCGGCGCGGTCGGCGGTTATTTCGGCGGACGGCTGCTGGAAAAAGGGGAAGACGTGACGTTTCTCGTCCGGGAAAGCCGGAAACGGAAACTTGAAGAAAACGGATTTAACATCAACAGCGTGCACGGCGATTTCAGTGCGAAACCGAGGCTGCTCGTCAGCGGCGAAAATGATGAAAAGTTCGATGTCGCGCTGCTGTCGGTCAAATCGTATCAGCTGATTCGGGCCATCGAGGACTTGCGGCCGCATTTGGCGGAAGACGGCGTCGTCCTGCCGCTGCTGAACGGCATTTCACACATGGAGGAACTGACGCGGGCATTCGGTGAAGAGCGGGTGGCCGGCGGACTGTGCTTTATCGAATCGACGCTCGACGACGACGGAACGATCGTGCAGAAAAGCCCGATGCATCAGCTCATCTATGGCGAACGCAGCGGTGAAACGACGGACAGGATCCGCCGGCTCGAGCAGGCGTTCGAAGGCGCAAATGCCGATTTCCAGCTGAGTGACCATATCGAACAGGAAATGTGGCACAAGTATTTATTCATCACGGCGATGTCCGGCATCACTTCGCTTTTTGAAGCGCCGATCGGGCCGATCCGGGAACTGGACAGCGGGCAGCGGGCGGTCAAGGCGCTGCTGAATGAAATAACAGCGGTGATGGAGGCGGCCGGGGCGCCGATCAGCGAAACTATTGCCGAAGACTTATACGGAAAAATAAACGGTCTCGGTCACGGTATGAAATCGTCCATGCAGCGAGATGTGGAGCGCGGCGCGCCGACAGAAGCGGACCACTTGCAGGGGTACTTGCTGAAACTGGCGCACGAGCACGGGGTCGATGTGCCGGTGCTTGAGACCGTGTATACGAAACTGACGCTGTACCAGAAAGCGCGCATCGCCGAGTGGTAGGTGGGATTTCTCCTGCAAACTGTGCTAAAGTGGAGCTTTAGAAAACATGCAGGAGTGACCTCAATGATGAAACAGCTGACAGCAGAACAATTTATCGGGCTCATCGAGCGGGAAGCGGATCTCATCATCCCGATCGCAAACGGGGAACCCCACCGGCTGCTCGATATTCTGGAAGAACGGGCAGCCGGACTGTCCGGTGTGAAGATCCATCAGATGCTTGCGCTGGAACCGCGGGCTTATATTAACGGGGAACTGGAGAACCTGAAGCACGTTTCTTATTTCCTGAGCGGGGCGACACGCAAGGTGTACCAGCAGGCGAAGATGGAGCTTGTGCCGAACAACTTCCATGAGATGCCGCGCCTTCTTCAGAAAACGACAAAACTGTCCATGATCCTTACGGTCGCCGCGCCGATGGACGAACACGGCTATTTCTCGCTCGGCACACAGGCGGATTATATCGCGGACTTCATCGGGAAAGTGCCCTTCGTGCTCGAAGTGAACAAACACATGCCGCGCACGTTCGGCCAGAACCAGATCCACATCAGCCAGATTGCCGGTTTCATTGAGCATGACGCGCCGCTGACGGAAGAGAAAGCAGTGCCGGTCAGCGACAAGGACCGCGACATCGCCGAGAAAGTGGTGGCGGATATCCAGGACGGTGATACACTGCAGATCGGCATCGGCTCCGTGCCGAACGCCGTCATTTCGATGCTGAAGGATCATCGCCATCTCGGCATCCACACGGAGATGCTGCCGTCGGCCATCGCGGATCTCGTCGAAGCCGGCGCGGTCGATGGCACGAAAAAATTCACGAACCCCGGCAAAATCATCGCGACGTTCGCTTACGGGTCGCAGAAGCTGTATGACTTCATCCATAACAACCCATCGCTTGAATTTCTGCCGGTCAGCGTGGTGAATGACCCCCGGGAAATCGCGAAAGAAAAGAATATCGTCTCGGTCAATGCGACGACAGAAGTCGACCTGTACGGGCAGTGCGCGTCCGAAACGGTCGGCGGCAAGTACTTTTCTTCGAGCGGCGGCCAGATCGATTTCGCGAGAGGCGTGCGGTTCGCAGAGAACGGTAAGGGATATATCTGTACGTATTCAACGGCGAAAGACGACACTATTTCCCGCATCAGGCTGAACCTCACACCGGGATCGGTTGTGACGACCGGGAAAAATGACGTTGACAACATCGTGACCGAGTACGGCATTGCCCGGCTGCACGGCGTGTCATTGGCGGAGCGCGCCAAGCGGCTCATCGCCGTGGCGCACCCGAAATTCCGGGATGAATTGCGGTTTGACGCCAAAAAACAAGGACTTTTTATATGATGCAGTTAACGGCTCTTTTCCTTGAACGGAAAAGAGTCTTTTGTTTGAAAAATAAAACAGAAAAATGAGATAATTAAACCATCACGAGACTGCTCAATTTTCCTGAACGGAACATAAATTGAAAAGGAGGAGACGGAAATTGAAAACTTCGTCCAAACTGATTCTCGTGACAGGCACTGTATTGGCAGGATTGATATTAACGAATAAGCGGAGCCGTGAAGAAGTGGCACACAACTTCACGGAAGCAGTCAAAGACCCGGAACAGTTCGTGGAGAATGCAATCGAGCAGGCGGAAACGGTCCGCAGGATCTTGAGCGCTGTCTACATGGAAATCTGGGGCCAGCCCGAGTACGATGAAGACGGCCGGATGGTGGATGAAGGCGCACTTACGAGCGTGCAGTACTTCAACAAAAACCAGGAGAAGCCCGCCTAAGGCCGGCTTCGAAGAAAGGCTTCCGTTATCCATGGCGGAGGTCTTTTTCTGTTTGCGGCTGCGCAGGACTTTACTTCCGCTCTTTTGGATACTATACTTGAAAAGTTGATTTATTTACTTAAGTAAGTATTGCGGGGAGTTTAGTTATGAAAAATGACCTTTTTCACGAAATTCACCAAAAAGCCCGTCTTTCAGTCAAAGAAGCGAACGTGCTGCTGAAACGTTATGGCCTCTACAGTTCGCAGTGGTCGATACTGGCTCTCCTGAAACGCCGGGGCCCCATGTCACAGACGGATATTTGGCAGTACTTGAACGTCGAAGCGCCGACAGTGACACGTACGGTCATCCGGCTGGAAGAGCAGGGCTGGGTCGTCCGGAAAGAAGGGCGGGACAAGCGGGAGCGGATTGTTCAGCTAACGGAGAAATCAGAGGGATCACTGGCTGATATCGCGGAGCAGATCCGTGCCCAGGAAGAATTTCTGCTGTCCGGCCTGACGGATGAAGAACAGGAGCTGCTCCTTACGCTCCTCCGGAAAATAAACGCGGACAGCACTGGAAAGGAGGGGTTGGATGGCTGAGAAGCAGCCGATCTGGACGAAGAGCTTTGTGAATAACTTTGTCGGCACTTTTTTTGTTTTCACCGTATTTTATGCGCTGCTGACACTTCTTCCGATTTATGTGCTGGACGAGCTGGGCGGCAATTCGGCTCAAGCGGGGCTTGTCGTTTCAATCTTCCTGGCCTCCGTCATCCTCCTCCGGCCCTTCGCAGGCATGATGCTCGACCGTTTCGGGAAGAAGTCCATGCTGCTCGTCAGTGTATTTGTATTCGGCGGCATAACGTTCCTCTACGCGACTGCGGACGGAATGGCGATGCTGTTCATCATCCGGTTCCTTCACGGGTTTTCTTTCAGTATCGCCACAACCGCGGCCGGAGCGATCGCCGCTGACATGATTCCGCCCGCCCGGCGCGGAGAAGGGATCGGTTATTACGGGATGTCGATGAATCTGGCGGTGGTCGCCGGGCCGTTCATCGCGTTGACCCTGCAGCCCCTGATCAGCTATGAAATGATTTTCCTGCTGTTCGGCCTGCTGATGATTGCCGGGCTTTCCTGCAGCTTGTTTGTGGAGGCGCCGGCTGCCGGCAGACCGGCGGAGCATACTGCCCGGAAGGTATCGTTCGACGATCTTCTTGAACGGAAGTCGCTGCCGATCGCTTTCACCGGCTTTTTCGTGGCGATTGCGTATTCCAGCATCATTGCATTCATATCGGTTTACGCGGAATCCCTCGGCCTCATTCAGGCGGCCGGCTTCTTTTTCGCCGTTTATGCAGCCGCGATGCTTTTAGTCCGTCCGGTCACTGGCCGGATTTTCGATGCGTATGGGCCTGATGTAATCATCATTCCCTCGCTTGTCCTGTTTGCAGCAGGGCTGTTCCTTTTGAGTTTCACGGATTCCTCCTGGATGCTCCTTCTTTCCGGAGCGCTGATCGGGGTGGGATACGGTACGATCCTGCCGAGCTTCCAGACATTGGCGATTCAGGCGGCGGCGGATCACCGGAGCGCATATGCCACCGCTACCTTCTTCATGTTTTATGACGGCGGCATCGCGCTGGGTTCCATCCTGCTGGGAGTGGCTGCCGGTTTTCTCGGTTATGCGGACCTGTATGCCTCATTGGCGGCGGCTGTCCTGCTGATTATATTTGTGTATATCCGTGCATCAGGAAAACGGTCTTCTTTCACTGAGAGTAGATAAAATATCGGAATTTCATTAAAATTGTAGCAGAGCCGATGGAAGGAGCGGAACCTGTCATGGGGAAAATCAGCAGAGAACTACATGATTATTTGATCGGCCGGAAGAAGGAGATCACGGAAGCGTGGCTCAGTACCCGGAAAAATGGCGCGGGTACCGTGTATGCGGCTGATGCCGGTTCACAGACCGAAGCGCAGCTAAAAGCGGAGAATGGGGCGTTCATCGATGCCATTTCCCGTGTTTTTATTGAAGACAAAGAAATTTACCGCAAATACGTGGAGCAGTGGACATCGGAAATCGCGGAAAAGCGGGTGAAGACTGCTGTCCCGCTTGAAGACGTGGTAGGGCAGATCCGTGTCTTCCGTCAAATCTACTGGGGATTCGTGCGGGAGTTTTTCGAGGAGCCCTCGTCTGAAGCCACCGCGGTCGACGCGCTTCGCTGGAGCGGCTGGATGAACAGCGCGTTCGATTATGTGATCGAGAGCTTCGTGCGCCACTACCAGGAAGCGCACGAAAAAATCCTGGCGGCGCAGCAGGAAGTCATCAATGAGCTTAGCAGTCCGGTCATCCCGATCAAACGGGGAATCGGGATTTTGCCGCTGGTCGGCGACATCGATACATACAGAGCGAAAGTGATCTTGGAGACGACGCTGAACCAGAGCACGGCAAAAGGGCTGCATACGCTGTATATCGACCTGTCGGCAGTGCCGATCATTGACACAATGGTTGCCCATCAGCTTTTCCAGCTGATGGAGGCGCTGAGCGTGGTCGGCGTCAAATCGATTTTATCCGGTATCCGTCCGGAGATTGCACAGACGGCCATTTCACTCGGGCTGGATTTCGGCGGAATCGAAGTGCATGCCAACTTGATGCGCGCTCTTGAAGCGCTCAAACTGCAAAAAAAATGACAAACAGCCCGGACTCTGGAATAGAGACCGGGCTGTTTACTATAGAATATAAAAATAGACAACGGAAAAATGGGCGAAACTGCCGATGAGCGTGAATACATGGAACACCTTGTGATAATTCCGGTTATCCAGTGCTTTTTCAATGCCGTACAGAACGCCGCCGATCGTATAGAAGACACCGCCGGACACGAGCAGGATCAGCCCCTGCATCGACAACTGCGCTGACAGCGGTTTCAGCGCAAAGATGATGATCCAGCCCATCAGGATATAAATAACCGTCGTAGTTTTCCGGTATTTATTGAAGGCGGTCATGGCCAGCAGAATACCGGCGGCCGCCAGTCCGGCGACGAGCAGAAATATCGTCCAGCCGGTTACACCTTCCAAGGTGATCAGGCAGAAAGGGGCATAGGATCCGGTGATCAGCACATAGATCATCGAGTGGTCGACTCGGCGCAGGAACCTGATTTCCGATGTGTCGTCCTTCACCCAATGGTAAGCCGTGGAACTCCCGTATAAAAGAATGAGTGTGATGCCGAAAAGGGCGACAGCAGCCACATGGAGTGCAGGGGCTTCCTGCGAGACAGCCCTAAAAATCATCGCCGCTCCGCCAAGAAGGGACAGGACGGCGCCGAACAGATGGGATAAGGCATTGAACGGTTCCCGAATATGTTGTTTCAAATCAGGCACGAACCTCTCTATGTAAATTTAGACAGCCGTATAGTAAGAATGGTACCACACGTTTCCGGAAAACTTAAAGCCGCGCCCCGTTTTTCCGGTGACCGCGGCTGAATGGGAATGGCTTTTTGCCGAAGGAAGTGCTAGCAAAAGCTGAAACTGGGTAAAGGAATAACGGATGCAATTGTATGCATACGAAGAGAGAGGAGGAACAGGATGGGGGAAATCCGGCTGTTTGAGAATACAGGGGTTCTGAAGGAAATCTTTATCAGTGAAATCGTATGGTTTTTAGTGTGCATTGCGGGGATTTTCATATTGAAATCCGTTTTCCTTCGGGTGCTGAAGACGAAATTCCGACAGGAGAACTTCCAGATCCGCACCTTTCCGCTGATTGAAGATGTGGTCAATTCCCTTGTTTTTTATGGAGTCATCCTGTTCTTCCTGAATTACTTCTGGACAGAAAGCTGGCTGACGGATCCGTTTTATGAAACGGAAGGGGTGGAAATCTCACTCCTGCTGATCGTCATCGCAATCATGATCGTGACTCTCGCCAACCGTGCCGTCAAAGCGGTGAACCGGTACATTATGCCTTTCGTCTACGAACAGTTCGGCCTGGAAATGGGAATGCGGTATACGCTGAACCGGATCATCTACTATTCCGTGATGTTTTTGGCCCTGATCGTCAGCTTTACGACTGCAGGCCTTGACCTTACAGCGGTCGGCGTTATTTTCAGCGTCCTTGGAATCGGGATCGGTTTCGGTATGCGGAACATTGCCGCAAATTTTGTGTCCGGCATCATCATTCTTTTTGAACGCCCGATGGAAGTCGGCGAACTGGTCGAAATCGATAAAAAAATCGGACGGATTTCGAAAATCAAGCTGAGATCGACGGTGGTGGAGACGCTGAAAGACGGGACACTGGTCGTGCCGAACCAGTATTTCATCGAACAGATCGTGAAAAACCGGTCTTCCGCACAGCTTTTTGCCCGGGTGATCGTCAGTGTAGCTTACGGCAGTGATACTCGTGAAGTGGAACGTCTCCTGCTGGAGGCGGCTGAACAGGAAATCGACAGGACGGTCGGCGTGCCTGTTGAGCAGCCGGACGTCCAATTCATCGATTTCCGGAATTCCGCATTGGATTTTCAGGTGGAAGTCCGGGTGGTGGATGTGGAAACGAAGGAAAAAGTGGAGAGCCTCCTGCGGCACGGTATCGCTCGTCTGTTCACTGAAAATGAAGTAAAGCTGGCTGATAATTGGAATAAACGAGATGAAGGCTGAGAAGGTGATGCGACATGAAAATACTTATTGATGCGGATGGCTGTCCAGTCACAGCGGAAGCCATTGACGCTGCACGGGAAGCCGGAATCCCGGTTTTATTGTTCTGTGATACCGCCCATATCATGCAGCGGGAGGGTGCTGAAACCATTACGGTCCCCAAAGGTGCAGATGCGGCGGACTTCGTGCTGGTGAATCGGGTGGAGGCAGGAGATGTCGTGGTCACACAGGATTACGGGCTTGCGGCAATGGCGCTGGCCAAAAGAGGTGTGCCGATCGATCAGAATGGACGCGTCTATACCGAAAACAACATTGATCTTCTGCTATTTTCAAGGCATGAAGCAAAAAAATTCCGGCAGGCAGGCGGCCGGACGAAAGGTCCGAAAAAGAGGCGGGCCGAAGATGACAGGCGGTTTACAGAGGCGCTGCGGCCGCTGCTCGGACTAAGGCGCTAAAAACGGAACGGCCGGCATGAGCAGCCCGGCCGTTCCGTTTGTTTAAGGCGTCCAGCGGTCGTTGACCAGGGCGAGAAGTGTCCAGTCGCCATTCGCTTGTTCTTCGAATACCATGCTCAAGCTTTGCCAGTCCATATAGCTGTTGGCTTCGGTACCAGGATAGTAATACTCGATGATCACTGCTTCAGGATAGCGCTCCCGGATCAGCTCCCGGCTCATGGAATCCCCGGAATTGCCATACATCGTTTTTTCCTCGTAAGGCGCATCGAGCAAGTACTTATCGTAATACTCAGCCGGTGTCAGGTTGATCTCGAATCCGCTTCCTGCTTCGTAGCCCCACAAATACTCAGTGGTGATTTCCATGAAATTTCTGACCTGTCCCTTGGCCATCGTCACTCCGTCACCATCTGCACAACCGCCTGCAAACGGACAGAATGAGAGCCCTTCACTGCCCACATACTCTGCTACAGCCTCGAAATCCTGATCCTTCAGGTGCTGCAGGATGTCGTTCGAAGTTTCAAGAAGCGCTGCTTTTTCGGGAATGAAGTATGGCTCGTAGGCGCGGGCAAGGAATGCGGCGAACTGTCCGCGTGTCACATCCTGCTCCGGCCGGAATGTGCCATCCGGATAGCCTTGAGCAACCCCGAAGTTCGCCAGAATGGCGATGGCTTCGTACGCTTCCATATTAGGGCCGACGTCCGTGAAATCCTCGTCGAGCACTTGAGGGAAATCAAAGGCTTTTGCGAGCATCAAGGCGACGTGCTGGCGTTCTACGGGTTCATGCGGCCGGAATGTGCCATCCGGATATCCGCTGATGATTCCCGCTTCAGCTGCGGATTGAATATAACCTGAAAACGTATTGCCGGCGGCGACATCACTGAAATCCGTTCCGCGCTGAGTTCCATCAAGACCTAATGCATCACCGATAAACTTGGCTGCCTGTCCCCGGGTGACTGTGGAATTCGGCCGGAACGTCCCATCCTCAAAACCATCAATGACTCCTTCGGCATGCAGATAAACGATTTCTTCATAAAAACGGTAAGAAGGCGGCACGTCATCAAAGCTTACGACAGCACTGGCAGGAGAAGCAATGAATGCGAACAGGACCAGGCAGGCAGCGGCTGCGGAAGACAGAAGCTTTTTCATGTACACCCCTCCTCGTTTGCCTTCAGTTTACCACATCCGGCGATTCAACAGATAAAAGTAAACTGTATTTTCAGAAATTATTTTTTAGTGTACGGCGAGTAGTTTCGCCGGGACAGGGAATACAGGGAAAAGGAAATCTGAAGAGAGAGGGATGCTGGATGAAGAGAGTATTAGCTGTTGTCACGAATGCGGCAGGACTGGGGGAAGAACGGAAAAAAACCGGCCTCTGGTTCAGTGAATTGACCGGTTTCTATGACGTGATCAGCCGGCGGTATCCGGTCGATGTCGTTTCCACGTCGCGACAGCGGGTGCCGATCGATCCCAAAAGCCTTGCGGCGATGGTGCCCGATAAGGAGGCCAGATCTTATTACCTGGACGACCGTTTCATGAAGCAGCTTTGGGAGCCGCGGACCGTCGAAGAGATTGCCGCCGAAGACTATGCCGCTGTTTATTTTGCCGGCGGCCATGGGGCCATGGAAGATTTTCCGGCAAACGAGCGGCTGAAAGAAATCATCCGGACCGTTTATGAGAACGGAGGGGTGGTATCGGCTGTCTGTCATGGCCCGGCTGCGCTGCTGGACGTGAAATTGTCCGATGGTTCAGGATTGCTGAATGGACATGTGGTATCCGGATTCGCGGATATTGAAGAAAAACTGATCAGGATGTATAACCATCTCCCATTTTCCCTTGAACAGAGATTAAAGGCGGAAGGGACGATCTTTAAGCAATCCAACCTCCCATTCGGCAAATGCGTCGCTGCGTCCGGCCGAGTGATCACCGGGCAGAATCCCGCTTCAGTCAAAGGGGTGGCAAGGCGCACAGCATCGGAACTGGAGACGGTCACGCCGGGTTTATTGCAAAAAAGCGGAGGGTAAATGTTGAATATATACACTATTTTAGGACGGATTTGCTGAATAGGAGGGACGTAAGATGAAAAACCATGAAGTGGTAGGCTATTACGAAACGGAACAGGAAGCGATCCGGGCGATTGAAGATCTGAAAGATCAAGGGTATCATCCGGAACAGATTTCTGTGATCAGTAAGGATGAAGGTGAATCGGAATACGTGGCGGATGAAACGGATACTCAGGCAGGGGAAGGCGCGGCGGCCGGCGCGCTGGCCGGAGGCGCCATCGGCGGTATCGGCGGTGTATTGGCCGGTCTCGGAGCTTTGGCGATACCAGGCGTCGGACCGGTTCTCGCAGCCGGACCGATCGCAGCCGGCCTGACGGGCGCGGCAGCCGGTGCAGGCGTCGGCGGACTCGCAGGCGCACTGATCGGCATGGGTGTCCCGGAAGAAGAGGCGCACGAGTATGAGTCTCATTTCAATGAAGGGAAAATACTGGTGCTCGTTGAAGAAGGGGACGGAATTCCGGTGCGGGACGAAGCGGATACAAGAGGAATCACCATTGAACGCCGGGAGACGTTCGATCGGGATAATCGGAATCCGGCGGAGCCTCTTGATGATTCCCGGAATGCAGGAGTCGTGTACCGGGAAGGCGACGATCTCCCGGGTCAGGAAACGTACACCGGCCCTTCGGATAACAGAACGCCGGGCAATGGAGCGAATGCCAGGGACCGGGATTCCGAACTTGGCGACCGGAACTTCATCGCAAGCGACATGGTCGGCGGTGACCAGCGTCACCCCGTGACAGGTGAAGATTTGGCGCCTGACCGGACGGATGACGAGCGGACAGTCGGTTTCGGCCGGGATCCCCTCACGGAAAGCCATCCGGACAGAAATGCGGAGACTGACCGGAATGACGGAGGGGACAGCATCCGGCGGGCGGATCACGCACCGGCGGACCGGGCATTCCTGAAGCCGGGGCCAGGGCTGAAAGACGACCGCATGGAGCACGAGTCCGACGGAGTTTTCCGGGAACGCAATATCCTCGGTAACGACACGATCGGCGACGATGACCGCCGGACGAGAGCTGCGCGCGATTTGGGGCGCGGGCGGATCGATGACGGCCATAACATCGAATTGGATCCCGACCGGGAAGACCGGAAAGACCGGAAATCTTAATTGCAATCAAAGCGCCGTCCCTTGGAGAAGGGGCGGCTTTTTGAAACGGCTTCAGCCGGGAAAGGGGATAAGCATGCCGTATATCCGTAATGTAGCAACAGCGAATGCACCTTATAAAGTGGATCAGCAGCAGACGGTCGAAGTTGTCCGGAACCTTTTCGGCAGCCAGTTCGCTGATATCGAGCGGCTGCTGAAAGTGTTTGATAACGGGGAGATCGAGTCCCGCTATTTTGCGGCGCCGCTGGATTGGTTCGAACAAGAACGCGGACTGGAGGAGAAGAATGGGCGCTATGTTGACCAGGCTGTCGAAATGGGCAGCGATGCGGTGATGCGGAGCCTGGCGAAAGCCCGGCTCTCACCCGATGACATCGACGCTTTCATTTTTGTCTCGAGTTCGGGCATGGCCACGCCGACCATTGACGCCCGGATCATGAACAAGCTGGCTTTTCCTCCGCACGTGAAACGGATTCCGCTCTGGGGCTTGGGATGCGCCGGCGGAGCGGCTGGAATCAGCCGGGCACATGACTTTTGCCTCGCCTATCCCGAGGCGACCGTACTTGTCCTTTGCATCGAGCTGTGCAGCCTCACGTTCCAGCGTCAGGATCTGTCGAAGAGCAATCTGATCGGTACGTCCCTTTTCGCGGACGGCGCAGCCTGCGCGCTCGTTTCAGGAGACCGGACAGCAGGGGCGGACGGCTTCTTTATCCGCGATACGCAATCGACACTCATGCCTGAATCCGAGGAAGTAATGGGATGGGACGTGAAAGACGGCGGTCTCCATGTAGTGTTCTCGCGGGATATCCCTTCTATTATCGAGAACTGGCTAAAGCCGAACGTTGACGGCTTCCTGGATTCGATCGGCAAAACAGGCGCTGACATTGATCATTTCATCGCACATCCGGGCGGAAAGAAAGTGCTGGCCGCCTACGAAAAAGCGCTGGATATCAGCCGGGAGAAAACGGCGGTTTCGCGTGAAGTCCTCACCCGATTCGGAAACATGTCGTCGCCGACCGTCTTGTACGTACTGAAGGAATTCATGGAACAGGAGCCGGCGGATGGCACAAACGGACTGCTGACCGCTCTCGGTCCGGGATTCAGTTCGGAACTCGTCTGGCTGGAGTGGGAAGGGCTGATGGAATGACATTTTTTTTCACACTGATTGCTGTCGTCGTCCTGCAGCGCCTGCTCGAAATTCTGGTGGCCCGCCGGAATGAAAAATGGATGCGGAAACAAGGGGCGGTGGAATCAGGGGCAGGGCATTACAAGTGGATTGTCCTGCTGCACGTGCTGTTTTTCATGTCACTGATCGCCGAGGCGGTCTGGTATGGAACCGGGGGCTACACAGGATGGCAGCTGTTTTTCCTTGTCTTCATAGCGGCCCAAGTGCTCCGCGTCTGGTCGCTCGTTTCACTCGGCCGTTTCTGGAACACGAAAATTCTCGTCCTGCCGGGTGCGGAACGGGTGCAGCGGGGACCCTACCGATGGATTCCCCATCCGAATTATGCAGTGGTCGCACTTGAAATCCTATCCCTTCCGCTGATTTTCGGCGCTTGGCGGACGGCGGTCCTCTTTACAGTCCTGAATGCCTTCCTGCTTCTGTTCGTCCGGATCCCCGCGGAGGAGAAGGCGCTGGAAAAGCTGGAAGTCCGGAACAGCCGCTCATATCCGGAATGACGGATTGACTGGAATGAAATAGGGTATGGGGTCTGTAGATTAGGAAGGAGGGGAAATCGTGGAACATGTAAAAGCCATTCTTTTAAAGTTCATTCTTGTCGCAGTCGTTTTCTCGGTCATTCTGACTTGGCTCTTTGATGTCGAATGGGGAGACACTCTTTGGCTGAGCGCCATCGTGACCCTGATGGCTTATATCGTCGGCGACCTGATGATTTTCGGTCATTCGGCAGCGGCATCGGAACGCAAAAAGCGGAACCTGATTGCAACAGTCTCGGATTTCTTTCTGGTGTTCGTCCTGATCTGGTGGCTGGGTATCGTCATGGTTGATCCCGACATTGAACTTATTCTGGCAGCGCTTGTCGCCTCACTTGTCCTGGCGGCGGGTGAATGGTTCTATCATTTGTATATTGACAGACATGTGCTGACAGAACGTGTGATGGACTGACCGAATCAGAGAAAGGCTCCCCTGTGGGGGAGCCTTTTCTGTTACAGAATATATAGAAAAGAACCCGGTTGTTGTGGTATATTAATAATTGCTCAAACAATTGTGAAAAAAAGGGGGATTTATCATCATGAAAAAGTGGACCTTACTGGCCCTGCTTCTGAGCGTCCTGCTCGTGCTTGCCGCCTGTGGTGAAGGCGAAGAAGCGGCCGGCGAAGCGGGTATCGAAGGAGAAGTCTATAAAGTCGGAATCGATACGACTTATCCGCCATTCGAATACGAAGTGGACGGTGAATACGAAGGAATCGACGTCGATCTGATCCGTGCAATCGCGGAGAATCAAGGATTCGAAATCGAGCTCGAACCGATGGATTTCGGCGGCATCATCCCTGCCCTGCAGGCTGGTCAGCTTGATGTGGCGATCGCCGGTATGAGTATTACGGACGAAAGAAAAGAGATCGTTGATTTTTCGGAACCGTACTTTGACGCTGGCCTGACGCTTGTCGTCCATGAAGATAATGAAGAGATTACATCGCTTGAAGATCTCGAAGGCAAGACGGTGGCGGTCAAGAACGGGACAACGGGTGCCACATTCGCGATGGAGAACGCTGACGAATACGGCTTTGAAGTCGTGCGTTTCGAAGACAGCCCGTCCATGTTCCAGGAAGTGGCCAATGGCGGCGCGGATGTGCTGATCGAGGATTATCCGGTCATTTCTTACGCAATTTCTCAAAGCGATCTTCCGCTAAAAACGGTCGGTGAACGCCTGAACGGCGACCAGTACGGCATCGCGGTATTGAAAGGCGAAAATCAGGAACTGCTGGAAGCGATCAATGAAGGTCTCGCGGAACTCCGTGAAAGCGGGGAGTACGACGAAATCCTCAACACCTATTTAGCAGAATAGAATAACCGGCAGCGCGCGAAAGCGCGCTGCATTTTTTAGAAAGGAAGGGCTGCTATGGAGAACATTATCAATGCGTTGCCTTATTTTTGGGAAGGACTCCAGCTGACGCTTTACATATTCGTAGTCGCCATCATCTTCGGGTTTGCAATCGGCCTGATTGTGGCACTGCTGCGGCTGGCGCCTTCGAAAATTCTGAACTGGATCGCGAAGGTATACGTGGATGCGATCCGCGGCACACCGTTCATTGTGCAATTATTTTTCATTTACTTCGGACTGAATATGCTGGAGTTCATCTCCCTGGATCGGATAGCGGCCGGGATTTTGACCGTGGCGATCAACGCGGGCGCTTATTACGCGGAAATCATCCGGGCCGGAATCCAGTCGATCGATAAAGGGCAGACGGAAGCCGCGCGTTCACTCGGTCTGAATGCGACTCAGAACATGCGCTATATCATCTTGCCACAGGCATTCCGCCGGATGCTGCCGGCATTCACGAACCAGGCGATCATTTCCTTGAAAGATACGTCGCTGCTGTCGGTCATCGGAATCGCCGAACTGACGCAGCAGGGTCAAATCGCCTCCAGTACGACATTCGACTACTTCAGCATCTGGTTCGCCGTGGGCGTCATTTACTTTATCGTGATTTACCTGCTCTCGCTCTTGGCGGACTTTACAGAAAGGAAGTTTGTGCTGCGATGACCATGATCCGAGTGGAAAACCTCAAGAAATCGTTCGGCGACCTGGAAGTCCTGAAAGACATTAACGCTGTGATCGAAGAACAGGAAGTGGTGTGCGTCATCGGACCTTCGGGTTCCGGTAAAAGCACATTCCTCCGCTGCCTGAACCGGCTGGAAAGCATCACAGGCGGGCACGTTTACATTGAAGGGCAGGATATCACGGATCCGAAACTGAATATCAATAAAATCCGTCAGGAAGTGGGAATGGTATTCCAGCAGTTCAACTTATTCCCTCACATGACGGTCCTCCAGAACGTCACACTGGCGCCTTTGAAACTGAAGAAGGGCGACAAGGCGGCAGCGGATGAAAAAGCGCGGCAGCTGCTGGATAAAGTCGGATTGGGCGAAAAAGCTGGCGCGTATCCGGGAGAACTGTCAGGCGGCCAGAAACAGCGGGTGGCCATCGCGCGGGCACTGGCGATGGATCCGAAAATCATGCTGTTCGATGAACCGACATCCGCACTGGACCCCGAGATGGTCGGAGACGTGCTGGAAGTCATGAAGCAGCTTGCGAAGGAAGGGATGACGATGGTCGTCGTCACCCATGAAATGGGATTCGCCCGCGAAATGGGCGATCGCGTGATTTTCATGGACGGCGGGTACATTGTCGAAGAGAATGTTCCGAAAGAGCTGTTCGACCATCCGAAGGAAGAGCGGACGCAGGCATTCCTGAGTAAAATCCTATAGAGCTGAAAAGCCCGGTTCCGAAAGAGGAACCGGGCTTTAATGTTTTTGAACAGCTATGCCAAAGAATCCGGAGCCGCCCTCCGAACAGGGTCAGAGCGCTTTCAGCATACCGCCGTCGACGACGAGCGACTGGCCGGTCAAGTAGTTGTTTGCGCCGGAAGCGAGGAAAACGACGACTTTGGCGAATTCCGCCGGCTGTCCGTAGCGGCCGATCGGTATCGCCCGCTGGCTGCGGCTGGTGATTTCGCTGACAGACAGATTTTCCCGTTCAGCCGCTTTCCCGTCCAGCTCGGCCACCCGGTCAGTTGCGATTTTTCCAGGTCCCACTGCATTCACAAGAACGCCATGGGAAGCCGCTTCCCGTGCCAGAGTTTTTGTGAAGCCGACGAGGCCGGCCCGGAACGTGTTGGAGAGGATCAAGTTGTCGATTACTTCTTTGACAGAAGAAGAAGTGATATTGACGATGCGCCCATACTGCTGTTTCTCCATAAAGAAAAGGGCTTCCCGGGAAGTCCGGATGTAGCTGAGCAGGTTGGTTTCGAAAGCCATTTGCCAGTCGCCGTCCGCTGTCGCATGGAAGCCCCCTGCTTTCGGTCCGCCGGTGTTGTTGATTAGGATGTCGACACCGCCGAAGCGGCTGCCCACTTCCTTGAACAGTTTCCGGATATCATCCGCATCGGCCATATTGCATTCGTACGCATGGACATTCGGATTTCCGCTCGTTTTCCGGATCTCTTCACCCGCCTGCTCCGCATGACCGCGTGTCCGGCTCGAGATGACGACCGTCGCGCCTTCATGGGCCAGTTCTTCCGCCACCGCTTTGCCGAGCCCTTTGCTGGAAGCCATTACCACAGCGGTTTTCCCTTTCAAGTTCAATTCCATCGTTTATTCCCCTTTCAGTCTGTTTTCCGCTTTAAAGTTAAGTGTAGTTTGTCAAAAGGCGGATGGCAACCGGTCAAATCATGGGGCGTCAGGCGTGATTTATGGTAGGATTAAACGGGAGCAAAAAATACAGGGAGTGTTGAAAGTGGAAGAAAGGGAAATTTTCGATATAACGATTATCGGCGGCGGACCGACCGGCCTGTTCGCTTCTTTCTATGGCGGCATGCGGAAGATGTCGGTGAAGATTCTTGACAGCCTGCCGCAGCTCGGCGGTCAGCTGGTCGAGCTGTATCCCGATAAATACATTTACGATGTCGGCGGATTTCCGAAAATCCTCGCGAAAGACCTTGTCGATAACCTCGTTTCGCAGGCGGAGTACAGCGAACCGGCGATCGGACTGGAAGAGACGGTGACTGCTGTGGAACGCACCGGCGATCACTTTACGCTGACGACCAATAAAGGCGAGCATTATTCCCGATCCATTCTGATTACCGGAGGTGTCGGCTCATTCCAGCCCCGCAAACTGCAGGCAGAGAATGCAGCGGCGTTCGAAGGGAAAACCCTCCATTACGGCGTGAAAGACCTGACGGTGTTCCACGACAAAAAAGTGGTGGTACTCGGCGGCGGAGATTCGGCAGTGGACTGGGCGATGATGCTGGAAGGGGTCGCCTCCCATGTTACATTGAGCCACCGCCGTGAAAAATTCACCGCTCATGAGGCGAACGTACAGCAGATGCGTGAATCGAGCGTGGAAATGAAAGTACCATATGGCGTGAAGGAATTGGTCGGCGGGAACGGAAAAGTGGAAGCCGTCATCCTGATCGATAAGGAAGGGAACGAGGAACGCATTGAAGCGGATCATGTGATTGTGAACTATGGCAATGTGACTTCCCTTGGACCGATCAAAGAATGGGGACTGGAGATGGAGAAGAATTCCATCCTCGTCAATACACAGATGGAAACGAACATTGAGGGCATTTATGCCGCTGGTGATATTTGTTCTTATGATGGAAAAGTAAAATTGATCGCTGTCGGTCTCGGGGAAGCGCCGATTGCAGTCAACAACGCCAAGAAATACTTGGATCCGAAATCCCGTGTCCAGCCGCTCCACAGCACGAATGTATTCAAATAATGGATAGATACTCCCGCTTTTTTCGCGGGAGCTTTTTTATTTCAAGGAAAAAAATGGACGGTATAGGGAAAAATATTCATGTTTTATTACACGGAAAGCCGGTTTTGTTACAAACTGTAACAAAAGCCCTTTCAGCGTAACGGAATTGTTATCTCTCATCCGATGTCCTGTCATTTTCCTGAAATGTTAGCGTGCTATCATTTCCCTTAGTGAGAAGAACCTGTACTTACACAAAGGGGAGGAATTTAATTTATGAAAAAGCAATTGATCGCCTTAACTGCTGCTGCCGCAATCAGTGCCGGAGTTGCAAGCCAGGCTTCAGCAGCCACGTACACAGTCGAACGGGGAGACACACTCTGGGGCATTTCCCGGGCGAATGATGTGACGGTCGGCCAGCTGATGGAATGGAACAACCTGTCATCCGATCTGATCTTCCCGAACCAGAAGCTCGAAGTGGATGGTCAGACGGCAACAGCGGCACAGCCAGCAGCGAAAGAGGCATCAGCTGCATCCACATATACAGTGAAATCCGGGGATACACTGTACCGCATCGCGCTGAATCACGGAATTTCGCTCGACAGCCTGATGAGCTGGAACGGCCTGACGAGCCACTGGATCTATCCAGGGGATGTGCTGTCTGTCTCAGGCACTGCGGTTAAAGGCGTATCTTCGACTGCACCACAGACGACTACACGGACAGCGCCTGTAAAAGAAGCGGCTCCAGTCACTTCGTCAGCGCGTGAAATGGTCGTGGAAGCGACTGCTTACACAGCATACTGCCCAGGCTGCTCGGGTATCACAGCGACAGGAATCGACCTCCGCTCGAATCCGAACCAGAAAGTGATCGCTGTGGATCCGGACGTCATCCCGCTCGGTTCGACTGTATGGGTTGAAGGTTACGGAACAGCGATTGCTGGCGACACCGGCGGTGCAATCGACGGGAACCGGATCGATGTATTCATCCCGAACTACAATGATGCACTTGCTTGGGGCCGCAAGAATGTGACGATCAAGATTCTCGACTAATCAAATAAGTGAACGAAAAACATCCAGCGGAACCCGCTGGATGTTTTTTAATTACTGCGGCCCGGAAAGAAACTAAAAGTTAACTAAAATAAATATTAAGTTGACTTAAAAATCCTATTCAGCTATCCTGTAGAAAGAACGGATCATGAACAGGAGGAAGACCATGACGACCACAGTAAAAACGGAAAGACATAGTCAGACATTAAAACTTGTACATATCGCTATGTTTTCAGCGCTTATGATGATCGGAGCGAACATTTCTTCATACCTCGTCATCGGAGGCGTGCCGATCACCCTGCAGACGTTCTTCGCCATACTGGCCGGGCTGCTGCTGGGAAGCCGGACGGGAGCGGCAGCGATGGCCTTCTATGCGTTCATCGGACTGGCGGGTCTTCCCGTATTTGCTCAGTTTTCGGGCGGTCTTGATACGCTGATCAGTCCGACATTCGGCTTTATCGTGTCGTTCATCATCCTTGCTTATGCGACCGGTAAAATCGCAGAACGGTTTCCGACTGTCATCGGCTTTGTGGCCGCGGCGCTCGTCGGTCTTATCATCAACTACGGTTTTGGCACTAACTGGATGTATGCCGCTTACCGGTTCTGGTTTGCAGCACCGGAAGGCTTCACCTATGAAATGGCTTGGGCGTGGATGGCTGTGCCGTTTCCGAAAGATTTGATCCTTACCGTAGCGGCAGGGATATTCGGTTACAGGCTGAAGCCGATTGTCAGCAAATATATGTGAAATGAAGGAAAGCCTGTCATCCGTACAGGTTTTCTTTTTTGAAGGAAAAAGTAAACTGAAGAGGACGGGGGAGTGTGGAAATCGTATGAGAAAAGTGGAAGTCCTGCCTTTTGATCCCGTCTGGATACACCGCTTTGAGAGTGAAGCGGCTGTCCTCAGACGTCTTCTGGGTGAAAATTGCATCGCCATTCACCACATAGGGAGCACAGCCGTTCCGGACCTTGCAGCAAAGCCGATCATCGATCTCCTGCCTGTAGTCCGGGACTTGGAGGAAGTCGATCGGCTGATCGGAGCGTTCGAATCGATCGGTTACAAAGCGAAAGGAGAGAATGGTCTCCCGGGCCGCCGGTATTTTCAAAAAGGGGGAGACGACCGGACCCATCATGTGCATATATATGAAGCCGGCAGTCCTGAAATCCGCCGGCATCTCGTTTTCCGGGATTATTTGCGGACGCACCCCGATGAAGCAGAAGCTTATGGCCGGCTGAAGACAGATCTGGCGTCAAAATTCCCTTATGATATCGGCAGCTACATTTCAGGCAAAGAAAAATTTGTAGCTGCATTGGAATCCAAAGCTCTGCTAATGACGGAAAGGGAGGATATCAGGGGTCCAGAACTTTACTGAAGATCCGATCGCCGTCAGCCAGTTCGGTGATATCCAGCTGCTGACTGCTTTTTGTGTAATTGCTTTTATACACACGGTCGCCTGTTTCATCAGAAAAAAAGATGATGCGGTTTTTATCATCATCGCTCTCGATTTCGGCCGAGTAAAGGTTGAGGTCGATTTCTTCGGATAAAGCTGCATATTCCGGAAGGCCGGTCAAATCGGTATTGGTTTGTTCAGCTTCGGTCTCCTGTTCGATTACAGCATTCTCTCCGGCTGAACATCCGGTGAGGAGCAGTATGATAAAAGATGCCGCCATGATTCTCATCAGGATCTCTCCATTTCCTGTTAAGGGGATTGGTGTATTATACCCGGATTTTCTGCTGTTACGCCTCGCCTGTCCGCTTAAATTTTCTGAATCGATTGACGGATGGGCGGTCCTCCGCTATAGTAAAGGAAATGGATGAATGGAGGTGGGGAAGATGAATCACACTGGGACGCGCATGTCGGAATGCCAGCAATTTCTGTATGTTCTGCATGCCGTGACGTTCACAAAAATTGAGCAACGGGACCCGTCTGTCCTTTTTTACTCAATTGAACACTGTGAACAAACCCAGTGAGAGACATCTTGCCTGCAAACGGATTTCAGCAAAAGGCATGCGTCTGCGCATGCCTTTTTTGTGTTTTACGTTGCGGTCGGCGTCTCTTCGGAAGGAAAGGGAGAGAACCATGATCATCACACAATTTCAGCAGATCACCTGTCATTTCGCGGCACAGAAATTATTCAATAGCATTAAAGGGGAAGTGGCGGAAGGCCAGCGGCTCGGACTCGTCGGCCGGAACGGCGAAGGGAAAACGACGCTCCTGGCTGTCTTGTCAGGCGAGCTCAAGCCGACGGAAGGCGCAGTCACTTGGAAGAGGGGGAGCACAGTGGGACGGCTGGCCCAATCGCCGGAAGAACCGGCGCATGCCGTGACGCATGAATTGCTGCGCAGCGTATTCAAGAAACTGGCGGATAAGCAGGAAGCGCTGGAGAAACTGGAAGCGCGGATGGCAGCAGCTTCCCCGGATGATTTGGAGAGTCTGCTCGGTAAATACGGTTCGCTCCAGGAAGAATTCATGCGGGAGGGCGGTTATGAAATCGAAGCACGCATCGACCAAGTACTGAACGGCTTGAAAATAAGCAGTCTGAAACAGAAGGAGTGGGGGATGCTCAGCGGAGGAGAACGGACAAAAGTCGGGCTGGCCAAACTGCTTCTCCAGGAACCGGATCTGCTGCTGCTCGACGAACCGACGAACCATTTGGATCTGGCATCGATCGAGTGGCTCGCCGGATTCATCAATCATTACAAAGGGGCGGTATTGATTGTTTCCCATGACCGGTACTTCCTGGATGAGACAGTAAAAGAGGTTTGGGAGTTGGACCAGGGAGAGCTCGTCACTTATAAAGGGAACTACTCCGCTTTCGTCAAAGAGCGGGAGAAGCGGCTCCTCAATGAGTTTCAGCAGTATCAGGACCAGCAGAAGAAAATCAGGAAAATGCGGGAAACGATCAGCCGGCTGAAAGAGTGGGCGAACCGGGCAAATCCGCCGAATGCCGGCATGCACCGCCGCGCTAAAAGCATGGAAAAAGCGCTTTCCAGAATAGAAGTGATGGAGCGGCCCGTGTTGAAGAAAAAACAGATGGTGCTCGGTTTTGAGGCGGGGGACAGAAGCGGGACGGATGTGATCCGGCTGCAGGGCGTCTGGAAACTGTTCGGAGACAAGGTTTTATTTTCCGAAGTTTCCATGCAGGTCCGGTGGGGGGAACGGGTGGCCGTCGTCGGTCCGAACGGAGCCGGAAAATCGACGCTGCTCGGCCTGCTGCTCGGCAGGGAAATGGCTGATGAAGGGGAGATCCGGCTGGGCAGCCGGCTGTCGATCGGGTATTTGTCACAGCATGCCTTCGAAATGGACAGCGGCCGTTCGATCATTGAAGAATTCCGTGAAGCCGTGCCGGTGGCCGAATCCGATGCCCGGCACCTGCTGGCCAAGTTCCTTTTTTTCGGCAGCATGGTCTTTCAGCCTGTCCGGACACTCAGCGGAGGAGAGCGGATGCGTCTTCGGCTGGCTCAGCTGATGCATCAGAACCATAATCTCCTCATACTGGATGAGCCGACCAATCACTTGGACCTCGAAGCGAAAGAAGTGATGGAAGAAGCCTTGGCGGAGTATCCGGGAACGATCGTCGCGGTGTCGCATGACCGATATTTCCTGGACAAGCTGTTCAATGTGACGTACTGGCTGGAAGACGAAACGCTTGAGCGGTTTGAGGGATCTTACACGGAAGCGCGCCGAAAACGGAGTGCCGGCAGGGAAAAAACAGGAGTGAAGGACTGATTCGTCTTCAAAACGGGTATCGGTGTATAATGCGGTTATATTCTGATAAATAGTAAGGTGATGACATGAAGGCGATAGGAACTGTCCCGGAACATATTTCCCTGCTGGATGCGCTCGACAGCATTGGGGAAACCATTATTGTAGCGGACAATGATTACATCATCCGCTGGATCAATACGGAAGCTTGCCGGCTGCTTGAAGAGATAGCGCCGCTGTACGGCCTCTCAGGGTGCGAAGACATGATCGGCCGCGATGGATTTTTTCATGAGAATGAAAGACATCAGCGAAGACTGATGGAAACGCTGAAGAAACCCCACAGGAACAGGATCGTCATAAAAAACAAATTCGTCACCGATATTGTCATCACGCCGATCCGGAACAGGGAACGGGAAGAGGCCGACGGGTATATTGTGATGCTGCTCGACGTGACGGTACAAGCGGAAGAGGAAGTCAGGAAAGAAGAGCTGATCCGGGAACTTTCAACACCGATCGTCAACGTATGGAACCGGACCATCGCGCTGCCACTGATCGGTGAATTCGACGCAAACCGTTTTGACGGCCTTGTCACGACAGTACTGACCGAATGTGTCAGCCAGCGCCATGAATACGTGCTGGTCGATCTGAGCGGGATGCGGCACTCCGATGAAACGCTCCGCCACTGTATCCAAAAACTGGCTGATGCACTTCGGCTGATCGGTGCTCACTGTTACTTGACGGGAATCAGTGCCGAGCTGGCTGTCTCGTTCGCCTCCTCGGGTGTGGATGCGAAAACGTTCGCCACGGTACAGGCAGGACTGGAGCGGATCATGCAGATTCAGGAAAACTGACCGCTCATTGCCGGCGGCAGGATAAAAGGGCGCTGCCGGTATTGGAGGAAGGCGGGTGGAGGAGGCTTTCCTTAATGGACATAAACGACTCCAGCCGTCTCTCATCCTGCATGTTTTCCGGCGAAAGGGCAGCGATTGCCGGCAGTGCAGCGGACAGGAGAACTGCAGCCAAAATCGCGGATGCAAGTACAGCCAGTGCTTTCATACAAATTCCGCCTTTGCTTGAAAATCGGTTGATGTGATCGTACGACCATAATGACGCTGGAATTCTTTTGAAGGTTCCAGCCCGAAAGGGGAATGGGGAATGCTTAAGACCGATACGGAACTTTGCAGCTTGCTGGGTATCCGTTATCCGATCGTCCAGGCTGGAATGGCCGGCGGGGCGACTACGCCTGAATTGGCGGCGGCCGTCAGCCAGGCCGGCGGACTCGGGACGATCGGTGCCGCCTACATGGAACCCGAAGCATTGCGCGAAGCGGTCCGCAAAATCCGAATACTCACGCACGAACCGTTCGCTGTCAACGTGTTTGCCGTACAACCGCCTGATGATTTCAGCCGGCTCGAAGAAGTGCAGCGAGCTCTGAAGCCGTTCAGGGAAGAGTTGAATCTGCCAGCCCCGCCTGATACATATGAATCCCCCGACAGGCGTGAAGCGCTCCTTGAAGTTTGCCTGGAACAGTCTGTTCCGGTGATCAGCACGGCATTCGGCTGTCTGGACCGGCAGCAGACCCGGAAAATAAAAGAAAAAGGGATCAAGCTCATCGCGATGGCGACGACCGTGGAGGAAGGGCTGGAAGCGCAAGAGGCGGGGGCGGATGCAGTGACAGCCCAAGGCGCCGAAGCCGGCGGACACCGGGGGACGTTCTCGCTCGACCGGCACCCGGACGGTGCGCTGATCGGACTTATGTCGCTTGTGCCGCAGATGGCGGATACTCTTCGGGTTCCGGTCATTGCGGCAGGAGGGATTGCGGATGGCAGGGGGATCGCTGCATCTTTGGCGCTTGGCGCCGCCGGAGTTCAGATCGGCACCTTGTTTTTGACGGCTAAGGAAGCAGGCATCCACCCTCTTTACAAAAAAGCGGTATTCGAAGCGGACGGGACGGATACTGTCGTCACGAAAAGTTTCTCCGGCCGGCCGGCCCGCGGCATCCGGAACCGATTCATCAATGAATTTGAAAAGTCAGGGACCGCTCCGCTCCCTTTTCCTTCCCAGAACACGGTGACGAAGGAGCTGAGGGCAGCTGCCGGTAAGCAGGGGGAACCGGAGCTGATGTCCCTCTGGGCAGGCCAGTCCGCAGGAATGATGACGGAAGAAGCGGAGGCAGCCGCCATTGTGCGCCGCCTCATCGAAGAAGCGAAGAAAGTGCTCGGATGACCGGTTCGCTGCAAGGCTGAAGTCCAATCCATAAAGAGAGAAGGCGTGCGCATGAGAAAACTGTTTCTGGCGGTGCTGCTTCTGACGGCAGCGGTACTGACGAAGCCGGTATGGGAGGACGAAGCGGAACAGCTGGCTTCACTCGAAGTCCTCGCTCCATTCTTTGATGCGGCGGAAAGTGCGAAGGAACTGACAGAACGTGTCGCCGGAGAAGCGGAAGTGCTGCCGGCTCCCGCTCCTGCACTCGAGCCGACAGAAGCGCTGTTCGCAATCCGGAATGTGACCCTCGGCATGGAAAAAGACGAAGTCCAGCAGGATATCGGTCTCCCTCTCCGGCTGATGGAGAATGAGTACGGCACACAGTGGCACAGCTATCACGACGATTACAGCGGCTACATGCTGCTGTCCTTCGATAGCGGCGGCCGGGTGAATGGCATGTTCACGAATCAGGATATCTTTACATCCGGAAAAGGGATCACTGGCGATTCAACCCGCGAGGAAGTGCGTTCCATACTGGGCGCCCCGCTTTCATATTTGCAGAAAGGGAACATCCAGTACCTGTTCGATTCAAAGGAGCAGTATGATGTGTTCCGTCTGGACAGCGCCTACATCACGGTTTTTTATGATCTCCATGAAAACAATAATGTCACAGCTGTCCAAGTGATCGCTGATGACTTGGAGAATGAACGGCCGTCCATTTATGCCGAACCCGGAGATGCGCTCAAGGAAGGCTATGAGCTGCTGCTGTTCGAACTCACCAATTCCACCCGCGCAGAGTTCGGGCTGCCGCTTCTTGAGTGGAATCCGGATGCCCAGGCAGTTGCGAGGCTCCACAGTGAGGAAATGGCTGAAAACAGTTACTTCAGCCACACGAATATGGCGGGGCGATCACCGTTCGACCGCATGGAAGCCGGCGGAATCTCTTTCTACGTGGCCGGTGAGAATCTGGCATACGGTCAATACAGCAGTGTGTTCGCCCACGAAGGGCTGATGAATTCAAAGGGCCACCGGGAGAATATTTTAAAGCCGGCGTTCAGGCACCTTGGTGTAGGGGTGGCATTCAATAAGGAAAAACAGCCTTTCTTTACCGCAAATTTCTTTGATGATTGAAGCGCAGAGACGGATTCGCTGAGGGCGGGTCCGTCTTATTATTTTTCTGATGGTTTAACAGGTGCCGGGAAGGAAATAGGGTATAATACGAAGAAATAACAGTTATGCTGAACATGCTGACAGAAAAGGAAGTGAAGTTCTTGACGAGCAGACTTTGGTTCCAGACAGGTGTAGGCCTCGTTCTCGCCTTTCTGGTCGTTTTTTTAGCGATTCAAGTAAAAATGATCTTTGAGCCGATCATTGTCATCATACAGGCCATTTTCATCCCTCTGCTGCTTGGAGGCGTCCTTTTTTACCTGACGCACCCTGTCCAGCGGCTATTGGAAAACCGCTGGCGTTTTCCGAGATGGGCATCGATTTTGTCTGTGATCATCCTCATTATCGCAGCTCTCGTTATTCTGGTTACCGTGGTGGGTCCGATTGTGGCGGACCAGATCACCAATCTGGCGAATGCCATGCCGATGATCGTAGACCGGGTCCAGAGCTTCATCGACTATTTGCTGGCGCAGCGGGAGCGGCTTCCTGGGCAGGTCGAACGGTACTTGAATGATTTCGTGAACAACATCAGTTCCTGGGGCGGGGATATCGGCTCTTGGCTATGGAGTTTCACAGTTAATCTGGTGCAGGGGATCTTCTATGTCGTGCTTGCCCCGTTCTTCCTCGTCTACATGCTGAAGGACCACGAGAAGTTCGCTCCATTCGTCGCCAGTTTTTTCTCGGGCGAGCGGCGCATCTGGATCCGGAAGACGCTCCACGATATCGATGAGACACTGAAGGCGTATATTCAAGGGCAGCTGCTGGTCAGTTTCCTGGTGGGTCTGCTGCTGTTGATCGGTTATTTGATCATCGGTCTCAATTATTCCCTGCTGCTTGCGCTGATCGGCATGCTGTTCAATGTCATCCCGTTTCTCGGTCCATATTTGGCAGTGGCGCCGGCCATCGCGATCGCTGCCATCCAGGATCCGATCATGGTCGTCTGGGTGGCCATCATCATGTTCGTCGCCCAGCAGATCGAGGGCGCGGTGATCACTCCGAACGTCATGGGGAATGCGCTTGATATCCATCCGCTGACCGTCATCGCCATCATTCTGGCGGCGGGAAGCCTTTTCGGGTTCTTGGGCATCATTGTCGCGGTGCCCGCGTATGGCGTGCTCAAAGACATCGTCCGCAACATCTATTCAAGGCGCCAGGAGATTTCCGAAACAGCGGCCCGGGATGTGGACGGGGAACCGTAAAGGCTATTGGACCTGTGAATGAATGTTCACAGGTTTTTTTATGTTTCCACATAATAAGTTGACAGCATAAAGTTCATCCCCTAAACTATTTTTATTGGTTTAGGGGGTGAACTTTTTTGGATACACGAATTAAAGAAGCGATTTCCCTGTTCGAGGACGTCATGATCTACGGGACAGAGCAGGTACTCCGCAGCATGGACGAGCAGTTCTGGAACCAATATTCGCCTGAGCAGCTGCACTTGCTGAAGCTATTGAAGAAAGAGGAGCGACTGACGGCCGGACGGCTCGCCGCATTGCAGGGCGTCCACAAAAGCGCGATTTCCGGACGGACGAAAAAGCTCCTGGCAAAGGAGCTCATCCGTGTCGTCGAAACACCCGACCGGCGCTCGAAACTCTATGAGCTTACCGCGGAAGGGGAACGTGTCATCGGAAAGGCGAGGGAACTGACACACCGATACGTCCAGGAACAGCTGGTGGACCACGTAAATGATGAAGAGATCGACCAGTTTTTGCGGATATTCCGGAAACTGAAAGCGATCATTAAGACAGAGGAAGTGGATGAATGAAAACGTTGTTGAAATACAAGTGGATCACAGCTGCCGCCATCGTGGTGCTGACAGCTGTCCTGTTCATGCTGGCGCCGAACCTGACCGAGCAGGCGGAAGAAGCTGGCACGTTTCAGCTGGCTGAAAGTGCGGATTCGCAGCGGGCTGCTGAAATACTCGAGGCAGCGGGCGCCGACGGGCAGACGATTTCCCTCGTACTTGAACTCGAAGAACCGTTCAGTGAAGAGACGAGGAAAACAGTCGATCAGCTTGTGTCCGACATCGAGTCGCTCGGCGGTCCGCCGGCAGACGTGCTCAATCCTGCAGCCAGTGAAGAACTTGAAGGCCAGCTGGTGTCGGAAGACGGTCGGACGGTTCTCATTCCTATAACAGCCGATGGAACCGATGAAGAAGTGAATGCCCTGGCGGATGAAATCCGGACGCTTGTGCCGCAGGAGCTGACAGCGTACATCACTGGGCAGGCCATCATCAGAAGTGACGTAAATGCAAGCGCCCAGGAAGGGCTCAAGCGGACGGAAATCATTACGGTCGTCCTGATTTTCGCTTTGCTCCTGGCGGTGTTCCGCTCGATCGTGACACCGTTCATCCCGCTGCTCGCAGTGGGAATCACATACTTGCTTAGCCAGTCGGTTGTCGCATTCTTTATCGACTGGTTTGGCTTCCCGGTTTCGAACTACACGCAAATTTTTCTCGTAGCGATTTTATTCGGCATCGGAACCGATTACTGCATTTTGCTGCTAAGCCGCTACAAGGAGGAACTGTCCGCCGGGCATGCAGTGGAAGAATCCATCGTGAACACGTACAGAACTGCCGGCCGGACCTTGCTGATCAGCGGACTCGCCGTATTCATCGGGTTTTCAGCCATCGGTTTCGCGGATTTCCCGATCTTTAAATCCGCAGTCGCTGTCGCAGTGGGCATCGCGCTGCTGCTGCTTGTGCTGTATACTATCGTCCCCTTTTTCATGGCACTGCTCAAAGAGCGGCTATTCTGGCCATCGAAAAAATCAGCTGCCCACCATGACAGCAAGCTGTGGATCTGGCTGAGCAAACTCTCTGTGAACCGGCCGCTCGTTTCCATGCTGACAGTGGCAATCATCACCGTTCCGCTTTTATTCACCTACGGCAATGAACTGTCTTTCAACACAGTGGATGAAATTGGACCCGATTATGAGTCGGTCCAAGGGCTCCGGGCAATCGAGGAGGCATTCGGGAAAGGCGATTCGCTTCCGGTCCAAGTAATCATCAATTCGGAAGATCTGATCGCGACAGAGGAACTGATCCCTTATGTTGAATCTGTGGCTGAGGAAATCAACGCTTTGGAAGGCGTCGATTCAGTCCGGACTATCACCCGGCCGACCGGCGAACCGCTGGAAGACCTCTATGTGACAACTCAAGCCGGCAGAGTCGCCGAAGGACTGACTGAAGCGCGGACCGGACTGACTGATGTGCAGGACGGTCTGTCAGAAATCCAGACTAATCTGACTGGCATCAGCGAACAGGCGAGTGGCTCAGCGGGCCTTAACGAAGCGGCTGCATCACTGGGGCAGCTGAATGCGCAGCTCGGCCAAGTTTCCCAAGGACTGCAGATGACAGGCGATATCCAGCAGACTGCCGGCGCGCTGACACAGATCGGCGGGGGCCTTGCACAAGTGCAGCAAGGTCTGGAAGAAGCGGCGACCGGCAGTGCAGAACTGTCGGCTGGCCTCGGAAGGCTGGCAGAGGGTGTAGGCTCCGCCAGTGAAGGGCTGACGCAGATTGCAGCCGGACTGGAGGAAGCCGCCAGTCTGCTGGAGTCGATCAGCGGCAGTGAGAGTGCGCAAGACACCGGCATATTTGTGCCGGAGGGCATACTCGAAAATGAGGAGTTCAGCCAAGTGCTCGACCGCTATGCCATCGGTGAAGGCACCGGGATGATCGTGGAAGTGATCCTGGCGGAAGATCCGTATTCGACGGAAGCGATCGGCACAACCGCCCAAATCAAAGCGGCGGCTGCCCGGAGTATACAGGATACACCGCTCGAAGGAGCGGAGCTGGCCTACAGCGGCATTTCGAGCATCAACAGCGATCTGCAGGATATTTCGTCCGCGGACTTCTCCCGGACTGTCGTCATCATGCTGATCAGCTTGTTCATCGTGCTCGCTATCCTGTTCCGATCGATGATCATGCCGCTGTTCATGATCGGTTCTCTGCTCTTGACTTATTTCACTTCAGTATCGATTACTGAACTGATATTCGTGGAAGGTCTCGGTTACGATGGCGTAAGCTGGGCGGTACCATTCTTCGGCTTTGCCATGCTTGTAGCGCTCGGTGTCGACTATTCCATTTTCCTGCTCGACCGATTCCGGGAAGAAGCAGGGCAAGAGCTGAGCGTGGGCGATGCGATGCGTGCCTCCATGGCGAAAATGGGGACCGTCATCATAACGGCTGCCATCATTCTCGCCGGCACGTTCGGGGCAATGATCCCTTCGGGAGTGCTGAGCCTTGTGCAGATCGCATCGATCGTCATCACCGGCCTCCTTCTGTACGGTCTGATCGTCCTCCCGCTGCTCATTCCGGCGATTTCCGTGTCTTTCGGCAACGGACTGTGGTGGCCGTTCGGCAGGAAAGGGCAGAGATGACCGCAGAGGCGTGCTATACTGGATTCAGCCAACAGATTGGGGGACAGAAGCATGCTGACGTTTGAAGAAAAGCAGCGGATCATCGGGACATTTCCTGAATTGAACAGACGTGAAGTGTCGATGAAACGGGTGAACTATCACTTCGAAGAAAGTCTGTACGAAAAAACGACAGTCGTTTATCACTTGCATCCGAACGGCAATGGTTTCGTCTACACCGGCGATTTGCCGCAGTATGAAGCGGATGAGCGGGGGTATGTGAATATCCGGGATTTTTCACCTGATCAGCTGGAAGCGATCATCCGGGATTCGATCGAGTACTTATCGACCGAAAACGAACCGTATGATCAGGTATGGCATGACCGGAACGCTGTGAAGGTGCGGCTCGTGAACGAAGACCCGTTCTGGAATGTGTATGCCGGGCAGAACCTGGAAGAGAGTTTCGGTACGTTCGCAGACGCTGTCCGTTATCTGGAAGAAGAAGGTTTCCAGGAAAGTGAATGAGGGAATCCGGCTGCTGGGAACAGATGAGCCGCTTCCAATGGAACTGCTCCTGGAGGCGGATCCTTCCGAGGAAATGATTTCAAGGTACATCACCGACAGCCGGATTCTGGCTGCGGAAGAGAACGGCCGGATGATCGGTGTGTGCGTGGTGCTGGCCGTGTCGCCGGAAATCGCAGAAATCAAAAATATTGCCGTGGCCGAACGAGCACGGGGCAGGGGAATCGCCAAGTCATTAATCAAGGAAGCGGCAGTGTATGCCAAACGGGAAAAGTTCAGCGCTATCGAAATTGGGACCGGAAATTCCAGTCTGGACCAATTAGCGCTTTACCAGAAGTGCGGCTTCCGGATAGCGGCCGTTGAACGCGATTTTTTCACCAGGCATTACCCGAAACCTATTTTTGAGAACGGAATCCAGTGCCGGGACATGATTCGGCTGCAATACAAGCTATGAAGCCCTTCTTCGGAAGGGTTTTCTTTTTGGGGAAAAA
>NZ_NHTN01000031.1 GCF_002167005.1 Indiicoccus explosivorum
TTTTTTCTTCGGACTTCACATTCAGCTTGTCGATTCCGTAAAAGACGCCAATCCCCAGGAGCGAGACGATGTATGCGACATAGTCGAGCTGCTCGAGCCAATTCGGGATATCGGCTTGCTTGATGACGCCTTCATAATGGGTCAGCTCCGGCACCAGGTAAAGGAAGACGTAAGCGACCGACCCGCCGGATACCAGTGACATCAGCACATTTTTGGGATGCGCATTCAGGAATTTTATCTTATGGGTGAAAACGTGGACGAGGATGAATCCGCAGACCACGATGAGACTCGGGATGAACAATCGGAACACTCCTTACTGGAATCAGTCGTTGACGGTAATTATTCCATACCCGTTTTCATGCAGAAAATCCGGACTTCGATCGGAATTGGGCTGCCGCCCCTATGCGGGAAAGATCTTTCGGAGGAATAAACCCGGAGACAACCGGGTAGACTAGAGATATGCACTCAACAGACAAGGGAATCTTATGTTTATTCACATGGAAAAGATGTTTATGATAATTATTATTAATTAAACCAGTGAAAGTTAAGTATTTACTGATACCTATTATCATTTAGTAAAATCATTATCAATTAACTTTACTTTCAGGGAAAGCAGTGCTATGCTTTCTATATTAGAATTATTATAAATAACGAGAGGGAGGAATACCGATGTTACCAGAAAATTTGACACAGGCACTGAATGACCAGTTCAACAATGAATTGCAGGCTGCCCACGCCTATAAGGCCATGGCTGCGTATTTTTCGGAGAAAGGCTATCATGGATTCGCTAATTTCTTTTTAGTCCAATCCCAGGAAGAGCACGAGCATGCGATGAAGTTTTATGAATTTCTGGTCACCATGGCCGAAAAACCACAGATGCAGGCACTGAATGAGCCGAAAAATTCTTTTGCAAATTCGATGGAAGTCATGGAAAGCGCGCTAAGCCAAGAAAAAGACGTAACAAAACGCATTTATGATCTCGTCGGAATCGCGGATGAAACGCACGAGCATGCGACGCTGTCCTTCCTCGACTGGTTCATTGAAGAACAGATGGAAGAAGAAAAAATGTTCCGTGATATTATCGCCCGCCTCAAAGGCATCCAGGAAGGCGGCGAGTATTTCCTGAAGATGGACGATGAATTCGCCGCAAGGAAAAATTGAATCAAAACCAAGCGGAAAGAGGAAATGGATTCCTCTTTCCGCTTTTTTCTTGCCTTGATCGATAACCGTCTTCTAATTACAAAAATCAGAAAAGACGATATACTGAAAAAGAGACTGACTTTTATATTTTTTACATATACTGCCGGCTTGAAGAAACGGCCCGAATTTCCAGCACGTTCAAGGAGGCAAATGAGATGAGGATCGTCATCGCACCAAACGCATACAAGGGAAGCCTGAGCGCTGTCGAAGCGGCAGAAGCCATGGAAGCGGGAATCCGCCAAGTACATCCGGCTGCCGATATTGTAATGAAGCCGATGGCAGATGGCGGAGAGGGGACGCTCGATATGCTGATCGCTTCTTCCGGCGGTGAACGGGTTCCTGTCAGCGTCACCGGTCCGCTCGGTGTACCGATTGAAACAGCGTACGGGCTGACGGGTACAGGAACGGCCGTAATTGAAACGGCCCGCATTGCGGGGCTTTCCCAAGTCCCTGCTGAACTGCGCAATCCCGATCGGACGACATCGCGGGGAATCGGGGAAGTGATCCTGGACGCACTGGACAGAGGATGCCGGTCATTCATCATCGGGTTGGGCGGAAGCGCAACGGCGGATGGGGGGCTCGGCATGCTGTCGGCTCTCGGCGCGGAAGCCTTTGATACAGAAGGGAACAAGCTCGAAGGGTTCGGCAGGGACCTTTTAGCTGTTGCTGAACTCAAACTGAGAGGTCTTGATCAGAGACTGGCCGATTCAGAGCTGAAGGTCGCATGCGATGTGGAGAATCCGCTCTGCGGCGAGTATGGCGCCGTTAAGGTGTATGGACCGCAAAAAGGGGCGACTCCCTGGCAGATCGAACGGTATGAAGATGCGATGAATGCGTACCGTTTGCTGGCTGAACGGGAATTCGGCCTTGACCTGCACCGGATACCGGGTGCCGGCGCGGCTGGCGGAATCGGCTTTGCCCTGTTGGCTCTCGGCGCTGATTTGCTTAAAGGTGCGGAGCTGCTCTGCTGTGCCATCGGCCTCGAAGAGGAGATCCGCCGCGCAGATCTTGTCTTGACCGGAGAAGGACAGAGCGATCGGCAAACCTTTTACGGGAAAGGCTCCGGACATGTCAGCGTACTGGCAAGGAAACACAGGGTGCCGGTCATTTTGATCTCAGGCAGTCTGGCAGCGGAAACGGAAACGTTCCATCGTCATTTTGACGGTTGTTTTTCGATTCTGAACCGACCGATGACCGCGGAGACTGCAATGGCCGAAGCAGGAAAACTGCTTGCTCAGCAGACGGCGCAAGTCATGAAAGTCCTGTTGCTCCAGCAGGAAAAAGCGTCTTCTCTGTGCTGATGGAAGCATAAAAGGGCGGCGGAGCGCCGCGAGTAAAGGGAGGGGATCAGTGAAATGAAGTATACGGTGCTGAAAAAGACGGATATCAGGATTTCCGCCATCGGTTTAGGCACGAATGCGGTCGGCGGACATAACTTGTATGACGGCCTGGAGGAAAAGGACGGACGCGAGATGGTGCGGACTGCCATCGGACATGGCGTCACTTTTTTCGATACGGCGGACTCTTATGGCCATGGCCGTTCCGAGGAACTGGTCGGTGAAGCATTGAAGGATTACGGGCGAAGCCAATACGTACTCGCGACAAAAGGCGGCAGCGACTGGCGGACGAAGACGAAAAACATCAGCCCCGCTTACTTGAAGAAGGCGCTGGATGACAGCCTGTCTCGCCTCGGACTGGAGTATGTCGACTTGTATTATCTTCACCATATGGATAAAACCACACCGGTCGGCGAAGCGGTGGCCGAACTTGTCCGTCAAAAAGAAGCCGGGAAGATCCGGGCGATCGGTGTGTCGAATGTGACATTGGACGAACTGAAAGAAGCGAATGCGCACGGAGACGTCAACGCTGTTCAACTGGCGTATCATATGCTCGACCGGAGCATCGAAAAAGAGATATTGCCTTATTGTGTGGAAAATGACATTTCAATCGTCGCTTACGGTCCCCTTGCATTCGGCCTGCTCGGCGGGACTTACAGCAGCGACTTCCGATTGGCACCCGGGGATTTCCGGAACCGGCTGCCGCTTTTTCAGCACGGCACGTTCGAGCGGGCGATCGGAACAGCGGAGGCGCTGAAAAAAGTGGCCTCTGAAAAAGGGACGACACTGCCGAATCTGGCGCTCGCCTGGCTTCTGGCACAGCCGGGTGTCGACGCTGTCATACCAGGAGGGAAAAGGCCGGAACAGGTGACAGGCAACATTCCGGCGGCCGATCTTGTCCTGACAGAAGAAGATTTGGCCAAGATCGCCGTGATCTTGGATTAAAAGATGATCTGCTGGTGCGGAAACTTAAAACAAGAACCTTCCCTATGACGAGGGAAGGTTCTTGTTTTGATTTATGAGAGTTTTTCCTTTGATGATCTAATCAAACCGGCACGCAGCGAAACCTGTAATATCCAGTGACGTCCTGCCGCAGATCGTTAGTTCCATCAAAATCTCCCCGACTACACTCGCAAACTTGAAACCGTGCCCCGAAAAACCGCACGCCACAATCACATTTCCGTACCCCGGCAGCTGATCGATAATGAAATCCCCGTCCGGCGAATCCGTATACGTACAGACTTGTGCCGTCCTGAGGATCGGATCCACTCCCATATGAAGGCTCAAAAAATCGCTGACGTCTTTTCCGTCTCCCGGCACGGCGCCGAACGGCTTGAGCTTCTCTTCAGGCAGTACAGGGGAACCTGCCTGGTGATTGCCGATTTTCAGGCCGGCTCCCTCGATGTCCGGGAATCCATAGAAGCCGGAATCCCCGTCATCATATGCCCACGCCGGAAAAATGTCCGGGCGATACAGTTCCGTATCCGCTTCAAACCAGGAGACGTGGGTCCGCATCGGCTGAAGCGGAAGCTGCCGGCCGAGCAGCTGCAAGACGGAATTGGTCCCTTTTCCGGCTGTGATGATCAGCTTTTTCCCGGTGATGAGGGTGCCGCCGGCAGTTACCGATATGCAGTCCCCGTCTGTCTGCAGTTTCTGCACCCGGGTATTCATCAACAGCGCAGCATCCTGCTGTTCTGCGAGCTCCCGATATGCGCGGATCGCCTCTTCACTCATCAGCACACCGGAATTTTTTTCAAAGCAGGCGACCAGTCCATCCGGCAGGCGGAAGCCGGACCACCGATCATTTACTTCTTTTGATGAAAGCTTCTCAGTCGGCAGGGAATAAGTTTCTGCAGAACGGAAGACGTTTTTGAGGAAATCGGATTCCGGCGTACCGATATTAAGGACGCCGGTCTGATGGAATACTTTTCGTCCAGAGTCCCGCTCGAGTTCGAGCCAGAGCTCCTGGGCCCGCAGCGCCATCGGCACATACTGTTCCCCCTCGCCATACGCATGCCTAATGAGACGCGTCTTCCCATGATGGGATCCCTCCGTGTGAGGGGGATCATTCGAATCGATCAGCACCACTTTCCTGTTTGCCCGCGCGAGGTAGTAGCCGGCAGCCATACCCATGGACCCGGCTCCAATGATAATCACATCTGCCTCCATCCATCCCACTCTCCCTTCTGCATTCATAAAACATGTAGCCGTCCTTGTATGATACCTCATCCAATCCGCACATCGGTGAAAATACGGAATTCCTTTCCTGTAAATCTTTTTAATTGACAATAAAACCGTCCGGACGGTACAGTAGGATTAGGAGAAAGAGAGGGTTGCCGGATGAACGACAATTTATCAAAGCGTGAACTGGTTTTATTGGCGGCAGCGAAAGTCGTACAGGAGTCAGGAGCTGCCCAGCTGACGCTGGAAGCGGTAGCGGAAGAGGCGGGAGTGAGCAAAGGCGGGCTCCTTTATCACTTTCCGAATAAGGAAGCGCTCATCCAAGGAATGGTGGATGAACTCGCGGACAGTTATGTACGGGAAATCCAGGAGCGTGCGGAGGCGGATATGGAGCCGGGCGGCAAATGGAGCCGGGCGTATGTGGAATCGACGTTCCAGGAACTTGAAGACGGATTTGCCATGAGCAATGGCCTGCTTGCGGCGCTGTTCATGAATCCGGAGTTGCTGGAAAAACTGCAGCGCAATTACGCGGTTTGGCAGAAAAAGATCGATGACGAACAGGGGGATTCCATTAAACCGACGATTGCCCGCCTGGCAGCGGATGGCCTGTGGTTTGCGGAGATTTTCGGACTTGCGCCGCCCGATAAGGAACTCCGGGCCCGGGTGGCGGAAGAGCTTATCAGCTGGACGAAGGAGGGGTAGGAATGATGGCTTATCTGTTCCTTTTGTTATCAATCATGAGCGAACTGCTGGGTACTTCAATGATCAAAGCATCGGCCGGGTTTACGAAGCCGTTACCGGCGGTCGGCGGGATTGCGAGTTTCATCGTATCCTTGTTCTTTTTGTCTTTATCACTGAAGGTGATTCCGCTCAACATGGCGTACGCCATTTGGTCGGGTGCAGGCACAGCAGCCACTGTCCTCATTTCGGTTCTTCTTTGGAAAGAGAAGATTTCCGTCGGCAGCGTACTCGGGATTGTATTGATCATTGCCGGTGTGGTCGTGCTTAACTTCTTCGGATCCGGTCACGGCCATGCGGCAGAAACGGCCGATAATTCCACGATTGTCCAATGAGACCGCCTGGCGGTCTCTTTTTGTGGTCGGTTTTTTGTATAGAACCGTTGAAGTTGGGGTATGGATATACCATGACATACTAAAAAGAATGAATCATACATACCGAATGGAGGCTGACAGGATGAAACGGATGAACAGAGGGATCATCACCGCATTTTCTGCAATCGGTCTGGCGCAGGGGCTGAAGATCCTGACCCATAAAAACCTGACCGGCGAATGGGACTGGCGGCAGGCATTCACGACAGGCGGTATGCCGAGTTCCCACTCTGCCGGCGTATCGGCACTCGCCTCGTATGTCGCATCCCACAGAGGCGCGCGGCATACGGAGACGGCACTGGCCGTCGTCTTCGGCGTCATCGTCATGTACGATGCGCAGGGAATCCGCCGTCATACCGGTGAAATCGCGCAGCTTGTCAATGACCTGGAAGACAGCTTTGTATCGATTTCAGCAGATTTCCCGAGTCTCGAATACGTCCAGCGTGAAGAAGAATTGAAAGAATTGCTCGGCCATCAGCCGATTGAAGTGCTAGGCGGCGGGCTGATCGGTCTGCTGCTCGGACTCGTTTCCGCGAGCTACGAGAAGGACGAACGGCGCAGGAACCGGCGAAGACGAATTCCAGTTCACTGAATGGAATTATCCGTATAAGAATCAGACAAAAAGCCTCTCCCGCTTTCAAATGGGAGAGGCTTTCATCATTCCAGGAAATTTTCCGCAATCCCGAGGAACAGCTCTTCCTGCTCGACATTTGGCGCATGACCGGACCGCTTGAATTCCATGAACGTCGCATCCGGAATGAGGACAGCCGTTTCACGGCCTTTTTCCGGCGGGTTCAGTCCGTCGTGGGTTCCGCTGATTACAAGCGTTTCAGCTTTGACTTTACTAAGCTCGGGGCGGAAATCAAATCCTTTCAGCGCTTCGGAAGCGATTTTCTGTTCATTCATCGTGAGCTGGTCGCTGTTCTCGCCAGTCGTTTTCAGCCATTGCCCGACCCGCTTATGGTTATGGAACATGTACTTCGAAGCGTGATTCAATTTGTCGATCGGTCCGAGCCCTTCCAGTTCGTCGGCGTAGCGCTCGAGCAGTTCCTCCATGGAAGCCTGCAGGCCGCTCGGCTTTGTCGCAACCAGGATCAGCTTTTTTACCCGGTCCGCCGCCTGGATCGCAAGGCCTTGAGCAATGTAGCTTCCCATCGATACGCCGATGACATAGACGGAATCGAGTTCCAAGTGGTCAAGCAGCGCGACCGCATCATCGATGTGGTCTTGAAGTGTATATTCCTCGTGCTTCTCTGAGTGACCGTGTCCCCGTGCGTCGGGAGCGATCACCCGGTACTTATTTTTAAAGAAATCGATTTCCCGGTAAAACATCGCATGGCTGCTCGACAGCCCATGCAGCAAAAGGAGCGGCTGTCCTTCCCCGGTATCAACATAATACAGCTGCGTTCCATTCTTTTCGAATACTGCCATATTGCTTCCCCTGCCTTTCATCCATTTCAAACATCCGGCAGCAGTCCGCCATCGCGCAATGACAGAACGGCTGCCGAACTCCACTCCATTTATCATATTCCCGCTTTCCGTGCGAGTTATGTACGCAAAATGAACGGAATGATTGTTTGCCTTTCATTGCAGCAGGAAATGATAAGCATAACGGATGGAGAGAAAATGAAGAAAGGCGGAGGATGGATGCTTGGAAAAGACCCCTCGTTCAGGCGCGTATTCGCGGCGGATGATATTGCCGAACCGCTCGCATCAGTCAAGGAAGGTGACGCGGAAAGAGCAAGGATGCTGTTCGGGACGCGGAACTTCGATGTGATCGGTTATGAAGAAGAAGGGCGGGTGATCGGATTTCTTGAAAAAGGACAGGTGGGGGACTTTGGAGACTTGAAGCAGTCGGTCCGGAAGTTCGAAGTGAAGCATCTGATCAGCGAGAATACCGACTTGCTGGAATGCCTCAAACTGCTTCAGGAGAAAAACCGGCTGTTCGTCATTAATAAATCCGAAGTTGACGCGATCGTGACGCTGGCTGATATCCAGAAACCGGCAGTTCGCATGCTGTTTTTCGGTATCATAACATTTTTTGAAAAGAACGCTTCCCGGCTGATCCAGGAAGTCTTTCCGGACAACAGCTGGACAAAGGTGCTGCCGGCGCATCGGCGGGAAAAAGCGGAGACGACTTATCAGAAACTGATCGAACGGAATACGGAGATCGATCTGATCAGCTGTACACAGCTGTCTGATAAAGCGGGCATCTTGGAGAAAGACGACTTGCTGCGGGAACGCTATGTGCAGCTCAGCAGGACGAAAGCCGGCAAGTTCTTCAACCGGATCATCCGTCTGCGTGATGACTTGGCCCATGCGCAGTCACTGACAGTATGGTTCGAAGAAAAAGAGGTGACAGAACTCATGAGCATGCTCATTGAACTGACCGAGAGGATCAATACCCGGCTGTCCTAAAGGGGGGATTGATGAGAATGCACGCAGAAATGATACCGAATTTTCTGTGTGAGCAAGTACCTGCTCTGGACGTATCCGGAAAAATACTTTACTACACCGCCCTTTCCCCTATAAAATAAATTAAGTTTGAATTTTCGGATAAAAAAGGGGGCAAAGAGGTGGCCTTGACAGTGGAGAATGTGCTGGATTACAGAATTATGGAAAAGGCCCGGGTGCTGACATGCCCGACTGCCGCCAATGAGCGCAAGGTCCAATGGATTTCAGCCATTGAGATGCCGGTCGAGAACTTCGTTCGGCAAGATGAAGTTGTGCTTACCACAGCGATGGGCTGCAAAAACGATCTGGAAGCGCTGAAGACGTTCCTGCAGGAAGTGATCGATTCCGGCGCATCCGCTTTGATGATAGCGGTAGGGAGGCACATTTACGATATCCCTTCGGAAGTGATCGAATTGGCGGAAAAGCAAAATTTCCCTCTCATTGAACTCCCATGGGAAATCCGCTTCTCGAATATCGTGGAGGAAGTGATGAAGGACCTGACTGAGGAGCAGGATCAGGAGCGCCGGGAATCGGAAAAAGTGCAGCAGGAACTGCTCCAGCTCATTCTGACTAATACGGATTTATCAGGGATCGTCCGCTATATCCGGCGGCTGATCGGGAACCCTGTAATCGTATCGGACAGGACCGGAATTATCCTTGAAACGAGCGGGGTGACACAGTCCTTTTTGGAGAAGTGGCAGGAGGTCACCGCTGAAGGGGATTTGCCGGTACGGCAGGAAGGGAAATCCGAAACGCGGGAACTGTTCCTCCAGCGGTTCCAGTCTGCGCCAGTGGGAAGCCAGGAAGTTCTGCAGCTCCCTATACTGCAGCCGACAGGACATGCACAGGGGTTTTTATTTGCTGTTCTCCCGGCCGGCGCGTCGCCGACCTCTTTTTTAACCCGTTCCCGGATCCATGTGTTCGAGCATGCTTCGACAACTGTCGCTCTCTGGTTTTCAAGGCAAACCGCCATAGATGAGACGAAAATGAGTCTCAGAAGTGATTTTGTCCAAGAGCTGGCAAAAGGGAACTTCGATTCAGTGAGTCAGGCGGATACCCGTGCGAAACTGTTGGGTTATAACCTCGAGCTGCCGTATGTCTGCCTTATCGGCCAGCCAGAGAATTTGCAGGAACTTCTGCAGAAGCATGAAGGGGACCCGGTTTCTGCTGTGCAATGGAAAAAGGGCATGCTCCGGTACCTCGAAGAAGAGATCGGTCATGCTGCCCGTCATTTTGGACGGAAAGTGATGATAACGGATGCTGAAGAACAGCTGCTGATGTTCCTTGAAGTCACGCCAGGGAAAGAAATGGAGAACGCTATGGGCTTTCTGGATTTTATCGGACGCAGGCTGCGGAACCTGCTGCCTGAAGTACTGATTTCATGGGGGGCAGGTGACTCCCATAAGGGGATTGGAGGTTTTGCGGCCAGCTACAGCAATGCCGCTGCGGCGCTGCGGATCGGCCGGCATAAAAAAGGGGCAGGCGGGCACACGCATTACCAGGAGACACGGATAGACCGGGTGCTGCTGGACCTGGCACAGAGCAGGGAAATGCAGAACATCATCCTGTCGGCCATCACCCCAGTCATCACTTATGACCGGCAGCGGAATATGGATCTTATCGGCACGTTCAGCGCTTACAACCGGTACAACGGGAATGTGAGTCAGACTGCCCGTGCATTGAACCTGCATCGGCAGTCGCTGTTATACAGGCTCCGGAAAATCGAATCACTGACTGGTCTGTCACTCCTTGATCCGGACGATCTGTTTTTATTGGAACTGAGCATCAGAACATGGGAGGCGGGGCTGAAGGACGGAGGACCCTGAACTGAAAAGCGGCAGAAGAACCTGCAGGAATCGGCAAAGGCTGAATCCTGCGGGTTTTTGTCTGTTAATGTGGCTGAATCTATATCTGAAAGTTCATACAAATTTGAGGATGTTTTCCTTCCTATTTGTCTGTACAGTGGAGGCACGGACGGGGTGATCCGAAGAGTCGAGCTTTAACGTGCTGGGAGGGGGAATTTTATGGCGTTTGCAACGGCGGAATACAAGGAAAGAATGCGGAAGACGAAAGAGCGCATGGAGTCGCAGGGAATCGAAGTGCTGCTGATTACAGATCCGGCCAATATGAATTACCTGACAGGCTACGATGGGTGGTCTTTTTATGTCCATCAGCTCCTCGTCGTCATGATCGATGAAGACGAGCCGATTTGGATCGGGCGGGCGATGGATGCGAATTGTGCAAAACTTACTACGTGGCTCTACCGCGACAACATCATTCCGTATCCCGACGGTTATGTGCAGTCCGATACCCACCATCCGATGGATTTTGTTTCGGATATTCTGGCGCAGATCGGTCAGTCGAACCGGTCGATCGGCGTGGAAATGGATACTTACTACTTTACGGCCAAATGTTACGAGCAGTTAAGAAAGGGGCTGCCGAACGCCGGATTCCGTGATGCTACTCTCCTTGTGAACTGGGTTCGCCTGATCAAGTCCGACCAGGAGATCGATTATATGAGAAAAGCGGCACGCCTCGTCGAAAAAGCTATGCAGGAAGGAATGGACATGATTCAGGCCGGTGTCCGGGAGTGTGACGTTGCAGCTAAGATCCTCCACGCACAAGTAGCGGGGACAGAACAGTTCGGCGGCGACTATCCGTCCATCATGCCGCTGATACCTGCAGGCATGAAAACATCCACTCCCCACCTTACATGGAGTGATGACCTTTTCAGGCAGGGAGATGCGGTCATTTTGGAACTGACCGGCTGTTACAGACGCTATCATTCCCCTCTGGCGAGAACAGTCAGCATCGGTCAGCCGTCGGAACAGCTGAAAGCACTTTCTGAAATTGTCCAGGAAGGCATCAATGCCTGTCTGGAAGGAATCGGCCCGGGCATGCCTTGCGAAGCGATTGAGGAGATCTGGCTGAAAACCATTGCCAAAAGCGGCATCGTAAAAGAATCCCGGCTTGGCTACCCGGTCGGGCTGAGCTATCCGCCTGACTGGGGTGAGCATACGGCAAGTCTCCGAAAAGGCGATAAAACCATTTTGCAGCCGAATATGACGTTTCATCTGATTCCTGGTATCTGGAAGGACGATTTTGGGTTTGAGGTGAGCGAAACATTCCGTGTAACTGAGAAAGGATGCGAGACGCTTGCCGATTTCCCGCGTGAGCTGGTGATTAAGGCGGAGATGACGGAAAATTCCACGGCAGCCATGAAGGAGCTGAAGCAGAACCGTGCTTATTTTTCGTGAACGGCAGCATGGGAAAATAAGGAAGGGGTGGGTCAATGATGAATAGAGAAAGCCGGCCAGGCACGAGAGCGGTATGGGCAGGAGAAGAGGATTACTTGGTGCACGGAGCGACACAAGTACCGGTCGTACTCAGTGTGGCGTACGGCTACCACGATATGGATGAATGGTACGACGTGGCCACTGGAAAGAAAAAAGGGCATATATACGGCCGGAATACGAATCCGACAGTGCAGGCGTTCGAAGATAAACTGAAAACGATGGAAGGGGCTGAAGCGGCCACGAGTTTCTCGACCGGCATGGCGGCGATCAGCAACACACTGTCCACATTCCTTGTCCCGGGAGACCGTATTGTGTCGATCAAGGATACGTACGGCGGAACGAATAAAATCTTCACTGAGTTCCTCCCCCGTCAGCAAGTGGAAGTGGCGCTGTGTGAAACGGGCAATCATGAAGAGATCGAAGCGGAGGTTGAAAAAGGCTGTAAGATTCTGTACCTGGAATCTCCGACGAATCCGACGGTGAAAATCACGGACATCGAACGCATGGCGAATGCCGGACACGCGGCAGGGGCTTTAGTGATTGTCGATAACACGTTCGGCACGCCGATTAATCAGAACCCGCTGGCGCTCGGGGCGGACTTGGTGATCCACAGTGCCACGAAGTTTTTGGGCGGACATGCGGATGCGCTGGGCGGCGCCGTCTGCGGATCGAAGCAGCTGGTGGAGCAAATCTATCATTACCGCGAAATCAACGGTGCGACGATGGATCCCATGGCGGCTTACCTGATCCTGCGCGGCATGAAGACGCTGCACCTGCGCGTGCGTCAGCAATGCGACAATGCCAAAGCGCTTGCTGAATATCTCCAGACGAAGGATATCGTGGAAGGTGTTTATTACCCGGGGCTTCCGGAACACCCGAACCACGATATTGCGAAAAAACAAATGAAGGATTTCGGCGGGATGCTGAGTTTTGCGGTGAAGGGCGGCGTTGAAACGGTCCGTGAACTGCTGCCGAAACTGCAGTTCGCCCACAGAGCGGCGAATCTCGGAGCAGTGGAGACGACAGTGGGGCCAGCCCGTACGACAAGCCATGTCGAGTGTACGCCTGAAGAACGGGCGGCGATGGGCATTCCGGAAGGGCTCATCCGTGTGTCCTGCGGCATTGAAGAAACGGCGGATATCCTCAGTGATTTCGAACAGGCATTTGAACAGACAGCGGCAGCCTTAGAGGTGTGATTGAGTGAATCGCGGCAGAGATGCGGGGTGAGCGGCAATGTCGGCGGATTCTTCTATTACGAAATCGGCAGAAGAATTGAAAGAGCAATTGATTGAATGGCGACGAAGACTTCATCGGTATCCGGAGCTGAGCTTTCAGGAAGTTGGAACGTCGAGGTTTATTGCCCGGAGACTTGCGGAAATCAAGGGGATGGACGTGGAATGCGGAATCGGCACGAAGACAAGCGTGATCGGATCGCTGACAGCAGGTGAAGGACCTGTGGTTGCTATCCGGGCGGATACAGATGCACTGCCGATTCTGGAAAACACCGGGATGGGGTACAGTTCAAGAAATGAAGGGGTCATGCACGCGTGCGGCCATGATGCCCACACAGCCATTGTTCTTGGCGCAGCGACCGTGCTGGCGGAGGAATTCAGGAAAGGGACTTTCTCAGGGACGGTGAAGTTCGTATTCCAGCCTGCCGAGGAGTGGGCAGATGAAGAAGGACTTTCCGGCTCACCTTACTTGATCCGCTCGGGAGTGTATGAAGGGGTTGATGCGGCAATTGCGCTGCATATGTGCCCCTGGCTGCCTGTGGGTGGGGTGCAGGTGAATGACGGCTGCAGCATGGCCAGTGTGGATGTGTTCAAAGTGAAACTTTTCGGGTCGGGCGGTCACGGTGCATATCCTGAAAAGGGGACGGATCCCATTTGGATGCTGGGGCCGGTGCTGCAGGCAGTGCATGGGATTGTGGCCCGTAAAGTATCGGCGCTGGATGCGGCTGTTGTCAGCATCGGTCAAGTGCACGCAGGGACGGCCAGCAATATCATTCCGTCGGAAGTCCTGATCGAAGGGACCATCCGCTGCTATTCGGCTGAAATCCGGGCCTTGGTCGCTGAAGAATTGAAGAAAGCTGTCTCAGTCGCGGAGTGCCTGGGCGGCAGCTATTCACTCGAGATCCAGCGAGGAGAACCGGCTCTAAATAACGATCCGTTCGTCAATAGGCTGATCATCCGGTCAGTTGAAGAACTTTATCCCGGTTTCCGTATTGTGAAAGCCCCATTCGGCCTGGGAGGAGAAGATTTCGGTTATGTGACTGAGCGGATTCCCGGAGCGATGTTCTTTTTGGGCTGTGCACGGGACGACGGGGTCCGGCGGGATCTCCATACTCCAGTATTCGATATTGATGAAGCCTGCCTGCCGGTCGGGACGGCGGTTCTGGCAGCGGCAGCCCTCAAGCTGCTGGAAGACTGGCCGGATGAGCAGACATGAACACGAAGGAAAAGGCGGCGGGCTACGAACCTCATAAAAAGTTTCATCCGGCATGCAAAAGCATCCGCTTCCCGCAGAGAGCCGGGCGGCGGATGCTTTTGTGTGCCGTCATTTCAGCTGTTCGTCCCACTCGCTCAATACATCACCGATATTCCGGCCATGGATGACGGCGTCCGCATATCGGTCGAGCGGAGTCGGCTCCCGGTTAACGATGACAAGCCGCGCACCGCTGTCTTTTGCGACCAACGGGAATTGATTTGCTGGCGAAACAGTGAGCGATGAACCAAGGACGATGAACAGCTCCGCACGCTCTGTGTCTGTCAATGCCTGTTCGAATGGCGCTTCCGGCAGCATTTCGCCGAACAGGACGACCGAGGGGCGGAGCATGCCGCCGCATGCCGCGCAGCGTCCGGAGCCTTCAGTGAACTCACTTGCGGGATATGATCGGCCGCACGATTGGCAGTGCACCGTGCGAAGTGTCCCGTGAAGTTCCGAGACATGGCGGCTTCCGGCATCCTGATGAAACCCATCGACATTCTGTGTGATGACCGATTGCAAAAACCCCTGCTGTTCCCAGCCGGCAAGGATCCGATGCCCTCTGTGAGGTTCGTAGCCGCTCGCGCCGAGAATCCGCTTCCGGTAAAAGCCGATGAATGCCTGAGGATCGTTTTCGAGTGCTTCGATGCTTGCGACCTTACTTGGATCCCGCTGTTCCCACAATCCTTTATTTGCCGAACGGAAATCGGGGAGACCGCTTTCCGTCGACATGCCGGCACCTGTGAACACGACGGTGTAAGAGGATTCTCTGATCCAGTTTGCTTCCATTTGTAAAGCCTCCTCTGTTCTGGCGGGTAGTTGTGTTATTGCCCGACGGTAACAGGGATAAACGGTGTGCTGTGGAAAAAATCCCCCGTTCAGGTAAAATGGGAATAGAGATGTAACTACTACGGCCGGAAGAAGGTATTGACTATGAGCAGAAATTTTGAAGATGACAGCCTGGCGCTTCATACAGATCTGTATCAAATCAACATGACAGAAGCATACTGGGCGGATGGCATCCACGAGCGTAAAGCTGTATTCGAGTTGTTTTTCCGGAAACTGCCATTCGGGAACGGCTACGCCATTTTCGCCGGACTTGAACGGGTGCTGGAATACTTGGAGAATTTCAGATTCTCGGATACGGATTTGGCTTATCTTGAACAAGAGGTCGGTTTCCGGAAGGACTTTATCGATTATTTGCGTACGGTCCGGTTCACGGGCGACGTGTATTCAGTCGTCGAAGGGGAGGCGGTGTTCCAATCGGAACCGCTTATCCGGATCGAGGCGCCTCTCGCTGAAGCGCAGCTCATTGAAACGGCATTGCTTAACATCGTCAATTACCAGACGCTGATTGCGACGAAAGGAAGCCGCATCAAACAGATTACAGGCGATGCGCAGGTGATGGAATTCGGCACGAGACGGGCACAGGAAATGGATGCGGCGATCTGGGGGACGAGAGCGGCTTTTATCGGAGGCCTTGAAGCCACAAGCAATGTAAGGGCGGGAAAACTTTTTGGCATACCGGTCGCCGGCACCCATGCGCATTCACTCGTGCAGGCTTATCGGAATGAGTACGAAGCTTTCCATGCCTACGCGAAGCGCCATAAGGATTGCGTATTCCTGGTCGATACATACGACACACTCCGATCCGGTGTTCCGACAGCAATCCGCGTGGCGAAGGAGCTGGGAGACAAAATCAATTTCATTGGTGTGCGGCTGGACAGCGGTGATATCGCTTTCTTATCGAAAGAAGCACGGAAAATGCTGGATGAAGCCGGATTCACAGATGCGAAAGTCATTGTCTCGAATGACTTGGATGAATACACCATCCTAAATCTAAAAGCGCAGGGTGCGCAAGTCGACTCCTGGGGAATCGGAACAAAACTGATTACAGCGTATGATCAGCCGGCGCTCGGAGCGGTCTATAAAATCGTCGCCATTGAAAATGATCATGGGGAGATGGAAGATACCATTAAAATTTCAGGCAATCCTGAAAAAGTCACGACACCGGGACTCAAAAACGTTTACCGGATAATCGACAGGGAAAATGGGAAGTCAGAGGGTGATTACATCACCATGCAGGATGAACGGCCGAACGAGGAAGACCGGCTGAAAATGTTCCATCCTGTCCACACGTTCGTCTCGAAATTCGTGACGAATTTCGAAGCAGTCAATATCCACCGTCATGTTGTACAAGGCGGGAAAGTGATTTATCAGAACCCGACAGTACAGGAAATGCAGCGCTACGCGGCTGAATCGCTCAGTCAGCTGTGGGACGAATACAAGCGCTCGCTCAATCCTGAAGAATACCCTGTCGATCTCAGTCAAAAGTGCTGGGACAATAAAATGCGGAATATCCAGGAAGTGAAAGAAAGCATTCAGACACTTTCAAGATGATAAGGAGGCAGATTTTTAGTGACGACGTTACAGCAGCAAATCATTAAGGAAATGAAAGTGCAGCCATCCATCGATCCGAAGGAAGAGAATCAGCGGTCTATCGAATTCCTGAAAAATTATTTGAAAGCCAATCCGTTCCTGAAGGGATTCGTCCTCGGTATTTCCGGCGGGCAGGATTCAACACTCGCCGGCAGACTTGCGCAGATTGCGGTCGATCAGCTGAACGCAGAAACGGAGGGCGGCTACGCTTTTTATGCAGTCCGCCTGCCATATGGAGAACAGTTCGACGAAGAAGATGCCCAGGATGCGCTTGATTTCATCCAGCCGACCAAAACCTACACGGTGAATATCAAGGAAGCAGTGGATGCAGCGGAACGGGCGCTTGAATCCCAAGGGATTGAAATCACGGACTTTGTAAAGGGGAACGACAAGGCGCGGGAGCGGATGAAGGTCCAATACGCCATAGCGGCGGCAAAGAATGCCGTCGTTTTGGGAACAGATCATGCGGCTGAAGCGATAACAGGGTTCTATACAAAGTACGGGGACGGGGCTGCGGATCTTATGCCGCTGTTCCGACTTAACAAAAGGCAGGGCCGGGCGATGCTGAAAGAGCTTGGTGCACCGGAACATCTGTACAATAAAATCCCGACAGCCGACCTGGAGGAAGAGCGGCCGGCGATCCCGGATGAAGTGGCGCTCGGCCTCACATATGACAACATTGACGATTACTTGGAAGGCAAGTCGATCCCGAAAGCGGCGCAGGAAAAACTGGAGAACTATTATTTGAAGACACGCCATAAACGGCACTTGCCGATCACGGTGTTCGACGATTTTTGGAAATCCTGAATCAGCGGAGCTCTTAACAGAGCTCTGCTTTTTTTGAGAAAAATATGCCTTTTGTGTGGTGGCCAAAGTTGAGTTTGCAGGACCTTTCCGCTATGCTAAAATTAAGTTTCGGACAATTTAAAAAACGCAAGGGATGTTTTTGTGCCTGTCATACCCGTTCCGTCCATTAGTAAAATAGCCAATTAAATTGAAAGTTGGGGGAAGCCGATGAATGCGAAAGAACAGCTTGATAAAGTGCTGGATAATATAGAAAAAGTGATGATCGGAAAGCGGGAAGTGGCAGAACTCAGTCTCGCGGCCCTGCTCGCAGGAGGCCATGTGCTTTTGGAAGATGTTCCGGGAGTCGGAAAAACCATGATGGTGAGAGCGCTCGCAAAATCGGTCAGCGCAAAGTTCAAGAGGATCCAATTTACACCGGATCTGCTGCCTTCTGACGTGCTCGGCGTGTCCATCTATAATCCGCGGGATATGGAATTCCATTTCAGGCCGGGGCCGATCATGGGAAATATTGTACTTGCAGATGAAATCAACCGGACTTCGCCAAAGACTCAGTCCGCGCTTCTCGAGGGCATGGAAGAATCTTCTGTGACTGTCGATGGGGAGACCATGGCGATCCCTAAACCGTTTTTTGTCATGGCGACCCAGAACCCGATCGAATATGAAGGCACTTATCCGCTCCCTGAAGCACAGCTTGACCGGTTCCTGATCAAACTCAAGATGGGTTATCCGACCCGGGAAGAAGAAATGGAAGTACTGAAACGTTCCGGCCAGTCGGTTTCGATCGAGTCACTGGCATCGGTCATCAGTCTGGAGGAACTGCTGGAAATCCAAGAGCTCGTGAAGCGTGTAAAAGTGGAAGAAACGATCAGAAGTTATATCGTAGATCTCGCTCTCCATACACGGGAAGATCCATATGTCTATCTTGGGGTCAGTCCCCGGGGTTCGATTGCACTCATGAAAGCGGCACAGGCTTATGCCCTGCTGACAGGACGGGATTTCGTCAAACCGGATGATGTCCAGTACTTGGCCAAGTTCGTCTTCAGGCATCGGGTCATCCTCCGGCCGGAAGCCCGCTACGACGGCATTACAGCAGATGAAATCATTGAACGCATCTTGACAAAGACCCGGATTCCTGTAAAAAGGCTTGCCGGGCGATGAGATCAGGAAGACATGCCATCAGTTTCGTCGGCCGCCTGCTGTTCGTCGCTTTCCTGCTGGCGGTGACTTTCTCTTTTGCGATGTTCCAGGGCGGGTTTGTCAGCTGGTTCATCTTTTACATGTCCCTGCCTTTCGCCTTATATTCCTTTCTGCTGGCGCTGTATCCGCTGAAAGATATCCGGATCAGGCGGAATGCGGAGACGGTGAATATCCGGAGCGGCAGCCGGTTCAGTGCCGATGTCGCAATGGAGCGGTCGATTCCGTTCCCGCTGCTCTACACCGTGTTTGCGGAAGTGACTGACGATGAAGTGATCAGCCGGCAAGAACGGAAAATGACTGTGCCGGGATTCCGAACTTCCCTCAGCTGGACATACGACATCCCCAGTATGCCCAGGGGCGAACACGTCCTTGAAGGAATCCGTGTGGAGGTGGCTGATTTCTTCGGGTGGATCCGAAAATCCAGGCTCATCCCGCAGCGGCAGACAATCCTTGTCTATCCGCGGATTACAGAACTGAAGTACCGGCCCGTCTCGTCGAATTTCGAACAGGGGACAGCGGCATCGCCGTTCACTCTCGTACGGGATACCACAATCCCGGCGGGTATCCGCAACTACCAGCCGGGAGACCGGATGTCCTGGATCCATTGGAAATCATTTGCGAGGACGCAGACTCTCCAAACAAAAGAATTTGAAGAAAGACAGTCGCAGGATTTGTTCCTGCTGCTGGACCGCACACCGTCCGAGTCTTTCGAAACCCAGGTGGAGCTGTCGGCTTCCATCCTCCAGGCGGTGATCAGGAGCGGGGCAAGCGCAGCATATCTGGCCCCCGGGAAAAACCGGACTTACTTCCCTTCACTGAACGGAGAAGACCAGTTCCAGCAAATCATGCACCATTTGATGAAAGTGCAGCCTGATGATTCGGCTCCATTCTCCGATATGGTCGAACAGGATTTCGGACTGGCGCAGGCAGCGAACCTCATGTTTGTGACCGGGAACTTGAATGAAAGTGTCCTTGAAGGACTTCAGCGCGGAGCGAGACAGCTTAAAATGTGTACAGTCCTTGTTGTCAAAAACAAAAATACCCTCCTGACTCAGGCGGAGGAGGCAGCCCATCAGAAGGCAAGGGCAAAAGGGTTTCAAGTGAAAGTGATTGTCCCGGGTAATTTCAACGAAGTGTTTCAGGAGGTGGGGCGCCAGTGAATTCTATCCGCAAGCATAAAGGATTCATGTTTTTGCTGTACACGCTTGTGTTCCTGTTATTGGTCGAATGGCTCGCTCCGATCGCGACACTTACCGCGACAGGATATCGGAGTGTCTTTCTCATATTTATTGCCGGAAGCCTGCTTATGGCGTTCTTCCGGGTTCCGTGGTGGATTTCAGGAACTGCCAAGGCGGTCTACGTCCTATGGGCACTTCTGTTCATCTTTTCCGAAAACCCGTTGCTTTCCCGTGAAAGCTTCGGATTTCTCGGCACGAATATCGAGTTGAGCCTGGCTGCTCTGTTCAGTCAGCAATGGACTGAAGTGACGGACCTTTTCCGGACAGGCCTTTTCTTCGCACTGCTGTGGATGGCAGTGTATCTCCTTCATTACTGGATCAGCTTCCGGCTCAGTATTTTTGTATTCTATCTATTCACTGTAGTTTTTGTGGCCGTTCTCGATACGTTCAGTCCATATTCGGGAGATGCGGCGATCATCCGGATCATGGTTATCGGCCTAATGCTTGCGGGCCTGCTGCACTTAGCCCGCTGGCTGGAGAATCATCGGATTCCAATTCAGCAGGAAGCGGTTGTCGGCTGGCTTCTTCCCTTGTTCCTTATGGTCGGCACTTCAGCTGCTGCAGCCCTCCTGTTGCCGAAAGCGGATGCGATTTGGCCGGATCCGGTGCCTTATTTCACCTCTTATGCAGAAGGCGGTTCAATGGCGCCCGGCAAACCGCCGGTCGGAAAAATCGGCTATGATCAGGACGACTCCCAGTTGGGCGGCTCCTTCATCGGTGATGATACCGTCGTGTTCCGGGCAGAAGCCGGTTCCGGGCAATACTGGAAAATCGAGTCGAAGGACATTTACACTTCAAAAGGCTGGGAGCTTTCCGATATCGCTGCTGAACCGCTACTTTATGGCGATCAGGAAGAAATTGTGTTCGATATAGAACCCGGCAATGAAGAAGAAGAAACGGCTTTTATTGCAATGGGAGATGAACGGTTTCCGTTCGTCCTCTACCCCTATGGCACCAAGTCCTTCTCCATGGAAGAACCGGCAGAATACCGGTATAACCCGGCGGATCAGCGGATCGGCACTTACCGGGCCGGAAGTACGTTCGAACCTTATATGTACGAAATCAGCTACAGCGAGCCTTCCTACAGTCTGAAAGCATTGCGCGCGACATCGCTGGAAGACCTCAGCATGGATGCGCTGCCGGAAGGCTACGACCGTTACCTGCAGCTTCCGGAAACGCTCCCGCAGCGGGTGCGGGATTTAGCGATCGGTATTACGGCTGACGAGGAGAGTCTCTACGAGAAAGCGCAGGCGATCGAGCGCTACTTTGCAAGCGGCGAATTCACCTACAGTCAGACTAACGTTCCGGTGCCCGGTGAAGGACAGGATTACGTGGATCAGTTCCTGTTCGAGACAAAAATCGGCTATTGCGATAATTTTTCAACTTCAATGGTGGTCATGCTCCGGTCCATCGGCATTCCTGCCCGCTGGGTGAAAGGCTTTGCTGAAGGGGAAGAGATCGGTTCTGTTGATGACCGCGAGCTGTTTGAAGTGACGAATAACAATGCGCATTCCTGGGTCGAAGCATACATGCCGGGTGTCGGCTGGGTCATGTTCGAACCGACGATCGGGTTCAGCGGTTCAGCTAATATCGACTTCGACCTCGATCTCGATACAGAAGAAGACAGCGAGGAGGCGGCAGCTGACCGTCCCGATAAACCCGACCAGAACGAACCGGCCGATCGCGATGAAGAAGAAGGCGGCATCGGCTTCGGTGAGCGGTTCAGCCGGTTTCTGGAACAGTTCCAGGGAATGCTGCTTTTAGGTACAGCGGTTTTCGCAGCTGGAATGGCGATGCTTTATCTTCTTCGGAGAAAATGGCTTCCGCGGGTTCTGATCCCTTACTACCGCTTGCGACGCGGCGACGAATCGTTCGAGCGGGCGTATCTCCACCTGCTCCGGCAGCTCGGCCGCTATGGCATTGAGCGGAAAGAAGGAGAGACCCTGTCATCCTATGCAAAGTATATTGATCATTTTTTCGGGACGAGGGATATGACTAAATTGACCGCCGCTTATGAACAAGCTGTCTATGGCGGTATTCCGAATTCTGAGGAATGGCGGAACCTGAGGGAAAGTTGGGAAAATTTAATCAGCCGGACAAGCGGTTGATTTTACTTCTAGCAGCCTGTACAATTGAGAAAATCAATGAACCAGGCGCCCTCATATATGTCCAATGATATGGATTGGATGTCTCTACCGAGTCACCGGAAATGACTCGACTATGAAGGCGGACACATACATTTTCGGTATGTGTCTGCTTTTTGACGTAGAGTGCAGGAACGCGGGCGGAGCCGCGTTCTTTTGCTTTTTGAGGGCTTCGAATCCAACAGAAGAGGTGACGGCATGTCAGCCAGTCCGATTTTAAAGGAACAGCAGAAAATTGTTGTGCTCGATTTCGGCAGTCAGTATAACCAGCTCATCACGCGGCGTATCCGCGAATTCGGAGTGTATAGCGAACTGCATCCCCATACGATCACAGCAGAGGAGATCCGGGCGATGAATGCAGGAGGCATCATTTTCTCAGGCGGCCCCAATTCGGTCTATGATCCGGGTGCTTTTTCGGTTGATCTAGGAATTTTTGAATTGGGGCTGCCGATTCTTGGCATTTGCTATGGCATGCAGCTCATGGCGCTCAAATTGGAAGGGAAAGTGGAAAAGTCATCGAACCGGGAGTATGGGAAAGCAGAACTTGAACTGATCGAAGAGAACCGGCTTTTCGGCGACTTGCCGAAAGAGCAGATCGTCTGGATGAGTCACGGTGACTTGGTGACGGCAGCTCCGCCGGGATTCCGGACCATCGGCACGAGCTATGGCTGTCCGGTAGCAGCAATGGCTGACGAAGACCGCAGATTCTATGGCGTGCAATTCCACCCGGAAGTCCGGCACTCCGCATATGGCAATGAACTCCTCCGCCAGTTCGTCTTTGATATTTGCGGAATGGAAGGCAATTGGTCAATGGAGAGCTTCATTGAAATGGAAATGGAGAAAATCAAAGAACAGGTCGGTGACCGGAAAGTGCTCTGCGCCTTGAGCGGTGGTGTGGATTCGTCGGTCGTGGCGGTCCTCATCCATAAAGCGATCGGTGATCAGCTGACGTGCATGTTTGTTGACCACGGCCTCCTTCGGAAAGATGAAGCGGACAGTGTCATGAAGACGTTTGCTGACGGCTTCCATATGAATGTGATTAAAATCGATGCGCGGGACCGGTTCCTCGGCAAGCTGGCCGGTGTTTCCGATCCCGAACAAAAACGGAAAATCATCGGCAATGAATTCATTTATGTTTTCGATGACGAAGCGGCGAAACTCCAAGGAATGGATTTCCTAGCGCAAGGCACTCTCTACACCGATATCATCGAAAGCGGCACGGCAACCGCCCAGACGATAAAATCCCATCATAACGTGGGAGGGCTTCCGGAAGACATGCAGTTTGAATTGATCGAACCGCTCAATACGCTCTTCAAGGATGAAGTCCGGAAACTGGGTTCCGAACTTGGAATTCCGGATGATATTGTCTGGCGCCAGCCATTTCCGGGGCCAGGACTGGCCATCCGGATCATGGGGGCAGTGACTGACGAAAAACTGGAAATTGTCCGTGAATCAGATGCGATTTTACGGGAAGAAATAAAAAAAGCTGGCTTGGAACGGGACATTTGGCAGTATTTCACTGTACTTCCTGATATTAGAAGTGTCGGCGTGATGGGAGATGCCCGGACATACGACTACGCAATCGGAATCCGGGCGGTGACCTCCATTGACGGCATGACGTCCGACTGGGCACGTATTCCGTGGGATATTCTTGAGAAAATAAGCGTCCGCCTCGTGAATGAAGTGCCGCACATCAACCGGGTTCTATACGACGTGACAAGTAAACCGCCTGCAACCATCGAGTGGGAGTAAACAGAAGCGTTTCAACTAATTAAATACTGTTGTCGTATAACGTTGGGAATATGGCCCAAAAGTTTCTACCGGATCACCGTAAATGATCCGACTACGACCGAGATTGTCCGGTAGCAGAATCCGGACCTTCACTTCCTGTTTTACTTTTATAAGGGGAGATATCGGCGCACATACGGCAGCAATTTGCCGAATGTGCGTTTTTTTATTGACTCAGCACTTAAACATACGGAGGGACACAATAATGAAATCCTATACAGAAACCGGAAGAATAGATGGAAGAAAAAGAAGGGGAATAGCGGCGTATTTTCAGTTTGAAGAACTCGGGACGAATTACAGACGGGAGTTTATCGGCGGACTGACAACTTTCCTGGCCATGGCCTATATCCTTGTCGTCAATCCGTTGACGCTTTCCCTGCAGACTGTGCCGGATCTTCCGGCGGGAATGGCGATGGATTATGGCGCGGTTTTTGTCGCGACAGCCCTGGCTGCAGCGGTCGGCTGTTTCTTCATGGGAATCATCGCCAAGTATCCGATTGCGCTGGCGCCTGGAATGGGATTGAACGCCTTCTTCGCCTACACAGTCATCCTGACATACGGGATCCCGTGGCAGACCGCGCTCGCCGGCGTGCTGTTCTCAGGCTTAATTTTTATCGGTCTGACACTCACCGGAATACGGGAAACGATTATTAATGCCATTCCCGCTGAACTGAAGTTTGCCGTCGGGGCTGGGATCGGACTGTTTATCACTTTTGTCGGATTTCAGAACGCCGGCATCATTGTCGGTAATGACGCAACCCTTGTCGGCTTGGGGAATCTTGCAGCTCCTGACACGCTGCTGGCGATCTTTGGACTGATTGTGACTGTCATTCTGATGACGCGCGGCGTGAAGGGCGGAATTTTTTATGGCCTTGTCATCGCTGCCGCGGTTGGAATCTTGTTCGGAGTCGTTGACCGGCCAAGTGGGATCATTGGAAACATCCCGAGCATGGCGCCGACTTTCGGAGCGGCATTCGAACCGATTATCAATGACTTCGGATCATTGATGACGGTGGAATTCCTGATTGTCGTGCTGACGTTTTTGTTCGTTGACTTTTTTGATACTGCCGGCACGCTTGTCGCTGTAGCAAATCAGGCGGGCCTTATGAAAAACAACAAACTTCCCCGTGCAGGCAAAGCGCTTCTCGCGGATTCTCTCGCGACTGTAAGCGGTGCGATTTTCGGGACGTCGACGACAACGTCTTATATCGAGTCTTCTTCAGGAGTCGCAGCCGGCGCCCGCTCGGGATTTGCCGCAGTAGTAACGGGCGGGCTGTTCCTCGTATCCCTGCTGTTCTTCCCGCTTCTTGAAGTAGTGACGGGGGCCGTGACCGCTCCAGCTTTGATCATCGTGGGAGTTCTGATGGTAACGGCAATCGGCAAAATTGACTGGAATAAGTTTGAAGTGGCGGTTCCCGCGTTTCTCACAATCATTGCGATGCCGCTCGGTTACAGCATTGCAACCGGAATTGCCATCGGATTTATTTTTTATCCGATAACAATGGCGGTAAGCGGTAAAGCAAAAGAGATCCACCCTATTATGTATGGATTGTCAGCTGTATTTGTCCTGTACTTTATTTTCTTAGCTTGAGTTAAAAGCCCGCCGTTTCTGGCGGGCTTTTTCTTGTAAAGGAATAAATCCCTTTCATAATTGTTATGTGTTTGTAATAGTTTTTTGAGTTTTTTCGGGTATAATTGATTGTGTACCCTTAAATGAATTCAATTTTTTGGTTGACTTCGTTTGGAGGGTTTTGTATACTTTGAAAGTCGCTAAGGCAACAAATGAATTTTCGAGTCAAGCTGTTGACTTAGTGAAAGTATTGTAGTATATTAATTGAGCGCCTCTTTTGAGATTGGATCTTGAATCTTGGAGGTTGTCAGAACTTCTGAACCTTGAAAACTGAACAGCAAAACGCTGAGAAATACAATGAACGACCCCGGCCCCTTTCGGGGGTGACCGGGAAGCGGCGGCGCTCCACCCCCGTGGAGCGCGCCGCGCCAGCAAGAGTCATTCTGGCTCTCTTATCGGAGAGTTTGATCCTGGCTCAGGACGAACGCTGGCGGCGTGCCTAATACATGCAAGTCGAGCGGAGGTTCCGGAAGCTTGCTTCCGGAACTTCAGCGGCGGACGGGTGAGTAACACGTGGGCAACCTGCCCTGCAGATCGGGATAACTCCGGGAAACCGGCGCTAATACCGGTTGATTCTGCGGTTACTCGCCGCAGCAGAAGAAATCCTGCTGCAGCGCTGTCGCTG
>NZ_NHTN01000032.1 GCF_002167005.1 Indiicoccus explosivorum
CCTTTCACAGGCTTCCCTTGAAGCGCTGGCGATCATCGCATACAAGCAGCCGATCACAAGGGTTGAAATCGAGGATTTGAGAGGGGTAAAAACGGAAAAGCCACTGAGCACGCTCAGTGCGAAGGGGCTGATCCATGAAGTTGGCAGAGCGGAACGCACCGGAAGGGCGATCCTGTACGGCACCACAAAAGAATTTTTGAATTATTTCGGGCTGGAAAGCCTTGAGGAGCTGCCGCCGCTGCCGGAGAATGTTCCGGACGATTCGGAAGAAGAGGCTGATCTCTTCAGCCGGGGATTCACGGATCCGCTTCGGGAACAGGCGTGAAGGCACTACATCCGGATGGACGGTCCGGGAAAAATAAATACAGATCCGAACGGAGTGTTGGAATGGAACGGTTGCAGAAAGTACTGGCGCACGCAGGTGTCGCTTCCAGGCGGAAAGCGGAACAAATGATTTTGGACGGCAAAGTGCGCGTGAACGGTAAAGTGGTGAAAGAACTGGGGACGAAAGTAGCCGGGTCGGATGCCATCGAAGCGGAAGGCGTCACGATCGAAAAAGAGCAAAAGGTCTATTATTTATTCTATAAACCCCGCGGCGTGCTGTCGGCGGTCAGTGACGACAAAGGACGGAAAGTGGTCACGGATTTCTTTCCGGGCGTCGAGGAACGGATCTATCCGGTCGGCCGGCTCGATTACGACACGTCGGGACTGCTGATCCTGACCAACGACGGGGAGTTCGCGAACCTCATGACCCACCCGAAGTTCGAAATAGACAAGACGTATATTGCGCGTGTCAAGGGAGTCCCGGAGCGGGAAAAACTTAAAAAGCTGGAAAAAGGGATCAAACTCGAGGACGGAATGACCGCGCCTGCGCGCGTGAAGCTCCAGTCCGCTGATCCGAAGCAGAACAAGTCCATCATCCAGATCGTGATCCACGAAGGGCGGAACCGGCAAGTGAGAAGGATGTTCGAGGCGATCGGCCATCCGGTACAGAAATTGCGCCGGGAGCAGTTCGCGTTTTTGAATCTGTACGGAATGAATGCGGGCGATGCGAGGGAACTGTCGGCCCATGAAGTGAAGAAACTGCGGGTCATGGCGGAGACGGGCAAGCAGCACTAACGTTCACAATCCATTCAAATGTGGCGATATGGAGCCGGGGAAACTTTGCTATAATGGGTTGACGCAAGACTGAAAAGCATAGGAGGAAGCAGGATGTCGGATAAAAAGAAAAAACGGACGATTATCCGGACGGTGCTTTTGCTCATCATGGTCTCGGCGATCGGCTATACGATCTACAGCAACGCGACAGCTGAGAAGAACGTGCTGGAAGTGGGCGAAAAAGCGCCGGAATTTGTGCTGACGGATCTGGAGGGCAATGAACACCGGCTTTCTGAGTATAAAGGCGAAGGGGTTTTCCTGAATTTCTGGGGGACATGGTGCAAGCCGTGCGCCCGGGAAATGCCGGCGATCAACAGCCAGTATGAAGTGTATAAGGATCAGGGAGTGAATGTGCTGGCTGTCAACATCGACCAGTCTGAGTTTGAAGTCCAGTCATATGCAGACCGCTACGGCCTCAATTTCCCGATCGCCATCGATGAAGCGAAAAGTGTCATGGAGGCATACAGTGTCGTCCCGCTCCCGACCACTGTGCTGATCAGCCCCGATGGAACTGTGACGGACATCATCACACGGGAAATGACAGAGCAGGAAGTTGCTGCCCATATGGAAAGCATCAAACCTGAATAAGGAGATTTTTCGGATGGAACAGATTAAGTGCCAATGCGGCCACAACAATCCGCCGGGAACGGACTTATGCGCTTCGTGCGGCCGCCCGCTGACCGAGAAGGAAAAGCGGAAAAAGCTCGCGGACATGCGGTATGAGGGGTCTGCACGCCGCTCCCAAACATACAATAAATCGATCGTGGATAAAGTCTGGAACTTTTTCTCCAGTGTGAAGATCGGGATCGCCATCATCGTCGCCATTCTTGTAGCGGCTTCGATCGGCACCATCCTCCCGCAGCAGCTGTTCATCCCGGCACAAGGGGAAGAAGCTGTCCGCGAATATTATGCAGATGTGTACGGATCATTCGGCGCGGTCTATCATTTCCTCGGCTTCCATGATCTTTACAGTTCTTACTGGTTCCAGGCGCTCATCGGCATGCTCGGCATCTCGCTGATCATCGCCAGCCTCGACCGCGGAGTACCGCTTTATAAATCACTGAAAAACCAGCGAGTGCTGCGCCACGAGAGCTTTATGAAACGCCAGCGCTTTTTTGGCGCGGGCGAAGCGGAACCGGACGCACTCGATGCTTCCGCACAGGAACTCGAAAACATGAAGTACAAGGTCCGGAGAGAAAAAAACGGGATCCTTGCCGAAAAAGGAAGGTTTTCCAGATGGGGTCCGTACGTCAACCATGCCGGACTCATCATTTTCCTGATCGGTGTCATGCTCCGGGCTCTTCCCGGCTTCTATATCGATGAATCCCTCTGGGTCCGTGAAGGGGAAATGCGCGCGATTCCGGGGGCGCCGGGTTATTATTTGGCGAGCGAAAACTTCGAAGTGACCACCTACTCCGGCGAGGGCGATGAAGAAGTATACGGGGAAGCGCTGGAGGAAGCCGGGACCGTCGTCAAAGATTACAAGACGGATGCAGTCCTTTACCAGGTTCCGGAAGGCAGTCCGCCAGGGGCGACAGACAACCTGGAAAAGGTGAAAGAATATGAGATTGAAGTCAACCACCCGCTGCAGTTCGACGGGTACAATGTGTATCAGATGGATTACCGGCTGAACGAACTGTCCAGCATGACCTTCGCGCTGACGAACAAAGAGACGGGCGAATCCCGGGGTGAACTCACCGTCGATCTGTCGGATCCGCAGCACATATATGAGCTTGAGGACGGATCCACCGTCGAACTCATCGGCTATTATCCGGACTTTTCCGGATTCGCTGAAAACGGGGAGCCGCAGACCGCGACACCGATCCCGAACAATCCGGGTTTCCTGGTGGAAATGACGACTCCGGAGACACCGGAAGGGGAAACGAGTTTCATCGTCATCCGGGAAACCGTGGAACCGTTCGGTGAAAACGAATATAAATTGACGTTCCAGAGCGCCGAGACCCGGGATGTATCCGGTTTGGTGATCCGCAAAGATGTCACGCTGCCGATCCTGATCCTGGGCGGCATCATCTTCATGATCGGCGTGACGCAGGGGATGTATTTCAACCATCGCCGGATCTGGATCCAGGAAAAAGCGGATGGAACGGTTCTCGTGGCCGGCCATACGAATAAAAACTGGTTTGCGCTGAAAAAAGAACTGGACAAGACAACGGAAACTGCGGGTCTTCCGCCTGCCGCTGACCAGCAGGAAGAAGCCAAGCAGAAAGAAAAGGAAGGTGAAAACCGCTATGACGTTGGTTGAATGGAGCAGCAATCTGCTGCTGACGGCATTCTTTGCCTATCTGGCCGGCACGCTGCTGTTCGGCGGAGCGGTGAGAGGGAACAAAGAAGGTTCATTTGCTTCCGAATCCCGCTGGGGCCGCATCGCCATCACGGTGACGGTTATAGGATTCCTGGCGAATCTCGGTTATTTTTTCACCCGCTGGGCTGCGTCGGGACACATTCCGTTAAGTAACATGTTCGAATTCACTGCCGCATTCGGCATGATGCTTGTCGGCGGATTCATCCTCATTTATTTTATTTATCGGACACCTGCACTCGGCATGGTGGTTCTGCCGGTCGCTCTTCTCGTCATCGCATATGCCAGCATGTTTCCGCGGGACATCAGCCCGCTCATCCCGGCGCTCCAGAGCTACTGGCTGCCGATTCATGTCAGCACAGTCGTGATCGCTGAAGGGATTCTGGCCATTTCCGCCGGGGCGGGACTCATCTACCTGCTGAAAAACGTGGACATGAAGAAAAAATCGAAACAGCGGCTTTGGCTGGAGATTCTGATGTATGCGCTGTTTCTGGTCCTCGGCTTCGTCGTTGCAAATTCGTACTTCATGCTGACGGATTACGAAGCGGCCTTCGACTATGTCGATAAAGAAGGGGAAGCGGCCAGCGTTGTATACGACATGCCGCCGCTCTTCGGAATGAATGAAGGCGTCGCGCTGGATGAAAGCACGATGGAGCCGATCTTTGAAGTCCCGGCTTTCATCAACGGCTCGAAACTGACAGCGGTGGCCTGGTCGGTCATCGTCGGGACGATCCTGTACGGCCTGGTCCGTCTCGTGTTCCGCCGCCGGGTGGCAGAAATGCTGCAGCCGCTAGTGCGGAATACCAATTCCCAGCTCATGGATGAAGTCGGCTACCGGTCGGTCATTATCGGATTCCCGGTTTTCTCACTCGGTGCCCTCATCTTCGCAATGATCTGGGCGCAGGAAGCGTGGGGCCGGTTCTGGGGATGGGACCCGAAAGAAGTATGGGCGCTCATCACTTGGCTGTTCTATGCGGCTTATCTCCATCTGCGGCTCGGAAAAGGATGGCAGGGCGAAAAATCGGCATGGCTTGCAGTCGGCGGCTTCGCGATCATCATGTTCAACCTGGTCGCCGTCAACTTGATCATCGCCGGTCTCCATTCCTATGCGTGACAGACGAAAGCTTTTTCCGGAAACGGAAAAGGCTTTTTGTTTATTTATTATGCCAATCCTGTAAAATGAAGATATGAGCTGAAAGTTGGAGGGAGTACAATGACCGAAGTGATCACAATCCTGGTGGCGGATGATGAAGAGAGGATCCGGCGCCTTCTGAAAATTTACCTGGAGCGGGAAGGTTATGTTGTCGAAGAGGCGGGGGATGGCGCGGAGACGCTGGAAAAAGCGCTCGCCAAGGACTATCACTGTATCCTCCTCGATCTGATGATGCCGGAGAAGGATGGCATCGAAGTGACGGAAGAATTGCGCGAGAAAAAAATGACTCCGATCATCATGCTGACAGCCAAGGGTGAGGAAGCGAACCGGGTGCAGGGATTCGAGACCGGCGCTGATGATTACATCGTCAAACCTTTCAGTCCGCGGGAGGTCGTGCTGCGGGTGAAAGCGATACTTAGACGGTCTGCAGGGACGGTGCCTCTTGCAGGTTCGGCAGTCTCGAAAGAACTGGTCGTTTTTCCGCACTTGACAATCGATCATGATGCCCACCGGGTGACGGCGGACGGCAAAGAAGTCAGCCTGACCCCGAAGGAATATGAACTTTTGTATTTCTTGGCTAAGTCACCTGACAAAGTCTTCGACAGGGAACACCTGCTGAAGGAAGTGTGGCATTACGACTTTTTCGGCGATCTCCGGACAGTGGACACCCACGTGAAAAGGCTGAGAGAAAAGCTGAACCGGGTTTCTGAATCGGCCGCGAAAATGATTGTGACGGTGTGGGGAGTCGGCTACAAATTCGAGGTCGTCAATGAATAGAATATGGAATAGCGTTGTCGGGAAGCTATGGTTAACCATATTGCTTCTCGTTTCGTTTGTGCTGTTCATTTCGACTGTCCTCCAACTGGAGTTTCTCGAGAACTATCACAGCGAACAGATCCGGGAATCGCTCGGACAGGAAGCCGCCACCATCGCTCAAATATTCCGTGAGCATGAGGGCGATGAGATGGCGTACGAAGTGATTCCCAATATTTTGGATGAAGAGACGAACGTGATCGTGGCTCAGGAACCGGACGAGGTGTCCTATTACGTCCATGAAGGACTGAACAGCGAGAAGACTCGGGAACTGATTTTAAGCGAACCGGACTTCCGGAAAGTTTTTGAATCGGACGAGACAGTCGCGAAGGAAATGCTGCTGCCGTCCCTGCATGACAGCGGTATGCTCGAATCGTTCATCGTTCTGGCCAGTCCGCTGGAGACGGAAGACGAGGTCCATGGTACGGTATTCATCTATCAGTCCCTGAACGTCATGGAAGAAACGACAGAGGAAACGACAAACAGCGTTTTTCTGTCCGCTTTCATCGCGCTGATTCTGACTACGATTTTCGCTTTTTTCCTTTCAACCCGGATCACGCTCCCTCTCCGCCGGATGCGGGAAGGGGCGATGGAACTTGCGAAAGGGAATTTCTCCACGAAAGTGAAAGCGGCTTCGAAAGATGAGATCGGCCAGCTGGCGGTCGCCTTCAATCAGATGGGGAGGCAGCTGAAGCATCATTTGGAAGTGATCAGCCAGGAGAAGGAACAGCTCTCCAGCATCCTCACTTCCATGACGGATGCGGTCATCACTTTCAATCAGGATCGGAGCGTCCTTGTCAGCAACCCCCCTGCCGACAAACTCATCCGGGATTGGTTTTACAGGAGCCGGCCGGACGCGGAACTGCCGATGCCATCCGAGCTGCTCCATATGCTGGACTTCGTCCTGGAACAGGAGGAAGAACTCGAAGAAGAACTTGAAATGGACGGAGTTTATTACGCCATTACGATGAGCCCGCTTTACAGCGGAGAATCGGTAAGAGGGGCGGTTGCGGTCCTCCGGGATATGACGGAACATCACCGCCTCGAAAAACTCCGGTCCGATTTTATCGCCAATGTGTCGCATGAACTGCGGACGCCTGTCCAGATGCTTCAAGGATATTCGGAAGTGATTATGGACGATGTGGTCGGTTCGGAGGAAGAGCGCCAGGAAATGACGAAGATCATCTATGAGGAGTCCCATCGGATGGGCCGGCTTGTAACAGATCTCCTTGATTTGGCAAGACTGGAGTCGGGTCATATGCGGCTTTATAGGAAACCTGTCGAGCTGGATCGGGCGATCGAGCGGATGACGCTGAAATTCACCCAGGCAGCAAAGGAACAGGGAGTCAGCCTGACGTTCGAACAGAGTGCCGGCAGTCCGATCATTGCCGAAATCGATGAAGACCGCATCGAACAGGTCATGACCAACCTGATCGATAACGCGATCCGGCATACACCGGCGGGCGGACGTGTCACGGTCGAAGTGACGCGTGAACAGCGTTTTGCCAAGGTGGCGGTAAAAGATAACGGAACCGGCATCACGGAAGAAGATTTGGAGTATGTGTTCGAGCGGTTTTATAAAGCGGATAAGGCGAGGACACGGGGCAAAGGCGGCACCGGTCTCGGGCTGGCCATCGCGCGCAATATCATCGAAGCGCACGAAGGCAGGATTTCTGCGGAAAGCAAAATCGGGGAAGGGACGGAATTTTTCTTTCTTCTTCCTTTGAAAACGGCGTAACTTTACGGAAAACTGCACGACTAATTCTTTGAACGGGGGGAGTATATGGACGACTCCGTTTTCCACAGGCTGTATGACGAGTACCATCAGGATGTATTCCAGTTTCTCGTTTATCTCGTGAAGAACAGGCATGTCGCGGAAGATTTGATGCATGAAGTGTATTTGCGCGTATTCCGCGCTTATGATCGTTTTGAAGGCAAAAGTTCAGAAAAGACGTGGCTGTTCTCCATCGCTAAAAATGCGGCGATCGATCATTTCCGCAAAACGGCGGTGAGGAGAAAGCATGCACAGGAATTTTTCGACTGGGAGACACAGCAGCTCGTCTCTGCTGAACGGATGCCCGAGGAAGTGTCGGAACTGAACGAGGATAAACGGTTTTTGTATGAAATGCTCGATCACTGTACAGGTGATCAGAAAGTCGTGATTCTGATGCGGTATTTCCAAGATCTGTCCATAGCAGAGACCGCGGAAGCGCTCGGATGGACAGAAGGGAAAGTGAAGACGGTGCAGCATCGCGGCATAAAATTCCTCCGGGAGAAAATGACCGCTGGAGAAAGGAGTGGCTCGGATGGCAGATAAGGGATGGGACGATGACCAGATCGAAAAGCTGCTCCGGGATTTCCCGAAGATCGAAGACCGCCGGCCGAAAGAAGAAGTGCACCGGCGGCTGAAAAAAGACCTGACACCGCCAAAGAAGCCGCTGACATGGCTGCCGGCAGCAGTGGCGGCGCTTGCTTTCCTGACACTCGGCGTTTTGCTGGCCACCTATCTTTCGGGCGGGTCCCAGCTGGAAATGGCCGGCACGGAAGGTGCGGAGCAGGCGGTAGAAGAGGAAGCTGCAGAAGACGAAGCCGTGATGGAATCCCTGCCGGCTGAGGGAGCTGAAGAGACGGCTGAAGAAGAAGCCGCCGTTACAGCGGAATCGGCACCGGCGGAAGAAGCGGCGGACGGCCGGACCGCCGTTTATCCGGATGACCTGGACGGCAAGCAGCTTCTGACGCTCGGCCTCACATCGAACGCTTACGTCGTGCCCGTCTCTGTGCTGATCGAGGAAAGTGCCATAGCCGGCGGTGCGGATCAAGTTTCCCTGTACCGGGAATTTGCGGCGGAAGTGGATGAAGAAGCACTCGGTTTCGATGAGTACCATCCGCTTGAAGGAGAAATCACCGCTGATGGGGAGACGGTCATCCACCAACTTCCGGAAGGGCATGAATACGGCCTTTCATCGGCCGCCGTATCGGTCTATTTTGAAGCTTTAGCTGCGACCTTCCCGGAAGCGGAACGGATTGTAATCACCGATGAAAGCGGCGCTCCCGCTTCTTTCGATCCCGTCGGCCCGGTGGAACCCCTGGAAGGCGGAATCGGGGATACCGCTTACTTCGTATTCGAAACGGCGAGCGGCCAGACGTACTTGGCGCCTGATTACAGCCGGGCTTTCAGCTCGGCGGCAGAAGCGCTTGCAGCGCTCCAGTCGCCGCCGAATGATCTTCTGGCTTCACCGGTTCCGGCGGGTCTTTCATACGGCGTGCGGGAAGAAGGGGATACAGCTGTTGTCACATTCGACGCGCCGCTTGATCTCGCAGCACTGGATCAGGAGGCTGCCGGAATGCTGCTGGAAAGCTTTGCGCTGACAGCCGCTTCTTTCGGCAAACAAATCCGTTTGGAAAACACGGTGCAGGAAGACTGGAACGGCCATCCTCTGACTGCGCCGCTCGAAGTTCCTTTGGCGCCGAATAAAGTCGGATTCACTCCCTGACGAAAGGGGAGCACCAAACTGAAGAAGGTGTTTTCCGATGGCACTGTAAGCATTTCTGTTTACAGTGCTTCATTTTTTCATTATAGTGAAAATAGAAACTGCCAGCGATGGCGTTCAATCAAATATCGATTCATCTTCGGGGCAGGGTGAAATTCCCTACCGGCGGTAATTGGAGTCCGACTCCATCAGCCCGCGAGCCGCAAGGCAGGATTTGGTGAAATTCCAAAGCCGACAGTACAGTCTGGATGGGAGAAGGTGAAGGTACGGATGTATGCCGATTCATTTTGGTGTGCTGTTTTTTTCGCGTGCCGATTCTCCCTTAAGTGCCTGATCCGCGCTTAAGGGTTTTATTATGGAAGCATACAATCCGAGCCTTTCTTCTTGATGAATCAAGTGAGGAGAGAGGAACATGAGAAACAAAAAATTGCAGTCAATGATTGCAGTGGGCATGCTGTCGAGCATTTCATTTATCCTGATGCTGTTCAATTTTCCGCTGCCGGCATTGCCGTCGTTCCTGAAAGTCGATTTCAGCGACGTTCCGGCATTGGTTGCGGCCATCACGATGGGGCCGGTGGCCGGTGTGCTCGTCGCCGCTTTCAAGAACATCCTGCATTGGCTTTTTTCAGGCAGCCCGACCGGGGTCCCCGTCGGCCAGCTGGCCAATTTCACGACGAGCATCCTGTTTATTCTTCCGGTGTACGCGGTTTATCGGAAGGCATCCAACCTGAAAGGGCTCGGATTCGGGCTCGCGGCCGGAACCCTTGTCATGGCGGTCGGGATGAGTGTCCTGAACTACTTTGTATTTCTTCCGATGTATACGTATTTTCTCAGTATGCCGGAACTGTCGGGAAGCGCTCTGACCGAAAGCATCGTTCTCGGGATCCTGCCTTTCAACCTGATCAAGGGGGTTCTTTTGACGGCGGCGGTCATCGTCCTATTCCGCAGCATGCGGCCATGGATCGAGAAGCAGCGTTCGCTGTACGATTCGTGACAGAATGGTGAACAATCCGGGAAACAGCGACGGATTGTGGTGAAGCGCAGTAAAATCATTGCTTTATATAAGAAGTAAAGGAGCCGTTCCCTCGGCTCCTTTTTTCTGTCCATATCAAATAACGGTCGATCCGGGAGAGGGGTGACCCGGTTTCAACCAATAAAAAAAGGAAGCTCTCGCTTCCTGGTCAGTCTTCGAATTTCAGCGGGTCGCCATCGAATGATTCATCCGCAACCTTGATGGAATCGGTCGGGCAGCCTTCGAAGGCGTCCATCATATCCTCTATGAGTTCTTCTGGAACTTCGGTTTTGCCCATGTTATCATCAAGAATGACAAAGGCGATTCCTTCATCATCATAGTCGTAGATATCTGGAGCAGCCGCTCCGCAAGCACCGCATGCGATGCACGTATCCTGATCGACGATCGTATATTTTGGCAATGCAATCCTCTCCTTTAAGTGATCCCCGGACATGCTCCTTCGAGCTATCGTATTTATTCTAATCATGTTTCCGACGCTTTTCAACCAATAGATACTTGGAGGTACCGAACTTGTCATTCAATGAATTGATTTTGTCGATCATGGACAGATTGGACGGACAGCGGACAGTTTCCGCTCCTTTCCACGTCTTGAAAGGGAAGAAGTCCGGCCAGACGATTCAGGACATCGGCTATTTCGGACTCCATCCTTTTTTCGGCGTCATCTCCGATTTACAGAAAGGAACATACGATGAAGCGGTCACGCAGCTCTGTGAAGCCGGGCTGATTGAACAAGCAGACGGACCGATTAAGCTGACTGAAAAAGGGAGGAACAGAAAAAAAGTTCCTGTTCGGTTGGATGGCTGGACATTCCAAGGGCGGGAACGGCTCTTTTTTGCCCGTCTGTCCCTCGCTGTGCAGACATTTTCGCATGTCCGCGCCGGCAATCCGGTTTTCGATCCCGCCCAGACGCGGACGGACATCCAATTCTGGGTCAAAGATTACTTGCGGAAAATGAACTTCAGTGCGCCGGAATCGTACGCGGCGTTCCGCAGCCAGCTCACAGAAAGTTTGATGCTGGCCGACTGTCCGGACCGGAGCAAGACGATCCTTGTCGACCGGCTGTCGGGCATCGGCATCGGCGGCTTGACGTGGCGTCAAATCTCCGCAGAATACGGCATTTCAGAGATGGATGCGAAAATTGAAGCGACCGCTGCACTCCACGCTTGGCTGGCAGTATTGAGGGAGGAAGGTTTTCCGATGCTCATTCCGTTCCTGGAAGGTGTCCTGAGGCACTCGCCGCTCACCGATTCCACGAAGCGGACGCTGCGGCTCTACAAGGAAGGACTGTCGGTCGATGAAATAGCGGCTGTCCGGAAGCTGAAGAGAAGCACTATCGAGGATCACTTTGTAGAGCTTGCCATGAACGACCCTGCTTTTGATTTTACAAGTTTCATGAGCCGGGAAGCTTATGAACGGGTGAATGACATCAGTAAATCGAGCGGGTCGAAGAAACTGCGCGATATTAAGGAACAGCTTCCGGAGTTGAGTTATTTTCAGATCCGGCTGGCGCTGTCTGCGGGAGGGGAACAGCCATGAGTCTGGAACAGCTTTTGGAAAAGACATATGGATTCGACTCATTCCGACCCGGACAGAAGGAAGTGATAACCGCTGTAATGGATGGCAGGAATGTGCTGGCGCTGCTGCCGACCGGCATGGGGAAGTCCATGTGCTATCAGCTGCCTGGCCATATGCTGCCGGGAAGCGTCCTGATCGTATCACCGCTCTTGTCACTGATGCTTGACCAAGTTTCCCAGCTTAAAAAAATGGGCGAAAAAAGTGTGGTGGCACTTAATTCATTTTTGAAGCCGGAAGAAAAGGAAGCGGTTCTCCGGAAAGCCGGCGACTATAAATTCATTTTCGTTTCGCCGGAAATGCTGGCCCAGCCTTTCGTCATCAGCCGGCTGAAACGGATCCGGATTTCGCTCCTAGTCGCGGATGAAGCCCATTGTATCTCTCAATGGGGCTTCGACTTCCGTCCGGACTACCTCCGGATTTCGGAAGTGATGGCAGAACTCGGATCGCCGCAGGTCCTTGCGCTGACTGCGACCGCCACAAAAAAGGTCCAGCAGGACATCCTCCACTATTTAAGCCTTGAAGAGCCAAATATTTACGTCCATCCGATGGATCGCCGGAATATCGCGTACGATGTGAAACGTTTCGATACGAGGGAAGGGAAACTGGAATGGCTCAAGGATTTCACGGCCCACTATGCGGGCAGGGGAATTGTCTATGCCGGCACGCGGAAAAAAGCGGAAGAATTATCGGCAGTGCTCCGCCAAAATGGCGTGCGTGCGGTTTTTTACCATGGTGGCATGGAACAGCTGGACCGGGTGTTCATTCAGCAGCAGTTCCAGAACGGGGAAACGGACTGGGTCTGTTCGACCAGCGCATTCGGGATGGGTGTCCATGTCCCGGATATACGGCATGTCATCCATTTTCAGATTCCGACGTCCATTGAAGAATTCGTCCAGGAAGTCGGAAGAGCCGGACGGGACGGGCAGCCTTCGCTGTCGACCTTGCTGGTAAGTCCCGGCGATGAAGCGTTGATGAACGCTTTGTTGGCGGATGAATTGCCGACCCGGTTTGAAGCGGAAGCGGTCCTGAATTCAGGCGGAGACCGTGCACTCGTGTCCGATGGGGTCGTACGGGAAACGTCTTTCCGCGTACTGAAATACTGGCTCAGCCGTATGCCGCTGGACAAGACCATGCAACGAATGGAAAACCTCCTTCAGGAAAAAATGAACCGGGCAGCGAGGATGAGCGGGTTTCCGGCTTCCGACGGGTGCCTCCGCAGCTATATCGCCGAAACGTTCGATCAGGAAATAACCGACCGGCCCTCAAACTGCTGTGTGAATTGCGGACTGGATTATTCGATGTATCCGGTCCGGAAAGAAGGGGAACAGCATTCAGGAAGCGGCGGCTGGCAAGAACGGCTCGGGCGGATTTTGCCATAGTTTTTTGTCAAAAGTGCCGTTTACAAGCAAGACTTTTTTCTGCATAATAGAACTATCAGATTAGTAAGGAGCAGAAAATATGGGGAACCGAAAGTACCGAAAATCAGCGGACCATCGCCAGCAGCCCTCGTCTCAAGTGCCGCAGAACAGCCTCCCGACAAGGACCGCCCGCAGGCAGGCCGGCAAGAAAGCCATTCATGAAAACGGGCGGGATGCCGGCGTCAAGCATGGAGGGCGGCTGCTCTCTGTTTTGTTTTTCGTCTTTATTTTCCTCCCGGTGTTCGCTGTTTTCCTTTACGTAGCCGTTATTTACACACCGGAAGAAGAAAATTTGATCAGCGCGAGCAGCAGTGAAGTAAGGTTCCAGGAAAATACTTCACCGATCACGCCGCTCGTGATCGAAGAAGAGTCGGAAGAAGCGGAAGAAGCGGAAGCGCCAGCCGCTGAAGAGGAACCGATCCCGGAACCTGAACCTGAATCGGCGGAACCGGAGCGCACGGCGCCGGAACAACCGGCTGCTGAACAGCCGGCCGCTGAAGAAGAACAGGAAGAAGAAAGTGAACAGGAAACGTACGTCGTGAAAAAAGGGGACACTCTTTATCGGATTGCAGTGGAACACTATGGTTCCGGAACAGCAGTCGATAAAATCATGGAGGCGAACGGCCTGGCATCACCGGATCTGTCGATCGGGGATACGCTGGTCCTGCCGTAAATCAGAAGCTGACAGTCAGTCAATAAATGGAGGCGTTGCGGATGTTCGTGAAAAGCGTGATGGTGAAACGGGAGAAATGTATTAAGATCTCACCGGAAGATCTGGTTAAAACCGGAATGGAACTTTTGGAAAAGCATCACGTTGATGCACTGCCGGTCGTAGAAGGCAACACTTACAAAGGTATTTTCACATGGTATCATGCCTACCGGGCCTATTTTGAATCCGGAAAAAGCAAAGAGGATTTCCTCACCGTTGCCCGGGCAGGCGACATCATCGTCAACGGAAACGTCTCACTCGGCGTCGATGCCGTCTACGAGGAAGCGCTGCTCAAACTGAATGATTTCCCCATCATTGCTGTCACGGCAGGAGAGGAATTTCTCGGGATCGTCACCCGATTCGATGTGATGAATCAGCTGCAGAGCGCGTTCGGGTATAAACGGAAAGGCATCCGGATTTCCATCACTTCTGCGGAAACGGAAGGCCAGATCGGCAAACTCGCTGAAGTCATCGACAAATACCGGGAATCGGTCATTTCGCTCGTCACGTTCGATGAGACCGACAAGCTGATCCGCCGGATTGTCCTGAAAATCGAGAAAAAGAACAATGCTGACAAATTCTTGAAAGAACTTGGCAAAGCCGGATTCAGAGTGCTTGACATAACAGAAGAAGAATAGGTAAAAAGGTAAAGCGGCGCTTTGCCTTTTTTAGTTTGACTCGGAGGAGAGAAAAGTAGATGCTGAAACCGTTAATGGCCGCAACGGCCGCGGGGGGAGCCGGACTCCTGTCCGCCATGTTCTGGAACGCGCACCATGCCAAACAAAAGAATGAACTGATTGAACTTCACACACAGCAGCCTTTTGAGCCGTTCCGGATGCTGTTCATTTCTGACATCCACCGCCGGAAACTGAGACCGGGTTTCATAGAAGGCCATCCCGACTTTATTGTCATCGGAGGGGATCTTGCTGAAAGCGGAGTTCCGCCAAAGCGGATCCGGCATAATCTGCAAGTGTTATCGGCGCTTGCGCCGGTATATTTCATCTGGGGGAACAATGACCGGGAGTTGCGGGAAAGGAAATTGCGCCGGCTGTTTTCGGATACCGGGACGGTCATCCTTGAAAACGGATCGGTCAGCCCGTTTGCGGATCAGCGGGTGAAACTCGTGGCTTTCGATTATTTCGCTTTCCATAAAAACGGCCTCTTAAAGGCGTTCGACGGCATAAAGGAAGAGGACACCGTCATTTTTCTGTCGCACACGCCGGAAGTTTTTAATCACGTCCAGCGGAACTATCATGTACATATGATGATTGGCGGACATACACATGGCGGGCAAATCCGCCTTGGCAAATACGGACTATATGAAAGAGGGCGGACTGAAGTCAAGGATGGTGTCGTTCGTCTCGTCTCGAACGGGTACGGGACCACGAAATTGCCGCTGAGACTCGGAGCCGAAGCGGAATTCCACCTGCTGACGATCCGCCCTGCCCGATCATAATTAAACGGACAGGAGTGGATGACATGAAGACGGCGGATGTACTCATAATCGGCGGCGGCCCGTGCGGCCTCGCCGCGGCGATCGCCGTGAAGGACATCGGCCTTTCGCCGGTCATTATCGAAAAAGGAAACATTGTCAATGCGATTTATCATTACCCGACCCATCAGACATTTTTCAGCACGAGCGACCGTCTGAGCATCGGCGGTGTGCCGTTCATCACGGAGAACCGGAAGCCGAAACGGAACCAGGCACTCGTGTATTACAGGGAAGTCGCCAAGCAGAAAATGCTCGATATCAAAAGTTATGAAGAAGTTGTCAGTGTCAGGAAAGTCCACGGGAAATTCCAGGTGGAGACGACAAAAGACGAGTACGAAGCGCGCTATGTCATCGTGGCGACCGGTTACTATGATCATCCTAACCGATTATCTGTGGAAGGCGGTGATCTTCCGAAAGTGATGCATTACTTCAAGGAAGGTCATCCTTACTTCGACCAGGACGTGCTGATCATCGGCGGGAAAAATTCCGCAGTCGATGCAGCGATCGAACTGCATAAAAGCGGAGCGCGCGTGACGGTCTCTTATCGGGGGGACAGTTATTCAAAGAGCGTGAAACCTTGGATCTTGCCTGAATTCGACGGCCTTGTCCGCAAAGGTGAGATCCGGATGCTGTTCAACTCGGAAGTGGAGAAAATCACCGGGAAAGAAGTGACGCTGAAACTGCCGGACGAAAAAATGGTTCTGCCGAACGATTTCGTGTTCGCCATGATCGGATACCACCCCGACCACCGTTTTCTGGAAGAAATGGGGATCAGTATCGATCATGCGACGGGCAGACCGCTGCATAACGAAGATACGATGGAAACAGACGTTGAAAACCTGTTTATTGCCGGCGTGATCGCCGCGGGGAATAACGCCAATGAAATTTTTATCGAAAACGGGCGTTTCCACGGCGGGCAGATCGCCAAGGCGATTGCAGGCAAAGAAGGTTCCTGAGGTCGCGCATCCTTTTCTGCAGCTGCCGGTCCCGAAGACGGGCAGGCGGGCAGAAAGCAAAAACGGCACCGCCCGATGTATGGGGCAGTGCCGTTTTGTCTTGCCAGGTCCTTAGGAGAAAATCCGATTGATGTCCGATCCGTTGCACAGGCCGATCAGCAGCTTCAGCCGCGCTTTCTGGCCGCTCAGTCCGTGTGCGACAATGACTCCTTCATCCGTCAGCATCCTGCCGCCTCCGGGATAAGCATACACAGCCTGGGCGATTCCGTTGAAACAGCGGGATACCAGGACAACCGGAATCCCCTTGTCCATCGTCCTGCGTATGGCGGGGAGGAGAGCCGGCGGCACATTCCCTTGCCCTAATCCTTCCAGGACGATCCCGTCGTAATCGAGGCTGGCGGCTGCATCGACAATGTCGCCCTCCATACCGGCAAAGACTTTCAGGAGCAGCGCTTTTTTTCCGATGCTGTCTATATCGAAGTACTCCCTTTTCAGCGGCGAATGATGGAAATGGATGGCGCGCTTCGTCACGATACCGATCGGCCCGTACTGCGGGCTCTGGAACGTGGAGACATTGCTGCTGTGGGTCTTCGTGACATTCTGGGCTGTATGGATTTCGTCATTCAAAACGACGAGGACGCCTTTCCCTTTCGCCGCGTCATCAGCAGCGACACGTACGGCAGCCATAAGATTATAGGCGCCATCCGAACCGATTTCGTTGGAGGTCCTCATCGCACCGGTCAGGACGACGGGAAAATCTTCTTTTATGGTCAAGTCGAGAAAGTAGGCAGTCTCTTCCAGTGTGTCGGTCCCATGTGTCACCACGGCGCCATCGATTTTCTCTGTCCGTCTGTAGCTCAGAATAAGCTGGCGGATCGAAAACATTTCCGCTGGCGTAATGTGGGGGGAAGGAAGATTGAAGATCTCCTCCTCTCTGATATCGGCAAAATCCGAAAGCCGTTCGGACTGAAAGCGGACGGGGTTCTGCTCGCTGGTCGTAACGTCACCGGAGTCCTCTTGTGTCTGCATGGAAATCGTGCCGCCTGTATGTATCAATAAAATCTTTTTTTTCATCCTCTTCCTCCTCGAATCGGCCGCTCAATTCCGGCCGCACCATGGTATAATGGAAACAACTTACATGAAGGAGCCTGCTTATGCTTATTCTCCTTTCAGTGGCAATCGCGCCGAGTCTCGCTCTGATCAGTTACTTCTACCTCCGGTCGGAGTTCTTGAAAGAGCCATCCCGGCTGTTGCTCCACAGTTTCATCTATGGTGCTATTTTAACCTTCCCGATTTTGTTTGTTCAATATGTATTTACTGTCGAGCACGTGTTTGCGCATGCCTATACACAGGACGTATTGTTTCCCGGACTGACAGAGGAATTTTTCAAATGGCTCATTCTGCTGCTTGTCATCTATCGTCACGTGGATTTTGAAGTCCCGTACGATGGGATTTTGTACGGTGCCAGCGCGGCGCTCGGATTCGCGACCGTCGAGAACATCTTCTATCTGCTGGAGTATGGCATCGACATCGCCTTTTTGCGGGCACTGCTGCCCGTGTCGAGCCACGCGCTGTTCGGCGTGGTGATGGGCTATTACTTAGGGAAAGCGAAATTCCCAGGCAGGCAGGGCGCGCGGAGCTGGCTGGCCGCCGCACTGGCGGCGCCGCTCGGCCTGCATATTCTGTACAATTCGATTTTATTCATGGAAAATACGTGGCTGCAGCTCATCATTCCGTTCATGCTGTTTCTTTGGTGGTTTGCGCTGCGGAAGGTGAAACAGTCCCACCAGATGAGCCTCGTCCATTATCAGGAACGGGTGGCTGCAGCTGTTCAGCCGAATGACCGATGAAGGGATGGAAAAAGCTATGATCGCCGCAGGAATGCAGCTTTTGCTGAAAGAAGGACCAGACAGTGCGCAGCTTAAATGCCGGGTGGCGGAGACCGGTGACGGATTTCTGCTGATCGATTATCCGATTGATCCTGTTACCGGAAAAACCGCATTCCTTTCGAATGGAACGGTATTCGACGCGTCTTTCCGAATAAACGAAGAAGCGGTCTATTCTTTTCGGACCGAAGTGGCCGGGAGGGTGAAGAACACCATCCCGATGATCCGGATCACTTTTCCCGGAGAGGAAAAGCTGACGAAGATCCAGCGCCGCCAGTTTGTCCGCGTGGAGGCTTCCCTTGATGTGGCCGTCCTGCTGGATGGCGTAAAAAGGACATTCATCACGACGGACATCAGCGCGGGCGGGTGTGCCATCCGGCTGAAAAATCCTCCAGTGTTTACAGGATCTGAACGGGTCTCTCTCGTTCTGGTCCTTGTTTTCGGGGACGGGAAAAGAGTGTACCTGCAGCTGGACGCAGAAGTTCTTCGCGTTTGGGAGCGGACGGACGGGCGGATCGCTTCGCTTGAGTTCATCGGTCTGTCCGACCGGGACCGGAAGCACATTATGCGGTACTGTTTCGAACAGCAGCGGCAGAAACGGAAAAACCCATCCGTCATATAAGAGCGGCAGGATATGTCCTGCCGGCCGGTTCCTGATGCCGCTCCTGAAAAAAGGAGCGGATTTCTTTTTTTCTCTGAAATGCGGCTTCGTGCGGACATATGCTAAAATAAAGTGACTTGACTGCCCGGGACGGGCGGATTTCATGACGAGGTGACAGTTTTGATGAAAACGATGCAAATTGCGATTGACGGACCAGCGGCTGCAGGTAAGAGTACGGTTGCAAAAATCGTGGCTGAGCAGCTGGGGATCATATACATAGATACAGGAGCCATGTACAGGGCAGCGACCCTCAAAGCGCTGGAGACAGGGGTGGACCTGTCGGACAGCCAGGCGCTCTCGGATCTTCTGACGCGGACGGATATCCGGCTTGAACCGGGGGACACCGGCCAGCGGGTCTTTCTGGACGGAACGGATGTGACGGAAGAAATCCGGTCGGATAAAGTGACAAGGGCGGTCTCCGAAGTGGCGGCGCACCGTGGCGTCCGGAGCCGGATGGTGAAACTGCAGAAAGAATTCGCAGAAGGCAGAGGGGTCGTCATGGACGGCCGCGACATCGGCATCCACGTTCTGAAAGAAGCGGACCTGAAAGTTTTCATGATCGCGTCAGCTGAAGAACGCGCCCGGCGTCGGTACGAGGAAAACCAGATCCGGGGGATCGGGACCCCGATCACCGACCTCCAGGCGGAAATTGAAAAACGCGATAAAATGGACAGCGAACGGAAAGAATCCCCTCTCGTGCAGGCTGCGGATGCCGTTTTGATCGATACGACCGCTCTGACGGTCCCTGAAGTGGCGGAGCGGATCGTCCGGCTGGCAAAGGAGCGTGCAGACTGACATGGATTTTTACCACTTTGCGAAGGGTGTCGTTTTTTCAGTCATCAAACCCCTTTATCGGCTAGAGGTGTCAGGATTGGATAATTTTCCGGAAAGCGGCGGTATCCTTCTCTGTTCGAATCATATCCATAACTTCGATCCCCTCGTCATGGGGATTTCAGCGCCAAGACCGGTGAATTTCATGGCGAAAGCCGAACTGTTCAATGCGCCGGTCTTGAAAGGGCTTCTTCCGAAAGTCCATGCGTTCCCTGTCAAGCGGGGACTGAGTGACAGGGAAGCGCTTCGGACGGCGCTCCGTCTCCTGAAGAGCGGAGAAGTCGTCGGAATGTTCCCGGAAGGAACGCGCAGCAAAAACGGCCAGCTGGGAGAAGGCCTCTCCGGTGCCGGTTTTTTCGCACTACGGGGGGATGCCGATGTCGTCCCGTGTGCGATCATCGGGAAATACCGGTCTTTCCGTAAAGTCAGAATGATCTTCGGGGAGCCGATCGACATGGCCCCTTACCGCGAACGGAAAGCTTCCGCCGATGAAGTGACGGCTGACATCATGAAAGCCATCCAAAGAATTTTGGATGAAAATGAGAATTATAAGGGTTAAGTTTTGTTTTTATTAGAGAATTCGAATAAAATAAGACATGGAAAGTTTTTGAGGAGGGCTACTTATGTCAGAGGAAATGAACATGATGGAAAACCGCGAATTCCAGGTAGGGGACCGCGTTACCGGAACTGTCGCGAAAGTGGAAGATAAGGCAGTGACCGTCACCATTGAAGGCGCACCATTCGACGGGGTTGTTCCGATCAGCGAACTGTCCAGTCTCCATATTGAAAAAGCGTCCGATTCTGTGAAAGAAGGAGACGAACTGGAACTGGTCATCACGAAGGTGGAAGACGAAAATTTCGTCCTTTCCAAGCGGAAAGTGGATGCCGAGCAGGCATGGTCCGATCTTGAGGAAAAATTTGAGTCCGGGGAGATCATCGAGGCGGAAGTGAAAGATGTCGTAAAAGGCGGCCTCGTCGTGGATCTCGGGGTACGCGGATTCGTGCCGGCTTCGCTCGTGGAAGATTATTTCGTTGAATCCTTTGAAGATTACAAAGGGAAAACGATGACCTTTAAGATCGTTGAAATGGAGAAGGAGAACAACCGGCTGATCCTTTCCCACCGCGCGGTCGTCGAAAAGGAAAAAGAAGCGCATAAGGCGGAAGTGCTGGAGAACATCCATGCCGGAGACGTGCTGACCGGCCGTGTCCAGCGGATCGCATCGTTCGGCGCGTTCGTCGATCTCGGCGGCGTGGACGGTCTCGTGCATATTTCCCAGCTGTCCTATGAACACGTCGAAAAAGTGTCGGACGTGGTGAAGGAAGGGCAGGAAGTGCAAGTGAAGGTGCTTTCTGTCGACCGTGATGCGGAGCGGATTTCCCTGTCCATCAAGGAAACGCTTCCCGGGCCATGGGACAACATCGAAGAGAAGATGCCGAAAGGCTCGGTCCATACCGGAACGGTCAAACGTCTCGTAAGCTACGGCGCGTTCGTCGAAGTGCTCCCGGGGGTTGAAGGGCTTGTGCACATTTCACAGATCGCCCATAAGCATATCGCAACGCCTCAGGAAGTGCTGTCGGAAGGGCAGGAAGTGCAAGTGAAAGTGCTCGATGCAAACGAACAGGACAAGCGGCTGTCACTCAGCATCAAAGAACTGACAGACAAAAACAGCGAACCGGACAATCGCGATTATGAAATGCCTGAAGAATCGACAGGCTTTTCTCTCAGTGATGTGATCGGTGATAAGCTGAAAGGGTTCCGTTCCGAGTAAGCGGAATGCCAACTTCATATGAATGAAAGCAGCGGGCATTCCGATGTTCCGCTGCTTTTTTGTGTATAATAGGACTATCTGAAGCTGGAAGGATGTCGTTACTAATGTCAAAACCGACAATTGCAATCGTCGGAAGGCCGAATGTCGGCAAATCTACAATTTTCAATCGGATCGTGGGGGAACGGGTATCGATCGTCGAAGACATACCGGGTGTCACCCGCGACCGTATTTATAGTTCAGCTGAATGGCTGACGCATGACTTCAATCTGATCGATACCGGCGGAATTGATCTAAGCGATGAACCGTTCCTCGAGCAGATCCGGCAGCAGGCGGAAATCGCGATGGATGAAGCGGATGTCATCATTTTCCTCGTGAACGGGCGTGAGGGGGTCACTGTCCAGGATGAACAGGTGGCGGATATCCTGTACCGCACAAAAAAACCGGTCGTCCTTGCGGTCAATAAAATCGATAATCCCGATATGCGGGAAATGGTCTATGACTTTTACGCCCTCGGTTTCGGGGAACCGTTCCCGATTTCCGGATCCCACGGCCTCGGTCTCGGTGACCTTCTGGATGAGGCGGCAAAGCATTTTCCTGATAAATCCGAAGAGGAGTACGGGGAAGATGTCATCAAGTTTTCATTGATCGGCCGGCCGAACGTCGGGAAATCCTCAATCGTGAACGCACTGTTAGGGGAAGAACGCGTCATCGTGAGCGACATTGCCGGCACGACCCGGGATGCCATCGATACAGAATACGAGTACAACGGGCAGGAGTACGTCATCATTGATACGGCTGGCATGCGGAAACGTGGCAAAGTATACGAATCCACGGAAAAGTACAGCGTCCTCCGCGCAATGCGGGCGATTGAACGGTCGGATGTCGTCCTTGTCGTACTGAACGGCGAAGAGGGGATTCAGGAGCAGGATAAGAAAATCGCCGGTTATGCACACGATGCCGGTAAAGGCGTCATCATCGTCGTCAATAAGTGGGACGCGGTGGAAAAGGACGAGAAAACGATGAACGCGAGAACGAAGGAAATCCGTGATCATTTCCAGTTCCTGGACTACGCGCCGATTCTGTTCATTTCCGCCAAAACGAAGCAGCGGGTCCATAACCTGCTTGAAATCATCGACCGGGTGAGTGAAAACCATTCACTCCGGATCCAGTCGAGCATTCTCAATGAGGTCATTGCGGATGCCGTGGCGATGAACCCGGCGCCGAGTGATAAAGGACGGAAACTCCGGATTTACTACATGACGCAAGTCGGGGTCAAACCGCCGACATTCATCGTGTTTGTCAATGATCCGGAATTGATGCACTTCTCTTATGAACGGTTCCTGCAGAATCGCATTCGTGAAACGTTCGATTTTGAAGGGACACCGATCCGGATCATTACACGGGCTCGAACTTAAAAGGAGGCGGAAAAGATGGAAAAAGTAACGGTTTTCGGTGCAGGAAGCTGGGGGACCGCCCTGGCGGGGGTTCTCGCGCGGAACGGCCACGACGTCCTGTTATGGACCCATCGTCAGGCGCAGGCGGAAGAACTGAACAGTCATACGAACGAAGATTATCTTCCGGGCATCCGTCTTCCCGAATCGCTCCGGGCTACGGCCGACCAGGCCGAAGCGATCCGTCATTCCTCCATTTTTGTGATTGCCGTCCCTTCCAAGGCGATTCGTGAAGTCTGCTCTTCCATCAATGAAGGGATGGACGGACCGGCCTTATTCATTCATGTATCAAAAGGGATTGAACCCGATACGCACAAACGGATCAGCGAAATGATCGCTGAGGAAGTGGACAGCGGCAAAGTGGAGGATATCGTCGTGCTGTCAGGTCCGAGCCATGCAGAGGAAGTGGCGCTTGAACATCCGACCACCGTGACGGCCGCCTCCCGGAACATCGATTCGGCGAAGCGCGTCCAGGACCTGTTCATGAATCAGTTTCTCCGGGTCTATACGAACACCGATGTAGTCGGGGTGGAAATCGGCGGGGCACTGAAGAACATCATTGCCTTGGCGGCCGGCATCACGGACGGCCTCGGCTATGGGGACAACGCGAAAGCGGCACTGATCACGCGCGGACTTGCTGAGATCGCACGCCTCGGTGTGAAAATGGGGGCGACGCCCCTTACATTTTCGGGTCTTTCAGGAGTGGGGGATCTAATCGTCACATGCACGAGCCCGCATTCCCGGAACTGGCGCGCGGGCAATATGCTTGGAAAAGGCAAGACGACACAGGAAGTGCTCGATTCCATGGGAATGGTCGTGGAAGGCATCCGGACGACGAAAGCGGCCAGGCAGCTGTCGGAGAAGATGGAAGTCCCGATGCCGATCACAGCGGCCCTTTATTCGGTCCTGTTTGAAGGGGTGCCGGTCGAAAAGGCCGTCGAAGACCTGATGGGCCGCGTGAAGAAGGATGAAATGGAAGACTTGATCGACTTGCTTTGATTGTCACAAAAAGAAGGGACGCGGCAGAGCGCCCCTTCTTTTTGTGTGCTATACTGATTTTTGAAACTGAGTGAAAGGCGGCTTACTATGACCTCTCTCGATAAGATGTGGATCTCTTTTGCAGGCATGGGGTTCTTGATGATCTCCATGGGACTGATCTATGTCAGCCGGTATAAAATCAGCAATGGAATTTTGAAGTTTGTCACGGCCCTTGCGGCATATGGCCTGCTGATTATCGGTTTTATCCTTTCAGCGTTCATCGTGTTCAGTGGGCCAACGGGAAACTGACGGGGTGATGGCATGAAAAAAATCCTTTTAATTCTCCTGCTGACCGCTGTATCCTCACTTCTTTCCGGATGCCTGTTCCCGGAAAGCGAGCGGGCGGGCAGCCAGATACCGTATGAAGAACAAGTCGCGTCGGTCCAGGAGGCGGTGGACAGATACCGGGAAGCCACCGGCGGCCTGCTTCCGATCGCCAACCGGGACATGGATGTCGACCAATACATCAAGTACCCGATCGATTTTTCGAAGATCGTGCCGGCTTACCTGCCGGAAATCCCGGCGAATGCCTTTGAAGAGGGCGGGATCTACCAGTACGTCCTCATGGACGTGGAGGAGGAGCCGGCGGTGAAACTGGTCGATCTCCGGCTCGCGGAAAAAATCAGGGAATTGAATATCCGGAAAGGCATCAACGGCTACGTCCCGGTGGCGGATGTGATCACCGACAACGTGTTCATGCCAAGCTACAAAGCGATGGGCTATGACGAAGAGCAGTTCGTGCAAAGTCCGTATACGGGCCGCAGCCTTCCGGTCGTCGTCACAGGAGACGGTGAATTCTTCATCGATTATTCAATGGATCTGTATTCGGCGCTCCAGGAATACGAAGGTGACGTGGAGCCCGGGGAAGATATCCGGTTCATCCTTTATGAAGACAGTCCGGTTGTTCCCGCTTATTCCTTGCCATACACGGTGGACGGGAATGGAGAGCCGATCTTTCTAGAAAAGAAATGACCAAAATCCGGACAATGGGACCGGAAGCGGGTTCTATTTTGAATCTTATGTCATTTTATTCTTCTTAAATTTGGAAAACCCCCGCAAATGTTGTTGCGGCGGGTTTTTTGTTGTGATACTCTTTTATCAGGTCTTCAGCTTTCCATCCCTTTGAGAGGAGGTGAATGGCATGAACAAAACAGAATTGGTGAACGCTGTTGCAGAAGCGGCAGACATCTCCCGTAAAGACGCTGCGAAAGCGGTCGATGCAACTTTCGATACAATTCAAGGCGCATTGACGAAAGGCGATAAAGTTTCCCTGATCGGTTTCGGGAACTTCGAAGTCCGTGAACGTGCGGCCCGCAAAGGACGCAACCCGCAGACAGGTGAGGAAATCGAAATCGCGGAAAGCAAAATCCCTGCATTCAAACCGGGGAAAGCACTGAAAGATGCTGTCAAGTAAGATTCAGTGACTACATAAGGATGACTTCCGCAGTGAGAGCTGTGGAAGTCGTCCTTTTTCTATGGAAGAAAAAGGGTGATTCCAGCCAGCCGGCACTCCGGGCAGAAAGATGTGTCCGAAAAGTGCACTGGTCCGGGAAGTTTCCTCGTGTTCTGGAACGACTGCGGTATCCGGGGGCCGGTATTTTGCTATAATGGCTATACATATGCTACGATTCAAAGGAATTTGTGTTTCAGGAGGAACCCCCATGAAGACCATATCGGGAATCGATTTGAATAAAATAGAACAGGCTGTTGCAATGATCCTGGAAGCAATCGGGGAAGATCCATCCCGGGAAGGTCTGATGGATACGCCGAAGCGCGTCGCCAAGATGTATGAAGAAGTGTTTTCCGGCATTCATGAAGACCCGAAGGACTATTTCCGGACGGTTTTCCATGAAGATCATGAGGAACTTGTTCTCGTAAAGGACATCCCTTTCTATTCCATGTGCGAACATCACCTCGTGCCGTTCCACGGGAAAGCGCATATCGCCTATATTCCGCAAAACGGGACGGTCGCGGGCCTCAGCAAACTGGCGCGGGCTGTGGAAAGTGTGACGAAGCGGCCGCAGCTCCAGGAGCGGATCACGACGACCATTGCGGAGACGATCATGGAAATGCTCGGCGCTGCCGGCGTCTATGTCATGGTGGAAGCGGAGCATATGTGCATGACGATGCGGGGCGTGAAAAAGCCCGGCAGCAAGACCGTCACGGCGGCAGCGAGAGGTGTATTGAAAGAAGACGCAATCAAGCGTTCGGAAGTCATTTCCTTTATTCAGATGAATTGAAACAGGCAGGTGATAGCATGGCACAGACGGAATATATTGTCATCAAGGCAGCAGAGGACGGCGTGAATGTCATCGGGCTGACGAGAGGCACGGACACCAAATTTCATCATTCGGAAAAATTGGACCGCGGTGAAGTGATGATCGCCCAGTTCACCGAACATACTTCGGCAATGAAGATCCGGGGGAAAGCGGAGATCCATACGGCGTACGGCAATATCGAGAGCGAAGGCAAAAAGTGATCCGGCTGAAGTGAAGGCTTCAGCAGCACTGTGATATACTAAATAGCATGGCGATCCACGATTGGAGCAGGCAAGTTATGAACGGACAGCAAATAGATGAAAAAATCACTTCTGAACAATTGGCCATTTTGGAACTTGTTCATCATCGGACACTCGAGAAGACGACTGCGGGCGCTGCAGTGAAACGGGCTCGGCTGTTCTTTTTGCTGCTTCCTTATTTTAACGGGGACTACTGGCCGGCGGATGCGGAAGCATCCAGCAGATCGGTATCGATTGTACAGGCGGCGCTCGATGCCCATGACCTGGTGGAAGAGAACGGAGCGGCCGTCCCGGAACAGCAGCTCACCGTCCTGGCCGGCGATTATTACAGCGGCATCCATTATCTTCTGCTGGCTAAGCTGAAGAATATAGGCCTGATCCGCTGCATCTCCGCTGCGATTGCGGAAGCATGTGAAAGCAAAGCGGTTTTCTACAAGGAAGGCCTTCTCTGCACTGCTGAAATTGAACAGGCGGTGGAAACGGCGGAGAACAGTCTGATCTTCGCATTTTATCGGTATTACGGTTTCGACAGCTATTCCTGGCTGGCAGGACGGGTTCTCAGTCTGCTGAAATACCGTGAAGAGCTCCTGCTTCTGCAGGCGGGGGAAATGAGCAAATTCCTGGAAGTCCTGACTGCCGCGACAGGCAGCCTCCTGAAGGCGGAACGATGGCTGGAAGGAAAGCTGAACGGCCTGTACCGGGAGGTTCTCCGGCAAAATGAAAAAACGCTTACAAGGGAACTTGAACAGTTCCTGCTCGATAAAATCCTGCCGGATCACCGGCAAGTGGAGCAATTGATACGTGAAGGGTGAGGACATGCAGAAGACGAAAGAACAGCGGGTGCACGAAGTCTTTGAAAAGATTTCATCCGAATACGATCACATGAACTCGGTCATCAGTTTCCAGCAGCACGTCCGCTGGCGGAAAGACGCCATGGAAAAGCTGCAGGTCCGGCCAGGCGCATCCGCGATTGACGTCTGCTGCGGCACAGGTGACTGGACCATCGCTCTTGCAGAAGCGGCAGGAAAAGAAGGCCGGGTGGTCGGTCTCGATTTCAGCAGGAACATGCTGGACGTCGGGAAACAGAAAACGCAGCACATGCCTCAAGTCGAGTTGCTGCACGGGAATGCGATGGCGCTCCCGTTCCCTGATAATTCATTCGATTATGCAACGATCGGCTTCGGGCTCCGGAACGTTCCGGATTATGTCCAAGTCCTTTCCGAAATGCACCGGGTGCTGAAACCGGGAGGGATGATTGCGTGCCTGGAAACGAGCCAGCCGGAGTCCAGACTTTTCCGGCCGGTCTTCCGGCTGTATTTCCGTTATATCATGCCGGTGTTCGGCAAAGTGCTGGCAAAGAGCTACAGTGAATATTCATGGCTGCAGGAATCGGCGAAGACTTTCCCGGACATGAAAGGGTTAGCCCGCCTGTTCGCGAAGGCCGGATTTCGGGATATCAAGTACAAGCCGTACAGCGGCGGCGCAGCCGCTCTCCATATCGGATTCAAACGGCCGTAGCGCCACGAGGCGGCTGTCCCGGGGATGGATCAATCATCAATTTAAGCGGGAGAAGGTTTTATTGTGGAAAAAGTGAAGCTAGGAATTCTTTACTCCGGTCTCCGTCCGGAACTGGACATCATCGAAAATGAATTAGCGCGCACTGTGGATTCTTCTTCTCACTTGCTCAATGATGCTTCTCTCCATTTACTCCAGGCCGGCGGCAAGCGGATCCGGCCTGTTTTTGTGCTTTTGTGCGCAAAATTCGGCGATTCCGGAACAGCAGCTGTCCGGGACACGGCGGTCGCCCTGGAACTGATCCACATGGCTTCTCTCGTCCATGATGATGTCATTGACGATTCGCTCGTCCGGAGAGGCGGTCCGACCGTGAAAGCCCAATGGAACAGTCGGGTGGCTATGTATACCGGGGACTTCATGTTCGCACGGGCACTCGAGCGCGTTTCCGCGATTGATCATCCGGTGCTGCACGAAGTGCTGGCCAAGGCGATCATCGAGGTCTGCCGGGGAGAGATCATCCAAATCGAGGACAAACAGAAGCTCGATCAGAATTTGCGCAGTTACTTGAGGCGGATAAAACGCAAAACCGCCCTCCTCATTTCTTCAAGCTGCGAACTCGGTGCCCTGGCCGCTGGAACGGCCCCTGACACTGCCGCCCGGCTCCGGCGTTTTGGATATTTTATCGGGATGTCCTTCCAGATCATCGATGATGTACTGGACTTCACTTCTTCTGATGCTGAACTCGGAAAACCGGCTGGAAGTGATTTTTTGCAGGGAAACATAACACTTCCCATATTGGCGGCCCGGGACGATGCAGCTCTCCAGCGTCTTTTGGCGGACCGTATCGGCAGAAATCTGTCAGCTGATGAGCGGATGGAAGTCGTCGAGGCGGTGCGCCAAGGGCCGGGCATCCGGCGCTCCAAGGAGCTAAGCGACCGCTACTTGAAAAAGGCGCTGGATCAGCTGGAACCGCTGCCTGATGGCCGGGCAAAAAAAGCGCTCCGGGATGTGGCTTTGTTCATCGGCAAGCGCCGATTCTAAGCTGCCAGTTGACAATCGCGAAGGTCATGATAGTATTTTTAGCGGCGGGCAAATTGCCTGAGATTTGAAAATGAAGGAGTGTTGGACATGGAAAAGACGTTTTTAATGGTCAAGCCGGATGGCGTTCAGCGGAATGTGATCGGTGAAATCGTATCGCGGTTTGAGAAAAAAGGCTATAAGCTCGGCGGAGCGAAGCTGATGCAGATCTCCCAGGAGCTTGCCGAGCGTCACTACGGCGAGCATAAGGAACGGCCGTTTTTCGGGGAACTTGTTGAGTTCATTACTTCCGGCCCGGTTTTTGCGATGGTTTGGGAAGGTGAGAACGTGATTGCCACTGCCCGTCAAATGATGGGGGCGACAAACCCGAAAGACGCCGCTCCAGGGACCATCCGCGGTGATTTTGCCGTGACAGTCGGCAAGAACATCATCCACGGTTCGGATTCCCCTGAAAGCGCGGAGCGGGAGATCGGCTTGTTCTTCAACGAAGACGAACTTCTTTCGTATGAAAAAACGATGGGAAGCTGGATCGACTGATTTACCGAAAAAAGCAGCGGCTGCTGCTTTTTTTTATTTTGCCGGCTTCTCCTTTGGCGTATACTGTCAGTAGAAGAAGCGGGAGGATGGACAAAGTTGCAGGATTACAGTGCTTTCATTAAGAACATACATACTACCACAGGGATCGACCTTGCACTTTACAAGGAAGCGCAGATGAAGCGGCGGCTCGTCTCACTGTACACGAAAAAAGGCTATGGCTCGTTCGCCGACTATTTTACAGCGCTCAAAGGGAATCGGGAACTGATGAACGAATTCCTGGATCGGATGACGATCAATGTATCGGAATTTTACCGGAACAGCAAGCGGTGGGAAGTGCTTGAGAATAAGATTTTCCCGAAGCTGCTCGACGGACGCGATCGCTTGAAGATCTGGAGCGCCGCCTGCTCGACCGGTGAGGAGCCGTATTCGATCGCTATGGTCCTTTCCAGCCACATCCCGCTTCCGGAAATCCGGATAAAAGCGACAGATCTGGATGAGACCGTCCTGCAGAAGGCGCGTCTCGCGGTTTACCCGGAGCGGTCGATAGCGGAAGTGCCTAAACAAGTGCTCGGCCGCTACTTTGAGCAGCAGGGGACTTATTGGAAAGTGGCGGAAGAAGTGAAACGGACGGTCGCGTTCAGCCGGCATAATTTGCTGAAAGACGATTATGGCACGGGCTTCGATCTGATCGTATGCCGGAATGTCATGATTTATTTTACGGAGGAGGCGAAAGATATGATTTATAAGAAGTTTTCTTCCGCACTCCGGCCGGGAGGCATTCTGTTTGTGGGCAGCACGGAGCAGATCTTCAACCCTTCGGCATACGGCTTTGAGACGGAGGAAATGTTCTTTTACAGAAAAACATGAATGGACACAGCTGCCGGCACCGGTGCCGGCGGTTTTTGTTTTCTCTCCTGAATGCGGTTGCCCGCGCCGGTGTTTATGATATAGTAGTAGTCATACAATTTAGCGAGTTGAAGGGGGAAAGTGTTATGCGGTATTTGACAGCAGGTGAGTCACACGGTCCGCAGCTGACAGCAATCATCGAAGGTCTTCCTTCACAGCTGCCGCTGACCGCTGAAATGATCAACGAACAGCTTAAGCGCCGACAGGGCGGACATGGCCGTGGCCGGCGCATGCAGATAGAAAAAGATACAGTGACGATTGCAGGAGGCGTGCGTCATGGCCGGACTCTCGGTTCACCGGTCGCGCTGATGGTGACGAATGATGATTGGAAACATTGGACGAAAATCATGGGGATCGAGGAGCCGGAAAGCGACGAAGAAATCAAGCGGACGATCGCCCGTCCCCGTCCGGGCCACGCAGATTTGAATGGCGGCATCAAATACGGTCACCGGGACTTGCGGAATGTGCTGGAGCGCTCTTCGGCGCGTGAGACGACTGTGCGTGTCGCTGTCGGGGCGGTAGCGAAACAGCTCCTTGCCGAGTTAGGGATTTCCACTGTTGCCCATGTCACCGAAATCGGCGGCATTAAAGCGGACCCGGCAGCCTGGGAAGGCCGGACAGCGGCGGAAATCCGGAACATCATCGAACAGGATCCGGTATACTGCGCGGATCCGGCGGCTTCTGCCAAGATGACGGCGCTTATCGATGAAGCGAAGAAGAACGGCGATTCAATCGGCGGAACGGTGGAAGTGATCATCGAAGGAATGCCGGCGGGCATCGGAAGTTATGTCCATTACGACAGGAAACTGGATGCTAAAATTGCTCAGGCGGTGATGAGTATAAACGCGTTCAAAGGCGTGGAGTTCGGTATCGGATTCGAAATGGCACGGCGTCCGGGCAGTCAGGTGCATGATGAGATCATATGGTCCGAAGAAGAAGGTTATACGAGACGGTCGAACAACTTGGGCGGTTTCGAAGGCGGCATGACAACCGGGATGCCGATCGTGGTCAGAGGGGTCATGAAACCGATTCCTACTTTATATAAACCGCTCGAGAGCGTGGATATTGAAACGAAAGAACCTTTTAAAGCAAGCATCGAACGGTCGGATAGCTGCGCGGTACCAGCCGCATCAGTCGTGGCGGAGCATGTCGTGGCGTGGGAAGCCGCAGCGGCCCTCGTCAGTCAGTTCGACGCCGATCAGCTGCCGCGTTTGGTTAAGAACCTGGAAGACTACCGAGCTTATACGAAAGGATTTTGAGCCATGAAGACCATCGAGGTGCAGACTGTTCCGCCATACCAAGTACATATCGGGCCGGATGCCTGCAGCCTGTTTCCGGAGCTTTACGGAAGTGTGCTGAGTGAGACGGATAAGATTGCGGTCATAGCGGATGAAAAGGCGGCCGGACTCCATATCGGCCGCTTGCTCGATGCGCTCGGGTCTTGTGAAGTGCATGTGCTGGAGATTCCGGAAGGGGAGAGGGCGAAATCCATCGAAACGTTCATGGCGGTCCATACCTTCCTTCTGGAGAACGGGTTTTCCAGGAAATCCGCCTTGATCGCATTCGGCGGGGGGCAGCCGGTGATGTCGCCGGCTTCGCGGCTTCCACATTCATGAGGGGGATCCGGTTCTACCAGTGTCCGACGACGATTCTGGCCCATGACTCTGCCGTTGGCGGCAAGACCGGAATCAACCATCCGGCCGGCAAAAATATGATCGGGACTTTTTATCAGCCGGCAGCTGTAGTCTACGATACTGAAATGCTTTCTTCGCTTCCTGAAGAACAGGTGCGCTCGGGCATGGCGGAAGTGATCAAACACGCCTTTCTGTCCAATCCGCACTGGCTGGATGAGCTTCTTGGCACGGCGGATATCACGGCTCTCACCGGTTCTCAGCTGGAATTGCACTTGAGCAGGGGAATCGCGGTCAAAGCGGCGATTGTGGAAGAAGATGCCCTTGAACAGGGGGCACGGAAATTCCTGAACCTGGGGCACACGCTGGCGCATGCCATCGAAGCCCATGCCGGATATGGCACTGTGACGCACGGAGAAGCGGTTGCACTCGGTCTGGCATTCGATCTGCTGATCGGCGGCCATGACCGGCTGGAGGACTACCTGAAATGGTGTGCGGCAAACCGTTACCCGCTGGAACTCCTGTCCGATTTCGATATCAGGGAATTGTTGCCTTATATGAAACGGGACAAGAAATCGTCACGAGGCGAACTTGTTTTTATCGAACTGGCGGATACGGGGTGCCCTGCCCTCCGGGTTCTCGAAGAACAGGAAGTCATCAGCTTTTATCATAAGCTCGGACAGAAAATCAAGGAGGTGCTCGGATGATAAGAGGTGTAAGAGGCGCAATCACAGTGGATCACGACAGGGCTGAAGACGTCCTGAAAGAAACGAAATCCCTCGTTCTGGAGATGGCAGCCAAAAATGGCATCGAACCGGAAAAAGTCGCTTCCGTCATCATTTCAACGACGAGGGATATCACCTCGGCATTCCCGGCGAAAGCCGTTCGCTCGATTGAAGGATGGACATACATCCCAGTGATGTGTACGCATGAAATGGATGTGCCCGGAGCGCTCCCGAAATGCATCCGTGTCATGATGCATGTAAATACCGACGCCGGCCAGCAGGATATCCGGCACATTTTTTTGAAAGAGGCACAGGCATTGAGACCGGATCTTGCCGCAAGAATCTGAAAGGGGATATCGATCAATGAATTGGAAACCGCAGCTCGCCGGAATGAAAGCTTATCAGCCCGGCAAATCAGTGGAAGAAGTGAAGCAGCAGTACGGACTCGAATCGATCGTCAAGCTGGCTTCGAATGAAAATCCGTTCGGTTCATCACCGAAAGTGGCCGAATTCCTAAAGGGGTTTGCGCTGAATCCGGCGGTTTACCCGGATGGATATGCCGCCGGACTTCGGACGGCGCTGGCTGCTGCGACGGGTGTCGGTGAACGGCAGGTCCTCCTGGGCAGCGGTTCGGATGAAATCATCGTGATGATCGCTCGGGCGCTCCTCGGACCGGATACAAATACGGTGATGGCATCACCCACATTTTCCCAATATCGCCATAACGCCATCATTGAAGGAGCTGAACTGAGGGAAGTTCCGCTGATCGACGGTGCCCACGACCTGGACGGCATGCTGGAGGCGATCGATCAGCACACCGCGGCCGTCTGGATCTGTTCTCCGAATAATCCGACCGGTGTGCTGACTTCCCCGGCCGCTGTCCGGTCGTTCATCGGGCAAGTGCCGGCCGATGTGCTGGTCGTTCTCGACGAAGCCTATTTTGAGTATGTGACGGATCCTTCGTATCAAAATCCGATTGAGCTGCTGCAGGAGTTCCCGAATCTCCTGGTGCTGAGGACATTTTCGAAAGCGTACGGGCTGGCCGGATTCCGTGTCGGCTATGCACTTGGGCAGGAAGAAGTCATCGCAAGACTTGATCCTCTCAGACCGCCATTCAATGTGACCAGCATCTCACAGGGCGCTGCGATTTCAGCGCTGTCAGATCAGGCGTTCATTGAAGAGTGCCGGGAGCTGAATCGCAAAGGGCTGAAGCAGTATGAGGAATTTGCTGACAAGCGGGGTCTCCACTACTTTAAATCCTCAGGAAATTTCATCCTTATGGAAACAGGACGGGATTCGGATGAGATGTTCCAAGAACTGATGAAGCGCGGGTTTATTGTCCGCAGCGGAAACGCCCTGGGAGCTCTCGGCTATATCCGCATCACGGTAGGGACAGAACAGCAGAACCGGCAGCTGCTGGATGTATTGGACGAAGTGATGGCATGACGAGAAAAGTACTGATTATCGGACTCGGGCTGATCGGCGGATCGCTTGCAAAGGCGCTGAAGCGCCATCCGGATGTAGTCGTGACCGGCGCGGATACCGACGCGCTGACGAGGGACAAGGCGTTCCGGATGGGTGTGATCGATTCAGCCGCTGCTTCTGTCCGGGAAGCGGCGGAAGCAGCGGATTTCATTTTCCTGGCGACACCAGTGAATGCGACAGTCGGGCTGATCGGCGAGATGGCTGCATGGGAATTGAAGGAAACTGTCCTGATCAGTGACACCGGGAGCACGAAAGGCCGGATACTGGAAGCGGCGGAGAGGGCAGGTATTCCGTTTATCGGCGGGCATCCGATGGCCGGTTCCCATAAAAGCGGCGTGGAAGCGGCAAAAGATATGCTTTTTGAAAACGCGTACTACATCCTGACCCCTTCTGCGGGGGCGAAGGAAGAACAGCTGCATCGGCTTCAGGAACTGCTGTCTGTGACCAAGGCGAAAATGATTACAGCGACCGCTGAGGAGCATGACCATATGACGGCGCTGGTCAGTCACTTCCCGCACTTGGTCGCCGCCTCACTCGTGCATCAGCTGGATAAGGAATCGGATTATCCGCTGTCCAGGCAGCTGGCGGCCGGAGGATTCCGGGACACGACCCGTATTGCGAGTTCCAACCCCGTCATGTGGCGGGATATCACGATCCACAACAGCGCCATGATCGCCGGTCAGCTGACAAAATGGATGCAGGAGATGGAGACGCTCCGCAATATGCTGGAACAAGGGGATCCAAGGGAGATCGAGGCCTATTTCGCAAAGGCGAAGAGCGCTCGGGACAAGCTCCCGGCCGCAGGGCATGGCGCGCTTTACTCCGTGTATGATCTTTATTTGGACATCCCTGATACTCCCGGCATCATCTCCGAAGTCACGGGTTACTTGGCGGAAGAGGAAATCAGCATTGTGAATTTACGGATTCTTGAAACCCGGGAGGACCTGTTCGGGATTTTGGTCCTCAGTTTCCAGACACCGGAGGACAGGGAACGGGCACAGCAATGTCTCAAGCGGCGGACCGCTTATGACAGCTACATTTCTTGAGAGAGGGCGGAGAAAATGCGAAAGATCAATATAGAACCGCTTAGAGGCTCGATCCGGGTTCCGGGCGACAAATCGATATCACACCGCGCGGTCATGTTCGGGGCGATGGCAAAAGGCCGGACAACCATTTCGGGATTCCTGCCGGGAGATGATTGTCTGAGCACCATCAGCTGCTTCCGAAAACTGGGCGTCACCGTATCCCAGAACGGATCCGATGTCGTCGTGGAAAGCCCGGGAATGAATGGATGGACTGAGCCGGAGGATATTTTGGATACAGGCAATTCCGGCACGACCACACGGCTTCTGCTCGGTATTCTCGCCGGCACGGATTTCCATTCGGTGCTTAATGGGGATGCTTCCATCGCGAAGCGGCCGATGGACCGGGTGATCGGGCCGCTCCGGAAAATGGGCGCGGATATACGCGGGCGGTCCGGCGGATCGATGACACCGATTGCAGTTCAGGGAAGTCCGCTGAAAGCGATCGACTACGAAATGCCGATCGCAAGCGCGCAAGTGAAATCCGCTATCATCCTCGCCGCGCTGAAGGCGGAGGGGACCACTGTAATCAGAGAAAAGCTTGCCAGCCGCAATCATACCGAAAAACTGCTTCCCCAGTTCGGCGTCGAAATCGAAGGAGAAGACGGGGTGATCCGGGTCCGCGGCGGTCAGGAAATGAAGCCGGCCGAAGTCGCCGTCCCGGGTGACATCTCTTCCGCCGCGTTCTTTATAGCGGCGGCCCTGATGGTGCCGGGAAGTGAAATCCGCCTCACGGATGTCGGCGTGAATCCGACCCGGACAGGAATCATTGATGCGGTCCGGCAGATGGGCGGGACTATCCGGATCGAAGATGCAACGGACAGCCCGGAACAGGCAGCGACGCTGACCATCCGTTCTTCCGGACTCAAAGGCACGACGATCGGCGGAGAACTGATCCCCCGCCTGATTGACGAACTGCCGGTGATCGCCCTCCTCGCCACACAGGCGGAAGGGAAGACCGTCATCCGGGATGCGGAAGAGCTGCGGGTGAAAGAGACCGACCGGATCCAGTCGGTCGTGACCGGCCTTAAACGCCTTGGTGCCGATGCAGAAGCGACTCCAGACGGCATGGTCATCCATGGTCCGGTCAGGCTGAAAGGGGCGGAAGTGGACACATTCGGCGATCACCGCCTCGGCATGACATGGGCGATCGCGGGACTTCTGACAGATGAAGAGGTCCGGATCCGGAACCGCGAGTGCATTTCTGTCTCTTATCCGACATTTTTCGATCATTTGAATAAACTGCAGAACGGACTCTCCTGACAGGAGAGTTTTTGTTTTGAAACGTTGTTCCTTTCGTGTACGATTAAACAAGAACAATGAGGAAACAGGTGATTCAATGACCGTTTTTACAGACATACAGAAGGCAGTGGAGCTGGGAGATCCTGCCCGTGTGAACGAGCTGCTGGAAAAGGTCCTGATCGAAGAGGACCCCGACAGCCAGTACACACTCGCGGAATGGTTCTCAGAAATCGGCTATTTGGAGGAAGCGGTCAAACTGCTGGAGCATCTCCAGTTCCTCTTTCCGGAGGAGACCGGGCTCACCGTCGAACGGGCGGTCCTGCTGATCGAAATCGACCGGGAAGATGAAGCGCAGGAACTTCTCACTGCTATTCCGGAGACGGATGACCATTATCCCCAGGCGCTTGTCGCACTGGCAGATCTTTTTCAGTCCCAAGGCCTCCTTGAAGCTGCCGACCGCAGGCTCGATGAAGCAATGCGGCTGCTTCCCGGAGAACCGCTGCTGATCCAGGCGAAAGCGGAAATCCTGCTGGAATCCGGACGATATCTGGAAGCCGCGCGCCTGTACGGCGAACTGCTGGAAAGCGGTGCGGAAATCCCCGGTGTCAGCCTGCCTGAACGGCTGGCAGAAGTTTACAGTGCCGGCGCCGCTTACGAAGAAGCGCTTCCGCATTACGAACAGGCGCTGGAGGAGCAATCCCACCCGGATACCCTCTTCGGAGCGGCTTTCGCATCGTTTCAGGCAGGGCGTTACACGCAATCCCTCCGGTATTTGGATGAACTGATCGGCATGGACCCGGACTACTTCTCTGCCTATCTCCTGAAAGCGCAGAACCATAACATGACAGAGGAATACAAAGAGGCCTATACGGCGGTGTCGGAAGGAATCCGGCGGGACGAGTACGACAAGGAATTGTTTTTATTCGCAGGCAAGCTGGCACTGAAGCTCGGCGAAGAAGGCCCGGCTGAAAACCATCTCCGGGAAGCGATCGCGCTCGACCCCGATTATATGGAAGCCATACAAGTCTTGATGATGCTGCTCCACCGGCAGTCGCGCAGCGAAGACGTGCTGGAACTGGCGGAAATGGCTTCGACGAACGGATCCGACTGGGCAGGGCTGTATCCGGTGATCGCCGCTGCCTATGAAGAAGCCGAACGGTATGGTGAGGCAATGGAATATTATGAGCGCGCATACGAGCCATTCAAAGAAGATCCCGGATTTCTCAGTGATTTTGCGCGGTTCCTGCTGGAGGAAGGCCAAATCGAACGGGCGATCAAGACAGTGGACGAACTTTTGATGATTGATCCGGACAATGCCGAATGGCTGGAGTGGCGGCAATCACAGCTGTAAGGGAGGGGAGAACGTTGACAGCATCTGTCACAGTGAACGAAAAGAAGCAATTCGTCCGCTGGTTCCTGGAAAATCATCGGCTGAAAAGACGCGAATGCATTTGGATTTTAAACTACATGCTCGGTCACGACCATTTGCTGGAAAAGACCCATTTTGTGGAGGAAGCGCATTACTGCCCCCGGTCCATGGTCATTTCCACCACCGATTCAAAGGAAGTCCCTTTCCGTTTTTACAGAGGGCATCTTATGACGGCCGATGCGGAAAAGACTTTCCATGACCTCCGCCTCCATCCTGAAGAAGAGTTGTATGTGCAGCTTAACTTCAGGAACATGCCGCCGTCTCCGGAATTCATGGCAGTACTGGAAGAGAATCCGTTCATTCCTGAAGATGCCGCGATCAGTGAAACGGATCGGCTGGCAGCAGAAGAACTGCTGGAAGAGAGCATGCAGGCGATCCAGGAGGAAGCTCTCCTCAAACGAATCGACGCCGCCCTCGATACGGATGACCGGGAAGAATTCTTCCGGCTCTCGGGGCTTCTCCAGAAGCTGAAAGACGTCAAGTATTTGAAGGGGGATAACGACTGATGCTTTTCGCCGGCAGGGAAATCAATCAATACATTGAACAAAAAGAGTACATCGATACGGCCGTCGTCCCGCTGATCGAACTGGATCTGGGCGCCGGCGGCATCCGGCAGAGCTCGGCGGCAGCGGAATATATGATCTCACTGACTTCTCTTCTGGAACGCCAGTTCAAGGGAAGGCTCCTTCTTTTGCCTCCGGTCTCTTATCCGAAGAATTCGGACCGGGCTGAAATCGGGTCGGCGATCCGCAAGGAGTTGGAATCGTCCGGAATCAAGCATGTCTTTTATATGACATCGGATGTGAAGTGGCGGTCAGAGGAAGATCTTGACCGGCTGCTGTGGCTGCCGGCTGTTCCGGTGGAACATATGGATCCAAAGTTCCGCCAGTCGGTCATGGAGGACCAGCTCCGGCAAGTGCTCCCGCTCGTGCTGGAAGCCTGGAACGCTTCTTCATGAAATGTTCACAATCTCGGCGGCGACCTGCGGCACCGCCCCAACGCGCTGTTGACCTCCTACATTGATTGATATATCATTAGGTTGTCCTAGCAATTATATTTGAATAAGTATGTCCGTTGGACTGATCTTTGAGTAAGAGGGGTGAAAAGAATGAGCAACAATCGTGTATCCCGCCGGCAATTCCTGAGCTATACGATTATGGGCGTAGGCGGATTCATGGCATCGAGCCTTGTGCTTCCGATGGTCCGTTTCGCAGTGGATCCTGCGCTGCAGGTCGAAGGCGATTCCGATTTCATTGTAACGGATCAGCTGGTGTCGGAACTGACGGAAGAACCGATCCGTGTATCGTTCAGCTATGAGCAGCAAGATGCCTGGTATACATCCGAAGTGACGAATGATGCCTGGGTATACAAGGCCGGTGACGAAATCATTGCGCTGTCGCCGGTATGTAAGCACTTGGGCTGTACCGTCCAGTGGGAAGGAAGCGCCGATTTTCCGAACCAATTCTTTTGTCCGTGCCACAACGGCCGCTATGAAAAGAACGGAAATAACATTCCGGGCACTCCGCCACTCGGACCGCTTGATCAGTTCGTAGTCGAAGTACGTGACGGATACCTGGCGCTTGGGGAAGTCAAACCGAATTTCATCGTTTCGTAATTAATCAGAAAGGGGGACGGCACAGTGCTAAACAAGCTTTATGATTGGGTCGATGAGCGTCTTGATATCACGCCGATCTGGCGGGATATCGCAGACCATGAAGTGCCGGAGCATGTCAACCCCGCACACCACTTTTCAGCATTCGTCTACTGTTTCGGCGGACTTACTTTCTTTGTGACAGTGATCCAGATCCTGTCCGGTATGTTCCTGACAATGTACTATGTTCCGGATGTAGAAAATGCCTGGAATTCGGTTTATTATCTCCAGAATGAAGTAGCATTCGGAGAGATTGTGCGCGGCATGCACCATTGGGGCGCTTCGCTCGTTATCGTTATGATCTTTTTGCACACGTTACGTGTCTTCTTCACAGGCTCGTATAAGAAACCGCGTGAATTGAACTGGATGGTCGGCGTCATGCTGTTCGGCGTCATCCTGGGTCTCGGATTCACCGGCTACCTGCTTCCTTGGGACATGAAGGCACTGTTCGCGACAAAGGTCGGAATCGAGATCGCCGCTTCTGTTCCTGTCATCGGGGAGTACATTAAAATCCTGCTTGCCGGGGATGATACCATTCTCGGGGCACAGACATTGACCCGGTTCTTTGCAATCCATGTGTTTTTCCTTCCAGCTGCCTTGCTCGGCCTGATGGGAGCACACTTTATCATGATCAGAAAGCAAGGGATCTCCGGTCCGCTTTAAGCCTTGCACTGGACTGAAGATTGAAGATTTTTAGAAGGAGGGGATTCTATGCATCGCGGAAAAGGGATGAAATTCGTCGGGGATTCCCGGGTGCCTGCTCTTCGCAAGCCGAACATTCCGAAAGACTATTCCGAATACCCGGGTAAGACCGAGGCATTCTATCCGAACTTTCTTTTGAAGGAATGGCTGATCGGTGCTGTCTTCCTCATCGGTTTCCTTATTCTCACAGTCGCTCATCCGTCGCCGCTCGAAGCACAGGCGGATCCGACAGACACCGGCTACATACCGCTGCCTGACTGGTACTTCCTTTTCCTGTATCAGCTGCTGAAGTATGAGTTCGCTTCAGGTCCTTATAACATCGTAGGTGCGATCATCGTGCCGGGACTCGCGTTCACAGCGCTCCTCTTGGCTCCGTTCCTCGATCCGGGACCTGAACGCCGGCCGATCAAGCGGCCGCTGCCGACAGCATTCATGCTGCTCGCCCTTTCATCGATCGTTTACCTGACTTGGGAATCAGTAGTAAACCATGACTGGGAAGCTGCGGAAGCGCAAGGACAGATTGTGGAAGAAGTCGCGATCGACAAAGAGTCGGAAGGCTATCAGATTTATGCGAACGCTACCTGTATCAACTGCCACGGTGAAAACCTGGAAGGCGGAGTAGGACCGGCGCTCGTTACGACCGAAAAGACAGCCGAGGAAATCGCCGAGATCGCGGTCAACGGAATCACGAAGAATGACGTGGTGGCGATGCCGCCATCCTGGACCGGTTCCGAAGAAGAACTGGCAGTGCTGGCAGAATTCATCGCAACACTCGGAGACGAAGAATAAAGCAGAAAGAGTCAGGAAACTGACTCTTTTTGTTTATCCAAAATGGCGGTAAGGCCGAGTCCCGGCCTGCCGCCTCATGGAAAAGTGTTGATGAAAAAATAAAAAGGGGGAAGTTATGAAGGGGAAATTGCCTGTTTTCACGGAGTGGCTGATGTACCGCCCATTCCTCCTCTTGCTGTTTACCGTAAACTTGTTCGGAACCATTTACGGCTACATATGGTATGGCGGCCAGCTGGCCATTACAGATCCGATATTTCTCGTGTTCGTTCCGGACAGTCCGACGGCGAGCCTATTCTTTACAATTGCCGTCGGATTTTGGCTGTTCGGCAAACATGCACCGCTCATCGAAGCGCTTGCAGTCGTGACACTCGTCAAATATGGGCTGTGGGCGGTCGTCATGAACCTGTTGACCCTCGCAGAGCTCGGGTCTATCGGCTGGATGGGATGGATGCTTGTCGTTTCCCATTTCGCGATGGCGGTCCAGGCCATCCTGTATCTCCCGTTCTACCGGTTCGGTTTCCTGTCGGTCGGAATTGCGGCTGTCTGGACGCTGCATAATGACGTGATCGATTACGTCTTCGGTCAAATGCCGATATATCGGGTGCTGGAACAGCATGCGAATGAAATCGGCTACTTCACCTTCTGGCTGTCTGTCGCCTGCATCCTGATTGCCGGATTCGCAGTGAAGTTTAGCCGGCAGCAGGGCCAATCGATTGACCATTCCTGATGTTGACACGTATAATTAAGGTAAGTTCAAAGAGACAGAAAGGACGGAAAAAATAGAAATGGCGATGTTTATCCTCTATTTTATCCTGCTGCTGATCATCCCGCTGTGGGCGCAGTTCAAGCTGAAAAACACGTATAACAAGTATTCGAAAGTCAGATCGACTTCCGGCCGGACCGGTGCGGAAGTGGCACGGCAGATCCTCGACGAAAACGGCCTCCATCATGTGAAGGTGGTCGAGAGCCGTGGGATGCTCAGTGATCACTATAACCCGGTAACGAAAACGGTCGCGCTCAGTCCGCATAATTACCATGAGCCATCGGTCGCCGGGACAGCAGTCGCTGCCCATGAAGTCGGCCACGCCATCCAGGACGCACAGGACTATGCATTCCTGCGATTCCGCCATCGGATGGTGCCGCTCGTTAATATCTCATCCAACGCTTCCTGGATTTTCATTATGATCGGGCTGTTCTCCTATGCGACGAATATGCTGCTGATCGGAATCATCCTGCTGGCGGTCGGAGTCCTGTTCCAATTCGTCACGCTTCCTGTCGAATTCAATGCTTCCAACCGGGCGATGGACCAGCTCGTTTCAACGGGAATCATCCGCAACACGGAAGAGAAATCCGCGAAAAAAGTACTGAACGCGGCGGCGATGACCTACGTGGCAGCCACTGCAGTCGCTGTACTCGAACTGCTCCGTCTTATCCTGCTCTACACAGGAATGAATCGGGAATAAAAAAGAGACCGCACCGGAAAATCCCGGGCGGTCTTTTCGTATTGAAACGATGTGTTTTCGACATACCGACAGGCTTTTCAGTCCAGCGGCCGTTTTTGTTCGTCCAGTGTGAACCCTTCCCCCATCACGTCATGCACTTCAATGAGCGAAACGAAGGCGTGCGGATCCACCGACGTGATGATGTTTTTCAGCCGCACGATTTCGTTTCTCGATACGACACAATACAGCACTTCCCGTTCCGCTTTGGAAAAATGGCCATATCCCCGGAGGACAGTGACACCGCGGTCCATCTCTTTCGTGATGCGGCTTGCAATCGTTTCCTGGGCATCCGAAATGATCATGGCACCCCGGCCTGCATATGCACCTTCCTGAACGAAGTCGATCACCCGTGCGCCCACGAAAACGGCGACGAGCGTGTACATCATCGTCTTGTTATCGAGAAACGTGAGCCGGGAGAGAAGGATGACCATCGCATCGAACAAAAACATGGTTTTCCCCATACTCCAGCCGATATATTTCAAGCTGAGACGGGCGAGGATATCCACGCCGCCGGTCGTGCCTCCATACCGGAAAATGATGCCGAGTCCTATGCCGATAAAGACGCCGGCAAACAGAGCGGCAAGCAGGAGATCGCCATCCAAATCGATTCGGATCTCATAGATCTGGAACACTTTCAGAAACGCGGAAACCGCAAATGTTCCGATCAGTGTGTAAATGAAGACTTTCCGCCCGAGAAGTTTCCAGCCGATGAAAAACAGCGGGATATTCAATACAAGATTCATGACGGCCGGGTCCAAATCGAACAGGAACAGCAAAATAAGCGTGATTCCCGTGAACCCGCCTTCACCGAGTTCATTCTGGATATTGAAGTGGACAAGGCCGAAACTGAAAATGGCGGCCCCCAACAGAATGAATAAAACATTTTTGATCCGGATTCCCTGTAGCAAGACAATTCCCCCTCAACGGTTGCTCCTGTTGTATTATGTGCCATCCGTCGCATTTTGACAACACGCCCCGCTTTAATTACTCTTAAATGAGGAGAGTGATAGCATGGACAGCACCAAGACGGTGAAGGAATTACAGAATGACGTGGATGATTACATCAGCCAGTTCAAGGAAGGGTATTTCACTCCGATGGAGCTGACCGTCCGGCTGACCGAAGAATTGGGCGAACTTGCACGGGAAGTGAGCCATGTATATGGACCCAAACAAAAAAAGCCGGAAGAGGAGCAGAAAACAGTGGAAGAGGAGATGGGCGATCTTCTGTTCGTCCTGATCTGCATGGCGAATTCCCTTGGAATCGATCTCGCGGAAGCGCACGACCGGGTCATGGAGAAATTCAGGACACGGGACAAAAATCGGTGGACGAGAAAGGAAGGCGACGATGGAAAAAAATAAGCTGAACATTGCGCTCGTTGCGCATGATGAAAAAAAAGACAAATTGATCGAATTCATCATCGCTTATAAAACGATCCTTAGTAAGCACGATCTTTTCGCCACCGGGACCACCGGGCTTCGGATCATTGACGAGACCGGTCTGGATGTCACCCGCTTCAAATCCGGTCCGCTTGGCGGAGATCAGGAGATCGGCGCGTCGATCGCACAAAATCGGATGGACTTGATCGTGTTTTTCAGGGATCCGCTGACTGCCCAGCCGCACGAGCCGGATGTTTCGGCCCTGATCCGCCTGGCAGATGTCTACGAAGTGCCCCTTGCCACGAATATGGGTACTGCGGAAGTTTTACTGAAAGGGCTGGAGGCCGGCTTTTTCGACTGGCGGCTCATCCGGCGGAATGACGAATAGGAGGCAAACGGATTGAAAAAGCTGAAAATCGGCATCACGTGTTATCCGACAGTGGGCGGTTCGGGCGTAATCGCCACGGAACTCGGGAAACTGCTTGCTGAAAAAGGGCATGATGTCCACTTCATTACCTCCGGAATGCCTTTCCGTCTGAACAAGATCAACTCGAACATCACGAGCCATCAGGTGGAAGTGAACAGTTATTCCGTTTTTCAGTACGCACCTTATGATATCGCGCTTGCCAATAAAATCGCGGAAGTGATTGAAAATGAACAGCTCGACCTCATGCATGTCCATTACGCAATCCCGCATGCGGTCTGTGCGATCTTAGGCAGGGAGATGGCCGGCAGACCCGAGACGAAAATCGTCACGACGCTCCATGGGACGGATATCACGGTCCTGGGCTATGATTCCTCCCTTCAGGGAGCGATCCGCTACGGCATCGAAAAATCGGATGCCGTGACGGCCGTTTCCGATTCGCTGAAGAAGCAGACAGCGGAACTGATCGGTACAGAAAAAGAGATTGTCACGATACATAACTTCGTTGATGAGCGGGAATACCGGCCGAAAGATGAAGCTGCGCTGAAGAAAGAACTTGGCATCGGGGAAGATGAAAAAGTCCTGATTCACGTTTCCAACTTCCGGAAAGTGAAGCGGGTGGAAGACGTCGTCAGGACGTTTCAGCTTGTGCGGGAGCGGATCGGTGCCAAACTGATCCTGGTCGGGGACGGTCCGGAAATGACCCGGATCATCGGGCTGCGTAAAGAACTCGGGCTGGAAAAAGAAATCCTGCTTCTCGGGAAACAGGATGGGCTGGCCGAACTTTACAACTTGAGTGATGTCATGCTGCTCATGTCCGAGAAGGAGTCGTTCGGACTGGTCCTGCTCGAAGCGATGGCTTGCGGGGTGCCATGCGTCGCCACGCGTGCCGGCGGCATTCCGGAAGTGGTGGAAGACGGCATAAATGGCTTCCTTGTGCCGGTCGGCGATTTCCGCGTGGCGGCAGAAAAGACGATCGGGATGCTGACGCAGCAAGACGTGTACAAGGACATGACGAACGGGGCGCTGCAGACGGTCGCCCGGCGCTTTCATTCTTCTGCCATCCTGTCGGCATATGAGGAGTTGTACATGAAAGTGATGGGACAGTCATGAAAGAAATGGAATCAGCCAAGGAAATCATTAATGAACTGGAGAAAGCGGGATTTGAGGCTTATATCGTCGGCGGAGCCGTCCGGGATCTGCTGCTCGGGAAATCTCCGTCGGATGTCGATGTCGCGACCGATGCGCTTCCCGGACAAGTGAAAAAACTGTTCCCCCGTACAGCCGATACGGGCATCAGCCATGGGACCGTCCTGGTCCTTGCCGGCGGCGCAGGAATCGAAGTGACGACTTTCCGGACGGAAAGCGGCTATTCAGACAGCCGTCGTCCGGATTCCGTCGAATTCATCACGTCCTTGACTGAAGATTTGCGGCGAAGGGATTTCACGATCAATGCCATGGCACTGACGAAGAACCATGAAGTGATTGACCCATTCGAAGGACAGCTGGACCTCGACCGGAAAGTGATCCGCGCAGTGGGCGATCCGGATGAGCGGTTCCGGGAAGACGCTCTCCGGATGCTCCGGGCCGTCCGGTTCGCCGGTCAGCTCGGTTTCGAACTGGACGGCCGGACAGCAGATTCGCTGCGGATGAATGCCCGACGGATCCAGGCGATCGCCATCGAACGGATCAAAACGGAACTGGATAAGCTGCTGACAGGCGCGCACGCCAAAAAAGGACTCGCGTTCCTGGCGGCATCGGGCATGCCGTCATTCCTTCCGGCGGGTTTCCTGTTTACCGAAGTTCCGGCGGATTATCCCGAAAAGATGGCTGCACCTGTCACCGGCTGGGCGTTTTTGCTGCTGAAGCAGCATGCGGAAGCGGAAGCGGTATGGCCGTATAAGTTTTCGAATAAAGAAAAAAAGCTCCTCCGAGGAATCCTCAGCGCGGCTCGGAAAGAATCATGGGACAGCTGGGTGCTCTACAGCCATACCGCAGAGGAATTGGAACATGCAGCGAAGCTGTCGGACAGACGGATCGCCGTCGAAGTGGCGAAGCGGACATTGCCCATCCAGTCGAAATCCGAACTCGCAGTGGACGGAACCGATTTGCTGGAGTGGACCGGCGCCGGCCGGGGACCTTGGCTGCGGGAGTGGCTGGCCGTCATTGAACGCAAAGTGGTGGAAAGGGAATTAGCAAATGACAAAGTTCAAATAAAGGATTGGTTCCTCGATGAATATAACAATCACAGACCAGCTGGCCAGGCGCCTGATTGAAGCTGGGGGCGAAGCGGTATCCGGCCAGCAGTTCGCCGATGAGTTCGGGATTTCCCGCACCGCTGTCTGGAAACATATCAGAGAATTGCAGTCGAGAGGATATGACATCCATTCGGTCAAAAAGAAAGGATATATCCTCAGCGGTGTGCCGGATTCCCTCAAACCTGAAGTCATCCAGCCGGGACTGGATACCCGGTACATAGGCCGCCGTATTGATTACCATGAAACAGTTGTGTCTACACAGATCATTGCCCATCAGCTGGCGCAGGAAGGGGCACCGGGCGGCACAGCTGTGCTGGCGGAAAGCCAATCAGCCGGCAGGGGAAGACTGGCCAGGCCATGGGATTCGGCATTCGGGAAAGGAATTTGGATGAGCGTCATTCTCCGGCCGGATGTTCCGCCCCAGAAAGCTCCGCAATTCACACTTGTCACAGCAGTTGCGGTAGTGAGGGCCATTGAGGAAACGACGGGACTGAGGCCGGAAATCAAATGGCCGAACGACATCCTGCTGAATGGACGCAAATGCACAGGCATCCTGACGGAACTTCAGGCGGATATGGACAGGATCCATGCACTGATCATCGGAATCGGGCTGAATGTCAATCAGGAACGCGGCGATTTTGCGGAGGAGGTGCAAGGTATCGCATCTTCGCTCCGCATCGGGAAAGGGGAGGCGGTCAGCAGGCAGGACTTGATCCGGTCGATATTCCGCCACCTAGAACGGTATACGGAACTGTACATCAGCCAAGGTTTCACTCCGTTGAAATCCCTCTGGGAAGGGTACTCCGTCACGCTTGGAAAACGGATCCGCGCTTCCTCTCCGCGGGAAGTCCTCGAAGGGCTGGCGATGGGAATCACTCCGGATGGCGTCCTTGAGCTGAAGACCGATGACGGAAAGATTCATCAGATTTATTCTGCGGATATAGAACTTGCTTCTGATTAATTGAGCTCTACAATCGCGTTTGCTATAGTATCACTAAGGGCAGTATCCATTCCGGAACTGCACCGGCATTACCGTTAAGCGCAACAGAATATATCTGCCTTGATCTTTCATGACAGGGACGGAGGAACCCGATTGTGTAAATTCTGCCCTTCTGTCCATTCGGAACAGAAGGGCTTTCATATGGGTTTTCTCCTTAAGAAAGGAGAGAAACAGCGAATGAAAACAACCGCTTCATTGAAAAAAATGAAAAAAGAAGGCGAAAAGATCGCAATGCTGACCGCTTATGATTATCCTTCAGCGAAAATTGCGGAGGCGTCGGGCATCGATGTCCTGCTGGTCGGCGATTCGCTCGGCATGGTCGTGCTCGGGTATGATTCGACCGTTCCGGTGACGGTCAGCGATATGATCCACCACGGTAAAGCGGCCAGAAAAGGGGCGGGGGATACTTTCCTGGTGGTCGATATGCCGTTCGGTTCCTTCCATGGAGGCACCGACCGGACACTGGAAAACGCTGTGCGGATCTTCCAGGAAACAAACGCGGAAGCGCTGAAACTCGAAGGCGGCGGCGAAATCATCGAAGTCATCCGGCTCTTGACCCGAACAGGGATCCCGGTTGTCGCGCATCTTGGCCTCCTGCCGCAGAGCGCAGGTGTCATCGGCGGGTACAGGGTACAGGGTAAGACGGCCGAAGCTGCCAGGGAGCTCCTGGCGGATGCGCTTGCCTGTGAAGAAGCGGGCGCTTGTATGCTTGTCCTCGAATGCGTTCCCCACCAGCTTGCCCGGAAAATCTCTGAAAGCCTTTCAATCCCGGTGATCGGGATCGGAGCGGGCGCCGGGACGGACGGCCAGGTCCTGGTTTATCACGACACAGTGCGGTACGGGTCGCATCATGTGCCCAAATTCGTCCGGTCTTATGCAGACGCGGGAGCCGGCATGGCAGAAGGGCTTGCCAAGTATGCGGCCGAAGTGAAAAGCGGTGCATTCCCGGCAGCGGAACATCAATTCTCCATGGAAGAAGAGGAACTTCTCCAGCTGTACGGAGAAACAAAATGAAAGTCATTGAAACGAAAGCCGGGCTGAAAAGCTGGGTGAATAAACGGAAAGCGGAAGGACTGACTCTTGGTTTCGTGCCGACAATGGGATTCCTGCACGAGGGGCACCTGTCCCTCATCCGGCAGGCGAAAACGGAAAACGGCGCGGTGATCGTCAGCGTGTTCGTCAATCCTGCCCAATTCGGACCTGGAGAGGACTTTGATCGGTATCCGCGGGATTTGCCGAAAGATATCAGACTGGCCGAATCGGCCGGTGCGGATGCATTTTTTGCGCCCTCCCCAAAAGAGATGTATCCTTCTGAAATTGGCGCAGTGATACGCGCCGGCCGGCAGGCGGAACGGTTATGCGGAAAGAGCAGGCCCGGTCATTTCGATGGCGTGCTGAAAGTCGTGACGAAGCTGTTCCACTTGACCGGTGCCGACCGGGCTTATTTCGGCCAAAAAGATGCCCAGCAGCTGGCGATCATCGAAAAATTCGTGCAGGATTATGATTTTCCTGTGACGATCCGTCGGGGGGCCACTGTCCGGGAAGAAGACGGGCTTGCCAAAAGTTCCCGTAACATCTATTTGTCTGATCGGGAACGCATGGAAGCGCCTGCCCTCTATGAGGCGCTGAAACTCGGCCGGGAAGCGGTGCTGGAAGGAAGGGATCCGGTACCGGCAGTCCGCCGTCATATCGAAAATAACACGTCCGGAACGATCGACTATGTGGAATTCCTGAGTTATCCGGAACTTCAGGAAAAGCCGGAAGGAACGGCAGTTCTCGCCGTCGCTGTCCAGTTCGGCAAGGCCCGGCTCATCGACAATCTATTATTACACTTAAAGGAGAATCCCCATGCTTCGAATGATGCTGAATTCTAAAATCCACCGGGCGACCGTAACGCAGGCCGACCTGAATTATGTCGGCAGTATCACCATCGATTCGGACCTGCTCGATGCTGCAGGCATGCTGCCGAATGAAAAAGTGCATGTCGTCAACAATAACAATGGCGCACGGTTCGAGACTTACATCATTGCGGGGGAGCGCGGTTCCGGCGTGATCTGTGTCAACGGTGCCGCTGCCCGGCTCGTCCAAAAAGGCGATGTAGTCATCATCCTGTCTTATGCATATGTCATGGACGAAAAGGCGAAAGAACACAAGCCGACCGTACTGATCATGGACGGCGATAACCGGATCCGGGAAACGATCAGTTATGAGCCGGAAGCGACTGTCATGTAAACGAATATTCGGCTGAGGGCTCTGGGGCTCCAGCCGTTTTCTTTTGGTTCCGGAAACCGGATGCAGGTCACTGTCGCTTCAGTACACCGGGAACCTGTCTCTTGTGTTACAATTTTCAACGTAATCCATAATGAAAGAGGGGAATTCAATGGAAGCCCCAACATACATAGTCGTCGACCTGGAAACGACCGGGAGTTCCCTTTCAAAGGGCGGACGCATCATCCAGATCGGGATGGTGACTGTCTCGGATGGAAAAATTATCCAGACATTCAGCACGTTCATCAATCCGGAACAAAAGATTCCGGCCTTCATTCAGGAACTGACAGGAATCCGGAATGAAGATGTGGAATCCGCTCCCCTTTTTGAAGAGGTGGCTCCAGAAATCCGCGAAACCTTGGAAGATGCCATTTTCGTGGCCCATAACGCGGATTTCGATCTTACCTTCCTCAATGCTGAATTTCAGCGTGCAGGCATCGCTCGTTGGCGGGGTTTGGTGGTGGATACGGTCGAACTTTCCCGACTCGCCTTTCCGACCGCGTTCAGTTATAAGCTGCAGGACATTGCAAGCGAGCTTGGAATTCCGCTCAGCTCCGCCCACCGCGCCGATGAAGATGCGGTTGCGACGGCCAAGCTGTTCATGGAGACTGAAAAAAAACTTTCCTCGCTGCCCTTCCGGACACTGGAGCTTCTCCACAAACGGTCGTTCGGTCTGAGATCAGACATTTCGTCCCTGCTTTTCCGTATACTTTCAATGAAAGACCGGTCCGCTGTTGGAAGTGCCCATACCTCCTTCAAAGGAATTCCGCTGAAGCTTCCCGAACAAGAGGAATCAGTCCGACCCCTCCGGTACGAAAGACAGTCCGATCCGGTCCGGCTGCTTTCAAAAACTATGCCGTACTTCGAATATCGGGAGAGCCAGGAAAAGCTGATCGGGACCGTCAGCCGCGCCCTTGCTCAAAAAGAGGAAGTCGTAATGGAAGCGGCGACCGGGATGGGGAAGACAATCGGCTACCTGCTTCCTGCCGCCGAGTACGCGCTTTCCAGCGGCGAACAGGTCATCATCAGTACATACACGACCCATCTGCAGGAACAGCTCCTGCGCAACGAGGGCCGGATCGTGAAAGAATGTGTCGGCCATCCGTTGTCGATCGCGCTAGTCAAAGGTATGAGCCATTATCTCGACCTGCAGCGGCTGAGCGAGCAGCTGGCCAGCGACGATGAATCGTATGACGAAACCTTTACACTGATGCAGGTGCTTGTCTGGCTCGTTTCCACTTCTGTCGGAGATCTTACCGAACTGAACGTTTCCGGCGGCGGCCAACTGGTACTTGATAAGATGCGGCGTTCACATATGCGGACTCCTGTGAAAGAAGAACGGGAACTGGACTTCTATGACCGCGCAAGGAAAAAAGCGGCAACAGCACATATCGTTGTGACCAATCATGCTTTCCTGCTTGGCGGGGGACTCGGGGAGAAGCCGGCATCACTCATTGTCGATGAAGCGCATCAGCTCATACAGGCTGCCCTGTCGAAAAAAAAGCGGACATTCGTCTATACGAACTGGAAATATATTTTCGGGCAAATCGGCAATTCGGAAGATGAACAGCTGTTCACACGATTCTTGGCGGTTTCTCAACAAACCGGCATCGCAGCGGAACATGAACTGCTGCGCCTCGAGTACCTGTTTAACCGGATATCGGAAAAATTCGATCAGATCAGCGGCACCCTGTCCGCCCGTTTCATCCAGTCGGCAGGGAACAGCAGACAGAAAAAATGGTCGTTCCCCCTCAGTTCAATCGGCCGGCAGGAGACGGAAATGATGGTGATGTTCAAACTCCTGAACAGCTGGATCGATCTTTCACGGACGCTGCTCAGCCGAGCAGACAGCCTGACGGAACTGGAGATCAGCCAGCATGTCATACTGAATGACTGGCGTTACTGGACAGAAGAAATCGCGGAAAATACCATCGCACTTGCCGATATTTTCGTGTTTCCGGCCGCGGAAGATATTTCGTGGGCGGAAGGGGACTTGAGAAGCCTGCCGAACAGCCTCGCCGTCTACAACCGGCCGTTCGAAGTGACGGACCCGGTGAACAACGTATTGGGGCCACTCCGGAACAAATATGGGATTGTCCTCCTTTCGGGCACTATGACAGTGCCGGCAGACGAACGCTTCATCCTGCGGCAGCTGGGGATTGCTGACAGCGTTCCTCTCATCCGGTTCGAGCCGGAACCGGAATTTTATGAAGGGGCCAGGGTCTATGTTGTAGAAGATATGCCTGATATCCGGCAAGTTCCGCAATCCGATTACATTGAAGCGGTGGCCGATGCAGTCACTCAGACGGTCCTGGTGACAGAAGGACGCTGTTTCGTCCTTTTCACTTCACAGGATATGCTCCGTCGGACAGTGGAGCTGATCCAGGACAGCGGCCTGCTGGACGAATATATGCTGTTTGCCCAAGGATTGTCCTCCGGGAGCCGGATGCGTCTATTGAAATCATTCCAGCGGTTCAGCAAATCGGTCCTGTTCGGGACGAACAGTTTTTGGGAAGGAGTGGATGTGCCGGGGGATGCCCTGCGGGCGGTCGTCGTCGTCCGTCTTCCATTCACGTCGCCTGACGATCCGGTATATACGGCGAGATCGGAAAGACTCATGGCTCAAGGGAAAAATCCGTTTCTAGCCCATGCTCTTCCGGAAGCGGTCATCCGTCTCCGGCAAGGGTTCGGCAGACTTATCCGATCGAAAGGAGACCGGGGACTCTTCATTGTGCTTGATCGCCGGATCCATACGAAATCTTACGGACCTGAATTCCTCCGGGCGCTGCCGCCGGTTCCGACGGCGAATGTGACACTTGAAAAGATGGTCTCTTCCATTGAAGACTGGTATAATGAGGGTGGATGAAATGAAAAGGATGGATATAGCGATGGAATCGAAAATCGAAGTACTTTCTACAGTTACCGTGGATTATCAGCCGGATCTCTACAAGGTCGTCGATGTCCTGAACCGGACGCTGAAGAATGATGACCTTATGTTCGGACTGGCACTTGATAAAGACGATAAAGAAAAAGCGATTTTTACTATTTACCGGACGTAGCCGCTGATGAAGTGGTGGTTCAAATTCATCGGCGCTTTTCTTGTGCTTTTGGCACTGATTGGAGCAGTCTTCAGTGCATTTCAGGCTGCGGAGCCATTCCGCGCTGAAGAAACGGCTGCTGAAAAAGCGGTGCTGGAAGCAGGGCTGCTGGAAAACGTGGAAGAATCGATGATCTATAATGGCAAGAACCAGACAGTCACCGTCATCGGAACTGGACCCGATGGCGGGAAAACCGCCGTCTTCGTATCTGAAGAAGGCGAGATGACTGTTTTTTCATTGGAGGGAGCGATCCAGGCCGAACAGGCGGCGGCTACAGCATTAGCGGAGGCTGAAAATCCTGAGCTTCTCCATGTCAGACTGGGGCCGGGCAACGGCAGACCGGTCTGGGAAGTCGCATTCCTGGATTCAGGGAAATTGAATTACATCTATATCAGCGCGGAAGACGGCTCCTGGCGGGAGCGGATTCTGAATTTGTGAGAGGAGCGGGAGACGGTGGGAAAACTTGCACAGCGGGTCAATGCACTGACGCCATCATCGACACTGGCGATTACAGCAAAAGCGAAGGAACTGAAAGCACAGGGAGCGGATGTCATCGGTCTCGGTGCAGGAGAACCGGATTTCAACACCCCTGACCATATTCTGGAAGCCGCATGGCAATCCATGAAGGAAGGCCAGACAAAATATACGCCTTCAGGAGGACTGCCGGCATTAAAAGAAGCGATAGCGGACAAATTGAAGAATGATCAGGGCCTGTCGTATGACCGAGGGGAAATCATGGTGGGAATCGGAGCGAAGCACGTCCTGTATACGCTGTTCCAAGTCCTGCTGGATCCGGGTGATGAAGTGATCATCCCGATTCCATACTGGGTCAGTTACCCGGAACAGGTCAAACTCGCCGGAGGCAAGCCTGTCTACATAACTGCATCGGCTGAAACAGCGTATAAAATAACGCCGGAGCAGCTTGCTCAGACCGTCAGCGGGACGACGAAAGCAGTCATCCTCAATTCACCGAGCAACCCGACCGGGATGGTCTATACCCGGCAGGAACTCGAAGAGCTGGCTGAAGTCTGCAAAGAGAAGGACATTTGGATCATTTCAGATGAAATTTATGAAAAATTGCTTTATGGGGGCGTGAGCCACGTCTCGATAGCCGAATTGTCGGCGGATGCGAAAAAGAGGACCATCGTCATCAACGGGGTATCGAAATCGCATTCCATGACGGGCTGGCGGATCGGGTTTGCGGCGGGGGATCCCGAAGTGATCAAGGCCATGACCGACCTCGCGAGCCATTCCACTTCCAACCCGGTGACCACTTCCCAATACGCTGCGATTGCGGCCTACACGGGCCCCCAAGCCGCTGTCGAAGAAATGAGGAGCGCTTTCGAAGAACGGTTGGACGCCATTTATCCGGAAGTCGCTTCGATACCGGGATTCAAGGTGCTCAAACCGCAAGGCGCTTTTTACCTCTTGCCGGATGTGTCGGAAGCGGCCGCGAATACCGGCTATGCTTCTGTTGATGAATATGCGGCCGCGCTTCTGACAGAAGCGAACGTCGCCGTCATTCCGGGTTCCGGATTCGGAGCTCCGGATACGATCCGCTTGTCCTATGCGACATCGATGGATCAGCTGACCGAAGCGGTGAAGAGAATCCGCCGGTTTACAGAAGAAAAGTGGCAAGAAAGATGATTGACAGATTTGGAGGAAAATCAACCTATGCATAAAATCACGATTGCAGAAATGCCGAAATTTACAGGAGAACAAGTGAAAATCGGGGCATGGCTGTCCAATAAGCGCTCAAGCGGGAAAATCGCATTCCTTCAGCTGCGTGACGGCACAGGCTTTGTGCAGGGGGTCGTCGTCAAAGCGGAGGCGGGGGAAGAAATCTTTGCAGCCGCAAAAGCGCTAACCCAGGAATCTTCCCTCTATATTACCGGCGAAGTGAAAGAGGACAGCCGCTCCTCGTTCGGTTATGAACTCGCGGTCAGCGGCATCGAACTCATTCACGAGGCGACCGATTTCCCGATCACACCGAAAGAGCATGGCACAGAGTTCCTGATGGACAACCGCCATTTATGGCTGCGGTCGCGGAAACAGCACGCGATCATGAAAGTCCGGAATGAAATCATCCGGGCCACTTATGAATTTTTCAATGACAATGGTTTTGTCAAAGTGGATCCGCCGATTTTAACAGGCTCGGCGCCTGAAGGCACATCTGAACTGTTTGCGACCAAGTACTTCGAAGAGGATGCTTATTTGTCCCAGTCCGGTCAGCTTTACATGGAAGCGGCCGCGATGGCACTCGGTAAAGTATTCTCTTTCGGTCCGACCTTCCGGGCTGAAAAATCGAAGACCCGCCGTCATCTGATCGAATTCTGGATGATCGAGCCGGAAATGGCTTTCACGGAACACGCGGAAAGCTTGGAAGTGCAGGAGCAGTATGTTGCGCATATTGTGCAGTCCGTGCTTAAGAACTGCCCGCTCGAACTCGAACGGCTAGAACGCGACACATCCAAGCTCGAAAAGATTAAGGCTCCATTCCCGCGCATTTCTTATGACGATGCTGTAAAGTTCCTCAACGAGCAGGGATTCGATGACATCGAGTGGGGGGATGATTTCGGTGCCCCTCATGAAACAGCGATTGCGGAAAGTTTCGACATGCCGGTTTTTATAACGAATTACCCAATCGGCATTAAGCCGTTTTATATGCAGCCGCACCCGGAACGGGACGACGTGGTCCTGTGTGCTGATTTGATTGCACCGGAAGGATACGGGGAAATTATCGGCGGTTCAGAACGGATTCATGATTTCGACCTATTGAAGAATCGCATCGAAGAGCATAAACTGGATGAAGAAGCGTATAAATGGTATTTGGAACTGTCGAAGTACGGCGCTGTCCCGCACTCAGGCTTCGGCCTTGGGCTGGAGCGGACAGTCGCCTGGATCAGCGGCGCGGAACATGTCCGTGAGACCATTCCGTTCCCGCGCCTCCTGAACCGGTTGTACCCTTAAAAGGGTTCTTCAACTACTTGCTGGAAGAAATCGCTTCAGGCGGACGCTTTCCGCGGACGGTCCGCAAGCCTCCTCGAACTTTGCCCTGCGGTGTCTCGCCTGGCCCGCTTTTCCCGTTGGAGTCGCCGCCTGCCGCTCTTTCTTCTAAGAATCAGTAGTATCCAGCGTATTTATCAAGCGAAGGTGCCTTCCCGAGAGTAGGCGGAGACGTAAGTTCCGCGTGGAGCCCGCGAAGCGGTGCGAAGCAGCTGAGCTTATGGCGAGAGCCATCCCCGGAGCGCCGAAGCGAGTTCAGTGATACCATTTGCAAAAATGAACAGAAAAAGAAAGGGGGAGTCGGGGATGCAACAGCGTAACCGGCTTCGCAGCTGGATTGAGCAGGGAAATGTGAGCATTTCCCAGCTTTTTTTTCAGTTCTACAAGGGACTGAACATTTCAGACAGCGAAGCGATGCTGCTGCTGCACGTGCATGCGTTTCAGCAATCGGGAAATCCTTTTCCGACACCGGACGAAATCGCCGCACGGATGCAGACGCCTCAGAGTTCAGTTACAGCCATGCTGCAGAACATGATGCAGCGCAATTTACTGATGATCGAACACGAGAAGAATGAAGGGATCGTCACAGAGCGGATGAGTTTGCAGCCCCTCTGGGACAGGCTCCTCGATTCCATTGCCATGGAACAGGCTGAAGACGAAGAAGAAGAACAAAAGCAGCAGGAGGGGGAGATTTTCCAGCTTTTCGAGCAGGAATTCGGACGCTTCCTGTCGCCGATCGAATCGGAGACGATCACCATGTGGATCGATCAGGACGGGCATACGCCGGATGTGATCCGGATGGCCCTGAAGGAAGCGGTCCTCTCCCAGAAACTGAGCCTGCGATACATAGACCGGATCCTGTTCGAGTGGAAAAAGAAAAACATAAAATCCACGAAGGATGTCTCAAAACACGCCGTGTCTTTCCGGGAAAAGAACGTCCATGCTCTTCCCGTTCAGAGCGGCAAGAAAAAGGTTGAGTTCTATAATTGGCTCGAAGACCGGAACTAGGCGGTGGTTAGCAGTGATGACGAAAAAAGACTGGCAGGAATGCCTTGAAGAAATGGACGAAATGTTCCCGGATGCCCATTGTGAACTGGTCCACAGCAATCCGTTCGAGCTGGTCATTGCTGTTCTGCTTTCTGCGCAGTGTACGGACGCTTTAGTCAATAAAGTCACACCGAAACTATTCGAGAAATATAAGACACCTGAAGATTATCTATCCGTGCCGGTGGAGGAACTGCAGCAGGATATCCGTTCCATCGGCCTGTACCGGAATAAGGCGAAAAATATCCAAGGGCTCTCGCGGATCCTGCTGGAGGAATACGGCGGAGAAGTGCCGGAAGACAGGGATGAGCTCACGAAGCTTCCGGGTGTCGGCCGCAAAACGGCCAATGTCGTCGTTTCCGTCGCTTTCGGTGTTCCCGCCCTGGCCGTCGACACCCATGTGGAACGGGTATCCAAACGACTGGGTGTCTGCCGCTGGAAGGATACGCCAAGGGAAGTCGAAGAGACACTGATGAAAAAAACACCGAGGGAACGGTGGTCGAGAGCGCATCATCAGCTGATTTTTTTCGGAAGATATCACTGTAAAGCACAAAGTCCGCTTTGCCATATCTGTCCGCTTTTCGATCATTGCAGGGAAGGACACAAACGGGACAAAAAAGGGCTGGTAAAATGGCATGCCGCGACAGAAACTGAATGAGCAGCAAGTGGAAGCTTTATTTGCAGAATGGAAGGACATGCGTACGGAACTGACGGAACTGCACCGGCAGAGAGATAGCCGGGCAGCGGGCAGGATGACCGAAGCGCTCGTGCTCTATGAGCGGCTTCTTGCTTCCTGCTCAGTCTTTGGCGCAGTCCCGGTCAATGGAGAAGAACGGCTCGAGTTCATCAAATCGAGATCGGAAAACTATGCAGCGTTCCTGCAGCTGGATGAGTTGTTTTCGGAAATGGGCAAGAAAGTCGCTTCAAAACAAGCGCAGCTGAAAAATAGGGATTATAAGGGCTGACCCGGTGGCGGGCAGCCTTTTTTCGTGAGTCCGATTGCTGCCATCCTTCAGTCGCATTTTACTGGTAATATTATTATGTAATCAAATACCAACAAAAACCCCCTCCCATTGTCGGGAGGGGGGCGCGTATCAATCTTGTCCGTCGGCTTCGTTGTTTTCAGCGCTGCTGCCGCTATTGCTTTCGCCGTTGTTTTCATTGGCACTGCCTCTGCCGCTGTTCGAGCCGCCGTTGTTGCTATTGCTGTTTTCGGTGGCGGATTGTGCGGCGGCTTCATCTTCTTCGCCGCCGTCCGTTTCAGGATCCTCACCAGTTTCCCCTTCGGAACCGCTATCACCGGTTCCGCCATCAGTTCCGCCGGTTTCCCCGTCGTCAGTTTCTCCATCGCCGGTCCCGCCGCCATTGCCGTCTTCACCATTTTCGCCGTCATCCGTTTCAGGATCTGCCGGTTCTTCAGGTTCCTCAGGCGGTGCTTCCGGTTCTTCAGGTTCCGTCACTTCCGGTTCTTCGATCGGCTCCGCAATCTGGACACTGACCGAGACGGGATCGCTTTCCTCTCCGTCACGGACGGCGAATACAGAAAAATCGTACGTGGATCCGGGTTCAAGACCGGTGTAGGTGTATTCCATGCTGCCGGTTGAGGTGATGACGGTACCGTTGACCGATACAACGAATTGGATGTCGCTCGGATCTTCCGGGAATGACCAGCTGAGTGTGACTGCCTGCGCTGTCTCATCCACGTCCGCCCGGAGTCCCGTCGGAGCTGCCGGTTCCACTGGGATGAACTGTTTTGAAACACGTGTTGGTTCTGTGCCTTCTTTGAACAGTTCGTAACTTCTCAAGTAGCCTGGCGTATAATCGCTCGCAAGGCGGAGGGGATCGGATCCTTCTTCGATTTCAAGCTCGACGACTGATTCCGGCTGGGTGAACGCTTCCTGCCCGGCATCCTGGGAGATGTCGCCCATCACTTCAGCGAAAATCCGCTGGGCTTGTGTGCGCTGCTCCCGGACGGTTGTGTCGATGCCGTTCGCTCTCGTCGGATATCCTGTCCAGACGGAAATCGAATAGTTCGGCGAATACCCAGCGAACCAGATGTCAGGTGCGAAGTTAGACCCAAGGCCGTACTCCGCCAGTTCATCTTCATTGTAATTGGAAGTGCCGGTTTTTCCTGCGATATCTACTCCCGGCACCGCAGCGGCTTCACCCGAAGCGCCGCTGATATCGGGGTCGACGACGTCACGGAGCATGTCGGTGATCATGTATGCGGTGCTTTCTTCCATCGCCCGCACCGGTTCAGGTTTCACCACATGTTCGGCACCGTCGCGTGTGACGATTTTCGTGATCGTATGCGGCTCGGTGAATGTTCCGCCGTTGCCGAACGCCGCGAACGCGCCGGCCATTTCCACTGTCGAAATGTACTGCGATGGTGCACCGAGCGCAGCCGCCTCATAAATCGGTCCGAAATCGAGTCCAAGTTTCTGCGTGAATTCAGCAGCACGGTCTGGTCCGACTTCCTTCAGTGCCTTGACGGACGGGACATTTCGGGAACGATAAAGTGCTTCGCGCATGGTCATCGGTCCGAGATAATCATCATCGAAGTTCCGGATGACCTTTTCTGAATCGGTATACGTGATTTCTTCATCCACGAGTGTATGGCCTGTGGACCAGTCCAAGTATTCGATCGCGGGACCGTAACTGATCAGCGGTTTGATGGTGGAGCCGATCTGTCTGTCTGTCGCCGTGGCACGGTTGATGCGCACGTCACCGGAATAATCGCGGCCGGCGCTGATCGCCCGGATCGCACCCGTATCCGTATCGACTACCGTCAATGCGGATTCCACTTCATTATTGAAGAAGATGTCCGATTCCATCACTTGGTTCACCGTCTGCTGGACCTCAGGTTCCAGCGTCGTGTGGATGATCGGGCCTTCATTCAGATCGACGTCGAGTTCGAGCGTTTCCAGCTCATCTTCGACCAATTCCATGAACGCGCGGTAATCACCGTCCGGCGCTTCCGGACGCTGTTCTTCCGGAAGGAGGGAGTCCGTAACCGGAATCGCTTGCGCCGCCTCTTTTTCGGCTTCAGTAATTTTCCCATGCTGCGCCATCAGGCTGAGGACGACATTGCGCCGATGCTCTGCTTCCTCCGGATTTTTGAACGGATTGTAATTGTTCGGGCTCTGCGGCATCCCGGCCAGCAGCGCCGCTTCATGAAGCTCAAGCTCGTTCACCGGCTTACCGAAGAAATGCTCGGAAGCTGTCCCGAAGCCGTAAATGTTGCCGGACATCAGGATCTTATTGAAATACATTTCGAATATCTCTGCTTTTTCGTACTCCTGTTCCAGCTGGTACGCAAGATACGCTTCCTGCGCTTTCCGTTTCAACGTTTTATCATTCGACAGGAATGAATTCTTGATGACCTGCTGGGTGATCGTCGACGCGCCTTCAGATCCGAAACCATCGGTGATATTGGCGATCACTGCACCGCCGAGGCGGATCGGATCGATTCCCATATGGTCATAGAACCGGTTGTCTTCCGTAGCCAGGATGGCATCTTCCAGTACCTTGGGAATATTCTCGTATTCGACATAAGTCCTTTTTTCGGAAGTGATGTAAGGGATCTCTGTTTCGCCGTCCGCGGCAAGGAAGGTCGGCGTGATCGGATCACGGAGCAGCTCCTCATCCAATTCCGGGGCATCGCTGGCATAATAGGCGAACAGGCCTGCGCCTCCGATGAAAATCAGGAGACCGGCTGCCACTATGGCAAGAATGAGTGTGCGGAGAAAATTTCCGCCCTTCTTCTTCTTTTTCTTTTTTGCCCGATTTTGAGCTTCAGCGGACCTTCTGCGGTCACTGCGTGATGTTGGTCGTTCGCTCACTTACTGTTCCTCGCTTTCTGTTTTTCCCAATAGCTGTTCCAAAGCCGGTAAGTAGTCGAGTCGCGGGTACATCCCCGGACTGATTTCCACAGCGGCTTTTTCGATTTCGTCCAGGCCGATCGACTTGCGGCCACCCTTTTGCATCCGTTCCCAGGAAGACTCCAGGAGCGGGAACGGGATGGCGAAGTAGCGGTCCGGAATGGCGAACCTGATGATCATGAAGGCGACGCCGCCCTGGTCCGAGACTTGCTTCATATGACGGATTTGATGTTCATGGATATTCTTTAATGGGAATGACGTCTTGTTCCGTGTTTCTTTCGCTTCAAAATCCACGTGTTTCCCATTCCACACTCCGTTGTAATCAGTGGTGGACGGTGTCCGGAAGTACGCTTCCCTGACGACTGCGGCGTTCCGTGACGGATAGTCCACTTTGACAATCTGGAGCGGTACCGGCTTTTTATGGATCACTGCCTGGCCGCGGGATAAATAATAGGAATTCGATTCATTCAGCTCATCTTCGAGCGTCTTTCCCCGGTTGCTGAAGGACAAGTCCTTTTTCGGCTTCTTCCTCCCGTTATTTTGCCGCGCTGGCGGATTTTCGGCGGGGGTGAATTTCTTCCCGTTCGGATAATTGATGCCCATATCTGAAATCACCTCGCTGCCTTTATCATACCACACGATACTGGACGGAATTCCGGGGCAAAAGTTTCACAGGCAAATCTTTTTATATAATAAAGGATAAGACCCTGATAGCCTATTAAAAAGGCTTGCTGTTTCCGCAGCTGTGTCGACTCTGTGACGTGTGATAAACTGGAATCAGGAGGCAAGATTTTATGAATCTAACAGAGCTGTCAGTTCTTTTGCTGAAAGAATGCGGGGAATCCCGTGAACGTTTCTTTTCAAAGCGGGAGCAGGATGCGGAAGCTGATTTTTTCAATGAAGTAAAACCATATGCCGATGAATGGCATCTTATAATACAGGAATGGAAAACGGAAGCGGACCGTTTCATCCGGCAAAACCGGCCGAAGCACATCCATTTCATCCAGATCGAAAACGCTGCGGACGGCATGACGCAGTTCATCGTCCAAAGCTTCTATAAAGAAACAGGGAAGAAGCGATTCATTCAGACGATCCAGGCTGCGGAATACACGCTTCAGACACTGATCAGAGCAATCGAAGAAACAGGTGAAGAAAGATGAAAACGAAAAAGACATTTCCGGAACTGATCGAAGCCATGAAAACAGACCGGGAATTCATGGAACGGATCTGGCATTGGCGGACCCTTGAAGAAAAACCGGCGAGCTATGCGGAAATACCGGATACGCTGCATCCGGATCTGAAGAAATCCCTCGCATCCCGCGGAATCAGCCGCCTTTATTCGCATCAGCGGGAAGCGTTCGACCTGGCCCGCTCCGGGCGGTCGTTCACGGCGGTCACGCCAACAGCCTCCGGCAAATCCTTCTGCTACCATTTGCCGGTGCTCAGCACGGTGCTGGATGATCCGGACGCACGGGCGCTGTACCTGTTCCCGACAAAAGCGCTCGCACAGGACCAGAAAAGCGATCTTCACCGCCTGATTGAAGGGACCGGCCGCGACATAATGAGCTATACGTACGACGGGGATACAGCGCCGGGCATCCGGACAAAAGTCCGGAGAGCCGGCCGGATTGTCCTGACGAATCCCGATATGCTCCACTCAGGCATACTGCCGCATCACACGAAGTGGGTCTCCCTGTTCGAGAACTTAAAGTACATCGTCATTGATGAACTCCATACGTACAAAGGTGTGTTCGGGTCGCATGTCGCCCACGTCATCCGGCGCCTGAAAAGGATCTGCGCATTTTACGGAAGCGATCCGATCTTCATCTGCACGTCCGCGACCATCGCCAATCCGAAAGAGCTTGCGGAGAACCTGACGGGGACGGAACACATCCTGATCGACCGCAACGGCGCGCCGGCCGGCCGGAAACATATGGTGTTCTATAACCCGCCGGTCATCCATCCGACGTTCGGGGTCAGGAGAAGTGCGGTTCTCGAAGTCCGGGACCTTGCGACAAAACTTGTAAAAGAAGGCATTCAGACCATCGTGTTCGCCAAGTCGAGGGTCCGGGTCGAAATGCTCGTCAAATATTTGCAGGAAATCACGAAGCGGAAAATAAACGATGAATCGATCAAGGGCTACAGGGGCGGCTACTTGCCGTCAGAACGGAGACTGATCGAGAAAGGACTCCGGGATGGGACGATCCAATGCGTCGTATCGACGAACGCACTGGAGCTCGGTGTCGATATCGGCCAGCTCCAGGCCTGTATCATGACCGGTTATCCGGGGAACATCGCCAGCGCTTGGCAGCAAGCCGGCCGTGCGGGGAGAAGGCAGGATGAATCGCTTGTCATCTACGTCGCCCAATCGACTGCGCTGGACCAGTACATCATCCAGCATCCGGAATATTTGCTGGAGCAGTCTCCTGAGGAAGCGCGCATCCACCCTGAAAACATCCTGATCCTGATGGATCACTTAAAGTGCGCCTCCTTCGAGCTCCCGTTCGGGACGGACGAAAAGTACGGGGAGTTCGACGTGCAGGCGCTACTGGACTACTTGGCGGAAGAAGGGGTCGTCGTCCGTTCAGGGGACCGCTGGCACTGGATGAGCGACCGGTTTCCGGCGCATGATATCAGCCTCCGTTCCGCCGCGCAGGAAAATGTCGTGATCATCGACCAGTCGGTACCTGCGGACACACGCGTCATCGGAGAGATGGACCGTTTCAGTGCCATGACGCTCCTGCATGAGGAAGCCATTTACCTCCATCAGGGAACGCAATATCAAGTGGAGATCCTGGATTGGGAGGAAAAGAAAGCGTATGTCACGGAAGTGGACGTCGACTATTTCACGGATGCGAACCTGGCTGTCGAACTGAAAGTGATGACCGATGACCGGCAGCGCGATTTCAGCCATGCGGCTGTCCATTTCGGGGACGTTGCGGTGCTGGCGATGCCGACCATTTTCAAGAAAATCCGGTTCGACTCGCACGACAACATCGGGTCCGGCCCGATTTCATTGCCGCCTGAGGAACTCCACACATCGTCCACATGGCTCAGTTTCGATAAACCGGCCGACTGGAATGATGCGGAGTTATCAGAGGCGATGGGCGCCGCCGCCTATTCGATCGGATCATTCGTGCCGATGTTCGTCCAGTGCGACCGCAGTGACATTAACGTCGTCCCTCAAGTGAAATCGCCCCATGATGATAAGCCTGCGCTGTTCATCCATGATTCCTATCCGGGCGGCATCGGCATTTCGGAACGGATCTATGACGTCTGGCCGGAACTTCTCGCCAAAGCTGGCGGTCATATCCTGGAGTGTCCATGCAGCGGCGGATGCCCGTCCTGTATCGGCGCCCAGGAAACGGACCTTGGAATGAAAACGCATGTCATCCGGCTTTTTGAACGTCTCGGACAGGCGGTGAAGGGCGATGTCCTTTGAAAGCAAGCTTATGCAGATGAAAGGTCTGCTGAACAAAAAGAATGAGCCTCTGAAAAAGGAGGGAACCGGGAAACCGGTGCCGGTGAATAAAGAAAAATGGCTGGCGGTCGGCCTCGAACTCATCGAGAACGATTTCGGCTTTGTCTATCGCAGAGCCGTCCGCTATCCTGCGGACCATTTCCATGGTGACATCCGGCTCGGCGAACTGGACGGCGTGCTCCATGACTGGGAACAGGCCGACGCGGACCATCCGTTCAGACTCCTGAAAAAAGACCGTCTCCTGTTCTTTGATACGGAGACGACGGGACTCGCAGGGACAGGCGCCTATATCTTCCTGGCGGGGGTGCTGGAGCGGACACCGGAAGGGTTCGAGATGATCCAATACGTGCTGCCGGATCCGTCGAATGAATCGGCATTCCTTTATGAGATCGGGTTATGGAGAGATCCGGAAGCCAAGCTGTTTTCTTACAACGGCAAAAGCTTCGACTGGCCGCAGCTGCTGTCGAGATGGACCCTCCACAGAAACCGGCTGCCGCCGCTGCCGCAGCTCGTGCAGATCGACCTGCTCCATGGCACGAGGAGGATCTGGAAAAATGAGCTCGAACGGCTGAAACTTTCCGCAATCGAAGAACAGAAGCTCGGGCTGATCCGCACAGGGGATACACCCGGTCATCTCATCCCGGCGATTTACCTGGATGCGGTCAAGAATGGCGATCCGTCTCTCCTCCGGAATGTTCTCCTGCATAACGAACTCGATATCCTTTCTCTCGTAGCGCTCTATACCGTTTCATCCCGTCTGCTGATCAGTGATCTCGCCAGTGAAACCGACGGCGCCTACACCAATATCGGAAAATGGTATGCCGATCTGAAGCAGTATGAAAAAAGCGCGGATTACTTTGAACATGTCACAAAAGGCAGGGGAGAAACGGCAGCGCGGGCGCGCTACCTTCTGGCCATCCAGAAAAAAAGGGAAGGCGAGTACGGGGAGGCGCTCCAGCTGTTCAAAGAAGCTGCTCCAAATATGAGAGGAGCTCAGGAAGTGGACGCTTGGGTCCACCTTGCGAAATTGTATGAGCACCAGCTGGGCAATTTCGACCAGTCGCTGATCATGACCCGTCTGGCAAAAGAAGCAGGAGAGCATGTCGGTGTCCGGCAATCCGTCATGGAAGATATTATCAAAAGGGAACAGCGGCTCATGGAAAAGATGCGAAAAAAACAGGATAATCCCCAAGATCGGTAACCACCGGCCGGCGCTGATATGCTATACTTGTGAAAACATCGCTTTACGTTACGGAAGGACGATTACGATGGACATTAAACTGACAGCAAAAGAAATTCTTGAAAAAGATTTTAAGACAGGTATGCGCGGCTACAATCAGGACGAAGTGGATCAATTCCTTGACGTCGTCATCCAGGATTATGAGTCGTTCTCTCAGCAGATCGAGAAGCTCCAGACGGAAAACAGGAAACTGCGGTCCGAGTTGGAGAACGCCCCGAAAAAACAGTCCGCCCCGGCTCCGGGCACAACGAATTTCGATATTCTCCGGAGACTTTCCCATTTAGAGAACCACGTGTTCGGCAGCAAACTTCATAACGAGTGAAAGTTTTGATTCAGCGGCCGGCATCGTGTATAATGACAGGGACCATTTGAAATTCGGGTAACCGCTTCGGATTCAGGCCGGAGAGGAAAGTCCATGCTCGCACGGACCTGAAATGGCCGTAGTGATCGTGCTTGGCGAAAAAATAAGCCAAGGCAGCTTGGAAAAGCTGACGGCGGGTGGAACGCCTACGTCTTTGATATGGCGGACACACCCTGAAAGTGCCACAGTGACGGAGCTGTACGGGAAACCGTACAGGTGGAACGAGGTAAACCCCGCGAGCGAGAAACCCAAACTATGGTAGGGGCACTTTCCCGAAGGAATTCAACGGAGGGAAGGACAGGCGGCAAGCCTGTAGATAGATGGTTACCGCCCATTGGTACGAGGCGCGAGCCGTTCGAGTACCCGGGAACAAAACATGGCTTACAGAATTTCAACTGGCTTAACTGGATAATCAGGCTCTCCATACCGGAGGGCTTTATTTTTTGGAAGAAAACGCTCTAGGCGGACGCTTTCTGACCCACACGATGTGGGAAATGCAGCCAGCGCGACAGGATGTCGCGGTGCTGGCTGCCGCGGGCAGTTTTCGGACCGAACTAAAAAAATGCCGGATCTTCGGCATGGAAGGAGCAGGTATGACTGAATTTAAACTGTTGGCGACAGCCGCCATGGGACTGGAAGCGATTGTGGCCGATGAAGTGAAGGGCCTCGGATTCGAAACACAGACGGAAAACGGGAAAGTGTTCTATCATGGCGACGAGTCGGCCATCGCCAAATCGAACTTATGGCTGCGCACGGCGGACCGCGTCAAAATCATTGCCGGTGAATTCCAGGCACTGACATTCGACGAACTGTTCGAACAGACGAAAGCGATTGAATGGGAAAAGTTCCTTCCGGTGGATGCGAATTTTCCGGTTCAGGGAAAATCTGTGAAGTCGAAGCTGTACAGCGTGCCGGATTGCCAGGCGCTCGTGAAAAAAGCGATTGTCGAACGGTTAAAGAAAGCGTATCACCGGAACAGCTTCCTTGATGAATCCGGGGCAAAGTACAAAATCGAAGTTTCAATCCTGAAAGATCAGGTCCAGCTGTCGATCGATACGAGCGGGGCCGGTCTCCACAAGCGGGGATACCGGACCGGCCAGGGGGAAGCGCCCATTAAAGAGACGCTCGCCGCTGCGCTTGTGAAACTGACCCGCTGGTCGCCTGACCGCCCGTTTGCCGACCCGTTCTGCGGTTCGGGCACCATTCCGATCGAAGCGGCGATGATCGGACAGAACATCGCGCCGGGGTACAACCGGGAATTCGACAGTGAATACTGGCCGTGGATGAAGCAGAAAATCTGGGACGATATCCGGCTCGAAGCGGAAGAAGCGGCGGATTATGATCAGCCGCTCGACATCACCGGGACGGATATCGATCACCGGATGATCGATATCGCAAAAGCGAATGCGATGGAAGCAGGGTTCGCCGATCTGATCCAGTTCGGGCAGCGGCAGGTCCGGGATTTTAAAGCGGAAGGGCTGTCGGGTGTCGCCGTCGGGAATCTCCCGTATGGCGAACGGATCGGCGATATCGAAAAAATCGAGGAAATCATTCAGGATATGGGCCGCGTCTTTGAAAAATACCCGACGTGGTCCGTGTATATGCTGTCCGCTGCAGAGAACTTCGAGGAGCTGTACGGCCGGAAGGCGACGAAAAAACGGAAGCTGTTCAATGGCTTTATTAAAACCGACTTCTATCAGTTCTGGGGAGAACGTCCGAATCAACGATGAGCCGGCGGAAGGGACGTTCCCTTCCGCTGTGCTGTTAGGAGAAATGAAATGAAACAGAGCATGCCGTTCGCATTATCCAAAGAGAAGACGTTTTTTGAATCGCTGAATGACTGGATCGGTGACCTTTTCTATGATGAACTTCCCGAAAGGGGGTACGAGCTGCGGGACGAACAGATTTTCATGGCGTTCCAGATCGAACAGGCATTGAAAGACAAGTCGGTGCTGTTCGCTGAAGCAGGGGTCGGGACAGGCAAGACGATGGCGTACTTACTGCCGGCGATCGCTTACGCCCGCTATACCGGGAAGCCTGCGATGATTGCCTGTGCCGATGAAACGCTGATCGATCAGCTTATCAAGAAGGGTGGCGATATCGACCGGCTCGATAAGCTGCTCGGCTTGAACCTGGACGTCCGCACGGCGAAATCGAGAGATCAGTACTTGTGCCTCCAGCGTTTTGAAACGGCGCAAAAAGGCAGTACAGAAGAGTTTCTTGAAGACGTGGAAGTCGCGCTGCCGGATTTCGTGTTCGGGTCCGGCTCAATGCAGGAAACCCATCCGTACGGCGCGCGTTCCGATTTTCCGGACCTGACGGATGAGCAGTGGCAGCGCATCAATTACCATTCCATCCATAACTGTTCGTCCTGTGAACTCCGGAACCTCTGCGGACAGACACTTCACCGGAAGGAATACAGGGAAGCGGCGGATCTCGTCATCTGTTCGCATGACTTCCTGATGGAGCATCTATGGACGAAAGAGACGCGGACAAGGGAGGGCCAGTCCCCGCTGCTTCCGGAAACTTCCCTGATTGTCCTCGATGAAGGGCATCTGCTCGAATTCGCCGCACAGCGGGCGCTGACGCTCGAAGTGCAGGATGGCACACTCCACCAGGTGACAGAACGCCTCATGTCGGATGGGGTCCGGGAAGAGACGCTCAGCCTGATCGAACAGGCGGTGGATATGCACCAGGAATTCTTCCGAATTCTGCTGGGCAATACCGAAAAAACTTCCGATGACAGGAAAGGGATCCGAAAAACAGCGGAGATGCTGGCTGCCGGCCGGAGGGTGGTGGCGTTGCTCGATGAAGTACTGGAACAGCTCGTGTTCGACGCAGAGCTTTTCACGATTCCGGAATATGATCTCCGGGTCGCCGAAGAATATTTCGAGCAGTATATCCATGCCATGAATTTATTCGTCGGTCGCAATGACGCAGTAAGCTGGGCCGAAGAAAAAGACGGAACGGAAACGCTCGTCATCATGCCTCGGCTTGTAACAGATGTCCTGCAAGAGAAGCTGTTCAATGGCCGGGTGCCTATCGTCTTTTCGTCCGCGACGCTTTCTGTACAAAAAAACTTCAAATACATGGCGGCCAGTCTCGGCATCCATGATTACCAGGCCTTTTCGGTCCCTTCCCCATTCGATTACCGGGAAGTCATGACCATTACCATCCACAGCTCGGAGCAGCAGGAGAAAGCGGATGCGATCCGGAAGTTTGCAAGTTCCGGAGAGAAGACCCTCGTGCTGTTCCGGAATCGGCAGGAGATGAAGGCGTTTCAGGAGACGCTTAGCGCCGAAGAGCGGAGCGGGATGGAATTCGAAGGGGAACGGGAGCTGTCCGCAGCCATCCGGGATTTCCAGAACGGATCGGTTTCTGTCCTTTGCTCTTACCACCTTTGGGAAGGGCTGGATCTTCCCGGAGAGCTCCTGACGCAGGTCATCGTAGCCGGCCTTCCGTACCCTCCGCACGATCCTGTTTTTGAAGCGAAACGGAATTTTGCCGCGCAGCCGTTCGAGGAAGTCGACATGCCGTTCATGCAGCTGCGGCTTCAGCAGGGAATCGGCCGGCTGATCCGGACTTCGCAGGACAAAGGCATCATCCGGCTCGTGCTGGATGCAAAAGAAATGGAGAGCCGGGATTACTGGGCGCCGGTGCTGCCGGTCCCTGTTTCTCGCTGAATCACTGAACGACATGGATTTTCCATCCGGAAATCCATGTCGTTTTTTATTTTTCGCTGCAGAAGAACCGGCCGATAACGTACAAAGCAGGAAAAACAGTGGTATAATGAAAAGTGACTATTTTGAATTTTACACCCGCGAATCCTGATCGACAGGAGGTGTCTGATTGGCCGGAAATCCTCAGTCCCCAAAAATCTGCAGCGAGACCCAGCATCAGAAGCTCAGCATGAAAAAGAGGGCGGAACGTGCGTTTTTCATTTTTATCGGAGCTGTTCTGATGGCGCTCGGCCTCGAAGTGTTCCTGATCCCGAACAGTGTCATGGACGGCGGAATCGTCGGCATTTCGATTTTGCTTTATGTGCTCACAGACATCAAGATCGGTGTTTTCATTTTTTTGCTTAATATTCCGTTCTTTTTCCTCGGCTACAGGCAGATCGGGAAGACATTCGCGATTTCCTCCCTTTTCGGCATCACCATCCTGTCACTCGCCACCAACTTCCTGCATAACGCCACGCCATTCACCGAAGACATTTTACTCGCTACGCTATTCGGCGGCATCACGATCGGAGCCGGGATCGGGCTCGTCATCCGGAACGGCGGCGCACTGGATGGCAGTGAGATATTGGCGATCCTGTTTTACAGCCGGCTCCCCTTCTCGGTGGGGGAAATCATCATGTTCTTCAATATATTCATCTTCGGCTGGGGCGGATTCGTCCTTGGCTGGGACCGGGCGATGTATTCCATCGTCGCTTACGTCATCGCCTACAAGACCATCGATATTGTCCTCGACGGCCTGGATGAATCGAAATCCGCCTGGATCATCAGCGAACAGTACCAGGACATCGGCGATGCCATCATAGCCAGGCTCGGAAGAGGGGTCACGTATCTCAATGGGGAGGGCGGTTTTACAGGAGATGATAAAAAAGTGATTTTCTGCATCATCAATCGGCTGGAAGAAGCGAAGCTCAAATCGATTGTTGAGGAAATGGATCCGACCGCATTTTTAGCTATCGCCGATATTAATGAAGTCCGCGGAGGAAGATTTAAAAAGAAAAACATCCATTGACCGGATGACGATAAAAACCCTGATTGCAAACACTTCCATCTAGACTGACCTAGCAATTT
>NZ_NHTN01000033.1 GCF_002167005.1 Indiicoccus explosivorum
CCTTTATCTCGGGCTTGAGGGCGCTTATCTCGTTCTCGACCCCCTTTATCCCGGGCTTGGCGTCGCTTATCTCGGTCTCGACGACCCTTATCTGGGTCTCGCCTCCGCTTATCTCGCTCTCGCCGCCGCTTATCTCGCTCTCGCCACCCCTTTTCCCGCTCTCGCCACCCCTTTTCCCGCTCTCGCCGCCGCTCACCCCACCTCCGCACCCACGACAGAATCTACAAGCGGCACAAAAAAAACTGCCGGAAATCCGCAAACCCGATTTCCGACAGCCTTTTCTTGTTTTATTCATCCGAATCCTGACGATGCGCGCGGTACCGCCGGATGGCTTCGACTGTGCATTCGAACACGCCCTTGCCGATGGTGCTGCCGGCTTCCGTCACCGGGCCGGCATAGCGGATTTCCGTCCCCTGCTGGGTCGCGGCGATCAGCAGGCTGTCGGTCGGTGTCCCGGTGGCGACTGTCCCGGTCAGCTGGTCCCGCACGTCCTCTTCTGCAAGGGCTTTCGCCTTCGCTTCCGTCGCTGTGATCATCGCCTGGATGAACGCTTCCTCTGACAGCGTGCCGTTGATCAGCACCCACGTGTTGATCGTGCCGGCCGGAATTTCACGGACGGAAGCGCGCGAGACGTCAGTTGCGGTTCCGATTCCCGCCGTCACCATGATGACGAGGGTGCCGGCTGCAAATGTATATTCCCGCACGACTGCACCTTCCGTCCGGACCGCGGTCATCATGCCGACCGTTTCTGTCGGACGGAACCCTTCCTGTATGACGTATTCCTTCATTTCTTCTTCACTGTCCGGACAGTTGTAATCCGCAGGGATCCGCCGGTTGAGGAATGTCCGGAACCAGCCGGCGCCGGCATTGATGACCGCCGAGGAAACGGTTTTCATCGGCTTCCGGCTCTGGAATGCCACGCCCTCCGCGGAGACGGCGAGGTCGCCGGGACGGATCCGGAACTCCGGCTCTTCCCGCTTCACTTCCGGCAGCAGGGTGATCTGCGGCTTGGGCAGTTCCGAGTGGGGATGGCTGCGGACCCTGGTTCCGTAAACTTCCCGGATCACGTCTTCCTGCACGACTTCGTGCGGCTGTCCGAACCGCACAAGCCTGCCCTGGTCGAGAAGAAGGAGACGGTCGCAATACATCGAAGCCAAATTGATGTCGTGGAAAATGGAGACGATGGTCATCTCCCGGTCGATCGCCTGTTTTTTCACGGTGTCGAGCAGTTCCTTTTGGTGATTGATATCCAGATGGTTGGTCGGCTCGTCCAGCAGCATGACCGGCGCGTCCTGGGCGAGCGCCTGAGCGACGAACGCCCGCTGCTGTTCGCCGCCCGATAAATGTTCGAGCAGCGTCTCTTCATACTTTTCGACATCGAGCAGGTGCATCGCGTTCCGGACAGCCGCTTCATCTTCAGCCGACCAGGAAGAGAACAGCCCGCGCTGGTGCGGATACCGGCCGAGCGCCACCATTTCCCGGACGGTATGCGAAAACGCGTGTGCGTGGAGCTGGGGCAGGACCGCCAGCTGACGGGCCAGGCTCCGCGGCGTATAATCCGCCACATTCTTCCCGTCCAGGACGACGGCGCCGGAAGAAGGCGGCAGGATCCCGCTTATCAGTTTCAGCAACGTCGATTTCCCGCTGCCGTTCGGTCCGAGGATGCCGAGCATCTCGCCTTTATTCACTTGGAATGAAACACCGCGTATGACCTCCCGGCTGCCGTATCCGCCGGTGAGTTCCGTCACGTTCAGCATTAAGCAGTCCTCCTCTGCCGCTGTCTGATGAAGATGTATGCGAAGACCGGCGCGCCGATCAGCGCCGTGATGACTCCGACCGGCAGTTCGGACGGTGAAATGATCGTCCGGGACACGAGATCGCACAGAATGAGCAGCGTCGCGCCGTTGATGAACGACAGCGGCAGCACATGGCGATGGTCCGCGCCCCACACAATGCGGGTGATGTGCGGCACGACGAGCCCGACGAATCCGATCGTACCGGATACGGCGACCGCCGCGCCGGTCAGAAGCGACCCGCCCACGAGGATCAGGAACTTCCGCCGCTGAACGTCCACGCCGAGGTGCCGGGCACGCTCTTCACCGAACAGCATCGCATTGAGCTCCCGCCGGTTCAGCCACAGCAGGAAGGCGCCCGCCGCGACGAACGGCAGCGCCATCCAGACGTACGGCCAGCCGCGCATCGACACACTGCCGAGCAGCCAGCCGATGATCTGGCGGAGTTCTTCGCCGCTCAATGCCACAATGAGTGAAATGATCGAGCCGAGGAAGGAGCTGAAGATGATGCCTGTCAGGATGACCGTCTCCATCTTCATCGCCCGATCGGCCATCCGGGCGAAGCCGAGAACCGCCAGCATGGTCAATAGCGCGCCGATCATGCTCATGACCGGCAGGGTGAACAGGCCCAGCACCGGGACGGACAGACCGAAGAACAGCGTAATGACCGCGCCTACGGAAGCGCCGGACGACACACCGAGCGTGTACGGATCGGCGAGCGGATTCTTCAGCAGCCCCTGGAACGCCGCACCCGCAATCGCAAGGGAGGCGCCGACCAGTCCGGCCAGGACGACGCGCGGCATCCGGATGTCCCATAGGATGGCGGCGGCGGGATCATCCGCTCCCGGATTCCATAGGATGCGAAGCGGCACGTCGACCGTGCCGACGGTCACACCGAGAAAAACAGCCGCCGCCAGTAGCAGGCAGGCGGCAGTGTAAGCACCGATTTTATTCACTGAAAACTTCCGGATAGACGGCCTCGGCCATCAGTTCCAGTCCTTCGGTCAGACGCGGCCCCGGACGGGTGACCACGTTGCCGTCGACATCATAGACCGCTTCTTCCGCGACAGCCGTCACGTCACCGAAGCCTTCACGGGCGAGCACCTGCTCCACTGCATCCGGTGTGAAGGCGCCGTAAGTCGTCAGGATGACATCCGGGTTCCACTCCACGATCTGCTCCGGATCGACGTTGGGCCAGCCTTCAAGCTCGGCTGCCACATTTTCGGCGTTGATGACTTCGATCATTTCATCGATCAGCGTCCCCGAACCGGCCGTGTAAATATCCGGCGCGCCGGCGATTTCGACGAACACGTCTTTCGGCTCTTCCACTTCCGCAGCCTGTTCCTCGATGGCGGCCACTTCCTCCTGCATCGATGTGATGATGCCGTCAGCTTCTGCCGCCGCACCGGTCACTTCGCCGATCTCTTCAATGGAAGCGTACACTTCGTCGAATGTCGTGGCGTCCGATACGACATAAACCGGAATTCCGGCGTCGCGCAGCTGCTGATAGCCGGCCGCACCGGTCGCAACCGCCGATTCATGCGCCAGCACGACGTCCGGCGCGAGGGAAATGATTTTCTCGACATTGAACTCCACACCGCCGACTTTCTCGATATCCGCCACTTCTTCCGGATACGTATCGAAATCCGTCACACCGACGACCCGGTCGCCGAGTCCGAGTTCGAACAGAATTTCCGTATTGGACGGCATGAGGGAAACGATCGATTCAGGCTCTTCCTCGATCGTCATTTCATTGCCCGCCGCATCCGTGACGGTCAGCGGGAATGCCACCGCTTCCGGCTGTTCCTCTGCCGGTGTTTCTTCCGCAACTTCCTCGTCCGCAACTTCCTCTTCCGTGACTTCCTCTTCCGTCGTTTCCGGCTCTTCAGCTGTATCCCCGCAGCCTGCCAGCAGGAGTGCCGCCAAGGCGCTTCCCATTCCGAATTTCCATGTTTTCTTCATTTTCCGTTCCCTCCAGTCAAATTAAAAACGCCTCCCGCAGACAAGCGGGAGACGGTGAAGGTCACGTTGAAATGACGCGCACGCCGCCTGTTTCCCGCAGGCTGCTGGTTGTGTCACATCAAGGCAGGTCTCCTGGCTCGTGATCACCGCTCCCTGCGCCTTCCCGGGAATTCCCAGTGGCATCGTGCAGGCAGCTCTCACTTACAGTGGCGGGACCGCGCCGGAATCGCACCGGCTTCCCTTTTAACCTTCCGCTTACCGCGTCAGGCACCTTCATGTCGGCTTATTCAGTTGTTCCTCATTCATTATACACCGTTCGGCTGAAAACACACCACCGAATTTTCATAGCGGCAGGCACCTCGTCCATATGCCTGCACCGCTCCCGCTCGCTTGCCGGGGACGAACGGCTGAGCTTCCTCGTGCGCTCAGTGCGCACGAGGTGATCTCAGCCGTCCGTTTTCCCCCAGGCGTCTCGCTGGGCGGTCGCTCGCAACGGCCGGAGGTGAAAGTTGTTCAGCTGATGTCCGGCAGCCGCCAAAGATGTCAGTGGAATTTGTGATATCTGCTCGTGTAAAAACATATTAGCCAGAACGTGTGGAAGCGACCATTTTCGCAGCGGCACGGTCAGCTGAACAGGCAAGAGACGGATTACATTCTGTCAGGTGCCGCCACGCCGACGAGCCGGAGCGCATTGGCGATCGTCGTCTTCGCAGAGACCGCAAGCGCCAGGCGCGCGCCGGTCAGCTCCGGGTTTTCAGGATCGAGCACTTTGTGTGCGCCATAGAAGCTATGGAACACTGACGCAAGGTCATGGATGTACGTCGTGATCCGGTGCGGCGCGCGCATTCTCGCCGCTTCCGCATTGACCTGCGGGAAATCCCCGATTTTCTTCATGACGTCGATCTCTTTTTCCTCCGTCAATAAATGAAGATTCTCCGCTGAAGCTTCGGCACCCTGTTCATCCGCCTGCCGCAGAATCGAACAGATCCGCGCGTGGGCGTACTGCGCGTAATAGACCGGGTTGTCGCTCGACTGGGAAACGGCCAGATCGAGGTCGAAATCCATATGGGAATCGACAGAGCGCATCGCGAAGAAGTACCGGACCGCATCCAGTCCGACTTCCGAAACGAGTTCACGCATCGTGACCGCTTTCCCGGTCCGCTTGCTCATTTTCATCTTTTCGCCGTCCTTGTAGAGCTGGACCATTTGGGAGACGAGCACTTCCAGTGTATCCGGACCGTAGCCGAGCGCTTCGATCGCCGCTTTCATGCGGGCAATGTAGCCGTGATGGTCCGCGCCCCAGATATTGATGAGCTTATCGAATCCGCGCTGCAGTTTGTCCTCGTGATAAGCGATGTCCGGCATCAGGTACGTATACGAGCCTTCCTGCTTCACGAGCACGCGGTCTTTGTCATCGCCGAAATCGGTCGAGCGGAACCACGTGGCGCCTTCTTCTTCGTAAATGTATCCGTTGTCGCGCAGCTTCTGGAGCGCCTGTTCGATTTTGCCATTCTGGTAAAGCGAAGTCTCCGAGAACCACACATCGAACTCCACCCGGAAATCCGCGAGATCCTGCTGCAGTTTCGCAAGCTCCACTTTCAGTCCGTAGTCGCGCATCGCTTCGATCCGCTCACCCGGCGCCATATGGACGTACTTGTCGCCCGCTTCTTCCGCGAGCTGCCTGCCGATGTCGATGATATCCTGTCCGTGGTAGCCGTCATCCGGCATTTCCGCGTCCAATCCGAGCGCCTGGAAGTAGCGCACTTCCAGCGACTTCGCCAAATTGTTGATCTGGTTTCCGGCATCGTTGATGTAATACTCGCGCGACACGTCGTATCCTGCCAGATCGAGCACATTGCACAGGGAATCCCCTACCGCCGCTCCGCGGGCGTGTCCGAGGTGGAGGTCACCTGTCGGATTGGCAGAGACGAACTCCACTTGCACTTTCTCTCCTGCGCCGGAATCGGTGCGGCCGTATTCCGCCTGCTGATCGAGCACGGCGCGGATGGCGTCCTGCAGGTAATCTTTTTTGACGGTGATGTTGATGAATCCGGGACCGGCGACGTCGATCGTTTCAATATTCGCCGCTTCCCTGTCCACGTTTTCCAAAATAGCGTCCGCAATCGCGCGCGGCGGTTTCTTCGCCGTGCGCGTCAGCTGCATCGCGATATTCGTCGCGTAGTCGCCGTTTTCTTTATTTTTCGGCGCTTCCAAGTGCACTTCCACCGGCTCCGTCGACAGTCCGGCTTTTTGGACCGCTTCTCCGATCGCCTCTTTGATCGATTGCTGGGCTTGTTCTACTGCATTCATAGTGTGACCTCCGTGTACATGATTTCCATTTTATATTCGCCGACTGACGACGCGCCCATCGACAGATCGTAGTGGACGAAAAACCGCGTATCGCTCACTGACAGTTCGTGTGTCGCAGTCGTCAGCAGAAAAGTCCCTTGTTCATTCGTATAATTGCCCTGCTGTTCGGCGTCCAGGAGAAACGGCAGCCGCATGTCGAGCCCGCCGCTCCGTAAAATGAGCGCTTCCTCATCCCCGAGTTTGACCGTCGTCCGGACATCGAGTTCGTCCTGCCGCTCTTCGTACTGCAGGTAACGCTGGCCATTCTTGACGGTCATCGTGCCGGAAGAATGGAGTTCGAACGTCTCTTCTTCCTCGCCGGGCTGGCGGATCGTCGTCGTGAGTCTGATTTTTACCGGTGTCCTCATCCGTCTGCCGCCTCCTCCGTTTTTATATAACTTATTTATTATAGCGCGATGGAAATGTGATTTTCAATCATATTAAGACGGGGAATCCATCCGGATTTCCGGTATTCCAGCGTTTTTCTCGACCCATAGCGCATCATCGGAATTTTTTACAATAAAATCGAACCGGGCACTGTACGGATGCATGAACACATCATACTGAATCCGGCGCTCGGCATGGGACTGCTTTAAATACGCCAGTTCCATGCCCCGTTCTTTAATATCGCGGCTGGACCTTCTGTGGAATTCCGTATCTCCGTTTGTGTAGAAATAAAGCGATAAATCAAACAGTTCCGGGTCGCTGAAGGCAACGGTCATCCCCTCGACAATCGTCACATTCCTGTCCGCAGCCAATATCCCGCTCCTTTTATACGGCGTATCGATCGTAAAGACGTCAACCCCTGCACGGAGCATCCGGATGTCCCGCTCGAGAGCAGCCACGTGATGGGCCGCAGGATGGCATGCCGTCATTTTACCCCGGTGCTCTTCGTTTTGATATGTATAGGAAATCCGTGTGTACTTCCGGACATCCGAACTGACAATGTACGGGTCCGTATTCAAGTAATTCACTTCTTGCCGGCCTAACCGGTCCACCACTGCATTTGTGAACGTCGTTTTCCCTGCGGCACCATGACCCGAAACACCGATAACCAGCCTTCTGTCCATGGCAGTGATCCAATCCGCGATTTCTTGCGCCAGCCGGTCCATCCTTCTTCCCCTCCGTTCATCTGTAATCTTCATTATAGCCAATGCGTGAGGCACAGAAAAGAAGGCGCGGCCGCCGCCACGCCTTCCCGTTCAAAATGATTTCATTTATTAAAAGCCGAGTTTCCGAATGAGCGGTTTGATGGTCAGCCCCTGGACGATCAGGGAGAACAGGACGACGGAGAAGGTGAGAAGGAGGATGGTCTCCCGCCCTTCAAAATCCGGCGGCAGGCTGAGCGCGAGTGCGATGGACAGGCTGCCTTTCAATCCGCCCCAGTTCAATAAAATCCGTTCTTTCCGGTTCAGTTCTTTTGCCGGCATGGTGCTGAGGAACAGCGCGACGATCCGGGCCCCGATGACAAGGGCGATCGCCAATGCGATGATGCCCCACTGGCCGGTAAAATCGATGTTGCGGATTTCCAGGCCGACGACGAGGAAAATCAGCGAGTTCGCAATCAGGCTGATGACATCCCAAAATGAGTTGATGTTGCGTTCCGTGATCTCCGACATGCCGATTTTCGCCCCATAATCACCAAAGACCAATCCGCCGGCTACAACGGCAATAACGCCCGAAACGTGCAGCTGTTCGGCAATGAAGAAACTGCCGAAGAACAGGAGCGCCGAAACGGCGATTTCAAACGGATAGTCATCGTAGAAGCGGATCACTTGAGAGAAGATGAATCCAAGGATGACACCGACCAGCACGCCGCCGACAGCAAACCGCAGGAACAGCCAGATGCCGCTGCCGAGTCCTGCCCATCCCATTTCCAAATATGTAAGCAAGTAGAGAGAGGAAATCTGGAACAGCACGACAGCGATGCCATCGTTGAACAAGGATTCGCCTTCCATGATCGTCGACAGCTTTTCCGAAACGCCCACCGACTTGAAGATGGACAGCACGGAAATGGGGTCCGTCGCACTCATGAGGGCCGCGAATGTGAAAGCAACGGCAATCGGCAGACCGATCAGGAAATATGTGCCTAAACCGATGATCAGAAACGACAGGAACGTACCGCCGAGCGCCATGCCGACGACCGTTTTCCGGCGTGCATACAAGTGATGGAAGGGCAGCTTCAATGTCGCGTCGCCCAACAGGATCGGCAGGAACAACGAAATGATGATGATCTGAAAGACGTTCGACTGCGTAATGAACGCTTCTGCCCGATCGATGAACGGGAAACTGGTCAGACCGAGAACCAAGCCGACGAGCACGAGCGCAATCGTATCCGGCTGACGGAGTTTCCTGGCGATGCCGACGACCGTGATGGCGACCGCCAGAAGGATCAGTATTTGAATGAACGTTTCATTGAACTCATGCATTCAGTGCCCCTCCAGTCATGAAACTCTTTCTATCCCTTTTCTCTCTTCCGGGCAGTTTAAACCTTTTAGTCCGAACAATAAAAAACGGCTCCTGATGAGGAACCGTTTTGGGAGGATTTGCTTCATTTGCAAGCAGACGCCGGAACCCCTATTTCACCCAGCCGAGCAGCATTTCCCGGATGAGCTTGCTTGCGGTGTTCGCTGTCTGATCGGAATGGTCATAGACCGGCGCTACTTCGACGAGGTCGAAGCCGACGACGTTGACGCCGGATGCGGCGATTGCGTGGATCGCCGCAAGCAGTTCACGCGACGTAATGCCGCCGGCGTCGACTGTGCCGGTTCCCGGCGCATGCGCCGGATCGAGGACATCGATGTCGATCGTGATATAGACCGGACGCCCGTCAAGCGCCGGCAGCACTTTCTTCAGCGGCTCGAGCACTTCGAATTTCGAGATGTGCATGCCGTTTTCTTTCGCCCAGTCGAATTCTTCCTTCATTCCGGAACGGATGCCGAACGAATACACATTGTTCGGTCCGATGACATCCGCGATTTTGCGGATCGGGGTGGAATGGGAATACTCGTAACCTTCATAGTGCTCGCGCAGGTCGGTATGGGCATCCATGTGGATGACGGCGAGGTCCTCGTAATGCTTTGCCACTTCTTTCATGACCGGAAGCGACACGAGGTGCTCACCGCCCAGTCCGACCGGCACTTTTCCGTCCTTCAGCACTTGGCTGACGTAGTTGCCGATCAGTTCCAGGCTCTGTTCCGCGTTGCCGAACGGCAGTGGGATATCGCCGGCGTCAAAGAATTTCACGTCATCGAGGTCGCGGTCGAGGTACGGGCTGTACTCTTCCAGCCCGATCGACACTTCCCGGATTTTCGCCGGACCGAAACGCGAGCCTGGACGGAACGACACCGTCCAGTCCATCGGCATGCCGTAGATAACCGCTCGGGACTCTTCGTAACTCGGATGGCTTTTGATGAACACTTTGCCTGAATACGTTTCGTCGAATCGCATCGTTTATTCCCCCGTCAAGTCTTTCACGAATTTCGGGAGCACGAAAGCCGCCTTGTGGAGTTCTTTCGTGTAGTACTTCGTATCGATGTCGTGGAAGCGTCCGTCTTCCACAGCGAGCGGGTCGTACTTTTTCGAACCGATCGTGAACGCCCACAGCCCGCTCGGGTACGTCGGGATGTTCGCCGTGTACAGCTTCGTGATCGGGAAGATTTCCTTCACGTCTTTCTGCACCTGGCGGATGAGGTCCGCTTTGAACCATGGGTTGTCCGACTGCGCGACGAAAATGCCGTCTTCCTTCAGCGCGTTCGAGATGCCCGCATAAAAGCCTTTTGTGAATAAATTCACGGCAGGGCCGACCGGTTCAGTGGAATCAACCATGATGACATCATAGGCGTTCTCCGACTCCGCGATGTGCATGAAGCCGTCGCCGACGATGACTTCGACGCGCGGGTCCTCGAGCTTGCCGGCAATCGACGGCAGGAACTTCTTCGAGTATTCGATCACTTTGCCGTCGATATCGACGAGCGTCGCCTTCTTCACTTGCGGGTGCTTCAGCACTTCGCGGATGACGCCGCCGTCGCCGCCGCCGACGACGAGCACATTCTCCGGATTCGGGTGCGTGAACAGCGGCACGTGCGCCACCATTTCGTGATAGACGAACTCGTCCTTCTCGCTCGTCATGACCATGCCGTCGAGGAACAGCATATTGCCCCACTCTTCCGTCTCCGCCAGTTCAAGCAGCTGGAAATCCGTCTGCTCCGTATGTAAGGTCCTGTTGACTTTTAATGTGATGCCGAAATGATCCGTCTGCTTTTCCGTATACCAGAAACCAGCCATGTAAACATCAGACTCCTTTACTTTTGCAATCAGATTTAAAGTATAGTGGTTTTTCCTCAAAGTGCAACTGCCGGCGCTGCGCGGAGTGCGATTCGCGTAACTCGGAGGCCCATTCGCGTAATTCAGGGGCCCATTCGCGTAATTCAGAGGCCCATTCGCGTAATTCAGGGGTCCGTTCGCGTAACTCACTGGCGCACCAGCGCGCGAAAGTGCTGCCCGCAGCCCCGTTTCTATTGCTATTCCCTGAAACCGCCCGATTATTCATGCCGGTTTTATTGGAATAAAAAAAGCTTTCTGCAGCGGGAATCCGTTCCCGGCACAGAAAACTTTTTTTACCCCGACGGCACGAAACAGGAGGCATGGGCCAGCGGGCTTGGGAATTCTCGCAAGCACATGCGCCCTGTCTGCCGGTCAGGTGTCCTAGCTTTCCATTTGAAAGCACTGTATTCAGTTTACTTCCTTTGCCCGCCGACTTCAACCGGCTCAAAGCAGCAAAAGAAAATGTCATAAATCGTTCAACATTCGCACCCGCGTCTGCCGCTGGCGGATGCGTCAGGAAACAGCCAGTTCTTTGTGAAGCTCTTCGGAACTCCGCTCCCACATTTCGGGGCTGTGGCCTTTCAGGAATTCCCGCAGCACTTCCTTCGATGAAGCATCCATGTTGTCGACCATGATTTTACGCTTCATCGATTTATCCATCCGGTTGACGTGGTCGGCCAGGATTTTGTAGCCGCGCCGTTTTTCGCGGTTCACGACCATTTCGCATGCTGTCACGCCAGCGAAGTACGGCCCTTCTTCGGTGTAATCGATGGTCACCCAGACCAGCCAGTAAGCTTTGCCGCCCGCCGAATCTTCCCGGTTCGTCGTGAACTTGATGCCCCGCTCCGTGGCGCTTCTCGCGTGCATGGCCCCGATTTCCACTTCCGCCGTCTTTTCCGCCACGTCGATGATGACAGGAGAGACGTTCTCAAGCGACAGCGATCCGATCCCGTACCCTTTGTGGCCGCCTGTCGGATCGTTCTTTATGATGGTGAAATCCATTTTCTGTTTCGGCTTTTCTTCGTTCGCCATCCCGTGATTCCCTCCGTTCTGGTATGATAATGACAATTCCAACAATAAAGGAGATGACCCCATTATGCCATATGTGACCGTCAAAATGCTCGAAGGCCGCACGGAAGACCAAAAACGGGCGCTCGTCGAGAAAGTGACTGCTGCCGTTTCCGAAACAGTCGATGCCCCGCCTGAAAACGTGGTCGTATTCATCGAAGACATGAAAAAGAGCAACTTGGGCAAAAACGGCAAACTGCAGAGCGACGCGTAAGCGGGAGCAGTCAATGTTTATCGGACATTCAGCCAAAACAGCATCAAAAGAGGTGCCCGATCAGCCGCTGCGCATTCTTCGGAAGTGCAGTGGCTTTTCCTTTCTGAAAGTATTCCGACCCTTTCCACAAGTATTCCCCCTGAACGCAAAAAAACACCTGCGCAAGCGTTGCGCAGGTTCTTCGTCATGAAATCCGCCGGAATGTCTGCAGTCCTTCAATAAATGCAAACGCTTCGTCAATCTCTTCATCCGTAAAGTTCAGTTTCCCCTTCACGATATGCAGTTTCTCGATGCATTCTTCGCGGGGCAGGTCGTCGAAATACAGCAAGGTCGCCGTCAGTTCCAGGAACCGCGAGCTTTTTTCATTGAGCGCCGATGCGAAATCGGCTGCTGCGGATCCGGCGCCGAGCGTCTCCCGGAATTCCTGCCCTTCCGGTGTCACACCGTATGTATACTGGATATAAGACCCTTTGTCCTCCACCGCCTCTGTCAGGAACCCCATATCGCACAGCTCCTCGATCCGCACGGCGAGCTCCTCCGAGTATGGTCCGTATATGTGGAACTCGTACTTTTCCTGGAACGGCAATTCCAGCTTTTTGGCAATATAAATCATTTTCTGCAGTTTTTTCCGGCCGGTGACGCCGTCCGTCTGCGCAATAAAATCGACGATTCTTGCATGTCCTTGCAGCACGTCACTTCTCCCCTTCCCTGATCATGTCGAGGATCTGCTGCTTGACCGCTTTTTTCTTGCCGTCCGTCAGCAGTTCCTCCGGAAAATACAATTTATAGTCCGTCCGCCGTTTCCCGGAAATCGCATCGACGATCTGGGAAGAGCGGGACAGTTCCTTCACTTCATTATTCGGTGTCAGCAAGTGGATCGGCAGCCGCTCCTCTTCCTCGCCCGGCCGGTAGAAATCATACGGCAGGTCGGACGATGAGTCATCGACGAGGTAATATTCCGGGTCGATGCCGGCTTTATTGAATAAAACCGCGAGCTCCGCCAGTTTCTTATAATCCTTGCCCGGGTCGAATTCGATGTACTGGAACAGCCGCCGGTTCACGAACCGGTCGCTCAGATCCGACAGAATCGGGTCTTTTTCCGTCATCCACAGCTGGAAGTACGTCATCATGATCGCTTCGTCGAGCGCCAGATAGTCCTTCAGCGTGAATGTCCTGTCGAAGAACGACTGGAAATGGCGCGGCGGCTGATCGAACTCATAGCCTTCCGCGTGGAGTTTCTTCGCCCGCTGGAAAATTTTGCGCAAAATCACTTCCGCGCTGCGCGCCACCGGGTGGAAGTACACTTGCCAGTACATCTGGTAGCGGCTCATGATGTAATCCTCGACCGCGTGCATGCCGCTCGATTTGATGACGACCTGGTCCTCGAGCGGCCGCATGACGCGCAGGATCCGCTCCATGTCGAAGTGGCCGTAAGATACGCCGGTGTAATAGGCGTCCCGCTGGAGGTAATCCATGCGGTCGGCGTCGATCTGGCTGGAGATGAGGCTGACGACGAGTTTATTGCGGTACGTCTTCGCGATAACATCCGCCACGTCCTGCGGGAACCCCGGCGCCACGCGTTTCAGCACGGCGTTCACTTCCGTGTCGCCGAGGAGGATGCGGCGCGTGAAGTCCTCATGGTCCACGTGGAACACTTTTTCGAACGCGTGCGAATAAGGCCCGTGGCCGAGGTCGTGGAGGAGTGCCGCACACAGGCTGACGAGCCGCTCCTTCTCGTCCCACGCCGGCCGGTTCGGAAACACGTCATCGCAAATGCGGCGGACGATCTCGTACACACCGAGCGAATGATTGAACCGGCTGTGTTCCGCGCCGTGGAATACGGTGAACGACGTGCCGAGCTGTTTGATGCGGCGGAGGCGCTGGAATTCGCGCGTGTTGACCAGATCCCAGATGGCGAGATCCTTCACATGTATGTACCGGTGGACCGGATCTTTGAACACTTTCTCTTCCGCCAGCTTTTCTGTTGCGTAGCTCACAGCGCACCTCCCAATTCCAAATTCGTGTTCTTCCAGTATACCGAAAAACCGCCTGAATGGCAGGCGATTTTTTTATGCATTTTGATCGAGCATTTTTTCATTGCGTTCAAAAACCCGTTTCAAATAAAATCCGTACAGCTCCATTTCGTCGGCCGCAAGCGTCGTCGGCCGCGGTGAACCAAGCAGCGCGTGCAGATTCAGCACGGTCTCCTGGACGGTGACGGTCCGGCCGAGCAGCTCACTGAGCGATGCCATCACTTCGGGCCGGATCACCGGATAAGCGAATTTGGTCGGCTGCCCGCCGAGCCCCGCGCCGTAGAACTGACGGATCAGTTCCGCCCGCTGTGAGCCGTTGCCTTCGATGCACAAGTATACCTGCACGGCGATCCCTTTGCGGATGCGCCGCTGGGAGATGCCGGCGAACTTCCTGCCGCCGATGCTGAGGTCATAAGACCCCGGGCAGTAGGATCCCAAGATTTCGTACGCTTCGATGTCCGCTTCCGGGAACAATTCCCGGACGAGATCCGCCATCAGCTCGTAGCCGGCAGGAATATCGATCGCCGATTCCCGCTCCGACAAAACGAGCGAAATATTCAGGACGCCGGAATCGAGGACGACGGCCAGGCCGCCGGAATTGCGGACGATCGGTTCGTAGCCGGCCGTCTGCAGGACATGCAGCCCTTCTTCGATCCGCGGCAGCCGGTGGTCCTGGATGCCGAGCACGACCGTATCGTCATGCACCCACGTGCGCACCGCAGGCAGGCTCCTGCCGCTCCCGACGAGTTCGCACAGCGTATCGTCCGCCGCGAACGATTCGAGCGCCGAGCGGCTGCGGGCGCTGACCGACTGATCCCAAAAGCGCCAGTCGTGCGCCTCTAAAAATGATGTCATGCCATGCTGCTCCTTCTCATAAACTTTGTGCCGCCGTGATGAGCGCCAGATTGAACGCATCTTCCGCCGAACAGCCGCGTGACAGGTCGTTTACCGGCGCGTTCAGCCCTTGAAGGACCGGCCCGACCGCTTCCATGCCGCCGATGCGCTGGGCGATTTTGTAGCCGATGTTCCCGGCTTCAAGCGACGGGAAGACGAACACGTTCGCATCGCCTTTCAAGGGGCTGTCCGGCGCTTTGCTTTCCGCTACGGCCGGTACGATAGCCGCATCAAACTGCATCTCCCCGTCGACCGGGATGCCGGCAAGCCGCTCTTTCGCCAGTGCTGCCGCTTTCGCCACTTTTTCCGTTTCGTCGCTCACAGCCGAGCCCTTCGTGGAAAATGAAAGAAGCGCCACTTTCGGATCGATGCCGAACGCCTTCGCCGTCTTGGCGCTCTCCGCAGCGATCTCCGCGAGATCTTCCGCCGTCGGTGCGATCGTGATGGCGCAGTCCGCGAAAATGTACCGGTCATCGCCTTTCACCATGATGAACGCCCCGCTCGTTTTCGACACGCCTTCCTTCGTCTTGATGATCTGGAGCGCCGGACGCACCGTATCCGCCGTCGTGTGCGCCGCCCCGCTCACGAGCCCGTGGGCCGCACCCGTATAGACGAGCATCGTGCCGAAGTAATTCGGGTCTTTCAGCTGTTCGCGCGCCTGCTCCTCGGTCGCTTTTCCTTTCCGCCGCTCCACGAATGCCGCGACGAGCTTATCGAATCCCGGATATGTATCCGGCGAGACATGTTCACAGCCTGGAATCTCCTTTTCCGCGCCGATGACGACCGGCGTAATGAGCCCTTCTTTCCCGAGCTTTTCCGCCGCTTCCGCAATCCGCGGATCGCCGCCTTCCGGGAACACGATCCGGCGCCCTTTCCCCGCTATCGTCTGTGCGAGTTCCTGAAACAAATCCGCCATGCTGTCCACCCTTTCCGTCCTGATTTCCTTCTTCCAGTTTACCCGATAGCCCGCCGCCTGCAAACCCGGCGGATGCGTGTCGGATTGGTGACAGCAGCCGCCCCGTCAAGACGGCGGATGACTGTTGTGCTAAACTGGGGAAGGAAACAGTTTTTATTGGATAAAGGAGTGTTCAACCGATGAATGAAGCCGCAATCACACTGGATGGCTGGTACGTCCTGCATGACTTCCGTTCGATCGACTGGGTCGCGTGGAAGCTGCTCGAAGATGAGGAGCGCCGGGCTGCCATCGATGAATTCCAAGCCTTTTTGAATAAAATCGGCAAAGCGGACGAAGAAAAGACCGGCGCGCATGCACTGTATACAATCGTCGGCCAGAAAGCCGATTTCATGCTCATGATCCTCCGCGAGACGATGGATGAAATCCAGGAACTCGAGACGGAATTCAACAAACTGACAATCGCCGCCTTCACCGTGCCGACGTATTCCTACGTATCGGTCGTCGAGCTGTCGAACTACCTCGCCGGCAAAACCGACGAAGATCCGTACCAGAACCCGCATGTCCGCGCGCGCCTCTATCCCGAGCTGCCGCGCTCGCAGTACGTGTGCTTCTATCCGATGGACAAGCGCCGCGAAGGCAACGACAACTGGTACATGCTGTCGATGGAAGACCGCCGCGCCATGATGGCCAGCCACGGCAAAATCGGCCGCGGCTATGCCGGCAAAGTGAAGCAGATCATCTCCGGCTCGATCGGGTTCGACGACTACGAATGGGGCGTCACGCTGTTCTCGGACGATGTGCTTCAGTTCAAGAAACTCGTCTACGAAATGCGCTTCGACGAAGTGAGCGCCCGCTACGGCGAATTCGGCTCGTTCTACGTCGGCACCCTGCTCGACGGCGGCAAATTCGCGAAGATGCTGGAAGTGTAAGTTGGAAAAGCCGCCCGCGGGCGGCTTTTTTTGTGTCAGCGGCGTTTTATTCTCGAATCGGTGCCGTTTATTCTCGAATCGGTCCCGTTTATTCTCGAATTGATGCCATTTATTCTCGAATCGCCTTCATTTATTCTCGAATCAGTCCTTTTCACCCTCCAGCAGCCTCCGCAGTTTCTCCGGATCGTCGGCGCGCACGGCGATCTGCGTCACGTTTTTCCCAAGTCCGCCGAAGATGGTGGCACTGACCGGTTCTTTGAAATCGATAACAACATGCGGTGCCGGCTCTTCGAAATCCTGCGCGATGAACTTCATTGCATGCTTGTCCGGCGCCGCTCCCCAGCGGATTTCCCGGATGGCGGCAAGCGGGACGGAGATGCGTTTCGACAGGCCGAGCGACACATGCAGGGTGCCATCTTTTATTGTCAGCGGATTCAGCCTGATGGCTTGGATTTCCGCGATGAAATAAACGACGGTGTACGCGTTCAGCACGAGGAGCACGATGGACAGGACCGCCGACTGGTCATGCAGCCACCAGTGCAGGCCGACCGATTCGAGGACGACCGCATGGATGAGCATGACGTAAAAGGCGATGGCGCTCGAGTTTTTGTGGAGCGAAACGGCACGCTGCCCTTCCGGCGCTTTTTTCTTCCACGTGAAGAAGGCATAGTAGAACGTCAAGGTTTCTGACATGACGGCCGTTACGAGCATGTTCGGACGGAAACGGCGGCGGACAGCTGGCAGCAGTTCAAATAGGAGGTTGCCTTCCCGGCTGCGAATGTCTTTCAGGAGGGCCGGCGCATGGGCGATGAGCAGGACCAGGAGCGAGGCTTCCGCGAGCAGAAGGAGTGCTTCGAAGCCGATCGCCAGCCACGGCAGGAATGCGAGCGGGCCGAAGTATTCGGCCGGAATCAGCAAACGGGCCGCGATGAGGCCGAACACCCCGACGCCCGCCGCCTGTTTCCAGGACAGCCGGAATGCGGCAAATAGGAGAAGCGGGGCCACGACGGCGAGGTCGAGGAGTGACGCGGCCACGAGCCATACCGTTTCGTCAGGGATGACAAGCGGTGTGAGCGGTGAGCGGTACAAAATCGTGTTGGCCAGCAGGACGAGCAGCAGCAGGGCGACCGCCCATTTGGCGTAAGGGGTTTTGCGCATCGTAAGCATGACAGCACCTCCGGAAGGAATTGGTTCAGGGAGCGGGAACAGGGAGTTCCACTAGTTGGACTCTGAATTTCACTAGTCGGGAACTGAGTTTCACCAGTTAGCCCCTGAGTTCCACTAATCTGGGGCTGAGTTCCACTAATCTGGGGCTGAGTTCCACTAATCCGTCCCATCACCGAACCGGTTGCTTCTTTATATTCTCGCCCCCCTCGGACGCTTCCTGCTGCTCCGGAAATTGTCCACAAAACCGCCTTTATTTCAATAAAAAAAGCCCTCTTTTCAGAGAGCTTTCGAAACGGCCACGATCAGCATGACCCAGCCGGCAAGGAATGCGAGGCCGCCGATTGGCGTGATGGCGCCAAGGATGCTGATGCCGGTCAGGCTGAGCACGTACAGGCTGCCGGAAAAGATGATGATGCCGGCGAGCAGCAAATACCCTGCCCAGCTGAGCGAAGACAGCGGACCGATGAGCGCGGCGCTCATGAGAAGGCCGACGATCAGGAGGCCGGTCGCATGGAACATCTGGTACTGGACGGCCGTCTGCCAAGTGGCGAGGTACTTGTCTTCCACCCGCCCCTCGAGGGCATGCGCCCCGAATGCGCCGAGCGCGACAGAGAGAAAGGCGTTGACCGCTCCGGCAATAAGGAAAAATTTCATGTCACAAACCCGCTTTCCATAAGTTAGAAATCAAACAGTGAGTCGCCGTTCGCATCGTCTTCCTGCAGCGGTGTCTCCCGGAGTGCCGGGGAGGCTGCAGGAGCAGGAGCCGGCGCGTCCAGCTGCCTGACCGCCGGCGGTTTTCGGGGTTCCGGCGGCTGCTGTCCGCTGAGCACGATGTCACACAGCGCGCGGATGGCGGACAAGGTTTCGCGGACATTGCCGGCATCTTCCGGGCGCGCATTTTCCAGATGGCGCTCGATTTCCGTCAGCACCCGTTCAGCTGGGATATTCATCGTTTCCCGCCCCCTTCTTTCATTTTGAACTGCATGCAGTCCATTCCGGACGAGCGCCGGACCACTGCGGACGGCAGTTCTTTCGTCTTGAAGCCGTATGCCCGGCATGCCCGCGGGCGGGCCGCTTCCCAGGTCACGTAAAAATGGACGCATTGAAAACAGTTGATGCGCACTGCAGTTCACTCACTTTCCGTTTTTCATCGTACCATGAAGTCAGGCGAGGCAGAAGTCGATCGGGTCTTCTCCGCGCGCTTTTAACAATTCGTTCACTTTTGAGTACGGCCGGCTGCCGAAAAAACCGCGTTTCGCACTGAGCGGGCTCGGATGAGGCGCTTTGATGATGTCGTGCTTTTCCGTGTCGATCAGCTTCTCTTTCTGCTGTGCGGGCCGGCCCCACAGGACGAAGATGACCGGCTCGTCGCGCGCCGACAGTTTGCGGATGACTTCGTCGGTGAATTCTTCCCAGCCTTTCCCTTTGTGGGAATGCGCTTTTCCTTCGCGGACCGTGAGCACGGTGTTCATCATGAGCACGCCCTGCTCCGCCCATTTCGTCAGCGTCCCGTCTTCCGGCATGTCACAGCCGAGGTCCTCTTTCAGTTCCTTCAGCATGTTTCGCAGGCTCGGCGGAATGCGGACGCCCGGCTGTACGGAGAAGCTGAGCCCGTGCGCCTGCCCTTCTCCGTGGTATGGATCTTGTCCGAGGATGACGACTTTCACGTCGCTGAATGGCGTCGTCTCGAACGCCGTCCACATTTTCTCTTTCGGCGGGAACACGGTTTTATTGGCATATTCTTCTTTCAGGAATTCCCGCAGCGCTTTGTAATACGGTTTGTCGAATTCATCCCCGAGCACATTCTGCCAGTCGTTTGAGAAGATTTGTTTTGTCATCGTTTCATCCTTTCTTTATTCGAATTGAATGGTGACGTCGTAACCGACGAGGCTGAACATTTCCTGCACCGAGCGCTCGGCATTGTCCTGCGCCAGTTCGAGCACGCCCTGCGCGGTCGCCTCTTCTTTCATCATCGCCTGCGCTTCCTCCGCCAGGTCGAACGCTTCCGCTACATCCGCTTCATCCCGGAACAGCCCCTCATGCGAATACACTTCGACCTGGTCCATCTGCAGTTCCGGCTCACCGAGGAGCACGGGCTGCGGCAGGATGAGGACGGCTGTCTGCGCTTCTTCGTCGACACGGATGTCTTCTTCGGTCACCTCCGAAAAATCGATGCCCGCGCGGACTTTCCCCGGCACGACGACGAGCAGCTGACGCTCGGTCCCCGGCAGGTTGAAGCCGATGTCCCGGCCGAAAAGTTCGTTATCCGACCGCTCAATGATCACTTTCGTGTACGCTTCGGCGGTCGACAGCTCGTTCAGTTCCTGGATGCGCTCCAGGAACACGCCTTTTGATTCCTGAAAGGTGCTCCCCTGCTGCAAGTACCAGAACACAGCGAACGGCATGGCCGCCGCCAGCAGGATGACGAGCATCGACACGGCGACGATCCATCCCCTGAAGCCGGCCCGCCGCCCGTCCTTTTTGCGCTTCCTTCCTTTCGTCTGCTGAAGCTCGTTCAGCTTCCGTTCAAGTTCTTCGTAATGGCGGTCATCCGGCAACGCAATCCCTTCCTTCCCAGAGTATGATACGATACATTCAAATCCGATTTTTGGAGTGATGACCATGGCCGACTGGCGGCACAAATTGCGGACGATCACCCGCACCGATGGCAGCACGGCACCGGAACCCGTCAAACAGGCGGCGCTCGGCTGTCTGTCCCTCGTGCTGTTCGCTGTATCCATTTTAACATTCATTATCCTTTTCAGCCTGTTCCGAAACGGCCACTGGCTGCTCGGCATCCCGGCTTCCCTCTTTTTCCTCGCCTCCGCCGGGACCGCGGCCATCATGTTTCCGCTGAAGCGGAATTCATTGTAATGAAAAGGCTTTTTGGTAGAATAAATGAAGAACCCAACATGAGATGGAGGTTATCACATTATGGCACTTAAGAAGACACTGACCATCGCCGGCTCCGATACATCCGGCGGTGCAGGCATACAGGCTGACCTGAAAACGTTCCAGGAATACGGCACGTACGGCATGAGCGCGCTGACAGTCATCGTGACGATGGATCCGGATAACGGCTGGAGCCATGGCGTGCATCCCATCGAAGCGGCTACACTGCCGCCGCAGATGAAAACCGCCTTTTCCACGGGCATCGACGCGCTGAAGACCGGCATGCTGCCGACGGTGGAGATCATCGAGACCGCGGCGAAAGGCATCGCGGACTCCGGCGTACAGAATGTGGTCATCGATCCGGTACTCGTCTGCAAAGGTGAAGACGAAGTGCTGTTCCCCGAGAACGTCGATGCAATGGTGAAGCACCTCCTGCCGATCGCGCAAGTCGTGACACCGAACCTGTTCGAAGCAGGACAGCTGTCCGGCCTCGGCAACCTGGAGTCGATCGATGACATGAAACGCGCGGCGGAAGCCATCCATGAGCGTGGCGCAAAAACGGTCGCCATCAAAGGCGGCAAGCAGCTGCCGCACGAAAAAGCGGTCGACTTGTTCTACGATGGCAACAAGCATTACTTGCTGATCACTGAACGCTCCGACACCTCCTATACGCACGGTGCCGGCTGCACGTTTGCAGCAGCGATCACGGCGGGCCTCGCGAACGGCGCCTCCGTCCGGGACGCGGTCGTCGATGCAAAAGCGTTCGTTTCAGCTGCGATTTCGAACGGCTGGAAGCTGAACGAATTCGTCGGACCGGTCTTGCACGGTGCAGCGAATAAATCCGGGCGTCCGGAAGTGACAGTGGAAGAAGTATGATGATAAAGAGCGGCATCTGCCGCTCTTTTTTTGGTTTGGGCGAGATTTATGCGCGTTCA
>NZ_NHTN01000034.1 GCF_002167005.1 Indiicoccus explosivorum
TTCGACTCTGCAGCACGCTATTTCGACTCTGCATTGCCGCATTTCGACTCTGCAACCCCCTATTTCGACTCTGCAGCGTCCTATTTCGACTCTGCAGCGCCCTATTTCGACTCTGCAACGCGATCTAACTCTTTAATTTGGATGTTCTGCAGCCAAACGCTCGTTTTCACAGCCGGATTTCTTCTTTAATTAAATCCATCCGCAATATTTCCTTTCGCTGTGCATGGATTCCCCTGCAAACGGGAATACAATCCATGTCTGCCCGAGTTCGGGCATGTGGTTCAGCTTGATTTTTGCAGGGGAAAACCGGAAACTGGTAAACTGGTCAGTGAAAGGCTTTCCTTATGTTTAATTTTCACCATAAAATTATCGAAGGAGCTGAGAGAATGAATCAGAAACAGTTCGATACGGTCAAGAATGGAAAAGGGTTTATTGCAGCGCTGGACCAAAGTGGCGGCAGCACGCCGAAAGCCCTGGCGCTGTATGGCGTATCCGAGGCTTCCTATCAGACGGATGAGGAAATGTTCGACCTTGTCCATAAAATGCGGACGCGCATCATTACATCCCCCGCTTTCAATTCCGACAACATCATCGGCGCCATCCTGTTCGAACAGACGATGGACCGGAAGATCGAAGGCAAGTACACGGCCGATTACCTGTGGGAAGAAAAAGGCGTCGTGCCGTTCCTGAAAATCGACAAAGGACTCGCGGATGAAGAGAATGGTGTCCAGCTCATGAAGGCGATTCCGGGCCTGGATGAACTGCTGAAGCGGGCAAAAGACCGGAACATTTTCGGGACGAAAATGCGGTCGGTCATCAAAAAAGCGAGCCGCGAAGGAATCGAGGATGTCGTCGATCAGCAGTTCGCACTCGCCAAGCAGATTCTCGAAGCCGGCCTCGTGCCGATCATCGAGCCCGAAGTCGACATCAACAGCGCGGACAAAGCACAATCCGAAGCCATTTTGCGCGACGACTTGCGCCGCCATCTCGATGGGCTGAATGAAGACCAGAACGTCATGCTGAAACTGTCGATTCCGACGGAAGACAACTTCTACAAAGAGCTGATCGAGCATCCGCGCGTTGTCCGGGTTGTCGCTCTTTCCGGCGGATACTCGCGCGAGGAGGCGAACGACAAGCTCCGCGCCAACAACGGCCTGATCGCCAGCTTCTCGCGGGCGCTGTCCGAAGGCCTCAACGACCACCAGTCGGACGAGGAGTTCAACGAGACGCTCCGCAACTCTGTCGAACAGATCGCTGAAGCTTCACGGACGTAAGCGAATAAAAAAAGAGGCGTTTCCTGCAAGTCAGGAAACGCTTCTTTTTATTGCCGGCACAAAATCCCGGCTCCGCCGCTGCGATGAGGCTCGGCGGTCCTTTTTCAGTTACTCCCCAGTTTCCTTGAACCGTCTGATCCGCTCGCCGATGCCGTCGCGGACTTCCCGGAACACTTCCCATTTCTCTTCCTCGGTGCCTTCCGCTTTTGCCGGATCCGGGAAGCCCCAATGGTCGCGCTTCACAGAAGGCGGTGTCACCGGACACTTATCCGCCGCATCACCGCAGAGCGTGACAGCGAAATCCGCGTTATTCAGGATATCGATATCGATGATGTCCGATGACTGGCCGGAAATGTCGATGCCGGCTTCCGCCATCGCCTTCACCGCTTTCGGGTTCAGGCCGTGCGCTTCAATGCCCGCACTCAGCACCTGCCATTCGTCGCCGAGGATCTCTTTCCCCCAGCCTTCCGCCATCTGGCTGCGGCAGGAGTTGCCGGTGCACAGGAAGTAGATTGTCTTTTTATCCATCGGAACCTCTCCTTTTTTATTGAATAAAACCGGTTTTACAGAATCAGCAGGAGCCACAGATAAAGGCCGACAAGTGTGATGAACAGAGTCGGAATCGTCAGCAGGATGCCGATTTTGAAGTAGTAGCCCCACGAGATTTTGATGCCTTTCTGCGCCAGGACGTGCAGCCACAGGAGGGTGGCGAGTGAGCCGATCGGCGTGATTTTCGGGCCGAGGTCCGAGCCGATGACGTTGGCGTAGATGAGCGCTTCTTTTACCGGACCTGTCACGCCGGAATCAGTGATGGCGAGCGCATCGATCATGACGGTCGGCATGTTGTTCATGATGGAAGACAGGAAAGCCGCGATGAATCCCATCGAAATGGTCGCGACGAACATCCCTTCTCCAGCCGCCGCTTCGATGACCCGCGCCAGCACATCGGTCAGTCCGACGTTGCGCAGGCCGTAGACGACGACATACATGCCGATTGAGAAGAACACGACCGCCCACGGTGCGCCTTTGACGACCGCCATCGTCTCCACCGCATGGCTTCTCCGCGCCATAAGCAGGAAGAAGACCGCGACGGCACCGGCGACGAACGACACCGGGATGCCGAGCGGTTCGCTCAGGAAGTAGCCGGCGAGGAGGACGGCGAGGACCGCCCACGACAGCCGGAACATCCGCATGTCTTTTATGGCTTCCTTCGGCTTCTTCAGCTGGCTGAGATCGTAACTCGCCGGGATGTCTTTCCGGAAGTACAAGTACAGCACGAGGAGGCTGGCGCCGAGCGCGAAGAAGTTCGGCACGATCATGCGCGAGGCGTACTCGGCGAAACCGATGCCGAAGTAATCCGCCGACACGATGTTGACGAGGTTACTGACGACGAGCGGCAGCGAGGTCGTATCGGCGATGAAGCCGCTCGCCATGATGAACGGGAAGACCATCCGCTCTTTGAAGTCGAGCGCCCGCACCATCGCGAGGACGATCGGCGTCAGGATGAGCGCCGCACCGTCGTTGGCGAACAGCGCTGCGACGACCGCGCCGAGCAGCGTGACCAGCACGAACATGCGCACGCCGTTCCCTTTGGCGAGGCGCGCCATATGTAAAGCCGCCCATTCGAAGAAGCCGATCTCATCCAGGATGAGCGAGATCAGGATGATGGCGACGAACGCGAACGTCGCGTTCCAGACGATATCGGCGACCGTGATGACATCATTCAGGTCGATGACGCCCGCGATAAGGGCGAGAACCGCCCCGCCCATCGCCGGCCAGCCGATCGACAGCCCTCTCGGCTGCCAGATGACGAAAATTAGTGTTACGATGAAAATAATGGATGCTGCGATGACTAAACCCACTGACTGACCCTCCGATTATTCACAGGAAATCCGAAGTCCCTGTTTCTCCAGCTCGCTGATGCGTTCATCCTGATCAGGAACGAACCTGAGGATGTTCTCCACCAGCGCATACAATTCGCTTTCTCTATTGAGCGAATAAAAGATCCATTGCCCTTTGCGTTTTTCTTTCACGACTCCGAGGTCTTTCAGTTTCCGGAGATGCTGGCTGATCGCGGACTGGCTGATATCGAAAATTGCCACGAATTCACAGACGCAGCAGTCGTTCTTCTCCAAAAGCTTCACCATCGACAGCCGGGTCTTATCGCCGAGCAGTTTCAGGACCGATGCGGCTTTTTCCAGTTCAAGCTGTGTCGCTTGAGTTTCCATACAGTTCCACCCCTTTGTTTCCACTGATCACTATATCAGCATATGCTAATATAAACAACACGATTCAAGGACCTTGTCCCTTTTTCGACAGAAGAGCGCTGCCCGCGCCCTTTCCGCGGACGAACGGTCAAGCCTCCTCGACCGCAAGCGGCCTCCGGGGTCTTGGCCATCCGTTTTTCCGCAGGAGTGGCGCGGACCGCTCTTTCTTCCAGACCCAGCTGGAGCAGTATCTCCTTATCTGACTTGAATAGAATATTGCTTTTCAGCACCACCGAAATAAAATCAAAATTACATTCACTTTGGATATAGAGATAAGTAATTCTTTCAGCAAAAAACTAAAAAATGACCTCGAGATTCGCTCATACTTAAACCTCGAAGACTAAAGCTTTTCAAAAAGGTAAGACATCCTTTTCTAAGAAAATTCCATGATATGCTAGATGGTCGTCTAAGTATAGTTTCACTTCATATGAAGAACTATCATTTAATTGGTTAAGATTATATGTAATAGCATGCTCGGGCATATACCTATCTTCATCTACTCGATAAATTTGGCCTGAACTTTTTTCCAGAACTCGCAGGGAAGTTTTGAATTTGTCTCTTCCCTCTCCTTTATTTATTGAAAGAACAATTTCATTTTTAGATAAGTGAACTTCTTCTACGAAAGTCCAATTTCCATAATAGAAATTGTTACGAGAATCTATCATTACGATATCTTTATATTTTTTTCTGGTATCTCTATCTAATGTATTTAAAAAAGTTTCCTTCTCTGCAGAGCTCCTGACGACAATAAACTTAAGACTTTCTAATGAACATTTTTCTGGGACTATTAATTCTGCATGCCTATGAATTTTGATGTGTCCCTCAGTTTCGGTATTGTAGCTGCCTTCATGGTAAATAGATTTGAAGGGCATTCGCGCAAAATCTTCTGATCTGCTAAAAGACTGATCTTCTACAGCCAAGTTACCGTAGGAGAATTGAGTATCGCTTCTCGTTAACATTTCTTTGATATCAAACAACAAGAAAACAGGAACTGGGCAATGAGCATTTAAACTGCTTAGAGTTGTGGATCCTCTTATTCCCTCGTTCCTGTATTGTGTTGGTGTTTTAGGTCTGAAATAGAATCTTACATAGTTCTTCCAATTTTCATTTGTATGATTAATTACTTCCGAACTGGCGTTATCCACTTTCATAACCCCTAGTTCTTCAGCTGTCTTCCTCGAATATATGAAGCCTGATTGAAGCACCGAGACCGCATTTTGTAAATCTGTAAAGTGATAGACAAATCTAGGAATCAATTTTCGTTTGATTGGCGGAAGACCGGTATCAATCGCTCCTGAAATTAACTGGTCGATTAGTTCTTCAAAATGCTCCGAGTTACTTTTTAAGTTCATAGAAGTCTTCCTCCTTGCCCAGTTTCAAACGATTGAACGGTTGGGGTATTAGCCGAATCCCGTTAGTAAAATCTGTCTCGGTTCTATAAGAATGGGAAATAGCAACCGTTTCGACGTAATCTAATTGATTGAACAGACTCAAAACAAGACCACTTACGTTTGTTAAACCTTCCGGTAAGTCTTGTAAACTTGCAAATCCATTCTTTCTAAGAAAGCGCCAGAATCCTGCTAATTGCAACTTGGTCACAAAATACTCCTTAGATTCACTTGAAAATGCTATGGTAGGAATTGCACTGATATCATCATTCGATTCAACTTCAGGAAAAAAGTTCTGTTCTTCCTTCTCAAGATTAATGACTATTACTCTCCAATTTTTGTTATTGTATTTAACTGTCTCCCTTTTAGTGATTAAAGCCAATACATCTTCCCATACTTCATTAAAACTCAAAACTTGTGGCATTGATTGGAGCCATTCTTTAATTTCCTTTGTTCGCTTGTGTTCGGGACTTACACTTTTATCAGATAAATGAATGTAGATTTCAATAGGTAGTGGTCTTAAGTACTTTTCCATCAATGGCTTTACCTCTTGCTCCCAATCCAACCCTCCATTTCCACAGCCAAGCAAAGGAAATGATATTGAAGTAATTCCTTTTTCTTCATATGTCTCCACAAATTTCTTTAATCCTGCCTCAATATATTCTATCTTCGATGGTGATTTCCAGTGTTGTTTAGTAGGAAAGTTAAGAATCCACTTGTGAGGGGTTTTATAAATCCATAATTGTCCAGTATTAAATAAATTTTTCTCGCATAAATCTCTATACTGCTCGAACATGTCCGGGTAAATCTCTTTAAATCTTTTCGCGATCCCTTTTCCCATGACACCTACAGTATTAACTGTATTAACTAATACTTGAGCAGGACTCTCGAAGAGATCTTTTTTGACATAGGTAATCATTTTTCTTCACCGCCATTCCAGTTTAGGTATAATTATAAGCTTAACTCTTAATCAGTTCTAACTTAAAGTTTCCTTAATGTAACGCTTCTAATTTACCGATCTGAGTCATTCTACTAGTTTCTTATTCACATACAGAATCGTGCCGACACCATAGGCGAGAATCACCGGAGCCAGAAAGGAATCCTGATACGGGATATGGATAAGTCCGTTCAGCAGCATGAACAGGCCGCTGTTCAGAAGGAAGAAACCGGCGATTTTCGCCAGCCGGTCCTTGTCCCGCACACGAGCCTGATTGAAGCCGGACAGGACCCATGTCTGTTTGCGGATCCCAACAAAATATGCGCAGAAGAAAAAAAGAAAGGAAATCACAATTAAGTTAACGTCAACATCAAATGCCATCGAACCACCCTTTCAATTACCGCTGCCACTCAAGGGAAAGCAGAAACAGGCCGAGTGCAAAAATCAGGAAACTGTAACTCCACAAGAAACCGTGGTTGTTCACCTTATGCGGATTCTTCCGGTAATAAGCGAGCGCGAACGGTTTTTTCGTAATCATCATATAAGAAGAGATGAAAAGCATATAAAGTCCGATCGGCGCGTAGGTGTACGGTGAAACAGCAGCCACTCCGGCGGCAAGCAATGCTGCGGTCAGCGGCAAAGAAAGCTTGCTTCTCTTATTGTCACCGGCAAGGTTCTGTGCGAGTTCCGCCGGATTCCCGAATTCGCGATACAGTTCGGCTTTCAATTCCTGTCCAGATTTCCCTTCCCGGTCGTGCTCCTCCAGAAATGCGTGGATATGGGCTTTCAGTTCCTCAAACTCCGCACTATTAATAGAATATCCATCCGACTCCTGTTCGACTGCTAGTATATATGTTTCATATACATTCCGCTTCATGTCTCCTCACCTCCGCTTTCGTCGAGTGACGATAGCGCCCCGTAAAAGTTCCGGTACGTCTCCATCCGGTTTTTGAGTGCTTTACGGCCAGCATCCGTAATAAAATAATATTTCTTCTGTGGTCCATTTTCTGAATCGGCCCAGTAGTAATCGATGAAGTCATTGACATGCAGCCGCTTCAAGACCGGATAAATTGCACTGCCGCCGAGCGACAGTTCACCTGTCTCCTGCAATTTTTTCGTAATCTCATATCCATACATCGGCTTCGATTTGAGCAGCAGCAGGACCGCAAGTTCGAAGCTTCCCTTCTTCAATTGGAACAGCCACTTATCGCCCATCATTCACCGCTTCCTTCTTTCTCTCATTTTACAATAAATGACACTATATTTCAATGAGATATAGTATGTTCATTGGAGACATGCATTTTCTCATTTTTGAAACCTTTCACTAACTGTCGTCGTAAAGTAAGACAAGAGGTGATCGAAATGGGACTGAAGAAAATCCTTCCGGCACTTTTGCTGATGTTGCTCCTGCTGCCGGTTCATGCCGCAGCCGTCGAATTCAGAATTCCAGAAGTGGCGATCGAAGCGCAGCTGAATGAAGACGGCAGCGTCGATGTCCGCGAAACGCATACGTATGCATTCGAAGGGGATTTCAACGGAATCACTCGGGAAATCATTCCGAAAGAAGGAAGTTCGATCACGGATTTCACCGCTTACGAAAATGGCAGGCCGCTCCGGACGGAACATGAAGAAGGCATCTATAAAGTACACCGCCAAGGGAACGACGAGACGATTACGGTCGAGCTCCAATATACAATTACGGACGGTATTGAAAAATTCGAAGACGGCGCTCAATTTTACTGGCCGTTTTTCGATGAACGGAACGAAAGTGATTACGGCGACGTTACGATCACTGTCAGTCCGCCGGTGCCCGCGGAAAATCCTTTATTTGTCGGTTACGATGAAGCCTACGGTACAGGCAGCGCGACAGAAGATGGCGAGATCGTATTCGAGCTCGGTGATGTGCCGGAAGGTGAAAACGGGGATATCCGTGTCGTTTATGAGCCAGAGCTGTTCCCCGCTGTCGCGGCACAATCCGGCACGATACGCGATGACTTGAGAGCGGAACAAGACCGTCTTGCAGAAGATGCAGCGGTGTTCATACAAAATCAAGAGACCGTGAAGACGGCGGGAAGCATCGTTATGGCTGCAGCAGGACTGATTCTGGCCGGTCTCTTCGCGAGCGGTTACTTCGGCATGCGGCGCAAAAAACGCTCGGCAGCGGCACACTCCAGCAAAAGCATCGTGCCGGAACAGACAGTGAGTATGCCAGCGACTATTCATTTTACGAAAATCGGCTTTCCTTCACCGAACGGAACGGCAGCTGCCCTGCTCGACCTCGTCCGAAAAAGACGCGTGAAGCAGCTGACTGAAGACCGGTTCGAACTCATCAGCCGGGACACGGACCATCCGCATGAAGCTGTGCTGATCGGCCTGCTGTTTGATAAAATCGGCGACGGCCGCTTTTTCGCTCTGGCCGATTTGGAAGCCTACACGAAGAATGAACTGAATCACGGCTCGTACAGCGGTGAGATCGCCGAATGGAACCGCCTCGTCGATGAGGAAGTAAAACTGCACGGCTTTACTGAACAGAAAAGCGGCTTACGCTGGATGGCCGTGGTCCTCGGCTTGGTGTTCAGTGTCATGATCGGTGTCTTCGGCTGGTATGAATTGCTGCCATTCCTGTTTTTCTCGCTGCTGCTGGCCGGCGCCGCTTTCGCATATGCGGTTTTTTACAAGCCGCTCACAGTGGATGGCCATGCCGTCAGACAGCAATGGAGACAGCTTGAAGAAACGCTGGACAGCCTAACCCCTGACCAGCTGAAACAGCTCCCGGCGGATGATAAGCTCCGGGGATTCCTATACGTCATCGGAATCGGGGGCGGAACAGGAGGCAAACAAGCGAAAAGCTTCATGGCTGCCGGCAACCGGCTCGATTTGAATGGAATCGACCCGATCTACTACACTCCGTTCCTAGTGACAGCGTTTGTCACCGCGAACACGAGCACCGCATCAGCCGCAGGCGGTTCAGCCATCTCCGGGGGCGGTGTCGGGGGTGGAGGCGGCGGTTCAGGAGCGTTTTAACAGACCCGGATTTTTCATCTTGCTTCAGGAAGCGAAACAAGCCATCACCGGGACGCTCCCGGTGATGGCTTGTTTCTTATGTCCGTCGCCGCAATCCGCAGCGGCTTATGTACTCCCTGGTCATTTCCATTCTTCCAGTCTGTCCAGCGGCTTGATGCTGATGAAACCGTGCTCTGTTTTCAAAGGGTCGGCTGCAGTCATATCATTCAGTCGTGTTACGGCCAATGTCGTCGCATCCCGAATACTTCCAGCTTTAATCCGCGCGGTACAGTGCCTGTTTACACCTTTGCAATAGAATAGGATATAGTCCTGCATACATGATCCGCTCCTTTTCAGGTGAATGGGTCAAGGGGATCTTATTCCGCTTTTGATTCCCTTTAATATCAATATTCTCCTTCTATTTGTAAAATCCTTCTTTTCCTCGGATTCCCAAGTTCCGCCGTTCTTGACCGACTGCCCAAATTAAACGGCTGGCCGGACAGCTGCATGACCGAAGCGGGCTAGAGACATTTTCTTTTGAAAGGCCTATAATAGAGGCTGTCTGTTTTATTTTGGAGGCGATCACTTGAATGCCAAAGCGTTTTCATTCGCACTTTTTTCCGTCCTGATCTGGGGCTCTTCATTTGCAGCGATCCGCGTGAGCCTGCAGGGCGGTTACGATGCGGGGCACAACGTCCTTGTCCGTTTCCTCGTCGCTTCGGCGCTGTTCGCCGTTTATGCGGCATGGCCGGGCACGAAGTTCCGCCTTCCGCACAGAAGCGATATGCTGCGGATCCTGCTGCTCGGATTCACAGGAATCAGTATTTACCACATCTTTGTCACGTTCGGTATGGAGACCGTTTCAGCGGGCACTGCCGGCATGCTCGTCGGTTCGGGTCCGATCTTCACCGCCTTGATTGCAGCGGCGGTCTTAAAAGAGCGGCTGACCCGCCCGGGCTGGCTCGGAATGGGCATCGGATTTGCCGGCATTTCGCTTATCGCCCTCGGTGCGGAGGGAGCTTCCCTCACCCTGACCGGCGGTGCGCTGCTCGTCCTGATGGCCGCCTGCGCCGCATCCGTCTTTTTTGTGTTCCAGAAGCCGCTGCTCACCCGGTACACAGCCATTGAATTGACCGCCTATTTCACGTGGGCCGGCACGCTGCCATTCCTCATCTTTTCACCCGGCCTGCTGGACGCGTTGGGGAACGCGACATTGGAAGCTCATGCCGCAACCGTCTATGTCGGCCTCTTTCCCGCAGCAGTCGCCTATGTGACATGGGCGTCCGCGCTGTCATCCGCAAGCGCCAGCTCTGTCTCCAGCCTGATTTATCTGGAACCGGCTGTGGCGATCGTAGCCGCCTGGCTGTGGCTGCACGAGCTGCCGACAGGACTTTCCTTATTCGGAGGCGTCATCGCCATCAGCGGCGTGCTCCTCGTAAACGCTTTAGGATGGAGACGCAGGACCGGTGCCAGGAAACAGGTCGAATCGCACGCGTAACGGATGGCAAAAACCGCACCCCGGGTTTCCGGAAGTGCGGTTTTTGTTTTCCTGTTTTATTTCCCCAGCGCCTTCGTCACGGCTGCTCCGAGAATCCGGATCCCTTCAGCGATCTGTTCCTCGCTTTCATAGCTGAACGACAGCCGGAGGCAGCCGGCGCCCGATTCCCGGTCCAGGAAAAAGTACTGGCCGGGCACGAAGGCCACGCCCGCTTCCATTGCTTCCGGCAGCAGCTTTGCCGCATCGATTCCCGGGATGTTCACCCATACGAAATAGCCGCCTTCCGGCACATACCAGGACGCCGATTCCGGCAAATGGGCTGCCAGCGCGGCGAGCATGGCATCGCGTTTCGAGTGATAGGCATCACTTAACCGCCGGACCCGGTCTCCGAATGCGGCGGTTTCCAGGTAAGCCGCCATCAGCGCCTGGCCGAACGGATGTCCGAGGTCTTTTTTCAGCCAGGACATGACGGTGATGGCGGACTCCGGCGCCGCCACCCAGCCGATCCGCATGCCCGGCGCCACGGTTTTTGATAACGAACCGATGTAGAATACCCGGTTCGCCGAATCCATCGCTTTCAGTGTGGCCGGCGTATCCCCGAAAGCGAGTTCGCCGTACGCGTCGTCTTCCACGACGAGGAAGTCGTACTCCGCCGCAAGTGCAAGAATGTGCTGGCGGCGTTCCGCTGACAGCGTCGTCCCGGTCGGATTCTGGAAAGTCGGGATGGTGTAAAGGATCCGCGGGAGCGGACGCCCGTCCCTTCGCCGTTCTGCCAGCTGCTGTTCCAGCATGTCCGTCCGCATGCCGTATTCGTCGACCGGCACGGTGACGAACTGTTCTGTGTAGTTCTGGAAAATTTCAAGGGCTTCCATATATGTGGGCGACTCGATCGCCACGACAGCCTCTTTGTCCAATAAAACACGGGCCGCCAGATCGATCGCCTGGCAGGCGCCCGATGTCACCAGCAGCTCGTCACCGGGAACCGCCATGTCCCGCTCCGCCATTCTCGTTTGTATGTATGCCGCCAGCGCAGGCGTCCGCGGACTGCCGATATATTGGAGCGGCTTGTCCCCTTCTTCATCCAGCAGACGGGCCGCGGCAGCCTTCAGTTCTTGGGACGGCACAAGAGACGGTGCCGGATAGCCGGAATTCAACCGGATACAGCCGGCCGGGAGCTTGGACAGCCACTGTCCGGGGGGATCATGGGTGAAAACAGTCTGAATATCATTCGAAAACGGGATGTTCGGTTCCATCGCGGTCATTCTCCTTTCAAGGTGCAGTCCGGAACGGCCGGTATAAGGTATTTTACCATTCCCGCCGGCCAAAACGAAATGGCCCCCGGACTTTGGGCGCCATTTCATTCTCTTCTATATATGCCGGGTATCTGCGGGACCGTCCGAACCGCTGCCAGCCGGGTCTCAGCGCTGGACTTGCTGAAGGAGCCGGCCGCTCGATTTCGCAGGTGACAGTGCATCGGTGATGAGGTATTCCAGGAGCGCCTGTTTCTCTTTCTCACTGAACACGAATAAACTTGCACCATCTTCCGTATCACGCGTCAGGCAATGTTCTTCGATGACAAGCCCGCCGTCGGAGCCGTTGGAAATGCAAATGACGTTGTAATCCTGTTCAATGAGCAAGCGGTTCGTCATGCTGCTGATTCTGCTCATGTCGGTTCCTCCTTCGGATTTATGCAGTATAATAGCCTGACTTTTCAGATTTCTTATGAATTTTATTATGTCAGATAGTTCCTGTACATACAACTATTATTCCTCCATTTAGTATAAATATACATTTCGTCCTACAGCTCTCATGGGGCGAAAGATTGAAATCGCGCACGTTCAACCGAAAATCAATAAAACTATCCCAACAAAAAAACCCGTACGGGCACCGTTTCCAGTGCCCATACGGGTTCGGCTTCTTATTAGGAATGGCGTTACCGGACGCCGGCCGCTTCCTTTTCCTGACGGGCCGGTACGGTTTTCAACGCAGCGGACCAATCGACGAGCTGATCGAGCATTTGACCGACAGAATCCGCCTGCACGTCCGCCGGTTTGAATTCCGACATGTCCTTGAAATCCGTGAACAGCGACAGTGCCGGATGTACACGGACATCGGCCACAAGCAGCTCGCCGAGAATGCCGCGGAGGTGCTCCGCCGCACGCGCGCCGCCGACCGAGCCATACGATACGATACCGGCCGCTTTGTTGTTCCATTCATCGCGCAAGTAATCGAGCGCGTTTTTCAGCGCGCCTGTGATGGAGTGGTTGTACTCCTGGACGATGAAGACGAAGCCGTCCTGTTTGGCGATCACTTCCGACCATGCCGCTGCGCCCGACGCGTCGCCGTCCGGCTCACCCAATAAAGGCAGCTTGTAGTCCGCGATATCGATCACCGTATAGTTCGCATCGCCGCGCTGATCCGCGACTTCTTTCACCCATTGGCCGACTTGCGGGCTGAGGCGCCCTTCACGTGTGGATCCCAGAATGATGCCGATGTTCAGTTTTGTCATGTTCGATTCCTCCTGCTTCGTAGTGGTTTTTCCTCCGAAAAATTGGCGGATATTCATTTTCACAAATACTCCTTTTCAATGGTTCTTGTGCTGCGCACTGTATCGATCGGCCGCACCAGCTGCTCGATCCGCTGCCGTTCAGGCTCGAGGAAAGGCGGGAGGGAAAGGCGTTCCCCTACCGTTTCATAAGGTTCATCCCCCATGAATCCCGGTCCGTCCGTCGCCCACTCGAAGAGGATGCCCGGTGCGACGCGGGCGTACAGAGATTCAAAGAAAAAGCGGTCGACATAGCCGGAAGTGCGGAACCCGGACTGCTGCATGTGCCGGATCCAGTCCTTAAGGACGTCCGTATCCGACACGCGGAACGCCGCGTGATGGACGGTTCCGAATCCCTGGCGGCCCGAGGGCAATACCGCATTGTATTCGACGATGACCCGTGCGCCGTTCCCGCCTTCGCCGAATTCGAATAAATGAAGAGAACCGTCCTGGGCGATTTCTCTCATGCCCATCACTTCTTCGATCACTTCCTTGAATGGTTCGAATCGGGAGACCCGGATATGGAGCGGGCCGAGGCCGGTGATGGCGAACTCGAGCGGCACCGGTCCGTTTTGCCATGGGGTGCCCGGGGCGACGCCTTCATTGCCTTCATCGGAAATCAGCATATACTGCTGATCGTCGAAATCCGTGAATGGAATGGTTTTCCGGCCGAACACGTCCTTGATCCCCTTGTTTTTCACTCCATACTTGGCAAACCGTTTCAGCCAGTACTCCAGCGCGGCATCATCCGGTACGCGGAATGCGGTCCTGTAAATTTCGTCCGTCCCGTGCGACCCTTTCGGAATTCCGGGGAAATCGAAAAATGTCATATCGGTCCCCGCAGCGCCTTCGTCGTCCGCAAAGAACAGGTGATACGTCTGGATATCATCCTGGTTGACCGTCTTCTTCACCAGCCGCATGCCGAGCACGAACGTAAAAAATTCATAATTCTTCTCTGCGCTGCTCGTAATGGCCGTGACGTGGTGAATGCCTTTGATCCCTTCCATTTCATCACCTCACAAAAATATCTTTAATTCGAGATAAATATTTAAAAATAAAACGGCTCCCGCCGAAATCGCCTTTAATATCTCGAATTTGTTTATCTCACATTAAGAATATTAACATAGCCCGTTCAGCCAGTCAACGCTTTGAGCTCGTTGTTTTGTCAATGAATGGCCGTGCCGGAACGAGTTCCGGCACGGCAAACCAATCAAAGCCGGAGATCCTCCCTGCTGAGGACTAAGCGGCCTGTCCCCGACCCGGCTCCGGTGAGCGGATCGTATGGGATCAGCCGGCTGAAATCCAGTCTAGTCAGCGCAGCGATTTCCGTAATCGGAACTTGGTACGTCCGGAAGCGGCCGTCTGTGAATTCGAGATTCCCGAGCATATCCCGCTGCGAAAGCAGATAGGCAGTGGCGGATAATTCCCCGTCCTGTTTCATGACGGCAGCGATTTTCCAAAACTCGGCCGGAATCCTGAATTCATCCCTGTAAAGCCGGTCGTCTTCCCGGAAGACCGGACCGGTGAAGACGCTCGCCTTCAGTCCGTGTGTTTCCGCGTTCTCCAAAATGTAATCTTCAAGCTGCAGCCATGCTTTTTGATTGAGATTTTTATGCTGCGGCGCGCAGTTGGTGAAATGGAAAGTGTGCGCGTTCGCCTTTACCGCATCGATCCCCCAGTTCGGGTCCTGCCGGCGCGTCAAGTGGCCCCTGTCGAGTTCATTGCGGGCGTACAATTCCGGTCCCGACTGGAATTCCTCCGGGATGCGCGGGTCGAAAAACCATTCGTCATTTCCGCGTCTCACCTGTACAAGCTGATTCCCGTCGATATTGACCGCCGTGAAATAAGCGAGCCGTCTTTCCTTACTCATCATGATGGAAAAATGGGCATAGTCGAGCACGTCACTGCCGTCTTCCGGCCGCGCGATATCCGCAGCCAATGATTCCGGCAGCCTTGGGAGCGGAACTTCCGCACCGAGAAAAGACGGGTCATAACCCGATACCCCTTCATACCATTCCTCACCGAGCGAACCGGCCTCCCATACGGCGTCTGCATCCGGATCCGCGTCTTCCAGCACCCGCCCAAGCAGCGGATGGCCGCCAGCATGGCGCCGAAGATAGCGGAGAATCGCACTGATGCGGATCCCTTCGTTGGCGATGAAGGCCAGCGGGTCATCGGGATCCGGCACACCCGCATGATGGAGCGCGACAACGACCCACTGGTCATTGAACACCGGAGAACCCGATGAACCCGGTTCCGTATCGCTGACATAATGAATAAAGTCAGGCGACAGGAACCGCACTTCGTTTTCCCGGAGAGTCACCGCTTTCGGCCCGCCTTTCGGATGCTGGATGATCGAGACATACTCCCCTTCCAGCACTTTGCCGGCCGGTGACAAAAGCGGCAAGTACCCGAAATCGGCGAGCTGCCGGCCGCTTGACGACGTATCCTGTACAGCTATGACCGTAAAATCAAGCGGCTCGTCTGTGATGAACAATTGATCCGGTGCAAACCGGAAACTGACGGTTTCCTTCGGCCGGAAATCGGTGTCGTCCTCGAAATTGAATTCCGCTATCGCGTAAAGCGCGTCTTCCGCTGTTTCCAGCACATGATTGTTTGTCATGATCAATGAAGGGGAAATCAGAAAACCGGTGCCATAGCCTTGGATCTCCCCTTGTCCATTCATCAGGACAATCCGGCAGACAGACCGGCCCGCATCGACACCCGCCTGCAAATAAGCGACCGGCAGCAAGTCACTGTCATGGATGATCCGCTCCACCGCCAGCCGGTCGTAGGCGTCCAGGACACTGCTCCGGATCCGCATCTGCTCCAGCTTCTCACCGTCAGCCTTGTTTTCTCCGTTCCGTTCGGCCGATTCCAGCTGCCGGTACCGGAGCAGCGCCTGCTGTTCAATCCGTTTCACTTTGGACTCTCTCATCTTTCGGACCTCCCTCGCCAGTCGGCAGTTATCTGTCAATTCCCATCATAACATAGAACATGCGTTCTTGTTTTATTAAATTAAGGTTTTTTTCAGCAGCCTTTCGGACGGTCTGCCAAGAATAAGAAAAGACGGTGCCAGCAGGCGCCGTCTTTCCAAGTGTTTTCGATCCGGGACTCTTTCCCATTTTTTCTTCTTCAACGACCTGTAATCCGCCTGAAGGGGCCGTCCGTTCGAGTCCCGCCAATGCAACCGCTTTCAACTGAGCGGCAGCCGGCTTAAAAATCAGCAAGTCCCGTAAAGGTTTAATCCGTCAGTGCAGGACGTATGCGGACCAGCAATGCGGCAACAACAGCGGTCGCGATAGCCGGCACGAACCACCCGATTCCCTGTTCGTAAAGCGGCAGCATGCCAAGAAGGGAATCCGCCGGGCCGAATTCGATGCCAGCTGCCCGCAGGCCATCGAAGATGCCGATGATTCCTGTCAGGAATAACGCCGATTTGTACACCGCCGGATGATGGCCGAACAGGTCTCCAGCGAACGACAGCAGAATCAGGACGATCGCAATCGGATAAATCGCCAGCAGCACGGGAAGTGAGAACGCAATGAGCTGCGTAAGGCCGATGTTGGATACGAAGGCGCTGAATCCTGAAAAAATGAGCACATAACCGACGTATGAAACACGCGGCAGAATGTGATTAAAATACTGAGCGGCTGAAGTGACGAGCCCGATGGAAGTTGTCAGGCAGGCGAACGTGATCGCCAGCGCCAGGATCACTTGGCCGAACTCGCCGTAAAGAATGCCGGCGGACAGTGCCAGGACCGCTCCGCCGTTATCCTGATGGCCGATGACTTCAACACTCGATGCGCCGATATAGCTGAGCGAAAAGTAAACAATGGAAAGTCCGATTGCCGCCACAATTCCTGCGAACGAAGCCGCTTTCAGGACTTCTTTCGGTTCCCGGACGCCTTTGGAGCGGAGTGCCTGGATGACGACGATGCCGAACACGAGCGCCGCCAGTGTATCCATCGTCAAATAGCCTTCCAGGAAGCTTCTGAAAAAGGGCTCGGCCGCATACTCGCCAATCGGCTGTGTAACCGGTCCCATAGGCGTCACCATGCTTTTCACGGCTAAGAGCCCAATGACGATCAATAAAATCGGTGTCAGCCATTTGCCGATCCGGTCCACGAGCTTTGTCGGGTTCAAGGATAGCAGGACCGTCACTGCAAAAAAGAACAGCGACCAGAGAGCGAGCGGAAGCCATGTGCCGGACGCCGCGTCTCCGAGAAACGGAAAAATGCCGATTTCATAGGATACAGTCGCCGTTCTCGGGATGGCGAACAGCGGGCCGATCACTAAATAGAGCACCACCGTGAAGACGAGGCCGAATACCGGCCCGACCCGATTGGTGAGCGTCTGCAGATCCCCGCCTGTCCTGGCGATCGCAAGAATGCCGAGAAGCGGCAGGCCGACGCCGGTCAGCAGAAATCCGACAATCGACGGAATCAAGTTCTCTCCGGCCCTTGGCCGAGAAGCGGAGGGAATATGATGTTTCCAGCGCCGAGAAACAGGGCGAACAGCATCAGTCCCACCGTCAGCAATTCACTGAATGACAGCTTGTTGGTAGACATAAATATCTCCTTAAGGGTTAATTCTTCAGGCAATTCCTTATTATAAGCCATTTCATCTTTTCCGTGCTGACCTTTTCGGAAAAAAAGCAAAAAGACGGGCAGCCTCCTGCCCGTCTATCCGGTTGCATGGACTTTGGACGATTCTCTGAACAGGACGATCAGGCCGATGCTCAGCAGCGCGAGGATACCGGAGAAAAAATAGATTTCTCCCGACTGGATCGTCAGCAGCCACGTGAAGAACAGCGGGCCGATGATGCGGCCTAAATTATCCATCGAATAAGTCATGCCCGCGGCTGTTCCGTACCTTCCGCCCGACTCCTTCGTCGTCAGGGAAACAAGCGCTGTCCTCGCCAGCGCATTGCCCGCCGTAAAGACGCTGAGCGCGATGCCCGCGAAAAAGAGTCCGGTCGTGAACGGCAGCAGGAACAGGCCGATGGCTGTGACTACCTGCGCCGCGCTGATCCATTTCGTCTCAGTTCCGTCTTTGATCCGCCTTACTACACCGCCCTGGATGGCGGCATCCACGAGACCGCTCGCGATGAACAAATAGCCGAGTTCGAGCGGCGTGATAGCGATCTGATCGATCTGGAACAGCTGGAACGTCGCTTCGAGGCCCGCCAAGAGGAATGTCACCATGAAGGACAGCAGGAACAGGTAAGCGATCCGGTATTTCCAGAGGGCCGCACCCCCTTCCGGCAGCAGCTGCCGCTTGACTGCCTCTCCTTGCCGCACTGGTTCCTTCAGCATGGCTGCGGCGTACACGAGCAGCAATAAAACCAGGACGGCCGAAGCCGTGAACGGCAGGGAAAGCGAAATGGAACCGAGGAGCCCGCCGATCGCCGGACCGAAGATGAAGCCGAGGCCGATCGCCATGCCGAGCAGTCCCATGTACTTATTGCGTTCTTCATCAGTCGTGATATCAGCCACATATCCGGTCACCGCCGTATACAGCGCACCCGAGAACAGGCCGCCGACCACACGCGAGACGTACAGCAGGAACAAGCTGTCGAGAAAAAGCGAGAACAGGAAAAAACTCAGGCTGAACCCCGCCAGTCCGACGAGAATCAGCCGCTTGCGCCCTGTGCGGTCCGAGAGTCTCCCCCACAGCGGTGCCGTGAAAAACGAAGCGAGCGCATAAATCGTGATCAGCCCGCCCACATGGATGTCCGCGTACCCTTCCTGGACGATGACTTCCGGCAGAACCGGTATGATGATGCCGAACCCGAGATATACAAAGAACTGGACCGACATTAATAGGTAAATGGCTTTCTTCATAATCATAAATCCTGCTTTCTCTATGAGGCGTTGCTTCCATTCTATCCGGGTTTTCCCGGAACGACAACGGGATACCGAAAACCGACCGATTACACTCAAGGCGGACAGCCGGCAATTTCCCCCGGAAGAAGCTGCCGGCTGTCCGAACCCTTAACCGAATCGCCAAAACCGCCATCATGCTATTAGAAGAGAACTTGAGCCGCCTAGAGGAAGCATTCCCGCCAGCCATGAGCAGCCAGCGCTTAATCAGAAAAACGAAAAAGACCGCAGCCAAACTTCATGGTACTGAGTCTGGCTGCAGTCTGAAGGAACACCCTGTTAAGAGTATCCCGATTAACACAGGTTGAAGTATTGATTTTCCGTTATTCCATGAACAAATTCACTTCATGATCATTTATTCTGCGGTGACATCATCGATCACTTCAATGACATCTTCGGCAGGATCTGCTGTTTCATCGATCACTTCATCCAGTTCCGGATCCACCGTTATCTCAATTCCATCCAGTAATGACTGGACTTCAAGGATTTCCTGAGTTGTTGTAGCGATGAACGCGCTCGCATCCGCCACTTCCGGCAAATCGCTGCCCACTTTGTTAATGACGGCGTTCAGCTGGTTCTCAGAAGCGCCCACGCGGTTTAGAAGCCCGTCCAGCGTTTTCTGATACAGGACCGCCTGCTCGGCCGTCAGTGTTTCGGTGTCAGCAAGGATGTTTGCGACAAGTTCCAGCTCGGCATTTACATCGACAAGCCGGTCTTCAACTGCATCGATACGGTTTGTGATGCCCGCGTTCACTTTCACTTTATCCGCATTCGCACTCACCTGAGCCTTCGCCTGCGCTGATGCATTCGCGTTCGGGGCGTCCGCGCTGGCAGATGGTGCAAGTGCTAAGCCTACCACTAAAGCCGGTGCTGTGAATGTCAGAATTGATTTTTTCATGTCCTCATCCTCCTTTGGAATCATATAAATCCCTTGTTTTTGTGATGTTTCATTATACATTTACCTCGACCAATATCAGGATAATCCTCAGTACCTTCGATTTAACTGATTTGAAATCAACTTGAAATTCCGCCGTAATGGTCTTCTTGCCAAAAAAAGAAGAGCAGCCCGGCAGCTGCTCCAGATTATTTTCAATCCTCTTTTCAGCAGGCAGGGCGGCTGCTCCATCGCTCAGCCCACCTCCTACCCAGTTCGTCTTTTCCCAGTGATCAGCTCTTTTTCCGGGGAGCCGCCCGTCTCGCCTTCGCCCGCTTCTTCTTTTCGGCTTCCGTCATCGGCGCGGGATCCGTCAGTTCCGGCAGCGCGCCGCCGGCAATCTCCCACAAATACAAACTGGCGACACTCGCATACGGCGAGTAGCGGCGCTTATACTTCCGGTAAAGCTCCGGCGTGATTTTCCGGTGGCGGTACAGCATACGGAGTCCCCGGACAATCGCGAGATCACCGTAACTCAGGATGTCCGGCCGCTCCATCGAGAACAGCATGAGCATTTCAGCCGTCCACTGGCCGATCCCTTTCAGTTCGGACAGCTCACGGCACAGCTCTTCATCCGACAGTGCATGAAGCGCCTCAATATCAACTTCACCTGACGCAATCTTTTCCGCCGCTCCTTTGATATAGCTCACTTTCCGGAATGAAACACCGATCGCCTGGAGTTCTTCATCAGTATGCGCCAGCACATTCTCCGGCGTCACTTCCCCCAGCATACCGACCAGCCGGTTCCAGATCGTCACATGTGCTTTCGACGAAATCTGCTGGCCGATCATGCTGTTGACGAGCGATGCGAATAAATCCGGATCGACCGCGCGCTTCACCGGTCCGATCCGGTCGATCGCTTCGCCGAGCAGCGGATCCCGTTCTTTCAAATAGCGGATTGCTTCATCATCGTAACGGAAATACATAACAGCCTCCCTTTCATTCGTGTTCACCGGTTCCGGACAAGCCCGGCTGACCAGCCGGGCTTCCATTGTCTCCGGGTCGCGCCTTCATCCCGCGGAACTGGAAATTAAGGATACGGACAAGGATTCCGCTCAATTCGGCGGCACTCTGCCGGAAATTCTGCCGGCTCCACTCGATCACCACTCCGAGAATCGCATTGGCCTGATACGCGCTCAGCATAGCGGCATCGACACCCGTCTCTCCATGGAGATGCATGTCGTTTTTGATCAGCTCCTGCACATGATGGAACAGCAAATAATAATAAGAGATGGGAACCGACTCGGAAAAGACGATCCTGTAGAATTCGCTGTTCTTTTCGATGTGGTGGAAAATCCGGATCGTGTCCGGGTTCAGTTCATCGGTCTGGAGGATCTGCACGTGCTTGTACGGTTCCAGGTAGGAATCGGTCAAATCGGTCATAAGGTCCCTGAAGAACTCTTCGAACAAGTCTCCCACTTGCCCGTAATGCGAATAAAATGTCCCGCGGTTCACGTTCGCCAGCCGACAGATTTCGGTGACGGAAATGGAATTCAGCGCCTTTTTCTTCAACAAATTCGTCAATGCTTCTTTCAGCGCCGATTTCGTTTTGATGATGCGCAGATCGGTAGCCCGCACTTTCTCACCTCTTACTGAACAAATTTTCTTTTATTGTCCATTAGCAGACACTTTCCCGATTTTTGCTTATTGAAAGCGTTTGCCCGGCAGGAATATACTTTTATTATACAAGTGTCCATTAAAAAGAAGGAGGTTTTATTAATGAAACTGGAAGGGAAAGTCGCGATTGTAACAGGTGCCGCTTCGGGAATGGGAAAAGCGATCGCTGAACTGTATGCGAAAGAAGGAGCCAAAGTGGTCATCGCCGACATGAACCTTGAAGGCGCGGAAGCCGTCGCCAAGGGCATTTCCGAGAACGGCGGTACGGCGAAGGCGGTACAGGTGAACGTCGCCAAGCAGGAAGATATCGACAGCATGATCGATACGGCGCTGAATGAGTACGACACGCTGGATATCCTGGTCAACAATGCCGGCATCATGGACAGTTTCGAACCCGTCGCGGACATCAGCGATGAGAAATGGGACCGCATCTTCGAAGTCAACACGAAAGGCGTCATGCGGGCGATGCGCAGAGCGATCCCGATTTTCCTCGAAAAAGGAAAAGGCGTCATCGTCAATACCGCTTCTACTGGCGGTCTGAACGGTGCGCATGCCGGCGTGGCTTATGGGGCATCGAAACATGCAGTGGTCGGCCTCACCAAAAACACCGGGTACATGTACGCCAAGGAAGGTATCCGCTGCAACGCGATTGCGCCGGGCGGCGTCGCAACGAACATCGCCTCCTCTGCCGGCAATTTCAATGAATTCGGCGCCAGCCGGCTGCAGCCCGTCCAGGGCATCATCCCGCGCATCGGCCAGCCCGAGGAAATTGCGCAAGTCGCGCTGTTCCTCGCCTCCGATGAATCGAGCTTCGTGAACGGCACGGTCATTACGGCGGATGCCGGCTGGACAGCGGCGTTTTAAAGATGAACGATGGCCCCGGTCCCAAAGGATCCGGGGCTGTCAGGTTCATGTTCAGGAGTCTTCCTGATTTTTTTGATTTCGTCTTTCTTTTCATTTTTATCCTCTGTCAGCTCTTGTTTTTCATCCTGTTTCTCTTCCTCGATTTCCTTCATTTCCTCGTTCTTGTCTCCTTTTCCTTCGGCAGCTTCCTCTTTTTCTTCTTCTTTTTTCTCCTCCACTTCCTTCACCTTTTCCTGGTATTCCTCCTCTACTTCTGTTGTAGCAGGAATGAACGGTTCGTGGTTGTAGTCGGTGCGTTTCCCGTACCGGAGCATTTCGTAAATGATCATGCCATTGTTCGGCATGCCATTCACGGTCTTCATCGGGATGGTGTCCAGCAGCAAATAAAACACCGCGTAGAACATGAAGCGGTCCCAGAATTTCGGAAACGTCTGCAGCATGTTATTGGCCAGCATGGCGTTGATCACCAGCGCAGCGGCGAGAAGAATGATGATCGGCCCCGCATAGACCATGACATACGCAAATTTGCTTTTCCGTTTCAAGGAATCATACGAGAACCAGCTTTGGAGATGGTAATACTTCCGGAAATCAAAAATGCCCACCTTGAAAAATCGGGGGCCTGATCCGATTGTGAGCCGCGGATTTTCCGCCCCGACAAGCTCACTCATAATCAAATAGCCGCTTTCCCGTATGAACACGACGAGCGGCCAGATGATGAACGCCGACACAATCAGCGACAGCAGGTCTGTAAGTCCGAACATATAGATCCTCATCCTTATAAATTCAGTGATTAATCATTACCTCCATAAATACCCGCCGCGGCCGGGAATGAATCTTTTACAGGGACCGAAAAACACAAGACCCTCCGACGCCGGCGCGGTACAATGGAGGAAATTGATCATACAGGCTGTTAAGAGAGGAGACGATCCGCAGATGAAGGATTTGTGGAAGAAAGTCGATGACCATTTTGCCGAGAAATTCCAGCAGGATGACGAGGTGATGAAAAACGTACTGGAAGCGAACGAAGAAGCGGGACTGCCGAAAATCGACGTCTCGCCGAATCAGGGCCGGTTCCTGTCCCTCCTGGCAAAACTTGCGAATGCGCGGACAATTTTGGAAATCGGGACGCTCGGCGGCTACAGCACCATCTGGTTCGGCCGTGCGCTGCCTGATGACGGGCGGCTCATCACACTCGAGTTCAACCCGAAGCATGCCGAGGTCGCACGGAAAAACATCGACATGGCAGGGTTAAGCCCGAAAATCGAAGTGATCGAAGGAGCGGCGCTCGACACATTGCCGACGCTGAAAGACAGGGGCTTCGCTGAGTTCGACCTGATTTTCATCGATGCGGACAAAGACGCTTACCCAGATTACTTCAAGTGGGCCATGGCATACGCCAAGCCGGGCACGATCATTATCGGTGATAATGTAGTCAGGGGCGGCCGCGTACTTGATGCGGACGACGAGATGGGAACGGCTGTCCGGACATTCACGGATCTGATGGCGGATGACCCGCGGATCGACGCGACGGTCCTTCAGACCGTCGGCGGCAAGGGCTATGACGGCTTCGCGATCGGAGTCGTGAACTGAACCGAAAAAGAAGTTCCCGAATTACCGGGAACTTCTTTTTGCTTCCTGCATGAAGGAATAAATCTTCCGGGCTGTATTGACGTTTCTGACGGTGATCCGTTTATACAGATCTGTACCGATGATTTTCACCATCGCACCTTTCGCAGCATTTTGCCGGTCGATCGACCAGATAATGGCGCCTGGAACATAGTACGCCGTATCAATCCCCGGTTTAATCGCGAGCTGTTCCATTACGGAAGCCTCATTGACTTCTTCCCATAAGAACAGGACATCGCTTTTCATCCGCTCGTCGTTCGTCCACGACTCAGGGACTGCTTCCATGATCGTTTCCATTTCCTCGGCATTGACGAGAAGCACATTGATCGACAGGCCGAATTGGGCAGCGATCGCCTGCTCCAGTTTAGCCATAAGCTCCATCTTCGGTTCATCGTCCGCTTCAAAAACGATATTGCCAGAGTTAATGTACGTGACCACAGACCGCATCCCGGCTTCCTCGAACACCCGCTTCAACGTTTTCATGTCGATTTTATTCTTTCCCCCGACATTGATGCCCCGGAGCAAGGCAACATAGACCATGGCCGCTCCCCTTTCTTTACCGATGACTGTTGTCATACTTGTCCGGAATGGGTCACATTCGTCGCAGACAAGGCGTTGCCGTCCGGATCTTCAAAACCGAATCCGCCGTGCGGCGAACCGGGAAACAAATTGAGGTCTGTCACCTTGACCCCTTGGCTTTTGAGAAATCCATGGAACTTTTCCAAGTCCCCGATATAGAAATCGACGACGCTGTGGGTGATGCCGGTATGCGAATTCACGAAACGCAGCCGGGTCGGCGCTTCCGTCTCCACCAAATAAAGTGTCGGCACCCCGATGCGGCTTCCGCCCTGAAGATGCAGCATGGCTGAATGATCATCCTGGTACACGGCTTTCAATCCCAGAACCTGGCTGTACCACTCAACCGACTGTTTCACATCTGACACTGGGATTTCGATCGTGGCAATGCGCGGCACAATCCGCCACATGACTTCTTCTGTAAATTCAGTGCCCACTCGCTTGTTCTCTATCCGTGAATCCGCCATTTCATTCAGCAACTCCTTTTTTAATTGGGTTTTTGCCCGGCGCAGCCTGCTTTCCGCTGCACTTTGAGTGATCTGCAGCAAATCGCCGACCTCTTTTGCCGTATAGCCGGACAGATACCGCAAGATGACCGCCATTCTGTACTTCTCTTCCAAGCCATCGAGCGCTTCCCACACCAAGTCTTTTACAACTGAGTCATGGGAGGCACCCACCGGTTCGGGCATGTCGCGATCAGCCGCTGTTTCCTGCAGCCGCGCCTTTTTCCGAAAGTAATCCAAACATTGATTCCGCGTGATCGCGAGGAGCCAGTTCGGCAGACTCTGGCCTTTCTGAAGCGCCGGCAGTTTCGTCCACGCCTTCACGAACACTTCCTGGGCAATGTCTTCCGACTGGTGGATATCCCGCGTCTTGCTGAGCGCCACTCCATAGACGAGGTTCGAATACTTCGTGACCAGCACTGAAAACGCATCATACTGCCCGTTTATCGCTTTCCTGATCAGTTCTTCATCCATTCGCTTCTCTACCGCCCCTCTCCTTACTACAGACGTCAGGCAATTAAGATTTCGGTCATGCGGATGTAAAAAAGCTTAAATTTCCGGGCGGAATGAGTCTATTCGCCGACATACAAGTTTTGTTCACTGAAACAGGCGGCCTGTTCACCCAAACTCTATTCCTATTCGCCAGCAATCGGAAAGCTCCTTCAAAAAAGAATAAAAAAAGACAGTGCCGGCACACTGCCTTTTCAGGTTGTCTGATCATCTGTTTTTTGGCTCCCGGTACATGCCGATGGAAAACTTTTTGAAGCCCAGTGTCTCATAGTACGATTCCAGCGACTCGACGCACATCAATTGGGCGATGACGCCGTTCGATTCACATTGGTCGATCAGCCGGCGCATGAGCTGCTTTCCAATGCCCCGCTTCTGAAAAGCGGGATGCACGCCGACGCCGCAGATGACGCCTGTGATGACCCCATCCGAGATGATCCGGCCCGTCCCGACCAGCCGATCCCCTTCATAAGCATAGAGCACATGCCAGCTTTGGCGGCACATCCGCTCCAAATCGGCGGTTGTTAAGCCAAGCGAATTCCAGTCCAGCGCTTCGTATAACGCATGAACGGCGCCAAAATCTGCAGGTGAATCTGCGGTAATCCGGATTGTGGTCATCGCGGTTTCAGCTCCAGTCCGTTATGGATTTCGTTTCATTCCAATAGAGGGAAGCTGAAGAGACAGCGCTCCCACTTGCTTTCATTCTGGAAATAAATTTAGCCTTCTTCAAACGGTTAAATCATTCTCGGACTTCAGTTCAATCGCGTTATGCAGCAGTTTCTGAAGCGTCCCGGCAAAAACAGCAATCACAAGTGACGCGAAAATGACGACCATGCCAATCAAAACGCCGGGTGTATCATCCACTGCCGTGAGCAGGTACAGGACCGGCAATTCCAATATGAATAATCCGATGATGATGACGGCGCAGTACTTGATCGTCTTCAATGAGTTGACAGCCGCTTCCGAGAATGCCTCGTTTTTATCAATATAGTTGAGCAGCTTCAGCGTCTGAATGAGCGCGATGACAAACGGAATCATCGCAAGATACATGCCGACCAGCAACGGATACTGTATGGGCTCAAGCTCCGGGAGCGCCCAATACCGGGAATTGGGATCAAATCGGGAAAAGCCGTAAATACAGACTGCTAGCGCCGGAAGCCCAATAAGATATATCACAAACTTCAAAAAGAATGTTTCCCGCTTCACGCTAAACACCTCACTTTATTTTCTTTCAGCCGCATTTACATTTTTCCCTGTAACTTCATCCTCTGTATCTTGCCGGTATTCCAAAATGTCTCCGGGCTGGCAGTCCAATGCCCGGCAGATCGCTTCGAGCGTCGAAAACCGGACCGCTTTCGCTTTGCCATTTTTCAGGATCGATAAATTCGCCATTGTAATGCCGACCCGCTCCGACAATTCGGTGACGCTCATTTTGCGTTTCGCCAGCATGACATCGATGTTTATAATAATCGCCATATTTTCACCTCAGACCGTTAAATCGTTTTCCGATTTTATTTCGATGGCATTCGCTAAAAGCTTTTGCAGCACCGCGGCGAATACCGCAATCACGATAGGTGCGAAGATCAGCACCATGCCGATCAGGACAACCCCCGGCGCATCATCCCGGTCACCGACGAGAAAAAAGAATGGCATACTGAGCACATACAGGCCGCTGATCGCCCCCGCACACCGCTTGATATTCCGGAGTGCCCGCACCGATCGTTCCGAGAACGCGTTGTTGCGGTCGATATAATGGAGCAGCCGGAACGTCTGGTATAGCGCGATGAAAAACGGAATCGCCGACAGGTACATCGCCGCCAGGATGGGATAAAGGAGGTTCGCGTATTCCCAGTCACTCGTCATGGTGTCCCGGATCAGCCATGGCAGCAAAAATACACACGCCGCAATAACCGGGAGAGCCAGCAGAATGACGGTCAGTTTTAAAAAGAGTGTTTCCCCTTTCACAGAAGGCACCTCGTTTCAGTTGATTTCAATTAAAATTTACCACGGTTTTTATCGAATATCAATACATAATTATCGATTTATTTGCCGTATTTATCGAAAAAACGGAACCGCAAAAAAGCGCCGCCGGCTCCCTCCGCGGGAACCGGCAGCGCTTTACGCATTCCTTTTTCCAGAGCATCCTGTTCTAGGCCAGCAGGCGGCAATCATTTATGCAGCCGGTCGAGTTCCTGGTACGCCTTCATGTACGGACCTTCATCGGCCACCGCCGAATGGTACAGCGCTTTGATCGCGCGGTTCTTCTCCAAGCCCATGTCGGACTTCAGTTTTTTCAATTCGTCGTGCAGTTCCCTGTGCTCGTTGATCAGTTTCGTCATGGACTTTTTGTTGTATTTCATCGTTCCACCTCCTATTTCATCACCCGGATGAACACCACTTTCAAATAATTGAATTCGGGATAACGTTCCGGGAACACGAAATCTTCCGGCAGCTGATGCTCTTCTGTGATCTTGTAGCGGGTTTCCGTCTCCGTGAATGCTTTATGGATGAAGGACTTGAACTTCTTCATGCTGAAGCTCGCGTTGTTCGTCGAAGCGATGATCAGGCCGTCATCGCTCGTGATTTTCAGCGTATCCTTCAAGAGCTTCGGATAGTCCTTCGACGTGCTGAACGTTTTCTTCTTCGTGCGCGCGAAGCTCGGCGGATCGAGTACGACCACATCGAACTTCAGCCCATGGCGCGCCGCGTAGCCGAAGTAATCGAAAACGTCCATCACCTTGATGTCCTGCGCCTCAAAATCGATGCCGTTGACCGCGAACTGTTCGATCGTCTTCGGGAGGCTCCGTTTCGCGAGATCCACACTTGTCGTCCGTGTCGCCCCGCCGAGGAGGGCCGCGACGGAAAACGCGCCGGTGTACGAGAACGTGTTCAGCACCGACTTCCCGGACGCGTAGTCATCACGCAGCGCTTTCCGGACATTCCGCTGATCGAGGAAAATCCCGGTCATCGCCCCATCATTCAAATCCACGGCGAAATTCATGCCGTTTTCTTGGACGAGCAGCGGAAACTCGCCCCGTTCACCGGAAACGTAGTCGTCCTGCTCCACATACTGCCCGTCCGTATTGAAGCGCAGTTTTTCATAAATGCCGCGGGGTTCCGCCACTTCGGCCAGCGCTTCATACACCGCTTCCCGGAAAGAATAGATTCCTTCGCTGTACCAGCTCACCATGCAGAAGCCGGCATAGAAGTCGACGGTCAGACCGCCGATGCCGTCCCCTTCCCCATTGAACAAACGGAACGCTGTCGTATCCGCCGACGCGTCGAAAGCCGTCCGCTTCGCCCGCGCTTGCCTGAACTTCCCCGCGAAAAAGCGGCTGTCGATTTTCTCGCTTTCCTTGCGGCTCAGCACCCAGCCGATGCCTTTGTTCTGGATGCCATAATACCCCGTCGCGATATAGCCGCCGCTTTCATCCGTCAGCCGCAGGACGGCCCCTTCCTGCGGCGGCGCTGCCGTTCCGGTGACCGCGTCCTTTAAAATTAGCGGATAGCCTGATTTGATCTTTTTCGCCGCTGCCGGTTTCAGCTGCATTTCTGCCGACTGTCTCATTACGTCACCCTTACTGTCATGTAGTCTTTCCATTATGGCATGTACACCGCCAAAAGCAAAAACCGGGCGGACGATCCATCCGTAAATGGATCACCTGCCCTGTTGCCTTTTGCATACCGGTGCCCATCCGTTCAAGCCGCCGCCTGATCCGCTTTTACGCAATCGATCGCAACGGCGATGGCGATCAAGACCGTCTCCATTTCATCGTCCAGCACCTGTATGCGGTAACTGTCACCCCAAGTGAACCATTCCTTGCTAACGCTGCCGGCCACTCTTCCATGCCGGAGCACTTGGAAATCCATGTCCCACCAATTGCCGCTCACTTCGATGCCGGCTGCATCGATCGTATAGCGCGCCTTCAGGAACGAAAATTCTTTCTTGATGGTCAGCACGTTCCGTCCGTTCGCCTCGACAAAGAACTTCGGCAGGAAACTGAACGTCTTTTTCGTGATGAGCGCGACTTCCTTCCTCGCCGTATCCAAAATCGTGAATGTCTTCGGAATCCGCATGAGACTGCCTTCCACGTAATAGGCATCCTGCTGATCCTGGTCTTTTACGGTGAACTTGCCGTTTAGGCTGAGCACTTTCTGTTTTATATACAGTTCTTTCAAAACGCCGCCCCCCTCCGTGTCTTTATTCATTTTCAGTCTGTTCCAGTATATCACGGTCCAGGTTTTCTTCAGTCTTGCCGGACGAAAAGGAGCCGTCCGGAAAACCGCAGAAAACGGCTTCCACAGACAGCTCCTTATTTATTTCACCCGTTGGCTGACGTCTTTTTCATCCGTTCAGCCGGCGAATTTGAAGAGATCCAATAGCCGCGACCAGAAGGTCTTCTTTTCTTCGGCCGGTTTCTTCGCCGTTTCAGTTTCTTCCAATTCAATGCTTTCCGTCTGGAAGACGAATTGGACGGAACCGATGTTGTCATTTTCAACGGATACGAACGATTCCGCCTGGAAATCGGATTTATCGTATTCCGCCATCATGCTGTCGACTTCCTGCTGCATCTGGCCCGGCAAGTCGCCGGTGGCTGCTTTCAGCTCACCTGTCCCTTCATGGAGACGGGAAGCGCCCGCTTCCAGCTCGCCTGCGCCGGCTTCAAGTTGACCGATGCCTTCATGCAGTTCTTTATACGAACCGGCGAGCTGACCGACACCGCTTGTATATTCCTTAAGACCGGCGTGGAATTCCCCGTACTTCGCCGTCAGCTCACTGATGCCTTGCCGGAGCTGGCCGAACGACTGTCCGGCGTCCGGTCCATCAAGTGTTTCCGACAAGCCGCCCGCCATGTTTTCCAGACTGCCGGCCATCGAAGCAAGTGATCCTGACGCTTCTGTCAGCGCGCCATCCATCGACTGGAACGCTTCACGTACAGCCGCATATGTCTCTTTTGCCGCCTGTGCCGCCGTATACGTTTCCGTGAGATTGCCGACGACCGTTTCATCCGCACCGCTCGCGTAAAGTTCTTGAATCTGCTGTTCTGTGATCGCATAATCCGGAATGGCAGCCATCGCCTGGTCCAGAGACTGATAAGCCGCCTGGTGGGTGCTGTTCAGCACATCCAGACCCGACGCCGCTTCGCGGAGACCCGACGCGATTTCCCGGATTCCCCCGCTCAGCTCCTGCAGCCGGCTGATGTCCATATCCGCCGGTTCCGCGCTGAGCGCGCTGTTCATCGACTGAAGCGCCTCCTTTATTCCTCCTGAGGCATGGAAAAGTTCACCGGACGATGCAGACAGCGATGTCACCCCGTCCCGGTAATCGGCGGAACCGGCATGCAAATCTGCCGCACCGTCATGGAGTGATGCGATGCCTTCCTTCAGCCCGCCGACCCCGTTATGGATTTCCCCGATACCGTCCGACAGTGCCTGCATATCGCCGGCCATACCGCCAAGTTCCGGCGCCTCGATCGGCAGTGCAGATGGCACAGCCGACAGACTGATGCCGCCGAACTCGAGCTCCTCGACATCCGCTTCGACCACAAGTTCCTTCTCCTGCTCTGGCATGACGGTAAAGGTCACTTGCCGGTCGCGTCCGGCGTTGGCAATCATGCCGGCCGGTGCGGTGATGTTGCGGTAACGCTCCGTATCCAGCGCAAGTGAGATCTGCAGCAAATAATTTTCGAAGAATACCGGGTCGACTCCGTCATTCGCTTCCGTTTCGATCCCGATCCGGAGATGCCCGTCGCGGCCGGCCAATTCATCCGGCGCGATTTCCTCTCCGTCGAGCTCATAGGTCACGGTGAAATCCCACGGCAGCGGTTCATCCGGCAAGTTGCCCTGATAGTAGAACTTCCCTTCAGGAGCCGTGAATTCAACCGTCTCCCCGTCCCGGCGGATCTCGGATGTATCGGTCAAGTTCCGGACGGCCGTGTACGGGCCGTAATCCGTGATGAGTCCCGCTTCTTCGACGTCGAATATGTTCACGATGTAACTTTCAATCATGTCTCCGCCAGCAGTCAAGTTCGCATAGACAACTTCATCTTTCGAAGCGAACACCCCTGTATCGGCGGACACCTGCAGACCCGGCACGGCGATGACCGCCGCAGCCATAGCCGGCAGCACTTTTTTCATGTTTCCCATCCTCAGTTCTCCTTCTTATAGAAATTCGCTTTCCACGTCGTTTTTCCCACGACTTTATCGAATACGAGGAACAGCGCCGGCAGCAGCAGAATGACCATCAGGAACGCAAGCAGCGCCCCGCGTCCGAGCAGCAGACCGATCGATGACACAATCGGGTTCGTCGATGTGATCCAAAGGATGAAACCGACACTCGACAAAATGGCGGCCGAGATGCCGATCGAGAAGATCTTTTCATCAAGCGTGCGCTTCATGGCCGCGAGTGCCGGCATTTCCTGCCGGTATTCCCGATACGTGTCGGTCAGCAGGATGGCATAGTCGACTGTCGCCGCAAGCTGGATGATGCTGACGAGCAGGTAACCGACATACACCAGTGAGGCATCGGTGAAATACGGCACCGACAGGTTGATCCAGACGGACGTCTGGATGGTCAGCAATAAAATCAGCGGAATCGTGACTGAACGGAATGTCACGATCAGAACGAACGCGATGGTCACGAGCGTCAGCATATTCACGAACGTATTGTCTTCCTGCACGGTATTTTTTATGTCATACAGCGTGACACTTTCCCCGAGAGTATGCACTTCATCGTAGTAGCCGGCTGCAATCGCCCGGACTTCCCCGATGAGGCGGAATGCTTCGTCGCCTTCGGTCTCCGTATTCGTCTGAAGGATCAGCCGGCTGTAATCGTCCGAGTAGAACTGCTCCGCCACTTCCTCACCGACGACTTCCGGCGGGATGGCGGCGCCGACCGTGCTGACATACGACACGACATCCGATACGGCGGGCAGTGCACGGAATTCCTGCACGAGGGCTTCTTCGCTTGCGACATCGCCGCGCGGCACAAGTACGACAATCGGTGTGCTTTTCCCGAAATGCTCCCGGATTTCGGCGATGTCGCTGCCGGCCCGGGTGTTTTCCGGCTGGTCGCCGATGCCGTAAATGAAGGATGTCTCGCTTTGCGCAAGGAATGCCGGCACCACAATGAGCGCGACCAGGATCAGCACCGGAATCCGCAGCTTCGTGAGGATGCGTCCTTTATTCGGCACCGCGGGAAGCAGCGGCCGGTGCTGCGTCTTGTCGATCCATTTATACACGAGCAGTGTCAGCGCCGGCAAAAACACCATGACACTGACGAAGCTCAGGAAAATCCCTTTGACGAGCGTGATGCCGAGATCCGCCCCGATTTCGAAATCCATGAATGACAAAGCGATAAATCCGAAGAACGTCGTCGATGCGCTTGCCGTGATGGCCGGGAAGGATTTCTTCATGGCCAGCTGCATCGCTTCCTGCGGATCGGCCGTCTTTTTGCGGAAATCCGAGAAACTGTGGAGCAGGAAGATCGCATAATCGAGCGACACCGCAAGCTGCAGGATCGGCGCGACGGATTGGGTGACGAACGATACTTCCCCGAAGAAGATATTCGTGCCCATGTTGATGAGGACCGACACGCCGATCGCGGTCAGGAACAGCGCCGGTTCGAGCCAGGATGTCGTCGACAGGACGAGGATCAGGATGATGATCGGCACAAGGAGCGCCGCCGCGTACATCGATTCCTGTCCGGCCATTTTCTGCTGGGTGGCTGTATCGAGCGCTTCACCGGCGAGTGCGCTGTCTTCACCGATCAGCTCATACAGCCTGTCGGTGACGGCCACTTCCTCGCCTTCCTGGATACTGAACGTGAACAGCGCACGGCCGTCCTTATAATAATTGTCGACGGTGTCTTCGTTTGCCATCTCAAGCGGCTTGCTTAAATCCACCGCATCGTCGAGCCACGTGACATCCGACACGCCATCGACTGCTGCCAGCTCCTCCTTGAACGCGAGCGCTTCCTGAATGGTCAGGTCATTCATCATGATGCGGTTCGTCGGTACACTGCCGCCGAATTCACGTCCCATGATCGCGAGCGCTTCCGTCGATGGCGCTTCCTCCGGCAAGTAATCCTTCATGTCGTAGTTCACCGGCACCATCGTGAAGGCGATGGCCCCGAGAATAGTCAGTACGGAGAACAAAAGCACAAGAAACTTTTTATATCGGGTTATCCATGATGTAATAAGAATAGTAGGTCACCTCGACCGGCTTTTTATTTTTACTTGCCCATTATATGGACACCGTGTCGGATAAGCAACAGACAGTTCCCCGCCTTTTGTCCGTTGCACAACACACCGGACAAATGTGTCGGATAACGCTGAAAAAGAAAGGAAGCTGTCATGGAACGTTCAAAAATGGACCGGCGCAAAAAGTACACGCGCGCCCAATTGAAAGACAGTCTGATCGGACTGCTGAAAGAGAAGGAGATCAGCACTATCACCATCAAGGAACTGTGTGAGCGGGCGGATATCAACCGCTCCACATTCTATGCGCACTACCGTGACCCGGCCGACCTGCTCGGGACGATCGAAGAAGAACTGATCGAGGACATGGCTGCCTACATGGCCCGGTATGAGGAACAAAATGAAGATGACCGGCAGATGATCGAAAATCTGATCGGCTACTTTGCGACAAAAGCGGACGTGTGCCGGACGCTGCTCAACGAGAAGCAGGATACGGGCTTCCAGGAGAAAGTGATGGCCTTCGCCCACCAGACGTTCCTGAAGAACTGGGCGCCGGCCAGGGAACTGGAAGAAGACATGCATGAGTACGTCAGCACGTTCATTATCAGCGGCAGCATCCATGTCATCAAACGCTGGCTCAACAGCGGCATGGATAAAACACCGGGAGAAATAGCTGCGATCATCGACCGGCTCATTAAGGAAGGACTGGAAGGGAGCGCGTAAAGCTGACCGGCGGTAAGCCCGAATTGCAGAAATCTAAATAGTCTGTTATTTTTGAGTCAGCAGCTACACTGCAGCCGCCGATCAAATCTACAGAAGGAGAATGGAAATGGACAGTGTGTTCCATTTGCGGGATTTTGTGTACATTCTCTTCATTGTCGGCGCTTTTTTGGTTTCTTGGCGGCTCGGGATTCTGACACTCGACAAAAGAGGAAAGCTTCTGCCGGCCATAGCGGCGTCTCTCCTGTCCGGTGCGCTGATCCTGTTCGCAGGCGGCACTTTCGGCGAGGCCGCTGAACCGGATCTGATCGGCAAAGGACTGGTGCCGTTCATGTTCTTCCTGGCGTTCATTGGAATCGGAATCAGTGACATCATCCTGCTGCTTGTAAAATGGACGAACAGGAAACACGCCGGTCCCGTCCCGTGAAAAACCGCCTGCCGCGGAGGGCGGACCGGTCAGTAAAGGAGACTGATGATGCCTTCATTGCACATTAAGGAACTGACGGAAGATGACGAAATCAGAAAGGCTTTTCCCGTTATGAAACAGCTCCGGCCGCATCTCGGCGAAACGGACTATCTCGAACTTGTAAAGGAGGCGCGGGCGACGGACCGCTACCGGCTGTTCGCACTGACGGACGGCGATGAAATTGTCGCTGTCACCGGCTTCAAGCCGATGACCACGCTGTACTACGGCCGGTTTGTCTGGGTCTGCGACTTAGTCACCGACGCGTCCAGGCGCTCGAACGGCTTCGGGGAAAGGCTGCTCCGGTTCGTCCACAGCTGGGCGAAAGAGAACGGCTGCGGCAGTGTCGCGCTGTCTTCTGGGCTGCAGCGCACAGAAGCGCACAAGTTTTACGAAGAAAAACTGGCATATGAAAAAGTAAGTTTCGTCTTCAGGAAAACCTTTGACTGAGGACCTGGAAAACGAAAAGACCGCCAGTCGGCTCCCCGACTGGCGGTCTTTCTGTTTCCCTTGTACCCCCCGGAAGAAGCAGGTCATCTGCGGGAATCCTTTTCGGGAGGGTCCGTCATCCGATGGAGAGCCGCTGGTCCGGTTCACCCGATGCTCCCGAACGGCTTTCATCCAGATAACTGCAGACGACTTGTCCCACCGATTTGGCGGCCACAAGGATCGCATCCTCATCGATATCGAACTTCGGATGGTGATTGAAGTACGGCGTTTCCACCCCTTTCGGCGTACACCCGATAAAGAAGTAGGAACCCGGAACCTTTTCCAAATAATACGCGAAGTCTTCCGACGGCGACATTTTCGGGAATTCCTTCACTTCCCTGATGTCTTCATCTTTCGCTCCATCCAGCGTCATCGCAACGAACGCTGTAAGTTCAGGGTTGTTATACAGCGGCGGATAATCCGGTGTATAAGTGAGTTCGCACCGGACGCCGAACGACTCTTCCAGGCCTTTCACTTGCCTGTGCAGTTCCTTGTCGATCGCTGCCTGGGTATCCGTATCGGAATAGCGGATATCTCCCTCCAGTTCGATGCTGTCCTTTATGACATTGAAACTGCCTTTCCCGTCGAATGAACCAATCGTCACCACACCCGCTGCCATCGGATCCACCCGGCGGCTGACAATCGTCTGCGCGGCCGTCACAAAGTAAGCACCCGCAACGATCGCATCATTCGCTTTATGCGGGGAAGAGCCATGGCCGCCGGTCGCCTGGATCCGCAGCTTGAAGTAGGTGCGGCCGTTGAAGGCGTATCCGCTGCGGGTACCGACCGTCCCCGCCGGGGCGAGCGGCAGGAGATGAACACCGAAGATCGCATCGAGGTCATCCAGCAAGCCGCTATCGACGATGCTTTTCGCGCCTCCGGGCGGCTGCTCCTCGGCATGCTGATGAATGATTTTCACCGTGCCGCTGATTTTATCCTTCAGTTGGATCAGGCAATCAGCGAGCACCAGCAAATAAGCGGTATGGGCATCATGTCCGCACGCATGCATGACTCCTTCATTGACCGATTTGAACGGGACATCCGCTTCTTCCGTGATCGGCAGTGCATCGAAGTCGGCCCGAAGCCCGACGGTCCTGCCCGGAGAAACGCCTTTAATCGTCACGACGATCCCGTAGCCGTTCCCGACATCCGTCTCGATTTCGACGTCTTTGCCTCTATAGTAATCCGCGATGTAGGCGGCAGTTTCTTTTTCCTTGAACGACAGCTCGGGATGTGCATGAAGGCGGCGGCGGATTGCGATCATTTCCTCTTCCCGCTGCTCCAGCATTTTCATCAATTCTTCTCTCACTGTCAAAGCTCCCTTCTATATTTCGTCAGGCGCCAGCAGAGGCGCTCTTCGGCGTCAGCCGGCCCGTCTGACTTCCATTTCCTGTGCCTGTTCCTTCGTCTCCCCTGGAACCAGTGCCAGAATGGAGATGAGGGAAATCGCAGCGAACAGCACATTTGTGATGATTCCGACCGTGGCCGCCAGATGGACGGAGGCGACCGCCGCAACTGTCCCGTACACAGTCGCTGAAATCGCGATGCCGAACGCATTCCCTAATGAACTCGCCATTTTATATATACCCGATGCTTCCCCTACTTTATCATCCGGCGCCGATGTGACGGCTGTATCGGTGGACGGCGTCGCATACATGCCGAGCCCCAAGCCGAACAGGATGAATCCGACGAACACGACGACCGTGTACAAAGCGTCCGGCAGGAACGTCAGCCCCATCAGGGCGACCCCGACCAGTGTGGTGATCGTTCCCCATACCATCGGCTTTTTCGGGCCGACGCGCTGCAGGATTTTTTCCCCTACCCGAATCATAGCGAGGACGGCGACCAAGTAGCCGATGGACAGCATGCCTGATTGGAAGGCTGTGTAACCGCGCCCCACCTGTACATACGTATTGGCGACAATCAGCGTGCCTGCCACCGCGTTCAGCAGGAAGTTCGACACCGTCGCGCCTGTATAAGGCTTGTTTTTGAATAGCTTGAAATCGATTAGAGCGTTTCTCTTTTTCCCTTCATACCGTACAAACACCGCGATACCGATGATTGCTGCCGCGGCAAGCGCAAGTGCTGCAGGGCTCGTCCAGCCCAGTTGCGCCCCTTGTGTGATCAGCACGTTGATGGCGAGCATCGTGACGATGAAAATCCCCAAGCCGCCGAAATCGAATTTGAATTTTTCTTTTGATTCCACCCGGCTTTCCGGAACATCCCGGATCAGCCACATGGCCAGCAGCGCAAAGACGATAGAGAAAATAAAAATCCATTTCCAGCCCATGTAAGTCGCAATCGCACCGCCCGCGAATGAAGTGACACCCGAACCGCCCCATGATCCGATGGACCAGAAGCTGAGCGCGCGCTGTCTTTCCGCACCCTCGAAATACGCTTTCATCAAAGCAATGGTCGCCGGCATGATGCATGCGGCGGAAAGCCCCTGCAGGATCCGGCCGATGATCAGCAGCGGCGCTCCCTGCGCAAGCACGAGCAGCAATGAACCGATGACACTCAGGACAAGTCCGATATACGTAATTTTCTTTCTGCCCATTCTGTCCGCCAGTCCGCCTGCCACCACGATGAATAAGCCTGAGAACAGCGATGTGAGACTGATGGCGATATTCAGGACACCAAGTTCAACCCCTAAATCATTCTGGACTGCAGGGACGATGTTCACCATCGCCTGCGCGAACAGCCAAAACGTCAGGACACCGAATACAATCCCTGTAATCATTTTATTTGTGCCTTTATAAGTTGCCGCTTCCACATTAATCCTCCTCAGTTTTGAACCCTTTTATCATTGTCAGATCCTTTTCTGCCGGCTGTCCTGCAAAGAAACTGGATCCACAACCAGTTTCCACTTCACTTGTGATCACATTTTTATTATAAAAAGTCCGGCCGGGAGGAATAAGCGGAAAATCGACTTCCTGAAAGCGTTTTAACGGTCAATTTTTTATTTCCTTTCTGTGGAGGTAAAAAATCAGACCTTAATTTTTCACAAAATAAAAAGAGGTTGTCTAAAAAAGTCTGAATGCCTGTTCCCGAACCATCCGGTCCAGGATGGGGAAACCAGACGCTTTTTGACCCATATGATGCGGGAAATGCAGCCAGCACGACAGGACGTCGCGGTGCTGGCTGCCCGGACGGCCGACCGAGACCCCCGTTCTTTCGCTGGAGTCGCCGGTTTCCTATCCATCCCCTGACCGGACAGGCAGGCGAGTCGCTGACTGCCGCTGTTTAAATTCACAAGAAAAAGCCGCCGCAGATTCTCTGTCCATCTTCTGCAATGCAAGTGAGCGGAACTCCCTCTGACTAAACGAGACTGAGAGCCTCAGTGATGAGAAGAAGAATGAGAAAAGAGAATACAAAAAAAGGCGGGAAGAGGGCATGAGTTCCTCTTCCCGCCTTTACGATTAGTGAGTTTGCTACTGAAAGAAAGGGCTAGCGGAAGCCAGCGGAAATGCGAGACGCCTGCGGAAAAACGAACTGGCCGAGACCCCGCATGCCGGTGAAGCCGGCAGAGGAGGCTCGGCCGTTCGTCCGCGGCAAGCGAGCGTTTGCGCAGCGAACGCTAATCCTTTCTGGCAAGATCCGCAAACCATGACGGACCAAAGTGGCTTTTGGGGCAGCCTCCTGCGGATTCTCTCGTCCGTATTAGAGCAGTTTTTTTCGGATATCGTAAAAATGGATCGCATTGACGGTCATGTACGTATAGAATGACCACTCGCCGCCGAGTTCCTCGTCGTACAGTTCCAGTGAAGGCTGGCTTGTCTGGATGATGTAATCGATCACTTCCCCGTCCATGCCGAACCGGCTGTTCAGTTCCCACCATTTCCGGTAAAGGGCGCCGTGGTCTTTATCGAAGACCCGTTTCCGGATCTGGTAATCGCCGGGTTCCAGATTCGAAATGGCCACGTGCACATCCCGGTTCAAGTTATTCAGGAACGTTTCCTCTGTCGAATAGTACGGATTCACGTAGTTGCAGTTCAGCAGGACAAGCTGGTAGCCCCGCCCGTTCTTCGTCATGATATACCCGTCCCCCGCCGCGACGATGTCCCCGTCCAGCCGTTTCAGGAATTGCATGGCGAAGTAAGGCGGCCGTTTCCCGCTGAAATAATGATAGAGTTCCATCCCTTCCAGCCGAAGCCGGCCGTTCTTCCCTGTTTTTTCATGGAGTTCCGTATTGATCCAGAAGCCGATCGA
>NZ_NHTN01000035.1 GCF_002167005.1 Indiicoccus explosivorum
CTTGCTCCTGCGCCGCTGCGCTTGCTCGTCGCAGTTAAAACCGTTTGCCGCGGACGAACCGTCCAGCCTCCTCATGCGCCCAGCGCATTGCGGGGTCTGGACTGTCCGTTTTTCCGCAGGCGTCTCGCAATTTTTGCTTGACTGTCACCAGGAAGCAGGAACTGGATAAGCACGGCTGGAAAGAAGGCAACTTACAAGCTACTCATTTATCGCTCGCTGCCTCTACGTTGATTCAGGGTAACTAATTCACAGGGACCTTCTGCCAGTGACGGAAAAGGATGAGCTGTCCTGCCACTCCTGCGGAAGAACTAGCTGTCCGAGATCGCCGAGCCGCCAAGGCGAGGAAGCTCGGCAGTCAGTCTGCGGAAAGGGCAGGGCAGCCCTTTTCCAAACCGGCAGGTTTCAATTCTGCTGAAAAGAATAAATTTGCAGAATCTCGTATAGAATTACTTTTGTCTACAACCAGACCGCCTGTAAGGGGCGGTTTTTGTTTTGTTCAGTGCGGCAGAAGCAGCAGCTGGAATGCGAATAAAATCGCGAAGATGTATAAGATCGGGTGGACGGCTTTCCAGCGGCCTTTGAAAATCTTCATGAGCGGATAAGCGATGAATCCGAGCGCGATACCTGTTGCGATGCTTGATGTGAGCGGCATGGCAAGGATGATCAGGAACGCCGGGAAGGCTTCGCTGAAGTCATCCCATTCAATCGCCTTGACGGCGCTGATCATCAAACTGCCGACAATGATCAGTGCAGGAGAAGTGATGGCTGCGACCCCGGACAGCGAACCGATGAAAGGGCCGAAGAACGCGGCTGCTATGAACAAGACGCCGACCGTCAGTGATGTCAGTCCGGTCCGGCCGCCTGCGGCTACACCAGAAGAAGATTCGACGTAGGCGGAAGTCGGACTCGTTCCGACCATCGCGCCGGCAGTCGCAGCAACAGAGTCGGCCAGCAGTGCCTGGCGGACACGCGGCATCCGGCCGTCCTTTATCAGACCGGCCTGTCTGGCGACTCCGATCATGGTTCCGGTTGTATCGAACAGTGTGACGAGCAGAAAAGAAAATACGACAGCGTACAGGCCGTGCTCGATGACCAGCAGCAGAGCCTCGGCCGGATTCCAGATCAGGAGCCCTTCAGGCAGGGAAGGGAGACGCATGAAACCATCTGTGAACTTCAGCTGGCCGGTGAATACAGCCAGGATGCCGGTCGCGATCATGCCGAAGAAAATGGCGCCAAGCACATCCAGCGAGATCAGGATCAATGTAATGAACAGACCGAAGAGGGTCAGCAGTACGGGAGGGGAGGATAAATCCCCGAGGCTGACCAAGTTCGCTTCATGCGCGACGATGATTCCGCTCAGCCGCAGGCCGATGAACGCGATGAAAAGCCCGATTCCTGCGGTGATTGCGTGCTTCAGATTCTCAGGAATCGCGCGGATAAGGGTCTCCCGGAATTTTGTGAGGGACAGCAGGACGAACAGCAGACCGGCAATAAAGACAGCGGCAAAGGCTGCCGTATAATCCAGCGCGCCATCTGAAGCCAAAACCATCGACGTAAAATAAGCATTCAAGCCCATGCCGGGTGCAATGGCGATCGGATAATTCGCGGCCAGTGCCATCCATAGCGTTCCAAGGACGGATGCGATGACAGTGGCAGTAAAAACCTGTTCGAATGGAACGCCGGCAGCACCGAGGATGACCGGATTGACGATGACGATGTAAGCCATTGTCAGGAACGTGGTGACGCCTGCCAAGAGTTCAGTTTTTACGTTGGTATGGTGCATTTTTAATTGAAACATAAGAAAGTTCCTCCTAAAAAACGAACAATGAAAACAATACTACTTAATAATATTCGTTTTAATGGCGAAAATCAACTTCTGTATTAAAAAGGCGTGACAGTCGAACTTTTTGTTGCGGATTTGTACAATGGAAAAGAGGTGATAACTGAATGGAACTGACAATCGATTCAACAAAACAGCTCCACAACGGCATACAGATGCCGCGGTTCGGATTAGGTGTGTACAAAATGACAGACAGGGAAGAAGCGCTCAGAGCCATGTCGGAAGCGATCAGCACGGGCTATCGGGCCATCGACACGGCCTCGCTTTACGGTAATGAACGGGAAGTGGGGGAAGCGGTCCGGCATTCCGGCGTGAAACGGGAAGACATTTTCGTGACGTCGAAAGTATGGAATACGGACCAGGGATATGACAATACGCTCCGTGCATTCGAAAAAACACTTGAGCATCTCGGCTTCGATTACCTTGATCTGTATTTGACGCACTGGGCGGTGGAAGGGAAATATCCTGATACATACCGGGCGATCGAGCGGCTGTATGCCGAAAAACTTTTACGGGCGACGGGTGTTTCGAACCATCAGCCGCATCACTTGGAGCGGATATTCGTTAAAGCTCATGTGAAACCGATGGTGAACCAAGTTGAACTGAGCCCGCAGCTGACACAGGAAGAAGTCCGGTCGTTCTGCCGGGAGCACGATATCGCGGTGACGGCATGGTCCCCGCTGGCGCGCGGAAGGCTTCTTGAAGATCAGGTGCTCCGCCGCATCGGGGAAGCACATGGGAAATCGCCGGCGCAGGTAGTGATCCGCTGGCACTTGCAGAACGATATCATCGTTATTCCTAAATCGGTGACGCCGGCCCGAATCCGGGAAAATGCCGATGTGTTCGATTTCGTATTGTCCCCGGAAGAAATGGCGGCTGTTGACGGCCTGAACCGGAATGAGCGGACAGGAGCCGATCCGGATAACTTCAATTTTGATTTTTAACAAAATTCCCCAGCGTCTCAACGACGCTGGGGAATTATTTATTCACGTTTATCCATTCATGGGTGAAAGGGTGTTCAAATGACAGCCGGTCTGCGCAGAGCCGGTAGCCGCCTTTAGCGGGGGTGGCGCCGTACAGTTCATCGCCTGCGATGGGATGGCCGATGGATGCCAAGTGAACGCGGATTTGGTGGGTCCTTCCGGTATCGAGACGCAGCCGCAGACGAGTCGTATTTTTACCCCGTTCGAGTACTTCGTAATGCGTTACGGCGGGTTTGCCCGAAGAAGAGACGCGCCGCCGGGTCGGGTGATGGCGGTCCTTCCCGATGGCACCGGTGATGGTGCCGCTATTCTTCCGGATCACGCCTTCTGTTTCCGCGACATACTCTCGCTGAATCTGCTTTTCCTCGAGAAGCCGGTCGAGAATGCTTTTTGCAATGGGGTGCTTTGCGAACAGCACGAGTCCGGAAGTCCCCTGATCGAGCCGGTGGATATGTTCCGCATATGTGCCGCCCGATTCGGCGATATGGCCGAGAACGGCGTTCACACACGTTCCGTGCTGCCCGGGTTCATTCGGATGTGTCGGCATGCCGGCCGGTTTACAGGCGATGAGCAGATGTTCATCTTCGAACCGTATCTCTGTGTCGGGATTTCGCTCCGGAGTATAGAGAGAAGAAGTGTCAGGCGTCCGGATCAGAAGTTCGGTACCTGCTTCAAGCGGGACGGACCAGTTCAGCGGAATGCCCTTCAGGTCCATCACACTTTTTGCCATGCGGAGTTCATGCACTTGTTTTTTTCCGAGCCGCCATTCTTCGCGGAGCAGGTTGTCGACAGTCAGCCCGCGGCGCGGGATTTGATAGGTGAATTCCATGACAATCCTCCAAAAAACGGACTATGCGACAGGCGCATAGTCCGCAGGTTAATCTGCCAGCACGACTTCCTCGAAGAACTGGCGGATGTTTGCTTCCGGCTGTGAACCTTGCCAGCGGGCAACTTCTTCACCGTTTTCATAATAAGCGAGGGTCGGCGTGCCTTGGATGTTGTACTGATCCCAGCCGGCGTCGAATTCAAGCAGGTTGAACTGATCGACTTCAACCCCCATCTCCTCTGCCACCGGCATCAGAATCGGTGTCGTTTCCTGGCAATGCGGACACGTCGGGCTGAAGAAATACACCGTCGTCGGTTCTCCGCTCGCGATTTTTTCTTCCAGTTCAGCCGGCAGGATGATGTTCTGATAATTCTCATCGTCGAGCTGATCGATGGTCGGCTGCTCAAGGTCATTTGTACCGTACGGATTATCTGCCAGTTTTTGCTCGTTCGACATCGATGTAAGCACGATGAGCAAAATGAAAATCACAGCGACGGCGCCGCCGATAATAAAAAGCTTTTTCAATGTGTCTCCTCCTTCAGTGTTTTCAGCAAATAAATGCTGACGCCTGCGATGATAATGAATGCTGTCAGCGCGAGAAACGGGATCGTGATAAAGCCGAACCAGTTGATGTACTGGCCGGTGCATGGCACTTGTCCGCAAAAGTCCGAGGCGTTTCCGAGAGCATCGATTTTCTGGATGCCGTAGTGGTAAAGTGAAATGCCGCCACCGATCACTGACATGACCAAAGCGGTCAAGGCAATCCGGGGGGTTTTCTGAATGTAAGCCACTCCAAGGATTATGACAAGCGGATACATAAGAATGCGCTGGTACCAGCATAACTCACAAGGGGCGTATCCGCGGACTTCCGAAAAATATAAAGAACCGGCTGTGGCAATGAGGGCCGCGCCCCACATAAGCAATAAGCCGTTTTCCTGCTGTTTCGTCATCTGGCTTCCTCCGTTTCAGCATCAATCCATCCTAAATTATAGTCCTCACCGTGCATGCAAGTAAAATGATTTTATTCACCCACTGACTTCCGCTATAATGAAGGTTGATCTTTTTGTGAAGGGGTGCTTTCATGGCTGAACAGTTCGACCTGTCTGAATTCGAAAAAAGCATGGTCATCCGCGAGATGGCATTTACAGATATACCGGCGATCCTGGAGATGCAGCGTACCTGCTTTCCGGGCATGATCCCCTGGAAAGAGGAACAGCTGAGAAGCCACCTCGAAATTTTTCCGGAAGGGCAGTTCGTGGCTGAACTGGACGGCAAAGTCATCGGTTCCTGTTCGAGTCTCATCATTAATTTCGATGAGTACGACGACAGGCATTCCTGGGATGACGTGACAGATGAAGGTTATATCACGAATCATACGCCTGATGGCTATAATCTGTACGGCATTGAAGTGATGGTCAACCCGGAATACCGGGGGATGAAAGTAGGTCAGCGGCTTTACGAGGCAAGAAAAGACCTGGCACGGCAGCTGAACCTGAAATCGATCATCATCGGGGGACGCATCCCGAACTATCATAAGCATGCGGACGAAATGTCGCCGCGTGAATATGTGGACGCGGTATCGCGCCATAAAATCTATGATCCTGTCCTGACATTCCAGCTGATGAGCGGTTTCCAGCTGATGCGGATCAATCCGAACTATTTGGATGATGATCTGCAGAGCGGTGCTTACGCCACATTGATGGAATGGAACAACGTCGACTACCGGCCGGTTTCGAAACGGCATTTCAAGACGAGCTATCCGGTGCGGATCTGTGTCGTCCAGTATCAGATGCGGGCGATTTCTTCCTTCGAGGAATTCGCGAATCAATGTGAATACTTCGTGGATGTCGCCTCGGACGCACAGTCGGATTTCGCGGTGTTCCCGGAAATTTTCACGACGCAGCTCATGTCGTTCCTGAACGAACCGTCTCCGGGTCTCGCCGTCCGGAAAGTGACGGATTTCACGGAGCAGTATATCGAAATGTTCACCGATCTCGCTGTCCGATACAACGTCAATATCATCGGCGGCTCGCATTTCGTGAAAGAAGAAAATGACGAGATTTATAACATTGCGTATCTGTTCCGCCGGGATGGATCGATCGAGAAACAGTACAAAATCCATATCACGCCGAACGAACGCAAATGGTGGGGGATTTCCGCCGGCGATTCCGTCCGTGTATTCGATACGGACTGCGGGAAAATCGCCATCCAGATCTGCTATGATATCGAATTCCCGGAACTTGCGCGGATCGCGACGGATATGGGTGCCAATATTATTTTCACTCCGTTCTGTACGGAAGACCGTCAAGGCTATTTGCGCGTCCGTTACTGTTCGCAGGCGCGGGCTGTGGAAAACCAGATTTATACGGTCATTTCCGGCACGGTCGGCAACTTGCCGCAGACAGAGAACATGGATATCCAATATGCCCAATCCGGCATATTCGCACCGTCCGACTTCGAATTCGCCCGTGACGGCATCGTCGGCGAGACGAATCCGAACCTTGAAATGGTGCTGATCGGCGATGTAGATCTAGAGATCCTGCGCCGGCAGCGGAAAGCCGGTACGGTCAAGCAGCTGCGGGACCGGCGCCATGATGTGTACCGCATCGACTATTTGCGGGACTGAAGGGATAATGATTAAGTCCGCTTAACGGAAAAAGCTGTGCAGACAGGAGCGTCTGCACAGCTTTTTTTATCGTTTCTTGACCGGGCGCTTCCGGTTGTCTTTTGTGATCTGTTTCCATTTACTGCGTTCCGCTTTCTGTGCGGCTGCGTCGTGTTTCCGTTCGATATGCGCCAATTCGCGCTGCAGTTTGATATAGCTCCCCCAGCGGTCTTCAGCCAGCGTGCCGTTTTGCAGCGACTCCTGCACTGCGCAGCCCGGTTCGTTCGTATGGCCGCAGTCCCGGAAACGGCAAAGTCCGGCGAGCGATTCCACATCGGAGAAGCCCGTGTCCATTCCGCCGGAACTTTCCCAAAGCTGGAACTCCCGCATGCCGGGTGTATCGATCAGGAGTCCGCCGCCCGGCAGCAGGATGAGCTCCCGGTGTGTCGTTGTGTGCCGGCCCTTGCTGTCGTCTTCGCGGATGTCCTGAACCGCCATCACTGTTTCGCCGGATAACGCGTTGATCAATGAGGATTTGCCGACGCCGGATGAGCCGAGCAGCGCGCCTGTTTTGCCGCCTGCCAAGAGGCGATGCAATTCGGCGATCCCTTCACCGGTCACGCTGCTGACCGCATGGATCGGGACGCCGAAAGCGATGGTTTCCGTTTCACGGATAAAGGAATCCGGATCGCTGCACTGGTCTCTTTTTGTCAGGACGATGACCGGATTTGCATCTGAATCCCAGGCGGCGAGCAAGTACCGTTCAAGCCGGCGGAGATTGAAATCGTGATTCAATGATGTGACAAGGAACACATAATCCACATTCACCGCGATCAGCTGGATTTCAGTGGTATCGCCGGCGACTTTCCGTGAAAATTGTGATGTTCTCGGCAGCACTTGGTGGATGACTCCACGTTCTTCACCCTGCATTTTTTCCGCAATTACCCAATCGCCGACTGCCGGAAATTCCCCGCGGCTGTGTCCGTGCCGGTATTTGCCTGAAACGGAGCAAAGCCACTCGCCATCCTCCGTCACGACCCGGTATAAATGCTTATGTTCCAATAAAACCCGCCCGGGCTGCCCCGCGGTTGTTATTTCGGCTGCACGGCTGTCTGTCCAACCGTATTGTTCGATTTTCTTCAATGTTTTATTCCTCCAGTTCTGTAAACGTAAAAAAACCATGGCTGCGCAAACCGCAGTCATGGTCCCCTTTACAGCCTGAAGGCTTGATTTTTCCGCGTTGGAAGAAGCGTATCAGAACTGATACACGAGGAGGGAATCCATGGACCGGGTTTGCATAAAGATTCGGACATCTGCTGCAGTGCCTGCTGTTACAATCGCCATATTCCCTCACTCCTTCTCTTAAAGTTAGTTTAAACATACTTGAGCCGAACAGCGCTGTCAAGCTTTCTTTAGTTTATTCTGATATTTGCAGGGTATATTATAGAATACGAAAACAGGAAGAAAGAAGTGATCCGATTGACAGAATTTAAATGGGCAAAACTGGGAGCAGCTTCTATCCTCTCCGTCGGTGTGCTGGCGGGATGCGACGGTGGCGAAGAACCTGTTGAAGAGGAACCGGTTGATGAAGAAATAACCGAGGATGAAGAAGTGGAAGACGTGGACGTGGAGGAAGAAGAGGCGCCGGGCGACTCTGACGAGGAGGAAGAGGTGCTTGATGAAGGTGAAGAAGACGTGGAGCTGGATGACCCGGATGCGGCCGATGATGAAGAAGCGGCAGAATAATCGAAATGAAAATGTTTAGGCTGCCGGGCATGTGGGAAAAACACTAACTGTAAGAACGTGAGGATAAGCTAATATTTATTTCTTAATAAATATTAGGACACTATCACCTATTCGAAGGAGGACTTTTCATGTTGAAATCAAAATGGGCAAGACTCGCGGCAGTAGGTTTCGTATCAGTGGGCATTTTGGGAGCATGCGCTGAAGAGGAACCGGTCGAAGAGGAAGAAGTAGTCGAAGAAGAAGTAGTTGAGTAAGCATGTAAAGAGAGGGCCGGCGCGGTCCTCTTTTTTCATAGCAAGATGGTAAGGAGTTGAAGGACTTGGCAAAAAGGAAATGGCTGAAAGCGGGAGCGGCACTGTTTCTGTCGGCGAACGTTCTCGCTGCTTGCGGAAATCCGGGTGAGCCCGAAGAGGAAGATATTCCTGAAGTGGATGATGACGAGGAAGTCGAAGAAGAAGTGGAGGAAGATCCCGAAGCGGAGTAAAAAAAGACTGCAGGGGCAGTCTTTTTTTGTTTTTCGGCGACGGTCCACAGGCAGTTGGCATGCGCGCCTTCCGCAGTCAGTCTGGCCGTGTTTTTTCGGGATAATGGGGTTCGATATGGACATGTACGACACAGCCGGCATTCACGCGGTGGATTTTCCGCTCGATTTCCTCGGTGATGCGGTGGCTCTGAACCACGTCCAGCGCGGGATCAACTTCCACTGTGAGGTCGACCAGTGTCAGGTTTCCGTGGGTTCTGCCTTTGAAATCGCGGAGTGCGAGCACTCCCGGTACTTTTTTGATCAGGAAAGTCAATGTTTCCATTTCCTCTTCATCGAATCCGTCCGTCAGCGCGTGGGCCGCTTCCCTAAAAATATCGGCTGCGGTCTTCAGGATGATCAATGCCACAGCGGCAGCGGTAATTGAATCCAAAATGGGTGCGCCGAGTGCTGCGGCGACAATGCCGATACCCGCCCCGATCGAAACGAGGGCATCTGAACGGTTATCGTAAGCGGCGGCGCGGACGGCAGCACTGTTGATTTGCCGGCTCAGTTTCAAGTTGTACCGGTAAACCGCGTAAATGATTACAGCGCTAAAAAACGCGACCCCGGCGGTGAAGAGGGAAGGGGCTTCAGCCGCGGGATCAAGGAGGCTGACAAAGGCTGAATACAGGACTTGGAGACCGATCAGCCCCATGATGAAAGATGCAAACAGGGAAGAGACCGTTTCTGCGCGGAGATGACCGTAGTGATGGTTCATATCCGGTGGGCGCTGTGAGATGCGGAGCCCGATCAGGACAGCGACGGAAGCGATGATATCCGAAAGATTATTGAACCCGTCGGCCCGGAGAGCCTCAGAATCACCAGCGTATCCGGCGGTCAGCTTGACGGCGCTCAAGAACAAGTAAGCGCCGATCGAAAGCCAGGCGCCTTTTTCCCCTTTCCGGAGATTCGCGTATTGTTCCAACAGAGTTTCCCTCCCTCAAAAAATCCAGACAGGCAAAAACGGCCCGCAAAGGGGCCGTTTCCATGATTCTTCGCACTTTCAACTATATAGGATAACCGGGGAGAACTCAAATATGTCAGCAATGTTAAGATTCACGGCGGAGGGTTGCGGTATATTAGCAAATGGTAATATGATGATCCTGTTCATGAAAGGAGCGGAATCATGAAGAAAGAGCGATACATAGAAATACTGAAAGCGTCGACCCTTCTCGGCCTGACGTCATTCGGCGGCCCGGCGGCCCATCTGGGCTATTTCAGGGAAGAGTACGTCAAACGGAGGGAATGGCTGGACGACCGGGTATACGCGGATATTGTCGCACTCTGCCAGTTCCTTCCGGGACCGGCGAGTTCACAAGTCGGCATTACGATTGGCATGCTTCGGGGCGGATTGTTCGGCGGGTTTTTGTCCTGGTTCGGCTTTACGATGCCTTCTGTCATCATCCTTATGTTATTTGCCTTATTCGTCACCCATACAGAGCTGGACATCGGCTGGCTCCAAGGACTGAAAATCGCCGCAGTCGCTGTCGTCGCCCATGCACTTATCGGGATGGGGAAGAACTTGGCGCCCGATCGGCCGCGGATTGTGATCGTCGTACTGTCGGCGTGGGCGATCCTGCTCGTGCCGACCGCCTGGGCACAGATTGCGGTCATTGTCGCTGCCGGCATCATTGGCTACGCTGTGTTCCGGGGCGGGGAGCTGCCGGCGGCTCCGGAACTGACACTGACGTTCGGCCGGCGGATCGGCGCCGTTTCGCTTTTACTGTTCAGCGGCCTGCTCGCGGGTCTGCCTCTCCTGCGGCCATTTCTTGAATCGGTGTACTATGCGATTTTTGATACGTTCTATCGGGTGGGGGCCATTGTTTTCGGCGGCGGTCATGTCGTGCTTCCGATGATCGAACGGGAAGTCGTCCCCGTGTGGATGAATGAAGAAATATTCATTGCCGGTTATGGTGCCGCACAAGCAGTGCCAGGGCCGCTGTTTACGCTGTCGGCTTATCTCGGTCAGCTAATGGGCGACATTCCTGGCGCCTTTGTGGCAGTTGCGGCCATGTTCTTGCCATCATTCCTTCTGCTGATCGGGATATTACCTTATTGGAATCTGATCAGGACGAAATCGGGTATTCAGGCTGCCCTGAAAGGGATCAACGCGTCAGTGGTCGGCCTGCTGCTTGCCGCTTTTTATGATCCGGTGTTCACGTCGGGCATCGACGGCCCTTCCGATTTCGCCATTGCCGTCACCGCTTTCGCAATGTTAGTCTATTTTAGAATAGCTCCTTGGATCGTGGTGTTTTTTGCCGCGCTTCTCGGCGCGCTGTCGTACGCAATTATCGGATAGGGGGATGGATATGGAAGCAGCACTTCTTGATCAGCAGGATCCGCTTCGCCGTTTCAGGGAAGAGTTTTTTCAGGAAGAAGGGCGCATTTATCTGGATGGCAATTCGCTCGGACTGATGTCCGGAAGGGCAGAAGACAAATTGTTGCAGCTTTCCATGAGCTGGAAGCAACTCGGAATCGACGGCTGGACGGAAGGCGGGCACCCATGGTTTACGCTGTCCGAGGATCTCGGCAGGCGGGTGGCCCCTCTCGTGGGCGCGCTGCCGCATGAAGTGATGGTGACCGGGTCCATTACCGTGAATATCCACCAGTTGCTCTCGACACTGTTCCAGCCCGAACAAGGGCGGGAGGTCATCCTTTGCGATGAGCTGAATTTCCCTTCTGATATTTACGCAACCCAAAGCCATCTGCGTCTCAGAGGCCTGGATCCGGAAAAGACGCTCCGCAAAGTGCAGAGCCGGGATGGCCTGACTCTCCGGAAAGAGGATATTATGGCAGAGCTCAACGAAGATGTCGCGGTCCTTCTGCTGCCTTCTGTGCTGTACAGGAGCGGCCAGCTGCTGCCGATCCGTGAAATCACTGCGGCAGCGCATGAAAAAGGAATTCTCGTCGGATTCGATCTGGCCCACTCGATCGGCGCGCTGCCGCATAGCCTGCACGAGGATGGAGTGGATTTCGCCGTCTGGTGCCATTACAAATATATGAATGCCGGACCGGGATCGGCGGGCGGCCTTTACGTGCACGAGCGGCACCATACAAATCAGCCCGGCCTTGGCGGCTGGTTCGGCTCCGATAAAACGAAACAATTCGATATGGATCACTCGTTCACGAAAGCGGAAGATGCAGGTGCGTACCAGATCGGCACGCCCCATATTTTCAGCACAGCCCCTCTTATCGGCAGTATCGAAATATTCGAAGAGGCCGGCATCGGGCAAATCAGAGAAAAATCGCTTGCACTGACTGCTTTTCTCCGTAAGCTGGCGGCTGACAGGGTTCCGGAGCTGCGGGATGTGACGCCGGCACACGACGCGGAACGGGGCGGACATGTGGCGTTTGCCCATGAGGAAGCGGCCCGGATTTGCAAAGCGCTCAAAGCGGATGGGGTGGTTCCCGACTTCCGTGCCCCCAACATCATCCGGCTGGCGCCGGTCGCTCTGTACACTTCCTATGAAGATGTGGAGGAAGCAATCAGCCGGCTTGCCCGGATCATGGAAGAAGAACGGTACAAAAACTTTACGAACGAACGAAATGTGGTGGCCTGATGAAAATATGGGACATTTCAATGGACCTGGACCGCAGCACGGCTGAGTGGCCGGGCGATACGCCCTTCCGGTACCGTGTGGCAGCTGCCATTGCAGAGACAGGCTCCGTCAATATCGGGGAAGTGAACATGAGCACACATATCGGCACGCATATCGACGCCCCTTTCCACTATGATCAGGACGGCCTCCAAGTCCATGACTTGCCGCTTGATATCTACATGGGGACAGCCACTGTCGTCGATGTCACCGGCATCCGGACGATTTCGGCGGAACACCTGGAAAAGAATGTCCGGCCGGATGGCATTCAAGCTGTTTTTTTGAAAACGGGAGCTTGGCCTGACAGGACGGTTTTCCCTGAAGATTATCCGCTTTACGATGTGTCGGTAGCTGCCTGGATGGAAGCGAATCAAATCCGGCTGCTCGGTGTCGACACACCATCAGTCGACCCGGAGACGAGCAAAGAACTTCCCATGCACATGGCGATGAATCGCCATAACCGGTTCATTCTGGAAGGGCTCGTATTGGACGGTGTGCCCGCAGGGGTTTATGGCTATGCCGCACTTCCGCTGAAAATTAAAGGAAGTGACGGAAGCCCTGTCCGTGCTGTGCTGACAGAAAACAAAAACGCCTCCGGCTGAAGTCAGATGGAGGCGTCTACATGTACTGGAACTTGAAGACAGGTTCCAGTTTTTTTATATTTATGGCGATTTCGTCACAAACTTCCTGGTATAAGGCCCACTTCTCGATTTCGTCTTCTGTCCGGAGGACGGGGTTCCGGATGTCCCATCGAAGAAGCTTGTCTTCAGGGAGATCCATCGGGACATCGAGCACTTCAAACTCGGTATCGACAAGGGCGATGACCAGATCGGCATGCCGGATTTCGTCAGCATTATATGGGGTGAGCCGGACTGCGGGCAGTTCCAGCATGATTTCCTTCATCACTTCAACTGTCGTGCTGTCAAAGACCGGCTGCTTCCAGGCGGCACTCCGGATTTCCCAATCCGGCAGCCGGAGACAATTGGCCCAGACTTCAGCCATCATCCCTCTTTGCTGATGAGAAGACAGAAAATAGACAGTATGCTTATTCATGACTGATCCCTACTTCCTCGCTAAAATTAGCTGTCATGTGAAAGGGATGCAAGGATATTTCGTTCTTGCTTCTCTTTGGTTATCTTTACCCATTCCACGTAAAATAAATCACATAAAAACATTAATTCTGTGTATTTTTTCGTTGTTTTTTACGGAACAATGACAAAAATGTCGTTTCCATGAAGAAAGGGTCCACACAGAAGGGAATGGACCCTGTCATCAACCTTATTTCACGATTAAAACAGAGCACGGCGCTTCTTTCAGCACTTTTTCGCTTACTGAGCCGACAAAGAACTTCTGAAGGCCGGATTTCCCGCTGTTGCCGACAATGAGGAGGTCGATCTGCTGCTCATCAGCGAATGCGGAAATGGTTTTGGCTGGATCTCCTTCCACCGCCAGGACTTCCCCTTTCACGTGCTGGTCCTGCAGATGCTGCTGGATCGTCGTGTGCATCGTCTTGACGTAATCAGCCCGTCCTGTCTCCGGTACACGTTCGTCTTCATTGAATTCCGCGCCGAGCTCAGGCGGCATATACCTCGAGTAGGCTCCGTCAGAAATGAGCGTCATTCCTTGGAACGTCGCTGCTTCGGGTTCCGCGTGCGCCACATTTTCGTGCTCGGCGTCGCTGACGTAGATGACAGAAAGCCGGGCATCAGGCATCGCCTTTTTCATTTCAATTGCCTGGTCAAGCGCTTTCCGGGAACCGGACGAACCATCATAACCTACAGCAATATGCCCGTACATGTGAACACCTCTTTCTCAAACTGGAATAAAACGTTGTGCCGTTATACTAGTAAATACCCGAACCGTAATTAGTAAAAACGTAAGATTATTTGCTGAAAAATGATTGATTTCACAAAACTGTTGACTTTTAAAAAAAGACAGTGGTAGGCTGAAGTTAACTTATTGACAGAAAGGAGAGTTTGACGATGGAAAAAACAATCAGCCGTCCGATTGCATGGAACTGCCAACTTCATACGTCAAACCTGTCCCGATCTGTCCGGTCGAAAAATCAGTAATTCTTTTATTTCGAAAACCGAACTTTAGCGGCAGGTGGACTCTACCTGCCTTTTTTGATGCGCGCATGCCCAAAATAGGTATGCGCGTTTTTAATTTTCAGGCGATTGAGCCGTTTATATAGAAAAAAAGATTAAAAGGAGAGAGCATGATGAACAAAGTACAGTCAAGAAAGATGATGATCAAGGAATCGCTTGAAGGGGATTAGCTGAACCGAGTTCTGGAAAGAAGGGGATTTTAGATGTTTAGTGTATTGGGTAAATTAGGATGGTTTTTTAAGGAGAATTGGATCCGCTATTCGATTGCAGTGGGCCTGCTGCTCATTGCAAACGTCATGGAAGTGGTTCCGCCCTGGCTGATCGGTGCCGCGATTGATGCGATTGCACAAGGGGAACTGACACAGGGACTTTTGTGGGAATATATCGGTCTTCTCACGCTTGTCCTGGTGCTTGCTTACGTCACCAATTTTGTCTGGCAGCACCAGCTGTTCGGAGGCGCGTTCGTCATTGAACGGAAACTGCGGACGAATCTGATGAAGCAATTCCTGAGGATGTCGCCGGGATTTTATGAGCGGAACCGGACAGGGGATCTGATGGCCCGGGCGACGAATGATTTGCGGGCGGTTTCCGAGACGGCAGGATTCGGTATTCTGACACTCGTCGATTCGACGCTGTTCATGGGTACGCTCATCGTCGCGATGGGGATCGTCGTCTCCTGGAAATTGACACTGGCGGCCCTCCTGCCGCTCCCGGTCCTTGCCGTGATCATGCAGATCCTCGGCAAAAAGATCCACGAGCGGTATACGGTGGCGCAGGACGCGTTCGGTGAACTGAACGACAGTGTCCTGGAGTCTGTATCGGGAGTCCGCGTCGTCCGCGCATACGTACAGGAACGGAAATCGGAGTCGGATTTCGCTGAAATGACTGAGGACGTCTTTAAAAAGAATATGGCTGTGGAGCGCATCGATGCGCTGTTCATGCCGATCATGCGGGTGCTCACTTCGGTCAGCTACCTGATTGGACTCGGCTATGGGGCTTTCCTCGTGGCACAGGGGGCGATCTCACTCGGAGATCTTGTCACTTTTAATGTCTATCTCGGGATGATCGTCTGGCCGATGTTCGCGATCGGTGAACTGATCAATATTATGCAGCGCGGAAACGCATCGCTGGACCGGGTGACTGAAACGCTCGATTCCAAAGAGGACGTCAAAGACCCTGAGCGGCCAAAGGAGATCGGAAAACCGGAGAAGATGGGCTTCACCGATGTCCGATTCACTTATCCGACATCCAGTTCGATCAATCTGCAGGGCATCAACCTGTCCCTGAACAGCGGGCAGACGCTCGGCATCGTCGGCAAGACGGGCAGCGGTAAAACGACATTCATCAAGCAGCTCCTGAGGGAATACCCACTGGGAGAAGGTTCGATTTCATTCAATGGAACTGATCTCGGCGAACTTTCGAAAGGGCTTCTCCGGGACTGGATCGGTTATGTTCCGCAGGATCATGTGCTGTTTTCGCGGTCCATCCGGGCGAACATCCTGTTCGGGAAACCGGACGCGACAGACGAAGAGATCCAGGAAGCGATCCGCCTGGCAAACTTCGAACAGGACTTGCAGAACTTACCTGAAGGGCTGGATACACTGGTCGGAGAGAAAGGCGTTGCCCTTTCAGGCGGCCAGAAACAGCGGATTTCGATAGCGCGCGCGCTGATCAAAGATCCGGAAATATTGATTCTTGATGATTCCTTGTCAGCAGTCGATGCAAAGACGGAAGCGAAAATCATCGAGAACATCCAGCGGGAACGCGCAGGAAAAACGACAATCATTACGACTCACCGCTTGAGTGCTGTTCAGCATGCGGACTGGATCGCTGTCATGGATGACGGGAAAGTCATTGAAGAAGGCACGCATGAACAGCTGGTCGGTTATGGCGGCTGGTACTACGAACAGTATCTCCGGCAGCGGATTGAGGAGGTGTAAATATGGGGACAGGAAAACGATTAGTGAAATATGCATTAACTTATAAAGGCACGCTCTATGCAGGTCTCGCCTTACTGGCTGTCGCGGTCGCCGGAGATCTCGCGGGGCCGCTGATCGCGAAGGAAGTGATCGACGGACCGATCGCCGAAGCACAGGACGGCACACTCGATTTCGGGCCGGTCGCATACCTCCTGGCCTGGTTCTTCGGGCTTGCAGCAGTCGCAGCGGTCTTCCGCTACGGACAGTATCTGCTGCTTCAGACGACCGCGAATCGGGTCATCCAGAAAATGCGGAACGACGTGTTCCAGCATATCCAGACTTTGCCAATCCGGTACTTTGATAATTTGCCGGCCGGTAAAGTCGTCGCGCGGATCACCAATGATACTGAAGCGATCCGGGAACTTTACGTGACGGTGCTGTCGCAGTTTGCGACGAGTTTCATGTACATGGCAGGGATATATGCGGCCCTCTTTTACCTTGATTGGCGCATGGCGGCCATCACGCTGCTGCTCGTACCAATCTTGTACGGCTGGATGCTGCTGTACCGGAAATATGCTTCCCGGTACAACCACATCGTCCGCCAGAAGGTATCCGACCTGAACGCCATGGTCAATGAAGCGATCCAAGGCATGACGATCATCCAGGCATTCCGCCGAGAACAGCAGATGCAGGACGAATTCGAAGAAATGAACGATACACATTTCAAATACCAGAACAAACTGCTGTTCCTGGAGGCGGCCACATCCCACAATCTGGTCGGCGTGCTCCGTTCTGTGATGTTCGTTGTGTTCATCTGGTACTTCGGGGTCGCCGCTTTGGCGGGTGATTCGATCGTGACTGTCGGCGTGCTCTACGCATTCGTCGATTACATTATCCGTCTGTTCAATCCGATTTCCGGTGTGGTGAACCAATTCGCCAAACTGGAACGTGCCCTCGTGGCAGCGGAGCGGGTGTTCCGCCTGCTCGACCGGGAAGGAGAGCCGGTCAGCGACGAAAAACTCGTCCGCTACCGCGGGAATGTCCGCTTTGAAGATGTTTCATTCGCTTATAAGGAAGAGGAGTACGTCCTGAAGAACATTTCATTCGAAGCGAAACAGGGACAGACCGTGGCGCTCGTCGGACATACCGGATCGGGGAAAAGCTCGATCATCAACTTGCTGTTCCGCTTTTATGACCCTTCGAAAGGGCGCATCACGATCGACGGAACCGACATCGGAACGGTGAGCCGCCAGGCGGTCCGGGACCATATGGGAATCGTCCTGCAGGATCCGTACCTGTTCACAGGAACGATCGAATCGAACATCACGCTCGGAGATCCGGACGTGTCGAGGGAAGCGGCGGAAAAAGCGCTGGATGCTGTCGGCGGTGAACGGGTGCTGAAACATTTGCCGAAAGGCTTGGACGAGCCGGTCGTCGAGAAAGGAAGCACGCTGTCTTCCGGACAGCGTCAGCTCGTCTCATTCGCCCGTGCTCTGGCATTCGATCCTGCGATCCTGATTTTGGATGAAGCGACATCGAATATCGATACGGAAACGGAAGAAATCATCCAGCATGCTATGGATGTGCTGAAAAAGGGCAGGACCACATTCATCATCGCACACCGGCTGTCGACCATCCGGACGGCGGACCAGATCATCGTTCTGGATCGCGGCGAGATCAAAGAAGCCGGCACGCACGATGAACTGATGCAGCTGCGCGGCCGCTATTATCAAATGTACCGGATCCAGTCCGGCAATGGAGCGACCGAAGCGCAGCCGGTCGGCTGAAAGCACAGTCCAGTTGAATAAACCCGTGTCTGTTCTATATGATAGAGACACGGATGCAGACGAAAAGCGCCGGGAACTTCCCGGCGCTTTAGTCGTATACATGAAAGAGCATCAGCTCATGGATCATTTTTTTTACATCCGTTTCATTTTTCGGTGCTTCCGTCAGCCAGGTGATGGAGCCGTCGGGATGGTATTCCCCTTCGATCCGTTCGTTTTTATAGAAAAACGAAATGGTCCACCCGGGCAGCTGACGGTTTTCAAACATCGGCTTGTACTTGAAGTGCTGCAGCATGCTGTTCCCTCCTTCAGTTCCATTATAAATCCGGGGAGAGGGAAATGCTACAGGCGGAAGCCCGTCCAGAACACGACAGAAAAGAGTGGATAGTATTGGAGTTATTATGGATTTTGCTGTTCATGGGGCTAATCGGTGCGCTGATCGGCGGCTTTACAAACCATATTGCGATCAAAATGCTTTTTCGGCCATACGAAGCGAAATACATTGCGGGCAAGCGGCTGCCGTTCACACCGGGCCTGATTCCGAAACGGCGGGATGAGCTGGCGAGACAGCTCGGAAAGACGGTCGTCGAACACCTCCTTACACCGGAAACTTTCAAGAAACGCTTTTTCAACGACAGCATGCGTGTCCGGCTAGAAAGCTGGATCGGCCGTCAGCTGACCAGTCATGTTTTCGAAAATCCCCGTACACTGCGGGAATGGCTGGCGCTTGCCGGGCAAACGGAACCCGAGGAAAAAGCGGAGCAGCAGATCGATGCATTCATCAATGGGCAATTTCTGAAACTCGCCGCTTATATTGAAGGAAAGACGGTCCGTGAGGTTTTGCCGGACGCACTGAAAGCGGAAATCGAGCAGCGGGTGGATAAGGCCGCGGCCTTCATTGTCGGCCGGGGTGCCGAGTATTTCGCTTCAGCTGAAGGGCGCACCGCCGTCCGTTCCCTGATCGATGAATTCCTGGCAGCGCGCGGCCGATTCGGGCTCATGATCCAATCCCTGTTCGGTGAATCCGAATCGATCGTCGACCGGGTGCAGCAGGAATTGATCAATTTCCTTAAAGCGCCGAATACGGAACAGGTTCTGGCGTCGCTCATCGAACAGGAGTGGGAGAGGTTCCAGGACCGGGAGGCGGACAGTCTGTTCGGTGATACGGATATTATCCCTTTCATCGATTCCTTGAAAGTCTTCATTAAAAGGAAAGCGGATATCCGGTCCCGGCTTGACCGGACGGTTGCGGAAGCATGGCCAAAAGGATTAGAATGGACCATGCGCAGTCTTGTTCCTCCTGCCCTTGATTTCATCTTCTCACAGGGGGAAGCGAAGCTTGAAGAAACAATCCGGAAAATCGATATGGAAAGCATGGTGCGCGAGCAGGTGGACTCTTTCCCGCTTGGCCGTATCGAGGATCTGGTTCTCGGCATATCGCGGCGTGAATTCAAAATGATTACGGTGCTCGGAGCTGTACTCGGCGGAGCCATCGGCCTGATCCAAGGGCTGATTGTCCAGTTCATGAGCTTACTTTGAAAGGAGAGAAAAGGATGACGGTCAACATTTATGACGATATCAACAAGCTGGAAGGGACTTTCCGCAAGACGGATGAGTTCAAGAATCTGGAGCAGGCAGTGGAAGATGTGACTTCCGATAAGGAAGCGGCGGACTTGTTCCGGACGTTTCGTGACTTGCAGCTTAAACTTCAGGAGAAGCAGATGAAGGGCGAAGAGATTTCAGGGGAAGAAATGGAATACGCCCAGAAAGTGGCCCAGCTTGCACAGCAGAACGGAAAGATCCTGGAGATGCTGGAAGCTGAAATGGCCCTCAGCCGGATCATCGACGAAGTGAACAAAGCGATGACCCGTCCGGTTCAGTCGCTTTACGACAAAATGTAAGGATTTTGCAGGATTTTTTAAAAAGACACCGAATTTGTAAAAGTGAATGGTAATTCATTTTTGCAGAGAGAGGTGTCTTTTATTTTGTATGAGACGATTAAGCTGACAAAAGAAGGGCGGATCGCCCGCCTGCTCATGAACCGGCCCGACTCAATGAACGCCATGAATGCGGTCATGATGCGGGAACTGGCCGACTGTTTCGAGTCACTCCATCAGGACAAGGACATGCAGGTGCTGATCATCAGCGGAAACGGCCGCGCCTTTTCGGCGGGCGGCGATATTAAAGCGATGCTGGATACGGAAAAACCGATGGAGTTCGGGCCGGTGATGGAAGACGTCTCCCGCTTGGCCCGTGCGCTCTACACGCTGCCGCAAGTGACGATCGCAGCGGTCCACGGAGCGGCTGCCGGGCTCGGATTCAGCATTGCGCTGGCCTGTGATTACCTCGTCGCTGAAGAAAGCAGCAAACTGGCGATGAATTTCATCGGGATCGGACTGGTGCCGGACGGCGGCGGCCATTTCTTCATGAAAGAACGCGTCGGAATCCCGAAAGCGAAGGAACTGATCTGGAGCGGTCAGGTGCTGAAAGCCCATGATGCCCTTTCGAAAGGGCTGATCGAGGAGGTGACGGCTGAAGGGAAAGCGCTGGAACAGGCGGAGCACTATGCAGCACAGGTGCTCCGGTCGCCTGTCAGGGCGAAACTCGCTTCGAAGCGCATCCTGCACAGCCTGAAGCTGAACGAGCTTGAAAAAGTCCTGGCGATGGAGACGGATGAACAGACGCAGATGCGCCAGTCGGCGGACCACCGGGAAGGGATCCAGGCATTCGTCGAAAAAAGGAAACCGGAATTCAAAGGGGAATAACGGAAAAATCACGGGAGAGCGCGTCTCCCGTGATTTTTTCATGAATGGAAAAGAAGCAGTTTGCCTTCCGGTGAAGCCAGCCGGTGTGTCTGGTGGAGAAGATCGTTCTCCTCGAACATTTTCCGGCCGATTTCCTGCGCTTCGGAATCATCCGGAGCAGTGAACGTTTCATCGAAAATCAATTTTCCCGTACGGTCGAATGAGGTGGCTTTGTAAGTTCTCAACTTGGGACACTCCTTCTGAATGAGTATTCAGTTCCAGTATAAACCGTCAGGCACGAAAAGTCCCTGAATTCCGGAACATTTCTGCAGCGGATTCGTATAACAAAGAAGAGAAAGGCGGGAAATGACATGACATTGGAAGTAAGGGAAGCAACAAAAAAATTCGGTTCTTTTACAGCAGTGGACAGCGTCTCCCTGACTGTCAGGGAAGGACAGATGTATGGATTCCTCGGAGCCAATGGAGCCGGGAAAACGACCACGTTCCGCATGATTCTGGGTTTATTGGATCCGACGGAAGGGGTGATCCGCTGGCGGGGCAACCCTGTCACCTACAAAACGAGCCCTGAAATCGGCTATTTGCCGGAAGAGCGGGGACTTTATCCGAAAATGAAAGCCGCTGATCAGCTCGTTTACCTGGCGCAGCTCCGCGGAATGAAAAAAGCGGATGCCAAGCGCGAAGCAGCTGCATGGATGGAGCGGTTTGAAGTATCCCACTATGCCCAGAAGAAAGTGGAGGAACTGTCGAAAGGCAATCAGCAAAAGATCCAGCTGATCGCATCCCTCCTGCACCGCCCGTCGCTGCTGATCCTCGACGAACCTTTCAGCGGACTGGATCCGGTCAATGTGGAAATGCTGAAATCAGCCATCATGGATTTTCAGCGGGAGGGAGCGACCATCATCTTTTCGAGCCACCGGATGGAGCATGTGGAAGAACTGTGCGATGAAATGAGTATGCTCCATAGAGGAGAAATCATTTTGGACGGGCGGATCCGCGACATAAAACGGTCGTTCGGTCAGCAGAATGTCCGGATCCGGTCGGATTTCCCCCTTGCATCTCTTCAGGAAACTCCCGGTGTGGAGGCATTCACACCGACCAAAGAAGGGGCGGTCTTCCGGATTTCCGACGAATCGGCGGCTCAGCGCCTGCTGTCGAAGGCTATGCAGCTAGGGCCGATCCGGTCGTTCGCCATCGAGGAACCTTCCCTGCAGGAAATTTTCATCGAAAAGGTGGGCCGCCATCATGCGTAGTTTCTGGACCATTTTCAGTCAGGCTTTCTGGACGAAAGCTAAATCGAAATCATTCATCATAACGACACTGATCGCGGTGGCGGGCTTCTTCCTCATGGCGAATCTTCCGTCCATCATATCGTCCGTCCAGGAGTCCGGCGTGTTCGGCGGAGACGGAGAACAGACCCTGTACATATCGGATGGCGGCTCGGAACTGGCCGTGCAGCTCCAGCGGCAGCTGTCTGCTGCGGAGGCGGATTTCACTGCGGAAGAGACCGGACAGCCGGCAGCGGAACTGGACGCGCTGCTCGAACAAGGTGAAATCGACGCCTATATCGAACTCACGCCCGGCAGTCCCCTGACCGCGCGGTACGTCTCGGAGACAGCGGGCATTTCAGGCATGGCCTCCGCTGTGGAGAGCGCTGTCCAGACCCTCCAGACGGCAAGGGCGGCTGAATCGCTCGGTCTGACACAATCCGAAGCGGCAGCGCTCTTCATGCCGGCCCAATTCGAACGTGAAGCGATTTCCGACTCTTCCCGCTCAGAGGAAGAACTCAGTGAAGCGCGGGGGCTGGTGTATATCCTGATTTTCCTGCTCTACTTCGCCATCATTTACTATTCCAATATGATTGCGATGGAAGTGGCGACCGAGAAGTCGTCCCGTGTGATGGAAATCCTCATTTCGAGTGTGTCGCCTGTCAAGCATATGTTCGCGAAAATCGCCGGCATCGGGACGCTCGGCATCATTCAGATGCTCATCTTCGGCGCAGCTGCCTATGTGGCGCTTGAGTCCTCATCGTCCGATCTGTCAGGCGGTTTCTTCAGTGTATTCGGGTTTTCCAGTGTGCGGATCAGCACCATCCTGTTCGCCGTGCTGTTCTTCCTGCTCGGATATTTCCTGTATGCGATGCTGGCAGCGCTCCTCGGCTCGATTGTCAGCCGGATCGAGGATGTCCAGCAGCTCATGCTGCCGATGATGCTGCTGATCATTCTGTCGAGCTTCATCGCCTTCAGCGGCCTCACTGTCCCGGAAGCCGGCTTCGTCACAGTCACCTCCTATATCCCGTTTTTCACGCCGCTTGTCATGTTCCTGAGGGTCGGCATGCTCGACATCCCGGTCTGGGAACCTCTTCTGTCGATTGCGGTCATGCTTTTGACCATCGCCCTCCTCGGATGGTTCGGAGCCCGGGTATACCGGGGCGGCGTGCTCATGTACGGTTCTTCACAGTCACTCAAGGATATCCGGAAAGCGATCCAGTTAGGCAATAAAAACTGAAGCGGGCTGTTTGCGGAGGAATTTCCGCAAACAGTTTTTTTCTTTCCGGTTCCATGGTAAAATAAGAACAAATATTCGGTTTCCGGGAGGGAAGAAAATGCGCCCATTGCGGTTCATCCATGCGGCAGACCTGCACCTCGACAGTCCGTTCACCGGCATGAAAGGACTGCCGGAAGACAGGCGGGATCTGCTGCGCAACAGCACATTCGAAGCATTCGACCGTCTGGTCAGCTATGCGGCGGAATCAAAACCGGATTTTCTTTTGATTGCAGGAGACCTCTATGACGGGGAAGACCGCAGCATCCGGGCCCAGCACCGGTTCCGGACCGGTATGCAGAAACTGTCGGATGCCGGCATTCCCGTTTTCATTTCCCATGGAAACCATGATCATCTGAGCGGCAGCTGGACCCGCTTCGGCCTGCCTGGCAATGTTCGCGTTTTCGATGAAGAAGTGGAACAGTTCACGCTGGAGGCGGCAGGCCATCAAGTGAGGATAACAGGATTCAGTTACCCGAAACGCCATGTCGCGGAACGGATGATCGAACGGTATCCGAAAGCGGCTGGCGATTCCATCATACATATCGGCATGCTCCATGGCAGCCTTGAGGGAGATACGGCACACGCCGTCTACGCCCCGTTCAGAAAAGATGAACTCCTCGCTAAAGGTTACGACTACTGGGCGCTCGGCCATATCCATCACCGGCAGGTCCTTCACCGGAACCCTCATATCGTCTATCCGGGCAACCTCCAGGGCCGTCACCGGAACGAAAGCGGACCAAAAGGGTTCTATGACGTGACACTGGATGGCCCCGAAACAGTGCTGCGCTTCATCCCGGCGGGACCGGTCGTGTTTGATTCCGTGCAGGTCGACGGAAGGGAAGCCCGCGATCTGGGAGACGTGCTGGCGTTATGTGCAGCCGCTGCGGACCGGCACGGCGAGCAGTCGGGAGCGGGTGTGCTCGATTTCACGCTGATCAATGCGCCGGAATTCGTCCGGAGCGATATGGCGGAAGAAATAGCGGAAGCGCTCCGGGCCGAAATCCCTGCGGACCGGGATCCGTTTTTGTGGGTCAGCAAGTTCCGGATTGAACGCCCGGCAGGGGCGGCCGAGCTTTCGGGCCTCGGGGCGAAGGTATCAGAGATGCTGGAAAGCTGGGATGAAGCCAGCTGGCAGGAAGCCCTTGGCGAGGTTTACCGCCATATCCGGGGCGGCCGCTATCTTGGAATGCTGAGCCCTTCCCTGATTGAAGAAATAAAGGACGAAGCGCAGAAGAAATTGAAAGATGAACTCGGAGCGGGGGGATGAGCGGATGCGTATAACGAAGCTGGAGATATTCGGTTTCGGCCGCCACAGTGACCGGACGATCGAACTCAGCAGCGGGCTGTCCGTCTTCTGCGGACCGAATGAAGCGGGGAAGACAACGATCCAGCAGTTTATCCTGCAGACGCTTTTCGGGTATCCGGTCCGCGGGGGCTCTTCCAGAAGATATGAACCGAAAACCGGCGGCCGTTTCGGCGGCCGGATACATATGACGGATTCCCGGTATGGCAGCGTCATCATTGAACGGACCGGCGGAAAGTCGGCAGGGGAAGTGACGGTCTATTTCGAGGACGGCACGTCCGGCGGGGAAGATGAACTGAAAGAAATTTTGCGGAATACGGACAGAGCGTCTTTCGAGGCGGTGTTCTCTTTTTCCGTCCACGAACTCCAGGGACTTGACCGGCTGACCGAAGAGGAATTGAGCCGGGTCCTTGTCGCTTCCGGTACTGCCGGAATGGATTCGGCGCTTGGTCTGGCGGATCGGCTGGAAAAAGAACAGGCGCTCCTGTTCAAGCCGAACGGCCGGAATCCGGAGATGAACCGGCTGATCAGTGAACTCCGGAAAACCGAAAGCGAATTGAATCGGCTGAAAAAAGAGGCGGATGCTTTCGGACCGGCCGCAGACCGCCTGACGGCAATCGAGGGGCGGTTGCGGGAAATCGCCGGGGAAACCCGCGGCCACAGAGAGAAGGCCAAGGGGCTGCAGCGCTGGCTCCAGGCTCTCCCGCTCCTCAAGAGGAAAAAGCGCATTGAAGAAAGCCTGGCGGCACTTCCGGGGAGTCCTTTTCCGGCTGAAGGAAAAAACCGGATGGAACGTTTGAATGAACGTCTCGGTGAATCGTCGGCCGCAATCCGCAGTATCGGCGAAGAATTGGAACAGCTGGAGGCGCGGAATGCGCCGCTCCCGGATCCGGAGCCGCTCGACCGCCTTCTTGGCAAGGAAGCCGACTGGCACCGGATGCGTGCGGATTTGAACCAAAAGCTGGAGATGCTGGACACACTGGCTGACGACAGGGAACGGCTTGCCGGTCTCATCGGCATGCCGGAATCGGACGCGCTGGCCGCGGATGTGTCGATCGTGCAGGAAGAGAAACTTGCCCAGCTCGTTTCCCATACAGAGGCTGAAGAAGAAGGGCACCGCTTCCACGCCCGGGAACTGGAAAAAAAGAAAATGGAGCTTGCCGGGAAAGAAGTGGAACTCGGCCAGCTGCTCGCCGGCGGAATGAGTGACAGCGAAATCGAACAGGCACAGGCGTGGCGGAAAATTTCACCGGAAATATCGCAGGCAAAAGCCGCCGGCAGTTTCAGCCATCGGCCGCTTCCGCCGGCCGTGCTGTTTTTGAGCATGCTCGGTGTACTGCTGGCGGCTGCAGCGATCGTCACAGGAGAAGGGGTGTGGCTGGCCGCTGCTGCGGCTGCCTGCGGATTTGCCGGATTTTATTTCTGGAAAAACAGCAAAAATGAAAGACCGGAGCAGTATCAGGAAATGCTCGAGCCATATAGAGGGCGGGAAACAGAACTGGACGCCCTCGCGAATCGGTGGGAAATGGAACAGGCGGAACGGGAGCGGCTGGAGAGGGATTGCGGACAGCTTGCCGGGCAAGTCGAGGAACTCATCCGGCACCGTCCCGGCACTGAGGCGGCCGGTCGCTACAGCGACTTTCTGAAGGAATCCGGACTTCCGGTGCAAATCAGCGGAAAAACAGCGCTCGCGCTCGTCGGGAAGCTTCGTGAATTCCAGGCGACGATGCAAAAGATGGTCAGGGCAGAAGCGGAAGCGGCGTCCCTTCAGGAAAGCATCGCCGATATTCAGGCGGAAGCGGAACGGGCGGCCGGCATATCGGCCCCGCAGGAAGAACTGTTCGCGCGCCTGCGGGCGGAACGGCAGCGGGTGGCCGGGCTGTATGCGGAGGCAGAGAAACACCGGGACAGGCAGGAACAGCTCCTCCGAGAGCGGACGGCACAAGAAATGCTGGCTGAGCAAATCCGGGAAGAACGGGAACTGCTTCTGAAAGAAGCTGGAGCCGAAACGGAATCCGCATATTATCAACTCCACACGCAGTCAGAGGAGCGGGAGCGGCTGCTGAGAGAGCTCGAGCCGGTTGAGGATCAGCTGGAAGCGATCGGTGAATTCAGCCTGCATGAACTGAACGAAGAACAGGCGGAAGCCCGGCTGGAGGAGCTGGAAGTCCGGCTGGCGGATTTGGAAGAAGAACGGAATGATCTTCTGTCGGAACGGGCTGAAAAGCGGCAGCTGACTGAAAAATTGCTGACCGACAGACAGTATGCGGAACTGCAGCAGAGTTTTGAGGAACGGAAGGCCGTTTTCAGTGCCCTTGCTCAAAAATGGGCAGTCGGCCGTGCATTGACAGAAGCCATAAAGCAGACGATGGATGAACTGAGGGAGAAACGGCTTCCCGCCGTGCTGGAACTTGCACAGAAGCTGTTCCGCCGGCTGACCGAGGGAGAATACAGCGGTCTCGTTTTCGTGCAGGGGAGCCATTTCGAAGCGATCCGGAAAGACGGCGTCTGTTTCCATATCGCGGAATTGAGCCAGGCGACGAAAGAACAGGCTTACCTCGCACTCCGCCTTGCGCTCGCTTCTTTCCTGAAAGAGGAGCAGCCTTTTCCGCTCATCATGGATGATCCGTTTGTACATTTTGATCGCCGGCGGCTGTCTCAAATGGTAAACTTAATGCGTGAAATGAAGCTGGACCATCAATTTATTTTTTTCACTTGTCATGAAGAGCTTCCGGCTATGCTGCCGGAAGCGAAGCTGATTGACGTGATGCCGGGCGAAGGGAGCATTTTTGCATGAAAAAAGGGATTACACAATATGGAGTCGGAGAACAAGTGGATACCTTCCTGCTCATCAAGCAGTCGAATAAAGGAGTGACGACGACGGGCAATCCGTTCATGTCGCTCGTCCTGCAGGACAAGAGCGGAGATATTGAAGCGAAACTCTGGGATACGAAAGAAGAACACGAGAAGATGTATGCGGCCGAAACGATCGTCAAAGTCGGCGGTGAAATCCACAACTACCGAGGCAAGAACCAGCTGCGCATCAAGAGCATCCGGCCGGCGCGGCCGGAGGAGAATCAGACGATTTCCGAATTGGTGCCATCGGCGGAACGCAGTAAAGAAGAACTCCATGAGGAGCTTATCCAATTTTTCTTCGAGATGAAGAATCCGAATATCCAGCGGATCACCCGCCATATTCTGAAGCGCTACCAGCAGGAGATCCTGACTTTCCCGGCAGCGACCAAAAACCATCATGACTATGTTTCCGGTCTTGTGGACCATACTGTGTCGATGCTGCGGCTCGGCAAAAGCCTTTGTGATCTCTACCCGTCGCTGAATAAAGATCTCCTTTATTCCGGAATCATTCTGCATGATATCGGAAAGGTGTTTGAGTTGTCAGGACCGGTGGCGACTTCCTATACGATTGAAGGCAATCTCCTTGGCCACATCTCCATCATGGTGACGGAAATCGCAAAAACTGCACAAGAACTGGAAATTGAAGGAGAGGAAGTGCTGCTCCTTCAGCACATGGTGCTGTCCCATCACGGCAAAGAGGAGTGGGGAAGCCCGAAGAAACCGATGATCAAAGAAGCGGAGATTCTTCACTATATCGATAACATCGATGCGAAGATGATGATGCTTGACCGGGCGCTCGAAAAGACGAAGCCGGGCGAGTATACCGAGCGGCTGTTTCCGCTTGATAACCGGTCGTTTTATAAGCCCGTTTTTGGATCATGATGAAAACAGCCCGCCGGCAGAAGTGCCGGCGGGCTGTTTCTTTAGATTCTTGTATAATCCTGCTGATGAAATCACTCCCAGGCGGACGCTTTCAGGTCCACAGGAAGTGGGTCATGCAGCTGGCGCGACAGGACGTTGCGCTGCCAGGGCGATCTGCAAGCCTCCTCGGCTTCGCCGGTGAGGTCTCACTTGGCCCGCTACCCCCGCAGGAAAGGTTGGGCGAAATGATTGAGTCCCGACCTTTGAGACGAAGAGCGCAGCGATGCAGGAGCACACGGTTTTTCGCCGCCTGTCGCTCTTTCATCTAGAGTTCATACAAATACCTATAAAAACATCTTCGTTATCTAAGCGCCCAGCCCATTTCCGTGTACCAAAATAATCTTTATTTAGGGATACTTTTCCAAGCGCAAGTTGCAGGTTTTCACCGCTCCGCTTCATGCTCTTCTTTCAGTTTGCTGTAGATGAAATGATCGACGAACCGGTCGTGGATCCATTCCGCCTGCCGGAGCCTTCCTTCGTTGGTGAACCCCAGCCGTTCTGGAATCGCTTGGCTCTTCACGTTTCCAGTGGCGGCGCGAATTTCAATCCGGTTCAGACCAAGTTCATCGAAACAATAAGCCATTGCAGCACGGCAGGCGGCTGTCATCAGCCCCTTGCCCTGATGATGTTCACCGAGCCAGTAGCCGAAAGTCGTGGATTTATTCGTCCAGTTGATGCCGTGAAGGCCGATGATCCCCGCGAGTTCGCCATTAAACCAAATGCCGGCCTGAAAGCCACTATTGCTTCTGAACTGTTCTAGCGTACTGTCGATAAATTTTTTTGAATCGGCTGGAGAGAGCCTGTAATCCGCCCAAGGCAGCCATTCCCGGATGTGTTGACGTGACTCGTCGGTGAGGCGGTAAAGTGCCTCTGCGTGGCGGACTTCCAATAGCCGGAGTTCCGCTTGATCAGATATTGGAAATGAGAACATAAAAACATCCTTTCTTGGTTGGCTGGTTGAATAATGATTGCGAGCCGGCTGGCCGGTTCCCGACGAACACGCACAAATCTTGCTGAATGTGCATAGATTCGGCTGTGCGTGCATTGGACCGTCTGAGTTCGCTTTCTATGTAACAAAAACTCCCCCTTCGCTAAAAGGGGGGAGGAGAGGTTGGTTATTCAGCTGCTTCTTCTTCCGCAGGAGCTTCTTCTTCCGCAGGAGCTTCTTCTTCCGCAGGAGCTTCAGTCGCCGGCGGTGCGTTCAGGAACTGATCGAGTGCGCCTTCCAGGTCTTCATCCTGGATTTCGACGTTCGCTTCCTGAAGCATTTCAGACACTTTTGTCAGAAGAGCCGACTGGTCCGCCTGCTCGAGTGCAAGCTGGGTCCGGATTTCTTCTGCCATTTCCTCCAATGGTTCAGCGTCTTCGACTTGGCGTCTATCCGTCACTTCGATGATGTGGTAGCCATATTGGGACTGGACCGGCTCACTGATTTCTCCGACTTCAAGTGCATAAGCCGCATCTTCGAATTCAGGAACCATCGTACCGGCTGTGAACCAGCCGAGCTCGCCGCCGTTCACAGCAGAACCCGGATCAGTGGAATATTCTTCAGCGAGCGCTGCGAAATCTTCGCCAGCTTCCAATTGCTCGATGACTTCGTTCGCCGTTTCTTCATCTTCGACGAGGATATGACGGGCGTTGAGTTCAGTCGTCATTTCCTCGTACTGCTGAGCGACTTCTTCATCTGAAATTTCTACGCCGTCCGTCAGTGCCGCTTCCTGGAGCAGGTTCAGCCGGAGGTAATCTTTATAGGTCTCTTCAGTATACCCTTGTGAAGTAATGTACTGAAGGAACGCATCTTCGCCGCCAGCCTGCTCCATTTCCGCGTTGTAACGGGCTTCGACATCTTCCTCAGTCACTTCATATGCTTCACTCAGCACATTTTCAATCATCATCACCTGAAGTGCCTGCGCACCGATGGATGATTTCATTTCTTCATATAGTTCTTCTTTTGTAATGTCCCCCACGTCAGAAGTGACGATTACTTCTGAATCAGCTGCTTCTTCGCTGCACGCGCCCAGCGTAAGAGCAGAGAATGCGAGAGAAAATGTTAAAACCGTTTTTTTCATGATGCATTTCCTACTTTCTGTAATAGATTGAAGCATACCGCAAACACAGGATTTACTATAACACAAGACTTCTAAAAATAACAAAAGTTTCAATGTATCAGGCGATGCGGTGTTTCATCGGCAGATGGGGAAATTCTTGGGAATAATAAAACCGGCTGGTCGACAGCCGGTCTCAGGCGCTGAACTCAACGCCGACATATAAGGATACAAGCAGGATCGTAATCAAGACATTGATCCAGCGAAAGATTTTATCGTGGTTTTCCTCCGGGATTTCTCGTGAAGTGACCAGCGCGTACGTCATTCGGTTGATCTGGAACAGATAAAGAATGGCGAACACGATAATAGTACCGATTATCATGGAATTCCTCCCTCTCTGGCATAAATTCCCGTCCTCGGGCATTGACTCTCAGTATAGCAGAGAGAAGGCGGAAAAAACAGTTCTATAGTGTGACGGGAGGTATCAGGATTTCATACCCGGTCTCTGTTTCTTCAATAAGAGCCCCTTTCGGCGAACGGAGTGCGTACCGGAAATAAATCAAATCGACCAGACACAATGCACTATGGAAAGCGAGCATAAGCGCCCAATAATGGCCGAATTCCGGCAGCTGGATGCTGAGCGCCAGCAGCGCGGTATTGATCAGCACGAAAGGGGCCAGCAGCGCGGCGAGGAACCAGGCTTTATTCACTGGATCCTGCACACGGAATTTCACTTCCGGCAGAAAGCCGTAATGGCGGGTCACCTTCAGCTGGACGCAGTTCCGGCAGCGGAGAAGCGGCAGGAAATGGACCAGCTTATGCAGCGGATATAAGGCCACCAGCGCGGTCAGGAACGTGAAGAAGTGGCTGTCGGACAGGGGCACCGGCGACAGTACCGCCATCGGAATGTAAATCATGACGAACACACCGAATCCGACCAGTACGGACAGCAGGAAAATCCGGTCTCTGCCATATTGTTTTTTCATGTTAATGGACTTCCAGCAGTGCATACATCGACACTCCTAAAATGGGTCATATATTCGTAACGATTCATAGAATACGCCCATTCGCGTCAGATTGCAACCATAAAATTCAATGAAAAAAATGCCGGCACCGCGTGTTATTCTGACGCGTCTTTCAGCGCTACGCTGTCGTCGAAATGCTCGTCGATATTATGGAAAGAAGTCTCGAAAATCTTGATGAAATCTTCACCGTAAATATTGCGCAGAACGGCCATCACTTCCATGAAATCAGGGAACCGGCCGTAAAGTTCTTTTAACGGGAGCGCCCCCTCAATGATACTGTGCGGCGTTTTGTGGTAATTGGCCATCATTTCGACCAGCAGTTCTTTTCCTGCATCGGTAAGTTCGATATATGTATTCCGCTTATCATGATCCCGCTTCGAAAAAGTCAGCAGCCCCCGTTCTTCCAATTTCTTCGAGAAATTAAAAGCTGTGGATACATGCATCACGCCGAATTTTGCGACATCAGAGATGGAAGCGCCTTTCAGATGGTAGGAGATCCAGAGGATATGGTGCTCATTAATATTCAAGTCATAAGGTTTTATCCACTGCTGCCAATCTTTCTCGATGGCCTTCCAAAGCGCTTTGGAAAGCTGAGCAACGCGTTGGCTAAAGATCATTGCTTCTTTCAGCGTGTAAAGCTGGTCATTCATTAAAACACCCGCTTTCGTAAATATTATTTTCTATAATTATAGCAATAAAACAACAAGGAAAAAAGAGCGAATTGTGTAACAATTGAAAGTGGCTGCGTAAGCCGGACAGATGCGTCTATCTGTTACGGCAGTGTATGACTGATCCGACGAAAAAAAACTGCCGGCTGAGGGCAGTTTTCATTCTCCTTGCTTCCGTTCGCTGACGTCCGGATTGTATTCGCCTTTTTTCTCTTTCTTTTTTTCGTTTTTCTTATGTTTTTTGAGTTCAGCTTCGATCTCTTTGATGGAGTTCTGGATGGCTTTGATTTCAAGCTGCATATGTTCCTTAGCGGGTGCTGTTTCTTCCTGGTACTGCTTGAACGATTCCTTCAGGTCATCCAGCACCGGTTTCAGTGTTTCTTTTGATTCTTCGGATAAATGCTTGATCGATTCTTTAATGCCGTTCACTTTTTCTTTCAATTCATCGAAACGCTCTTTCCAGTCACCTGAAGAGGATTTAACAGAAGAGCGGAATTCCGGTCCGGACTGCGGTGCAGAAAACAGAATGATTGCAGCGCCAGCGGCAAGGCCGGCTCCGAAACCGATTAAGAAATTTGATGCTTTCATAAGCCAAACGCCCCTTTCATACTCTATGGTTCCTTTTCCTCTATTATGTCAGATTAAAACCTAAAGGGGAATGGGCGTAAACGAAAAAACTCCCCGCTGGGAGCGGGGAGCTGGATCAGGCTGCCGAGACTGCCGTTTCGAATTTCGAACGTTTCACCAAAGTCATGATGATCGGATAGATGAAGCCGATCGCGATGGCGTTCAGCACCATGGCTGGCAGGACGACCGTCAGCACGAGCGGCAGGAAAGGGATTTCTGCGCCGATCAGAAGAATTGCAGCTGACAGGAAAATCGTGCCGGACAGCAGAGTGCCGGCAGCTGTAAGCGAAATGACAGCCGGCAGACGGCTTGCATATTTTTTTAGCAGCTGCACAGCGAGCAGGAAAATGAACGCTGTGATCAGTTTATCTACAATATTCGGAAGAAATCCGCCCGGGAACGTCGAAAATAGGCCGGACAGGATGCCGGTCGTCGCCGCCAGCAGGAAAACATGTTTTGCATAAGGGAACAGCAGGATGCCGACGAACATCATTGTCAGCATGAAATCGGGCTTCATGCCGCCATTGAATCCCGGAATCACCACATACAGCGCAGCTCCGGTACTCACCAGCAGCGCCATCAGTACTAAACTCTTCGTACTCATTTCTCATCTCTCCTCAGCTCAAGGCTATAGTTTGTTCTTCCCGGCGTACCCTCGCGGCCGCAAGCGAAAAACTTAGTATGATTCTATACTACCTATTACACGGATGCAAGCGTTTGTTTCAGCTGATCGGCCAATTCCTGGATTTTCTCGTTCGTGTATTGTTTTTCCTTAGTGATCCATTTGGCGCCGAATCCGTCTGTCTCATCGTACCTCGGAATAAAGTGGAGGTGGAAATGGTAGACGCTCTGACCGGCTTTTGCGCCGTTATTGTTCAGCAGGTTCATGCCGACCGGCTCGAATGAGGATTTGATGGCGGACGCGATTTTCGGTGCAACAGCGAACAGATTCGCCGCTTCTTCCTCCGTCATGTCGTACACGTACTCGCGGTGTTTCTTGGGGATCAGGAGCGTGTGGCCTTTCGTGAGCGGCATGATATCCATGAACGCATATACATGCTCATCTTCATACACTTTGACACTCGGGATTTCTCCGTCGATGATTTTGCAAAAAATACAGTCTGCCACTTGTTCATCATCCTTTCACAATTTTCTCCATCTTATCATAAACTGTCCGGCAGCAAAGAATTCAGCCGCGTCTTTTGGTACAATACGGGAAGAAAGAGGTGTTGGAAATGACTGTGCTGGAAGTTGAATCACTGACCGGCGGCTACACGCGCAAGCCGGTTTTAAAAGACGTGTCTTTTTCAGTCAATAAAGGTGAGCTTGTCGGTCTGATCGGGCTGAACGGCGCCGGAAAAAGCACGACAATCAAACACATCATCGGACTGATGAAGCCAAAATCCGGCGAAATCCGGCTGAACGGCAAGACCATCAGTGAAAATATGGACGCGTACCGTTCTTCTTTTTCCTATATTCCGGAAACCCCGGTACTCTACGAGGAACTGACGCTTCAGGAACATCTGGAACTGACTGCGATGGCTTACGGGGTCTCTGAGGAGCGGCTGGAAAAACGGTCGGCGGAGCTCCTGAAGGAATTCCGGATGGAGAAGCGGCTCCGCTGGTTTCCGTCCCACTTTTCAAAAGGAATGCGGCAAAAGGTCATGATCATGAGCGCCTTCCTCGCCGATCCTTCACTTTACATCATCGATGAGCCGTTTGTCGGCCTTGATCCGCTCGGTATCAAATCGCTCCTGGAACAGATGGAGACGAAGAAACGGCAGGGGGCGTCCGTCCTCATGTCGACGCACATCCTGGCCACAGCGGAACGCTACTGCGACCGCATCATTCTCCTCCATGAAGGGCGGGTCCGGGCGAACGGCACAATGGCTGACCTCCGGGAGATATTCGGCATGCCGGGCGCGACGTTGGATGATCTGTATATCGCCATGACCGAGGAGGCGAATGATGAAGAGCCTGCATGATGTATGGGCTGTGCGGCTCCGTAATTACACGGTCGAAGTCCAGAATTACATGAAGTATATTTTTACGGGTCATCTCGCCGTCGTACTTCTGTTCGCCATCGGGGCAGCAGGGTATGCTTACAGCGAGTGGCTGCGGGATATTCCGGAACATTTTCCGGCCGCGCTCCTTCTGGCAACGGTTTTCGGACTCTTGCTTGCATACAGCCCGCCTGCGACTTTGCTGAAGGAAGCGGACGGCGTCTATTTTCTGCCGCTGGAAAGCCGGCTGGACAGCTATGTGCAGCCGGCGCTGCGATGGACATTCATCAGCCAGCTTTATTCGCCGGTGATTGCCTTCATCATCTCGCTGCCGATGATCAATGTGCTGTACGGTCCGACAAGCGCTTTCCTCATCGGTTTTCCGATTTTGATCCTGGCACTGAAGTGGTTCAGTATCCGGAGTGAATTCGCTTTCCGGAAGTGGCGCTCCGGGGAAGATCTCTGGCGTGACAGGCTTATCCGGTTCTGTTTGAGCGGTCTTTTCGTTTATTTTTACACAGACCAGATCATTGCCGCTGCCGCGCTGCCGCTCATCGCGTTCATCCTTTATATGAAAGGGGTGCAGATGAAAGCGGCGGGCCGGCCGTTTCCGTTCGAACATTTCATCGGACTTGAACAGGGACGGATGCTGCGCTTCTACAGATTCGCCAATTACTTTACCGATGTGCCCCATCTGAAAGGGAAAGTGAAGGCGAGACGCTGGCTCGATCCTGTCTACCGGTTCATCGGCAGCGGACGGGAACACGCCCAGCTCTATTTGGTCACCCGTACGTTCGTCCGTTCGGATGATCTCTTTTACTTGTGGCTCCGATTGACCGTGATTTCGGCGGCGGGCGCCTTGCTCATTCCCTACAGCATCGGGGTTGCGGTGTTTGCTGGAGCCCTCGCGTTCGCGACGGCCATCCAACTCTGGCAGAGCCTCCGGGGGACCGTCCATTTCCGGATGGACGAGCTGTTTCCGCTGTCGGCTTACCCGCGTAAGCGGGCTGTCCGGAAACTGGTGCTCATGCTGCAACTCCTCCAGGCTGCAGCCGTCGCACTGGCGGCCGTCACTTCACCTGCCGCAGCGCTCGGGGCGTTCGCCGCGGTGCTGGCAGTGTCATTCATAACCCTGCAAGTCTCATCAAAATGAACGATCACGTGCGGTTCCTTCAGGGACCGCATTTTTTTGCATACCATAAGTTTATTTTCTCTCAGTTTCAATGGAACCTGTGCTACCATGGAACAAACGGAAACTGGCACCTTCTTCGGGGCAAGGTGAAACTCCTGACCGGCGGTGAGCAGGGAACTGCGAGTCCGCGACCCGTTCCGCCTAGGCGGAGCGGCTGAGCCGGCGAAAGTCCGGCACCGACAGTGAAAGTCTGGATGGGAGAAGATGTGTGTACAGCTGCCGTTGTGCTTGTTTTGTGCTGCTTCTTTCGGAATGAACCGAAAGGAGGAGATTGTTATCGAACCAGCTCATTATATGGAATTCGCGATCCGGCTCGCTTCGGAAATGGCCGGACAGACATCACCGAACCCGCTCGTCGGGGCGGTTTGTGTCAAAGACCATAAAATCATCGGAATGGGCGCGCATCTGGAAGCGGGAAAACCGCATGCGGAAGTGCATGCGCTCAATATGGCGGGAGAAGCGGCCGAAGGGTCGGATCTCTATGTCACATTGGAGCCGTGCTCGCATTATGGGAAAACGCCGCCGTGCGCGCTGAAGATCATCGATTCCGGTGTGAAACGCGTCTACATCGCCACATTGGATCCGAACACGCTCGTCGCCGGCAAAGGAGTCAAACTTCTTGAAGACGCGGGCATTGAAGTGCATACCGGTCTGTTGGAACACGAAGCAGCACGCATGAACGAAGCATTTTTTCACTCCATCATCCATAAAACACCGTACGTCACCCTGAAGGCTGCCGCCACACTGGACGGCCGCATGGCGACGGAAGCCGGAAGCAGCAAGTGGATCACCTCCGCTGAAGCGCGGGAAGATGTCCACCGGCTCCGCCATTCGCAGGATGCCATTCTGGTCGGCGTCAATACGGTGCTTCATGATCATCCTTTCCTAACCACCCGACTGCCCCATGGTGGAAAGAACCCGATACGAGTTGTTTTAGACCGCCGGCTGCTCACGCCGGCTGATACACCGGTCACGCAGGACGCTTCTGCGAAGACCTTGATTTATTGTCTGGAAGATGCCCGCGAGGCCGCATATGCGCCGCATGTCGAAGTGGTCCGGCTCGGGAAGAGGGATTTTCTCCGGGAAGTGCTGAAAGATCTGTACAGGCGCGGCATCATGACGCTTCTGGTCGAAGGCGGACCTCGTGTGCATGCCAGTTTTTTGGAACTGGGATTGGTGCAGGCGCTGTGGCTTTATCAGGCGCCGAAACTGATCGGAAATGGACCTTCGCTTTTTGACAGTGCTGTCCGGTCGGATATGGCCGACAGCCTGGATCTGACGATCAGAGATGTGGAACGGTTCGGTCCGGATGTCCGGATCCGGGCTGTTTTCGGGGAGCGTGAGTAAACTGTTTACAGGAATCATTGAAGAAATCGGTCATGTAAAAGCGATCCGGCGGAAACCGCAGGCGCTTGAATTGACCATCAGCTGTTCGGTTGTCCTGGAGGATGTGAAGCGCGGCGACAGCATTGCGGTCAACGGCGTGTGCCTGACGGTATCCGAGTTCGACAGCCGTCAGTTCATAGCCGATGTCATCCCGGAAACGGTCCAGTCGTCGACGATGGCGGACCTCCGTACAGGCTCTCCGGTGAATCTGGAACGGGCGATGGCCGCCAATGGCCGCTTCGGCGGCCATTTCGTGAACGGCCATATAGACGGCATAGGGACGATCCGGGCTGTCCGATCGGATTCCATTGCGGTGACGAAAACGATCGAAGTCGATCCTTCCCTTATGAAGTACATGATGCTGAAAGGGTCAGTCGCGATCGATGGCACGTCCCTGACGATTTTTGATGTCGGACGGACGACGATTTCGATTTCCCTTATCCCGACGACGCAGGAGGACTCCCTCCTCGGCAGAAAAGGGATCGGCGATAAGGTCAACATCGAATGCGATTTGCTCGCCAAGTATACGGAACGGACAATGGAAGCGAAGCCTGGCCTCACGAGAGGGTTCCTGGCTGAACACGGATTTTAACGGGAGGTGAGTGCATGTTTTATTCAGTGGAAGAAGCGGTGCGTGACCTGAAGGCCGGAAAGGCCATTATCGTCGTTGATGACGAAGACCGTGAAAATGAAGGGGACTTCGTGGCGCTCGCCGAACAGGCGACTCCCGAGATCGTCAATTTGATGGCAACAGAAGGACGCGGGCTCATCTGCGTTCCGGTGGCGCCGGAAATCGCGGAAAAGCTACAGCTGAACCCGATGACCGATCAGAACACGGATCAGCACGGCACCGCGTTCACCATCAGCATCGATCATAAACATACAACGACAGGGATCAGCGCTTTCGAGCGGTCCCATACGATTCTGCAAATGCTCGATCCGGAAGCGAAGGCAGCGGATTTCAAGCGGCCGGGGCATATTTTTCCGCTTGTCGCGAAAGAAGGGGGTGTCCTGCGGCGTGCGGGGCACACGGAAGCGGCGGTGGACCTGGCGAAACTGGCGGGGGCCGCTCCGGCCGGCGTCATCTGTGAAATCATGAATCCGGACGGGACGATGGCGAGGGTCGATGACTTGAAAGAAGTGGCGAAACGGCTTGGTGTCGGTATCCTGACGATCCAGGAACTGATCGCCTATAAACAGAAGAACGAGCGGCTCGTTTCGAAAGAAGTGGAAGTCCGCCTGCCCACTGCGTACGGGGATCTGGATGTTCTCGGCTATACGGAAGTGCTGACAGGACAGGACCATGTCGCGTTCGTCAAAGGCGTAATCGATCCAGAGAAACCCGTGCTCGTCCGGGTGCATTCGGAATGTCTGACAGGGGATGTGTTCGGCTCGTACAAGTGCGACTGCGGGCCTCAGCTCCACGCGGCGATGAAGCAGATCAGCGAGGCGGAATCCGGCGTCCTGCTCTACATGCGGCAGGAAGGCCGGGGCATCGGACTCATCAATAAACTGAAAGCCTACAAGCTCCAGCAGGAAGGCTACGATACGGTGGAAGCGAACCGCAAACTGGGGTTCGCTGACGACCTCCGGGACTATGGGATCGGCGCCCAGATTTTGCGGGATATCGGAATCCGTAAAATGAAGCTCCTGACGAATAACCCCCGGAAAATTGCGGGGATCGGCGGATACGGGCTGGAAGTGACGGAGCGTGTGCCGATTGAAATGCCGGCCACTGAAGAAAATGAAGCGTACATGCGGGCAAAAAAATCAAAGCTGGGCCACTTGCTCAACTTGTAAAGGAGACAGGACATGGCAACTCATTTTGAAGGTTTTTTAACAGGCGAAGGACTGCGGATCGGCATCGTCGTCGGCCGCTTCAATGAATTCATCACCGGCAGACTGCTGAGCGGTGCGGAAGACGCGCTGAAACGGCACGGCGTGGAAGACAGCAATGTCTCCATCGCCTGGGTGCCGGGCGCATTCGAAATCCCGCTTGTCGCGAAGAAAATGGCGATGAGCGGAAACTATGATGCCGTCATCACGCTCGGTACGGTCATCCGCGGCGCGACGCCGCACTTCGATTATGTGTGCAGCGAAGTCGCAAAAGGCGTTTCCCGGGTGAACGACCAGTCCGGCATTCCAGTCATTTTCGGCGTGCTGACGACCGATTCGATCGAACAGGCAATCGAACGGGCAGGTACGAAAGCGGGCAATAAAGGATGGGAAGCCGCGGCATCCGCGATTGAAATGGCGAACCTGATGAAAAAACTCGGATAATTCATGAAAAAAGACCAGCCGTCGCGGCTGGTCTTTTTTGGACCGTCCTAATTGTTTTTCAGTTCTTATCGGACAGCGGATTTTCAGTCTTCCCCATGGACGCCGACGGCCGCTGCACCGAGTGTCTTCGCTGCAACAAGCATGGCGCGCTCGTCGAAATCGAAGCGGGGGTGGTGGTGCGGATAAACCCGCGATTCGTCTTCAAGCATCGCGCCGGTGAAGAAAAAGGTGCCGGGCACGTGGTGCAAATAATAGGCGAAATCTTCACCGCCCATTTGCGGCGCGCTTTCGTTCACTTCTTTGACACCCGGCACTTGTTCGGCGGTTTTCTTCAAATACAGCGTTTCCGCTTCATGGTTATCGACCGCCGGATAGCCCCGCACGAACTCAAAATCGATGCTGCAGCTGCTGGCGGCTGCCATTCCTTCGCAGATCCGGCGCATTTCCTGTTCCACCAATACACGTGTCCCTTCGCTGAATGTGCGGACAGTGCCATGGAGCAGCGCTTCATCCGCAATGATGTTGAACGCATTTTCCGCTTTGAACGTACCGATCGACAGCACGGCGGGTTCGAGCGGATCGACACGCCGGGAAACGACTTGCTGGAGAGCGGTGACAAGCTGGGCGCCGATTGCGACGGCATCCTTCGTTTCATGCGGCATCGCCCCATGGCCGCCCCGGCCCTTCACATTGATTTCGAACCGGTCGGCCGCCGCCATGATCGGGCCTGTGCGGTACTCGATATGATGAGACGGCTTCGTGGACCAAAGGTGCGTGCCGAAAATGACATCGACGCCATCGAGGCAGCCATCTTCGATCATCGAAATGGCGCCGCCCGGCTGGTATTCTTCCGCATGCTGGTGGATCAGGACATACGTGCCCGGCAGATCCGCTTGCAGTTCATGGAGCGTTTTGCCGAGCGTCAGCAATGTCGCGGTATGCCCATCGTGGCCGCAGGCATGCATGACGCCTTCTACAGTGGATTTGTATTCACAGTCTTTCTCATCCTGGATCGGCAGCGCGTCGAAATCTGCACGAAGTGCGACCGTCTTGCCCGGTTTTCCGCCTTTGACCACAGCGACGACTCCGTTGCCGCCGACATCTGTGCGCACATCGACACCGAGTTCCCTGTAAAAATCCGCTATGTACTTCGCTGTTTTCGTCTCTTTAAAAGAAGGTTCCGGGTTCATGTGCAAATAGCGGCGGATTTGGACCATGTCCTCGTACTTATCTTCCAATTTTCCATACAGTTCGTTCAGCATTCGCTCCACCTCGGTTGTCGGAATTGTCGTACTTCTAGAGCTTAGCACAAAAGCGGACACTGCGTGAACGGCCCTGATTCTTAAAGGGAAATAAATGAAGAAAGGCTGTCCGGCAAGCCGGATTTCCGACCCGCCGGACAGCCTGTTCCGGTTTCATTCCTCTTCAGGTTTTGCATGATACGTCGTGATATACGAGGAGCCCGAGAAGATATTCTGGCTTTTCAGCCCGCTGTCGGTGTCCCGCTTCTCATGGGCTTTATTGAACGCCTGTGATTCCTTCCATTTTTCAAAGAAGATCGGGGATTCCCATTCCGTCAGGACGACATACGTATCGGATTTCACTGGGCGCAGCAGCCGGAACGCGATGAATCCGGGCTGGTTCTCGACCGCTCCTGCCCGGTTCGTGAACCGGTGCTCGAAAACCGGACGCCCTTCATCGGAAACGGGGATATTATTGAAGACAAAAAAACCTTTTTCGTTCAGCTCTCCTGCACTGCTGATGACTTCATACCGTCTTGGTGTAGCGAAGACTGTTTTCTTTTCCGTTTCGTGAAGAACGAGCGTGGTATTTTCACCCTGCATGATCACCATCGTCTCGCCGGCGTATTTTTCGCGCAGTTTCCGCATGTAATCGTACGTTCCTGTGGTCATATACAGATTCACCAAAAAACCTCCTTCATTCCTTCTGCTTTTATTATAAACTTCCCGAAAACAAAATGCGCAAAACAACCTATGGCGAAACGGTGAAGCGCAAAGCGTCTATTTTATGACATTTCGGCGCCGTGCCTATACAATGGGAAATGGAGCATCTATAGTTTAATCGGAATAAAAAACGGAATTGAGCAGCAGAAAGGGAGTCGCGATTCAAATGGCAAAGGCGTTCAACGATAACTACCTCCGTGCAGCGCGCGGGGAGAAGACCGATCACGTTCCGGTATGGTTCATGCGGCAGGCGGGCCGGTCACAGCCGGAGTATCGGGAACTGAAGGAAAAGTACTCGCTCGAGGAGATCACGAAGCAGCCGGAACTGTGCGCATATGTCACGAAGCTTCCGGTCGACCAGTACGGTGTCGATGCGGCGATCCTGTACAAGGACATTGTGACGCCGCTGCCGGCGATCGGTGTGGACGTCGAGATCAAAGCGGGCATCGGTCCGGTCATCGCTAATCCAATCCGATCAGCGCAGGACGTCGCAAGACTTGGGGAAATCGATCCCGTGCAGGACGTGCCGTATGTGCTGGAGACCATCCGGATCCTGACGGAAGAGCAGCTGGATGTGCCGCTCATCGGCTTTGCCGGTGCGCCGTTCACGTTGGCCAGTTATATGATCGAAGGCGGGCCGTCGCGCAGCTACAACAAGACGAAAGCGCTCATGGTCTCGGAACCGCAGACGTGGTTCGCGCTGATGGACAAACTGGCGGATACGATCATTCCGTACATGAAAGCACAAATCGGAGCCGGCGCGAAAGCGATTCAAGTATTTGATTCATGGGTCGGGGCCCTCAGTGCGGATGATTACCGGATCTTCATCAAACCGGTCATGGACCGGATCTTCAGCGAACTGCGCGAAGAAGGGATGCCGCTGACCATATTCGGCGTCGGCGCGAGCCACTTGGCGAGAGACTGGCATGACCTTCCTGTGGACGTAGTCGGGCTGGACTGGCGCCTGCCGATCCGGGATGCCCGGAGCATGGGGCTGACGAAAACCCTGCAGGGCAATTTCGATCCGTCATATTTGCTGGCGGACTGGAGTGTCATCGAAAAGCGGGTGAAGGACATCGTGGATCAGGGGATGGAATCGGACGGCTACATTTTCAACCTCGGCCATGGCGTGTTCCCGGAAGTGGATCCGGACACATTGAAGCGGCTGACCGCTTTTGTCCATGAATACAGCGCGAAGCAAAAAACGAATTCTTAAACTGACTGATATGAGGTGGAACGACTGATGAAGAAGACAATGGGACTGCTGGTGATGGCGTACGGCACGCCTTATAAAGAAGAAGATATTGAACGCTATTACACGCATATCCGGCACGGGCGCAAACCGAGCCAGGAAAGCATCGATGATTTGCGGGAACGTTATGAAGCGATCGGCGGCATTTCACCGCTCGCAAAAATCACGCGGGAACAGGCGGAAGCGCTTCGCGACCGGCTGAACGACGCCCAGGAGGACATCGAATTCAAGCTGTACATCGGCCTGAAGCACATCGAGCCGTTCGTCGAAGATGCTGTGGAAGCGATGCATCGCGATGGCATTAAAGAAGCGGTATCGATCGTCCTCGCCCCGCATTTCTCGACATTCTCGATCAAATCGTACAACGGCCGGGCGAAAGAGGCGGCTGAAAAACTGGGCGGTCCTCACATCACATCGGTGGAGAGCTGGTACGATGAACCGAAATTCATCGGTTACTGGAGCAATAAAGTCAAAGAGACATTCAGCCGGATGACAGAAGATGAGCGGAAAAACGCCTGCCTCGTCGTGTCGGCCCATTCGCTGCCGGAAAAGATTACGCAGGCGGGCGACCCGTATCCGGAGCAGCTGGAGGAAACGGCCAGACTGATTTCACAGGCGGCAGGTGTCGAGAACGTCGCAATCGGCTGGCAGAGTGCCGGTCAGACCCCCGAACCTTGGCTCGGACCGGACGTGCAGGATCTGACGCGCGACCTGTATGAGCATGAGGGGTACACATCTTTCGTGTACACACCTGTCGGCTTCGTGGCGGATCACCTGGAAGTGCTGTATGACAATGATTACGAATGCAAAGTGGTTTGTGATGATATCGGGGCGGCTTACTACCGTCCGGAAATGCCGAACACCGATCCTTTGTTTATCGATGCCATGACAGAAACGGTTCTCAAAAAGCTCGGGAACGAGTGAACTGACAACGGAAGTGTGATGAAATGTGACGGAACGAACACGGAAAGTGACAGTGGTCGGCGGCGGCATCACCGGCCTTTCAGCGGCTTTTTATCTGCAGCGTCAGGCGCGTGAGCGGGGAATCCGGCTGGAACTGACGCTCATTGAAGCGGCGCACAGGCTTGGCGGCAAGATCCAGACGGTCCGGCGCGACGGGTTCATCGTGGAAAGGGGACCGGACTCTTTTCTTGCCCGTAAGGCCGGAATGCGGGATCTCGTGAAAGGGCTTGGCCTCGAGAATGAGCTCGTCCGGAGTGCGGCCGGTCAGACTTATGTATTGTCCGGTGAAGAACTCCACCCTGTCCCGGGCGGATCTATCCTTGGTGTGCCGCGGGACTTCTCACCGTTTTTGTCGAGCGGTCTGCTGTCGTGGAGCGGGAAGGTCCGGGCGGCAGCCGAACTGATGCTGCCGAAGCCGGCACCGGAGGCGGATGAATCTGTCGGCGCGTTTTTCCGCCGCCGTTTCGGCGGTGAGCTGGTCGATAATCTGATCGAACCGCTCCTCGCGGGGATTTATGCAGGTGACATCGACCGCCTCAGCCTGGAATCGACGTTTCCGCAATTCCGCCGGCTCGAACAGGAACACCGGAGCCTGCTGTATGGGATCAGAAAGTCTTCGATGATGACCGGCCCTCAGCCGCTCAATCCCGGAGAAGGGATCTACCAGACGTTCCGCGGCGGTCTCGATACAGTGGTCCGGGCGCTTGAAGAAGCGCTCGTATCGCAAGGCGCGGCTATTTTAAAAGGTGTTCGGGCGGAGCGGTGCGAAACAGAAAGGGAAACCATGAATTTAACGCTCAATGACGGTTCTGTTCTGCAGTCGGATGGGATCATTCTGGCTGTGCCCCATTTCATGGCGAAGAAACTGTTCAAGCCGCACGGTTTCCTTGAAGAATTGGATGATATGCCGTTTGCGACAGTCGCAACTGTTTCTGTCGCTTTCCGTGAAGAAGACGTGGACCAGCACTTGGAAGGCACCGGATTCGTCGTTTCCCGCAATACCGACACCGCGGTGACCGCCTGCACTTGGACACATCGGAAATGGCCCCACAGCGCGCCGGAAGGACACACGCTTTTCCGTGCATACGTCGGACGGCGGGGGAATGAAATGATCGTCGATATTTCGGACTCTGAGATCAGTAAGGCTGTATTGGAAGACTTACGTAAGACGATGGACATCCGCGGCGAACCTGAATTTGTGATTGTGTCCCGTTTTCCGAATGCCATGCCGCAATATCCGGTCGGCCATAAAGACCGTGTGGCTGAAGCGAAAGCGGAACTTCAGCGCAAGTTCCCGGGAGTCGAGCTTGCAGGCAGTTCTTATGGCGGCATCGGACTGCCGGACTGCGCGGAACAGGGAAAAACAGCAGCAGCTGCATTACTGGAGCGGCTTTGACAGAAAGGGAAGACAACGATGAAAAAATGGATGCTGGCAAGTTCAGTCCTGTTCCTTCTCGCCGGCTGCGGCGCTGAAGGTTCAGCTGAATCAGAAACGGAAGGGACTCTCCAGCCGGTCGAAGTGGAAATTCTGACTGCACCGACAGCTGATCCTGGCGATGAAGTCATCCTTTCAGCGGAGGTGCTGCAAGGCGGGGAGCCGGTGGAAGAAGCGGATGAAGTCCTCTTTGAAGTATGGGAATCCGGCGACCGCAGCAATGCGGTGAAGCTCGAAGGCGAACATACAGCGGAAGGCGTATACGAAGCTGCGCATGTGTTTGAAGAGGAAGGGCTGTATTACCTCGTTGCACATACGACTGCGAATGGGCTTCATACGATGCCGCAAATGGAGCTTACCGTCGGCGATCCCGATCCGGCGAGCATCGTGCCGGATGAAAGCGGGCCGGAAGATGGCATGGAACACATGGAAGAAGGGCACGATGGCCACAGCGAATGAAAGTTGGAGACCGCTCCGGAGACGGGGCGGTTTTTTGCTGCCGTGCGACCGGGAAATGGTGCACACGTGCACAAATCGGGCTGAACGTGCAGAAACCGCTTCTTCCTTCTGAAAAACAGCCGGCCGCCTGTAAAGGCTGCCGGCTGTTGTACTTACGCTTCGTTGCATGAGTCGCAATGATTTCCATAACACTCATGCTGTTCTTCGATCACTTGGCCACAGGACGCACACTGTTTCGGGGGAAGGTTCTTGAAAAATTCGACGACATTTTCCACTTTTCATCCGCTCCTTTTGTAGTAGTACTGTGTTGATAATAAACAGTGTATTATAACAGTAGTAGAGTGTCAACGAAAAGTATGCATCATTTGAAACTTTCCGTTAAACTGAATGAGGGAACTAATTGTAAAGGAAGTGGTACGGTGTATTTTGTAGACAATAAAGGGATAACCGATCCGCGTATCAACCTGGCAATTGAGGAATACGTGCTTCGGAAAGGGGACGTGGAAAAGGATTCTTATTTCCTGTTCTATATCAATGAGCCGTCGATCATTATCGGGAAAAACCAGAACACGATCGAAGAAATCAACACGGAGTATGTGGACGAGCAAGGAATCCACATCGTCCGCCGGCTGTCAGGAGGCGGGGCAGTTTACCATGATTTGGGGAACTTGAACTACAGCTTCATCACGAAAGACGATGGAGACAGCTTCCGCAACTTCCGCAAGTTCACAGGTCCGATCGTGGATGCTCTGCAGTCGCTCGGAGTGGCTGCGGAGCTGTCGGGACGGAATGATCTGGTCGTCGATGGCCGCAAAATATCCGGGAATGCCCAATTCTCCACGCAAGGGCGGATGTTCAGCCATGGTACGCTGATGCTGGATACGGAAATCGGTGAAGTCGTCAATGCGCTGAAGGTGAGCAAAGATAAGATCGAGTCGAAAGGCATCAAGTCGATCCGCAGCCGCGTAGCGAACATCTCTGAATTCCTGGATGAGCCGATGACGATCGAGGAATTCAGAAAGTACATTCTCCACTCTATTTTCGACGGGGAAGCGAACGTCAAGTATTGGGAACTGTCGGATGAAGATTGGGAAAATATCCGGAAACTGTCCGAAGAACGGTACGGCAACTGGGAATGGAATTACGGCAAATCGCCCAAATTCAATATCCGTCATTCGCACCGGTTCCCGGTCGGCGGAATCGATGTCCGCCTTCAAGTGGAAAACGGCACCATCCAGGAAGCACATATTTATGGGGATTTCTTCGGTCTCGGCGACATCGATGAAGTGCAGCAGGCGCTTACCGGTGCGAAGTATGAGCGCGCGGCGCTGTCGGAAGCACTTGATGGTCTGGATATTCCTTCGCTGCTCGGCGGGATTACAAAAGAGGAATTCGTCAACCTCATTTATTAAGATTTGATGAAGAGCCTGCCCGCGCGCAGGCTCTTTTGCTACAATAAGGAAAAAAGGAAAGGGGGATGAGCATGGCGGATCATCGGATTTTTATCGTGGAGGACGATGCCAAGATTGCGGAACTGCTCGCGGCGACGCTCCGGAAGTACCACTATGAGGTTCGGACGGCACAGGATTTTGATGCCATCACGGAAGAGGCGGCCGCGTTCCAGCCCCATCTCATCCTGCTGGATATCAACTTGCCGTCGTATGACGGCTATTACTGGTGCCGCCAGCTCCGCCAGGAGACGACTTGCCCGGTGCTGTTCATATCCGCCCGTTCAGGTGACATGGATCAGGTGTTTGCGCTGGAGAATGGCGGAGATGATTTCATCACGAAACCTTTCCATTATGAAATCGTCCTTGCTAAAATAAGAAGCCATTTACGCCGCTCGTATGGGGAATATGCGCCGAAACAGGAGGAGCGGGTGATACAGGCCGGACGGCTCACGCTGTATCTGGAGCGCCTGGAGCTCCAGATCGGCAAGCAAGTGATTCCGCTCCAGAAAAAAGAGTGCTCGATTCTGGAACTGCTCATGCAGCAGTATCCCAAAGTGGTGGCGCGGGAACAGCTTCTGGAAGAACTTTGGGATGACCAGGCGTTCGTCGATGAAAATACACTGAATGTCAACATGACCCGCGTTCGGAAAAAACTGTCGGATTACGGGGTCAAATCATCGATCGAAACGGTGCGCGGTGCCGGATACCGGCTGCTGCTGGAAGAAGGGGAGACATGATGGTGCGGCTGTTTTTCAGGGAAAACGCCGCTTTGTTGATCTTCGGTATACTCCTCGTCATCTTCATCCTCTTCCTTTTTTGGCTTGACGGATTCCGGAGCACAGACACCTTTACTTACTCTTTCATCATGGCGGTCCTGCTGCTGGCGGTGTTTCTGCTGTCGAAATTCATCCGGCGCTATACGTTTTACCGCCGGGTCCTCAGCCGGCCCGAATCGATGGAGAGCGCACTGGAGCGCAATGCGAAAACGCCTGAACTCCTGGAGACGGAGCGGTATATGCACGAGCTCTACAAACTGTATCAGCAGGAAGTGCAGGCGCTTTATGCCGGTCAGAACCGGCAGATCCGCTTCATGAACCAATGGGTGCACCAGATGAAGACGCCGCTTGCCGTGCTGGAAATGCTGATGCAGGAAGAGGGGGAGCTCGACAGGAAAAGTGTGCAGGAAGAGTTGGACCGGCTGAAGGCGGGATTGGAGACAGTACTGATGAATGCCCGGCTGGAGACGTTCGAGGAAGATATGCAGGTCGACAAGGTGGAACTGCGCAGACTGGTGCAGGAGACCGTATCGGAAAATAAACGATTGTTCATTTCCAGAAGGGTCTATCCGTCCATTGATATTCCCGAGGAGTTCATAGTGACGACCGACCGGAAGTGGATGAAGTTCACCATTAGCCAGTTTCTGACGAATGCGGTGAAATACACATTCGAACCGGATAAGAAAGTCTTCATCGAAGCGGCTTGCAAGAATGGAGACGTGCTGCTGAAGATCTGGGATGAAGGGATCGGCATACCGTCTTCGGACCTGGCCCGCATCCGCCGGCCTTTCTTTACGGGAGAGAACGGACGGAGGACCGGCGAATCGACCGGCATGGGCCTGTACCTGGCCGACGAAGTCTGCAAAAAGCTCGGGCACAGACTGGAAATTTCATCGGAACCGGGCGAAGGGACAGAAGTCTCCCTTCTGTTCCATCAGCAAGAGCAGTCAGATAAGGAGTGAAAAGGATGCCGCTTCTGAAAATCGAAGACGTGACGAAAGTATATGAAGGAAAGGTGACGCACCGGGCGCTCAATCAGCTCAGCTTTGAAGTGGAGCAGGGAGAGTTCCTCGCGGTCATGGGACCGTCGGGGAGCGGCAAGACGACTCTTCTGAACGTGATTTCGACAGTCGATTCGCTGACGGGTGGGTACGTGCAGATCGGCCGGACCGATCCGTATGCCCTCGACAAAAATGAACTGGCGCTGTTCAGGCGGCGTGAACTCGGTTTCGTTTTCCAGGATTTCGGCCTGCTTGAAATGCTGACAGTCGAAGAGAATCTGGTGCTGCCGCTGACGCTCGACAACGTGCCGACCGACCGGATGGCGAAACGGGTGCTGGAAGTCGCGAAGCAGCTGAGCCTGACCGGTATCCTCCATAAACGCCCGAGTGAAATTTCGGGCGGGGAAGCCCAGCGCACAGCGATCGGCCGGGCGCTGATCCATGAGCCATCCCTCATATTGGCGGACGAGCCGACCGGCAACCTCGATTCCAAGACATCGCGCGACGTGCTGGAGCTGCTGTCGGATGCAAGCCGGGCCCGCGGGGCTACCATCGTGATGGTGACACATGACCCGGTCGCTGCCAGTTACTGTGATCGGGTGCTGTTTATAAAAGACGGTGAATTTTTCAATGAGATTTACCGAGATGACCGGCGCCAGACGTTTTATCAGCGCGTGCTGAATGTGCTGTCGCTGCTTGGGGGCAACGTGAATGACCTTTCGGCAATTCGCCTTCCGTAACGTGCTGAGAAGCCGAAGGAGCTATGCCGCTTTTTTTCTGGCGAGCGTCTTTTCGGTCATGGTGTTTTTCATTTATTCCATGTTCATTTTCCATCCGCAGTTCCGCAATGAAGGGCTGGAGCGGCTTGCGCTCAGGGGGATGTTCGCGGCAGAACTGGTGCTTTATGTGTTCACGCTGTTTTTTCTCCTTTATTCCATGGGGGCGTTCCTGCAGGCGCGGTCAAAGGAATTCGGCCTGCTCATGCAGCTCGGGATGACCCGGATCCAGCTTGGCTGGCTCGTGTTCCTCGAGACGATGATCATCGGCATGGTATCGATTGCCGCCGGTATGATCTTCGGCTTTGCGTTCGCCAAGTTCTTCCTTATGATCGGCAGGGAACTGATGGAGATGGATGATCTGCCGCTGTATTTTTCGTGGCAGCCGTTCGTCCTGACTCTTTTCGCTTTCCTCAGTCTGTTCGTGCTCATCTCGGTCATCAGTGTATTTTTCATCCGGACCCGCCGGATCACCGACCTGCTGCGGGGGGAGTGGCAGAACGGAAGAACCGGCAGCTATTCCAGACCGTTCGCGGTCGCGGGTGTCCTGTTCCTCGTGATTTCCTACGCGCTCGCCGCTGCGGTGAAGGACAGCACCGTCTATTTGATGACTATCGTGATTCCGCCGCTCGCCACCGTCGCGACGTATTTATTCTTCACTCACACCGTCCACTGGCTGCTTTCCCTTTACAAAGACCGAAAAGATGCATACTGGCGCCAGACGCGCCTCGTGTCCATTGCGGAGTCGGCCGTCAAACTGAAAGAAAGCGCGCATATGTTCTTCATCGTAACGATCGTCTCGACGGTCGCGTTCCTGACTGTCGGCACGCTCGCGTCATTCATGTCCTATACAGGCGATTTCCGGGAACACAATCCGCTCGGGCTCATCTACCTGTCGTTCGGCAGCGAAGAACTCGGAGAGACACATGCCGCTTACCTCCAGCAGGAACTGGCCGCGGAGGGGCTCGCCTATGAATTGGTCCCGCTCACTGTGAAACAGCAGACGTCGGCGGAAGCCGGGGTTGCTGTTCAGCTTTTGAAGGAACAGGAGTTCAACCGGATTGCTGGCGCACTCGGACAGCCGGCCGCCGATCTGCGGAAAGGGGAGGCCCTATCCATCGCTTCTGATGAAACGCTTGCGGAACAGATGGAGGAGCAGGACCTCCTGCTTGAGGAAAGCTCGATTTCTCTGGAAAACATCGACCCGTACCCGCATGCGGTTTTTCCGGCCCATTCACTCGGAGATAACACACTCGTGCTGTCGGATGAAGATTTTCTGGCGGTCGATGAACCGCCGGCCGGGCTGTCGGACAATGCGGAGATCTTCACTTACTATGCATTCGATGTGCCTGCCTGGACGGAAACGGCTGGGGTCGGGGAAGTGCTCACGGAACGGATGGCAGAGGCGCAGACGGAAGGCGGGGACATCAACTTCTACTTTGAGAATCCGGGTTTCAGTTATTACTGGTTCAAGTCCTCGTTCGCTTTGCTGCTGCTGATCGGCGTCCTCGTGGCGGCTGTGTTCCTCCTCGCTGCGGGAAGCTTCATTTATTTCAAGCTGTACACAGGACTTGAACGCGACAGGAAACAGTATGCACTGCTGATCCGGCTTGGGATGACGCAGCAGGAACTGCGGAAAGTCGTTAATCGCCAGCTGATCCCGCAGTTTTTCCTGCCGTGGACCGTCGCCCTCGTCCATAGCGGTTTCGCTTTTGTGACGCTCCAGACTGTTTGGGATGAATTTGCCGCATCCTCCATTTTCCTGGAAATGACGGTCGTCCTGGCCGGCTTCACCGTGCTGCAAATCCTTTATTTCTATCTGATCCGCTGGCGCTATCTCGCGCATCTGCAGGCACCGTAAATTTTGCGGTGCCTGTTGTTTTGTCTGAAGATTTATTATAAAATGAAAACGACAATAATGAATGAGTGTTCATTCAACAAGAAAGAGGGATTAAGCATGAACTTAGTGACCCGTGTCCGTGATATTGCGGCTGAAGAACCGCAAAAAACTGCTTATGTGTTCCAGGAAAAAGAAGTGTCTTATGGGGAATTCGAACAGACTTCAGCGAAGTTCGCCTCGGCATTGAAAGAATTGGGCGTCGGCAAAGGCGACCATGTGGCTTTTCTGCTCGGCAACACTCCGCATTTCCTGATTTCCTTGTATGCCGTCATGCGGGTCGGCGCCACTGCGGTTCCGATCAACCCGATTTATACACCTGATGAAATCGCCTATATTGTGCAAAACAGTGAGGCGAAAGCGGTCATCGCGCTTGATCTGCTGCTTCCGCTCGTTGAAAAGGCGCATGCGGCGCTGCCCGCTGTTGAATCATTCGTCATTTGCGAGACAGACCCTGCCACTGGCGACAAACTGAAAGCGCTTCCCGACAGTGTGAAAGGGAAGACACACGCATTCTCCGCCTTGCTGGCAGGCACAGCAGGCACGGCGGAACCGGCTGAAACGGCGGCGGATGATACGGCTGTCATCCTTTACACTTCAGGGACGACAGGAAAGCCGAAAGGTGCCATGCTGACGCACGGCAACTTGTACTCCAATGCACGCGACGTGGCGGAATACCTTCAGTTTTCCACCGACGACCGGGTTGTGGCGACGCTGCCTGTATTCCACGTATTCGCGCTGACCGTCGTCGTCAATGCTCCGCTGCTGAAAGGGGCTGCCATCCTGCTCGTTCCAAAATTCAGTCCAGGGGATGTCTTCGACGTCATCCGCAGCCAAAAGGCGACCGTGTTTGCCGGTGTCCCGACCATGTACAATTTCCTTTATCAGTTCCCTGAAGGCAGTAAGGAGGACTTCGAATCGATCCGCCTCGCCATATCGGGCGGCGCTTCGCTCCCTGTGGCGCTGCTGCACAACTTCGAAGAGAAATTCAATGTGCGGGTATCCGAAGGGTATGGCCTGTCAGAGGCATCACCTGTCACTTGTTTCAATCCGCTTGATCGCGAGCGGAAAGCGGGCTCGATCGGACAATCGATCATCAATGTGGAAAATAAAGTCGTCGATGAACTTGGTGATGAAGTTCCGCCGGGGGAAGTCGGGGAGCTGATCGTCCGGGGGCCGAACGTGATGAAAGGCTATTACAACATGCCTGAAGAAACGAACGCCGCCATCCGGGATGGCTGGCTCTATACAGGGGACTTGGCGCGTATGGACGAAGACGGCTACTTCTATATCGTCGACCGCAAAA
>NZ_NHTN01000036.1 GCF_002167005.1 Indiicoccus explosivorum
TTCAGATAATCAATCATACAGACAACGCCGCTGCCGCGGAAGTGAACTTCGGCCTTCACGAAGCCCGAGGGGTTAAGACGGTGGACATTTCCGCGTTATCGGGGCTTTACCGCATCGGATTCAGAACGTATCTGGGGGATGCTGCCGGAAAAGACCGGAAGACGACCATTTATGGCATCACACTCAAATAAGGGCACTAACCAAGGGGGACAGACACATGCTGACCTATCTGGAATACCACAAGGACGCAAGACACGTCATTCAAATTCATGATACAGAGGTGGCGGCGAGAAGCGGCGAGACCGGGATAAGCCACGTCAAGCCCGAGATAAACGCCGGTGAGCCCGAGATAAGCCTCATCGAACCTCATCCACCCTCATTTCCCCCCTGCCTGAAAGTTTCCCACTCTTTTCATACACCGTTCATAGTTTATTCATAACTGCTTGATAAGATGAATTCAACAAGAAATCAAGGGGGCCATCATTAATGGGTTACTACGATCAGGATCAAGCACCGAAACGGCGCGGCGGTTACTTCGCGTCAGGACTGTCTGGAGTATTGGCCGGCGCGCTGCTCGTGGGCGTGGCGATTCCCGGCATGGCGGGCAATGTCCAGCCGGCAGCGGTGACAGCACAGGCCGAGACATCAAGTAACGTCGAAAGCGCTGTTACAGCGGAAGTGACGGACGTATCCGCGGTGGTGGAAGCCACTTCGCCAGCGGTCGTCGGTGTGACCAATCTCCAGCAGGGACAGGCACACCCGTTCATGCAGACAGCATCGGATGACCTTCAGGCAGCCGGGACCGGCTCAGGGGTCGTTTATAAAAAAGAAGGCGACTACGCCTATATCGTGACAAACCACCACGTTATCGATGGTGCGGAACAAGTGAAAATCACAATGAATGACGGAACGGAAATCGAGGGTGTACTCCTTGGCAGTGACGCCCTGACAGACCTCGCCGTCGTCCGTGTGAAATCCGACGCGGTATCGACAGTTGCGGAACTCGGTGATTCGTCCAAACTGAAAGCCGGAGAACCGGTCATCGCCATCGGGAATCCGCTTGGCCTCCAGTTCTCGAATTCCGTGACGACCGGCGTCGTCTCCGGTACGGAACGTTCCATTGAAGTCGATGTGAATAAAGACGGAGCCAAGGATTGGGAAGCGCAAGTCATCCAGACGGACGCCGCCATCAATCCGGGGAACAGCGGTGGTGCACTGCTGAACAGCAAAGGCGAACTTATCGGCATCAATTCGATGAAGATCGCGCAGACAGCTGTTGAAGGGATCGGCCTAGCGATACCGGTCAACGTCGCCCTTCCGATCATTGAAGACCTGGAAAACCAAGGTGAAGTACAGCGTCCGTCCATGGGCGTCATGATCATGGACCTGGCGAATGTACCCGAAACTGTACAGGAACGGGATCTCCGACTGCCGGCAGGTATTGAAGAAGGCGTCGTAATCGAATCCATCCAGCCGGACAGCGCCGCAGATGCAGCAGGACTTCAGCCGCTTGATGTCATTGTGGGAATCAACGGAACAGATATCCCATCCAGTCTCGATTTGCGGCACTTCCTTTACACAGAGGCCTCAATCGGTGATACATTGGATGTTGAAATAGTGCGTGATGGAGAAATCCAAACTGTTAAATTGGTACTGTCAGAAGCATTATCGTAAACACAGCATAAACAGGCTTAAAGGGAGCGCACCCCTTTAAGCCTGTTTTTTTGCTTTGCTGTTAACTTTCGCTGGTGCCTGGCACCAGTAATCTGATTTTTCATAAATCAGTCTGCCAGTCCAGGGACTTTGTCGACGAGTTCGAGCGAGAAGAGTTTTGCCGACGCCGCGTCACGGGCGGTCAAGATCTGCCGGCTGCCCCAGATGGCGACTGCTGATTTATCCGGATCGGCTTTGTAACGTGCCCGCTTGGAAAGTTCCTGTTCGAGACTGAACGGCAGCAGGGGCTTCACGTTTTCAGGCTCCCGTTCTTCCGGATAGCCGGTCACTTCCAGTCCATCCAGGATGCCTTTTCCTTCGAACGTCTTGGTGAAGAGCAGCGGTGCCACCCCGTGGCCGATTGCGGCGATGATGCCGCCATGTTCATGGATGATGTTGATAATTGTGCGCAAGTTTTCATCGCGGACGAGGTCGAACATGGCCCCGTGCCCGCCGACGATATATACCGCATCGTATTCCCGTGCCGGCACGTTGAGAATGCGCTTCGTTTTATCGGCACGGCCGGAATTATACATGTCGTTGTAAACGCCATCCGGGTCATTCTGGTTTTCCAGACTCACCGGATCGACGACGGGTTTATTGCCGTCTGGAGAAGCGATGTCCACCACATGCCCCGCTTCTTCCAAATAGACCAGCGGCATGAACAATTCTTTTGCCCAATACCCGGTCACAAAGTTATGGTCTGCCTGTGCGTAGCCGCTTGAGACAACAGCCAGTATTTTCGCCATCGAAATTCCTCCCCGAGTCATGTCTATTCTCCTGTTTACCCTCGTGCCTGCTATGCTGAAACGCCTTTCCTTCCGGATTATGTTTTCCATCTCGGAAGGAAGGGTAAAACAAGGGATGTGGAAAATAAAAACAGTAAAGGCGGGATTTGAATGGAACCATTGTTCACAACGACAGTCACAGCAGAAGGCGGACGCGCTGGCCATGTGAAATCAAAGGATGGAATTCTCGATCTTAATCTCGTTTCACCGAAAGAACTCGGAGGTCCAGGCGGTGAAGGGACGAATCCTGAACAGCTGTTTGCTGCCGGGTATTCAGCCTGCTTCGACGGTGCCTTGAATTTGGTTATAAAAAATAAAAAGGAAAAAGATGTAACCGATACTTCCGTAACTGCCGATGTCCATTTCCTGAAAGATGAATCGGACGGCGGATTCAAAATCGGAGTGGATCTGAATGTGAAAGTGGATGGAGTGGATAAAGACAAGGCGAAAGAACTCGTCGAAGCCGCCCACCAGGTCTGCCCTTACTCGAAAGCGACGAGAGGCAATGTCGAAGTGAACCTCCACGTCGTCTGACGAGGAGTCAAAACCGAAAAGGAAATTCAGTTAAGACGGACCCGATCGCCGGGTCCGTCTTTTTTTCTGTAAAAAACGGGAAGTGCCGTTTCTTGAAAAGATCTCTGGTTAATACAAGTGAATCTTCATTCACTTGTATAAAAAGACCCTCTTTTCACTTCTCTGACTTATCCTGTAAGGCCCCGCTTGGTAACTAACTGACTTGTGTAATTCATCCTGTAAAGAAAAAACACTTGGTAGAAGCTGGAAAAGTATTACAGCTTCATTACAAAAGGAGAAGAAGTGTTTAGAAGAGGAGAAGCGTGTTAAACAAGGACTGTAAGGCTTACAACCAATTTTTAGAAGGAGGAATCGAAAATGGCACAAAACAAAGGCAACAACGAGCGCAACCGTAACGACAATGGCAAAATGGGAAATGAAGAAGCAGGGCGTTTAGGCGGCCAGGCGACTTCTAAGAACCACGACAAAGAATTCTACCAGGAAATCGGCCAAAAGGGCGGCGAAGCGACGTCTGACAGCCATGATCAGGACTTCTATAAAGAAATTGGTGAAAAAGGCGGCGAAGCGACGTCTGACAGCCACGACAAGGAGTTCTATCAGGAAATCGGCAAAAAAGGCGGCGAAGCCACTTCCGAAAGCCATGGGCGCGAGTTTTATGAGGAAATCGGTGAAAAAGGCGGCGAACGCCGCGGCAACGACAACAATTCATAAAATGATTATGGATTGAAGAAAAGAAGGCGCAGCCAAGCGCCTTCTTTTTTTTGGAAAACCGTTTGTTAAATAATCTGTCGGGTAAATTAACAGCATACTGGAAAACGGAAGGGGGCGGCCGAATTCCCTTTTAACGACGAGAAGAAATGGCGGAATATCCCACCTTCAGTCCGGAGCGGCTGATGGGCAGAGCTGCGGCGTGCCGGAAATGGTTCCGGCGCAGCAGGTCTGCATTTACGGAAGACATTACCGAACAGCCACGGAAGCGATTAAATTCAATAGGAGGTCCTGTACATGTTTTTCCACAAAAAAGAGTTGCAGTTCGAAGCGAAACCTGAACGGCCGGATCCGGTGTTCGCCAAAAAGCTCCAGGAAGTGCTGGGCGGGCAGTACGGAGAAATGTCGATTTTCATGCAGTACTTGTTCCAAGGATGGAATCTCCGCGGCAATGAGAAGTACAAGGATTTGCTGCTGGACATAGGAACGGAAGAAATTGCACACGTTGAAATCCTGGCGACCTTGATCGCCCGTCTGCTGGACGGTTCGATTTATGATCAGGAAAAAGCTTCTGACGATCCGGCAATCAATGCGATCCTCAGCGGCAGCAATCCGCAGCATGCGATTGTTTCTGGAATGGGCGCTATGCCGAAGGATTCTGTCGGAGTGCCTTGGAACAGCGGTTATATTGTCGCCAGCGGTAACTTGCTCGCAGATTTCCGCGCAAACTTGAATATGGAATCGCAAGGGCGTCTCCAAGTGGCGCGTCTTTACGGCATGACGGATGATCCGGGCGTGAAAGAAACGCTGTCATTCCTCATTGCCCGCGATACGATGCACCAGAACCAGTGGATTGCATCGATTAAAGATCTCGAATCGAAGGAGGGTGTCGTGACGCCATCGACCTTCCCGTCTGATCTTGAGCCTTCCGAATACTCGCATGCCGTTTACAATTGCTCTGAAGGCGAAGAGAGTTCGAAACTCGACTGGCTGAAAATGCCGGCTCCGGATGGCTCGAAAATCAGCTACGAACAGGGCCGTCCGTTCGGATCGGTTCCGAAGCTCGAACCGGCACATCCGAAAGCGCACGACACACTCCCGATGGAAGACGTCCAGAGCAGCGATCCGGAAAATCCGATGAAATAAGACAAGCGGCAGGGCCTCTATCCGTAAGGGGCCCTGTTTTCTTATGGAAGGAGGTGAATACGATGAAGACGCCGTGGATCATGGCGCAGGACTGGCTGGATGTCCTGTTCCTTCACTGGCCGGCCGAACCGGAACTGCTGCGCCCGCATCTTCCGGAAGAATTGGAACTCGATATATATGATGGACAGGCATGGATCGGCGTTGTCCCATTCGAAGCCCGGGATACCCGTCTGCGGCTGCTGCCTCCGGTGCCAGGTGTCCGGCGTTACCTCGAACTGAATGTCCGGACGTACGTCACCTGCAGAGAGCGGAAAGGAGTTTATTTTTTCACGCTGGACGCGAACAGCCGGCTTGCCGTCGGTGTGGCCGGCGGGCTGCTTCCGTACCGGCATGCACGAATGGAGATAAGGAGGTCGGGGAGAGGACTGCGGTTCCGGAGCAAAAGGCGGCAGGCAGACAGTTTTCCGGAGACATTCAGCGCGGATTTCCGCATAGGTCCTGAACTGACTGAGCGCACGCCGCTGGAACGGTGGCTGACCGAGCGCTACTCGCTGTGGACAAAGCCGGCTGACCATCTCCTGCGTGTGGACATTGCTCATTCGCCGTGGCAATTAAGGGCAGCTTCTGCGGCGATCCGGGCAAATTCCATGGGTTCTTTTATCCGGAGCAGCTGGCGCGGCGGTCAGCCGCTCGTTCATTATGGCGGAGGAAAACACGTATACTTTTGGCCGCCCGTGAAGGAAAGAGGCGGACTCCAATGAGAGACCGGAAAAACATTCCACCCGTTATACCGTAAAGCGAAACGGACGCCCGGTGAGGGGCGTCCGTTTTTGTTCAGTCACGGGACTTCATGTATTCCAGCACCTTTTTGTCGATGAAGGCGCCTTCTTGTATCCGCTCATCGAAGTTCTCCGTCATCTGATAGTCCTTCAGCGCGTCGACAAGTTCATCCGACGACGGGTTCGCCTGCTTCAAAAACCCGTACTGCTTCAGCAGCTCTTTCAGGACTTCTTCTGTTTCTCCTTCGATTTTCAGGACGTCTTCATCCTTGGTCGGTTCAAAATACAGCTGGTGGAGCTTGAACAGCCGGTTCAGCTCCTGCACAGGCGTCTGGTGGTCATCGACGCGCAAATCGATGTATTTGTCGTTATATCCGCCGTAACTGCCGTTCTCTTTGACGATTAAAAGGGCGGCGGACTGCTTGCCGCGGCTGTCGCCTCCGGCCGTTTCACCAGCTTCGAGCGCAGCGAGCAGACGTTCAGCGAGTGAGCCTGGAGCCTGCTCGAACGTATCCGCCATCTGCCGGACCGTCTCTTCACCGACCAGGATATTCCCCTGCGCGGCGAAATTTTCACGGGCGATGCCGCCGGCCCAATCGAAACATTCACTGCCGGTGAAGGTCGCGCTGCGGCCTTTCGCGTCCACGATGCCTGCCTGGCGGAGCGCAGCATGTTCATCGCCGGATGTCAGTTTTTCAATGACTTCGTCAGGCGATTTGCCTTCCTGAAGCAGTGCCAGCCCGTCCGGACCATAGCTGAGATTCGCCCAGGACTGGGTCGCCACAGCTCCGACACCCGCTTTTGCGAACGGCACGACAGCGCCGACGCCCAGAAATTTGGAAGCTACGGCGATGCCGAGCTCCCCGGTCGCTGGGTCGTAACCGGCGATTGAAAATGTATTGATCGGTCGCAGATTCATTTATTCCACTCCTTAAACAAGAATGCTTCAAGTGTAGCACCTTTTGGAATTCACTGAACAGTTGAAAATCAGCAAAAAAAAGAGCGGATATTCCGCTCTCTTCAATTATGGTGTAATCGTGCCGCAGGCCAGGATCGGCGCTTCCCCAGCTTCCGGATATTCGATTTCCTCAACCGCCGGGTCGTGAATAACGAGCGACGTCCCTTCTTCTGCCAGCAGGGAATTGGCGTCATCCGGCTGGAGAGTCGCGTCTTCCACTGCGAATTCCGTCTGGACTGTCCGGTCTTCTTCTACTGTGATGTCAGGAAGCGAGCCGGGCGTCAGCATCGGTTCTCCTTCGCCTTCATCATCAGGAGGCGTGCAGCTGCTGCCGATGTGGAAATGGACGGCATGCACGCCGGGTTCAAGATCGGCGATATCAAGCTGGACCACGATGCCGGTCTCTTCCTGGATCAGATCTGCATATCCGACGAGATCCGCCTGCGTATTGACGAGGTCCACCCGCACCGATTCCACTTCTCCGGTTTCGCTGTCCACTTCGACGTTGTTCAGTTCATCCACACCTGAATCCGTCGGACCTTCTGTATCTGCATCGGTACCGCCGTCCGCTTCTTCAACGGGTGTATCCGCGTCCGACTCGTTTTCACCGAGGACAGGCGCTTCCGGTTCTTCCCCTTCTTCTGTTTCATCCACTACTTCCGGTTCCTCCGTCGCTTCGTCGTCCACAGCCGCTTCATCCCCTCCGCATGCTGCAAGAAGCAGGAGTAAAACAAGGCCGAGCGCTAAAAGCAGCCATTGTTTTTTCATCTGCTTTCTCTCCTTTCAAAACCTTTTACTGTATTCATTCACTAATTGGAGGGTAATGAAACCAGTTTCCCCAAATGCACGCCTTTCAGCAGGGGGGATGGTCACTTTTTCCGGACGTTGAAGAAGACGATGGTGATGATGACAGAAAAAGCGGCGATGAAAATCCCGCTTAGTTGCATGAGCAGGCTGAACACTTCATAAACGGTCATGCTGTTCGCCTCCGATCTGCAAAGATTGCTGATTTGAAGCAATTATAGCACAAAAAGAGAACGTATGTTCTCTATTTTCTGTAAATAAAAAGCCCTGTTTTTGTCTCGCGGGCCTGCAAATGAAGCTTGGCTGTGAGAGAAAGGAGGGTCCAGCGGCCTGTCTCCGAGTATGGGAAGTGGTGCGAAGTGAATAGGTTGAAGGAATCCGCGGGCAGCTGCGGAATGGGTGCGGTAACTATCCATAAAAAAAACAGACGGCGGGGCCGTCTGTTGCTTGCGCCTGTTTTATTCCACCGGATCTTCGGTTACTTTAGCAGGCTGGTTCTTGATGTTCTGGCGCTCGATCTTCTTCTGTTTGTGGTTGATCGCGTTTATTTCAGCGCCTAACACGAGAATGAGACCGGTGATGAAGAACCACAGCAGCAGGATGATTACACCGCCCAGACTGCCGTAAGTCGCCGAATAATTCCCGAAGTTGGAGACGTAGAACGAGAAGGCGAGCGAGACGACTTGCCACAGGACTGTGGCGATCGCAGCGCCGACCAGGACGTCCGTGAATTTGAAGTGCTCATCCGGTGCGAAATGGTACATCGCAGCGAGCACCAGAATCATGACGGCGATGGAGATCACCCAGCGCAGTACTTGGAGCAGCGTCTGCGATCCGGATCCGAGACCGACCGCCTGTGTGATCATATCGATGATGACGCCGCCAAAAATCGGAAGGGCAAGCGCGACTGCGACTGCGATGATGATTCCGAGCGTCAGGACGATCCGAAGAATCGCTTTTTTGATGAACGACCGATCATCATCTACGCCGTACGCCTGGTTGACTGCCATAATAAAGGCATTCACCGCATTGGAAGCGGCCCACAGCGTCCCGATAAGCCCGATCGTCAGCAGCCCGCCACGCGGTGTCGTGACGAGATTGACGACGTTATCCGTGAATGTTGAAGCGATTTCCGGCGGCAGCGTCGTCTCGATGAATTGCGTGACCTGGTCCGGATTGATATTTAAGTAAGGCAGAATGGTCAGCAGCAGGATCAGCAGCGGAAAGATGGCGAGCATGTAATAGTAAGCCTGTGCCGCTGCCAGTGTCGGGGCGTTATCTTCCGACATCTGTTTGCCGAGCTTTTTTAAATAGTCCATGATTTCTCCTCCCTTGAAATAATGCCAGCTAGTAAAGCTATTCCCAATCACCGGGCCATTCAATCCTTCTTTCGTCAGCCGGTGTCTTGTTTAAGGGATTGGAAATAAAGGAATGGAATTGGCAGAGGAGGTTGGAATGCCATGGAATTATTCACAATCGGCCATTCAAGTCACTCACAGGAGCGTTTCTGCCGGATGCTGAAAGACAACGGCATCGAAGTGCTGGCGGATGTGCGCGCGTTTCCGGGAAGCCGGAAATGGCCTCAGTTCTCGAAGGATCTGTTTCCGGAATGGCTGGAAGCGGAAGGGTTTACATACGTGCATCTCCCGAAACTCGGCGGACGGCGGCGGAAGTCGAAGACGGTCGAGGAGTCCCTGAACAGCGGCTGGCGCAATCGTTCATTCCATAATTACGCGGATTACTGCCTTTCTGAAGAATTCAAGGAAGGGGCGGAAGAACTGCTGTCGCTTGCGGAAAACCGCCGCGTGGCTTACTGCTGTTCCGAACGCCATCCGGCACGCTGTCACCGGCTGCTGATCAGTAACTGGCTGAAAGCGAACGGCCACGAGATCCTGCACATCATCGACGGAAAAAATGAAACAACTGACCTGGTGGAGCATGAAGTGGGGATGTGGGGAGCGCCTGCAGTGGTGGATGCGGACGGGACCGTAACATACCCGCCGGAAGAATCAGCGGATGCGTCCGAGTGAAGAGGGAGGAAGCCGTCAGCCTTCCAGCACTTCTTTAGTGATCTCCTTAATATCGACGACTGTATCTTCGTTGATGACATCGTCCAGGATGGTCTCCTTGAAATAAGCGACACTCGCATCCAGCGGAAGATCCAGCAGTTTCCGCAGCGCGATGCGGTACATAATGACAAATTCGGGATCTTTGTTCCCGCGTTTCAGCTCAGCGAAGGATTCGTAGAACTGGTCGAGTTTATCGGCCATTTCGAGCAGCCTTCCTTCGCGTGTCTCGTCCTTTCCTTCTTTCATTCGTTCGAAGAAGACCGCCTGGAATTCCTCCGGGATTTCCGACAAGATGAATTTTTCCATCATCCCTTCTTCGACCTGCGCCAGCATTTCCTTCAGTTCCGGTGAGGAATGCTTGACCGGCGTTTTTATGTCCCCGATAAAAACTTCCGCGAAGTCATGGTTGATGGTCTTTTCGTAAAGAGACCGCCAATCGATGTCGTTCCCCGCCCGTTCTTCGATGGTCGCAAAAAACATGGCGTACTGGCTCACTTTCCACGAGTGCGCTGCTACATTGTGTTCTTCGAATTTGAAGCGGCCCGGAGCGCGGATGATCCGTTCCAGGTCGTTCAAAGATGTGAAAAATTTATGGATGCCCATATTCATTTCCCCTTTCCAAAAGGTGTCTATCCTGCCCTATACCCAACTTTCCGGTATAATTATTCATAAGGACCGCCACAAATCCGAATTGGAGTGTGATCCGCTTGGAAGGGACGAAAAAGCAGAACCGGGTCCTGGCGACGCTGAGTGTCGTCGGGCTCTTCATTGCCACTAAACTGAAATTTGTCCTCGCCATCGTGAAATTCGCGAAGCTGCAGACATTGATTTCCATGTTCCTGTCACTCGGTTTCTACGCCGTCTTCTTCGGCTGGAAGTTCGGCGTTGCCTTGATATATGTGCTGTTCATTCATGAAATGGGTCATTTGGCTGCTGCAAGGATCAAAGGAATCAAGACCTCCCCCGCTATTTTCGTGCCGTTCATGGGGGCGGTCATCGGAATCGATCCGAAAGCGATCAAGGATGCCAGGACGGAGAGCTTTATCGCATACGGAGGCCCGCTGGCGGGGTTGCTGTCGATCCTGCCGGCCATACCGCTTTACTGGATGACGGAGGAGCCGCTGTTCGCTTTGATCATTTACCTCGGCGCGTTCCTGAACCTGTTCAACCTGCTGCCGGTGAGCCCGCTCGACGGCGGACGCATTGTCGCTTCACTTTCAACCGCGCTATGGGGCGTCGGCATCATGCTGCTGATCGCACTGAACTTCTTCATTCCAGGGCCGATGCTCCTGCTCATTACGATCATCGGGGCGATTTCCTGGGTGACCCACTTGATGCGGGGCCGTAAGAAGAAACAGTACGAAGAAGAACTGGCGGATATCGGCCGGCGAATCCGTCAGCTTTCCTGGAAACTGGATACAGCGCCGGTACCGGAGACGGAAGAAGAGGTGAAGGAAGTCCACGGCCTGCTGTCGAACAGACGGCACTTGGAACGGATGCGGCTGGATTATGAGGATGAGATCCATCGCATCAGCACGTATTACAAGACGGACATCAAAACGAAAATCATATGGGCAACTCTTTATATCGGACTGATCGGCGTCCTCGCGTTCATCATGATCAGCAGTCTGTCCATTCTTGAAACGATTACAGTTACCTGAACACCGCTCAGAAGGAGAACATCATGACAGGTAAAACCCATATTATCGGAGGGATGACAGCAGGGCTCGCGTTCGCCTCGATCACCGGCGGCCATCCGCTCCTCTTGTTCGGCGCCGGCATTGTCGGTGCCGTTCTTCCTGATATTTGCCATAGCGGAAGCTTGATCGGGCGCCGGCTGAAGCCGCTGTCGAAAGTAATCAACGCGGTGTTCGGCCATCGCACATTCACGCACAGCCTGCTGTTTCTGCTGCTCGTCGGCACATTGCTTGAGTACACGATCGGCAATGCTGCCGTTACAGGTGGAATTCTGGCCGGCATGGCCAGTCACCTGGTGCTCGATCTGATCACCAAAAACGGCATCGGACTGTTTTTCCCCGTCGATGTCAAAATCAAACTCCCGTTCGCTTTGAAAACCGGCGGCCCGGGAGAAAAAGCCGTATTTGCGCTTTTGTCGCTTCTGACAGTCTATTTCGGCTGCCTCGCACTCGGCTTCGATCCTTTAGGATGAGCGGGAGCAGCTTTTATTTTTTTTGAATGAAACACCGGCGCAGCGCCATGCTGTGCCGGTGTTCTTCGTTGTGGGGTGTGCGGCGGCGCAGAGTCGAAATGCGGCGGTGCAGAGTCGAAATGTAGCGGTGCAGAGTCGAAATAGGGTGCTGCAGAGTCGAAATGCGGCGGTGCAGAGTCGAAATGTAGCGTGCAGAGTCGAAATAGGGTGCTGCAGAGTCGAAATGCGGCGGTGCGGAAGGAGAAGGACGATGATTAAAAAGAAAAATGGATGTTGAGTTTAGCTCTGAGCGGATCCGTGGCATTGCTCGCGGCTTGCGGAGGAGCAGAAGAGACGGCGGAAGAACCCGCAGAGGTAGAAGAACCGGCAGAGGCGGAAGAGCCTGCGAGAG
>NZ_NHTN01000037.1 GCF_002167005.1 Indiicoccus explosivorum
GTGGGTGCGTGGATTGAAATACGGATAGCATTAAGGCAGACAGCGAGGAAAAGGCGTCGCACCCCTCGTGGGTGCGTGGATTGAAATTGGCTTTCGCCAGTAACCCCATATTCGGATGTTGTCGCACCCCTCGTGGGTGCGTGGATTGAAATCCGCATGATCTTCAGGCTGTTCACCTTCCAACTGGTCGCACCCCTCGTGGGTGCGTGGATTGAAATGATGAATTGCGTCAGGTTGACCGTCGTGAGGTTACGTCGCACCCCTCGTGGGTGCGTGGATTGAAATCCTCTAATTTCTCCTTAACTGCGTTGGGTATTTTTGTCGCACCCCTCGTGGGTGCGTGGATTGAAATCGCACACGCACCGCATTATGTCCGTTCGGCAGTCGTCGCACCCCTCGTGGGTGCGTGGATTGAAATGATAACCTGCCGACTGTCCAAAGATGCCCGACTGGTCGCACCCCTCGTGGGTGCGTGGATTGAAATTGTCCGAAATTCAGGGTTTAACAAAGGGGTCGGCGTCGCACCCCTCGTGGGTGCGTGGATTGAAATCACGCTATCTGTTTGGCTTCCTCATCAGGAAAACCGTCGCACCCCTCGTGGGTGCGTGGATTGAAATCGCAAATAAAAAAGGGGACACAAAACAGCGGTTAAGTCGCACCCCTCGTGGGTGCGTGGATTGAAATTATCACTGGATAATTATCTTCTTTGTCTCCTACGTCGCACCCCTCGTGGGTGCGTGGATTGAAATTTGGCGAAGTGCTTCCATAGTAGTTATCACTCCGTCGCACCCCTCGTGGGTGCGTGGATTGAAATTGTATCGTAATCCTCATCAGCCCGGCGTAGCTCCGGTCGCACCCCTCGTGGGTGCGTGGATTGAAATTGTAATCTGTTTACAAAAGACAAAAACGGGGTGTCGCACCCCTCGTGGGTGCGTGGATTGAAATTTTGTGTTGCTGAACATTCCGGTGAGCATCAAGCCGTCGCACCCCTCGTGGGTGCGTGGATTGAAATATCACGACCATCCAAGACATGAGCGTCAACGAAGTCGCACCCCTCGTGGGTGCGTGGATTGAAATCGGGTCAATGAGCAGTACGCTGAAGAATTGACTGGTCGCACCCCTCGTGGGTGCGTGGATTGAAATATGGAGCTGTGGGAAGGGTTTAAGTGGCGAGACGTCGCACCCCTCGTGGGTGCGTGGATTGAAATGCGTCGAACGGGACTTTCAACGTCCGGAAATCAAGTCGCACCCCTCGTGGGTGCGTGGATTGAAATTGTTTGCAGGAGATGGGGCAAGCTCACAAGCATTGTCGCACCCCTCGTGGGTGCGTGGATTGAAATGCCTATCTGGAGCTTGGCGAGTACGATTTGACGCGTCGCACCCCTCGTGGGTGCGTGGATTGAAATGATTGCACTAGCGCCCGTCAGTATCACCGTCGGGGTCGCACCCCTCGTGGGTGCGTGGATTGAAATAATAAATAGGAGGCAATGACAATGAAACAGAAAACGTCGCACCCCTCGTGGGTGCGTGGATTGAAATAACGACTGATACAGGTACTATGCAGATCGAAAAAGTCGCACCCCTCGTGGGTGCGTGGATTGAAATCGGTAGAAGCATCTATGTCAAAGGTTTTTACACCTGTCGCACCCCTCGTGGGTGCGTGGATTGAAATAACACAATCGACCAGCGATTTTGTAGAAGTATTGCGTCGCACCCCTCGTGGGTGCGTGGATTGAAATCACATAGTGTCTACCAAAGCGATATATCGTACTTAGTCGCACCCCTCGTGGGTGCGTGGATTGAAATGTTAGTTTGTCGTGCGTTGGTTGCCAACGCCCGCGTCGCACCCCTCGTGGGTGCGTGGATTGAAATAGCGCGCAGGCCGTGCGGCTGCTTGGCGTCGGTGAGTCGCACCCCTCGTGGGTGCGTGGATTGAAATATAATCGATTCATTCAGGGCTTTCCAGTCCTCTGTCGCACCCCTCGTGGGTGCGTGGATTGAAATCCGTTCTCGTCCTTGATTTTGACTTCATTATTAAGGTCGCACCCCTCGTGGGTGCGTGGATTGAAATTAATGCTGAAACGGTTTGCGGAACAGTGGCTACTGGTCGCACCCCTCGTGGGTGCGTGGATTGAAATGGAAAATCATTGACCACTACATCGCCACGGATTGGGTCGCACCCCTCGTGGGTGCGTGGATTGAAATCCGGACGGGTTCCGGCTTTGGTTCCGGCGTCAAGGTCGCACCCCTCGTGGGTGCGTGGATTGAAATATACGTTATGTCCGTCACATCGTTGATTTCTTCGTCGCACCCCTCGTGGGTGCGTGGATTGAAATTCTGCGACCGGCTCGGTGACTATTCCGAATAAACGTCGCACCCCTCGTGGGTGCGTGGATTGAAATAAATAGTATTCAATGTGATCCTCGAACAGGTAAAGTCGCACCCCTCGTGGGTGCGTGGATTGAAATCAGATCCTCGGGACTTATGAAGTCGGCTGCAAAGTCGCACCCCTCGTGGGTGCGTGGATTGAAATTATGTCGACGGCGAGCGCAAGCAATTCGCTGGCGGTCGCACCCCTCGTGGGTGCGTGGATTGAAATCCCTCCCTATGTGTAGGATTTCTATCTGTAGTATTGTCGCACCCCTCGTGGGTGCGTGGATTGAAATAACTTCTAATATTGTGAATAAATTTTCGCTCGGTGTCGCACCCCTCGTGGGTGCGTGGATTGAAATTAATATTCTAACATGGGTTGCCAACTCTTCTGGGTCGCACCCCTCGTGGGTGCGTGGATTGAAATCTATCCTTATACACTCCACTTACAATAGCGTTCCGTCGCACCCCTCGTGGGTGCGTGGATTGAAATATACATCACCAATTCTTTTCCGCAAATACATTTGGTCGCACCCCTCGTGGGTGCGTGGATTGAAATGTAAATTTGTGCTGTGTCAAAGTCATTTTGCACAGTCGCACCCCTCGTGGGTGCGTGGATTGAAATTTTTTCATTCACAAAATCCCAGAAACAATGTGGAGTCGCACCCCTCGTGGGTGCGTGGATTGAAATAGAATATCAATACGGATCTGATTGATGAAGCGGATGTCGCACCCCTCGTGGGTGCGTGGATTGAAATAGTGATGTTATAGAGCGCATATAATTGCGCCTGAAGTCGCACCCCTCGTGGGTGCGTGAATTGAATATTTGCTATATTGCCATCCGAACAGTGCCGCAAAGCAGCCTCCCTCGCAGGTACATAGGTTGAAATAATGATCAGGTCGTTCGAAACTCCTCTTAAGCGCTCCCACCAATCTGCACAGCCTTTAGAAGGTCTTGAATCACTTTATTCGCAAGCGAATGTCTGGAATGGACATTTGCTGCCGAAAATACGAGACGCCTGCGGGAAAAGCAGTTCAAGTGAGACCCCGCAGGGAGCGGAGCGACCGAGGAGGCTCACGAACTGCCCGCGGCAAGCGAGTATTTTAAGCCAGCAAATACATTCCTTCCTCAAGAATGCAAACTAAATTTAATAAAAAAACACTTCTCTTTGTCGAAATTTGTTGTAAAATAGACGGATACCGCCGAAACCTGACCGAAAATAACGGCGGCAGGGGAAGATGGGAATGAACAAACACTATAAAAAACTGCTGGACTTTGCTGAACAGAAAGGCTGCCGCATCATCCACGATGATACGCACCGCATCTGCTTCAACGCCAATATGTCCATTACCGTGCCGATCGAAGTGACAAGGGAGAATCTGTTCGCGCTTGCCCACGAAATCGGGCATCTGATCGACTACGTCAATGGCGAACTTGATCATGCACAGTGGCTCCATGACGATGCCTACCGGATCACTGCAGAAATGAGCGCGTGGGTGAATGCACACCGCCTCTTGAAGGACTTGGGCATTCCCACCGAGGGATACCGGGGACATGTGGATTCCAAGCTTTCTTCTTACTTCAAATATGAACAAGTCATTTAACAGAAAAAAGGACCGGCGATGGATTTCGCCGGTCCTTTCCTGTCTGTAGACAGGTTATTTGGTTCCATGACCGTGTGCAGGGAACTTGCAGGTCTGCTGCCCACGCGGAACTCAGGCAACTTCACGTAAGAGATGATGATCCTGCAATAAGCTGTGGGCGGGTTTGAAGTAAGCCAGTTCATCATCTTCTTCACCGCCGAGCATGGCACAAGCCCCGAAAAGCACAAGAATCAGGATCAGCAGGGCAAGAGCTCCGAGGCAGCCATAGAGACTGCGTCTGCTGGAAGGTCTGTTCGGCTTTGGGTCCTTGACCGGCTTCCGGTCACCGCTTTCGAAGTTCTGCATATGTACGGCCTCCTTCGGGTTCTGTTTATTTTCTGTATACCCTTAGAACTCCGGCTTTTAACCGTGCCGGGTGCAGACGTTGGATAGAAAAGGAAAAAGCCGGGGATTGCCCCGGCTTTTTCAGTGGATTTGTCTGTATACGCCTGTCACTTTCCCGAGGATCGATACTTCTTCGACGATGATCGGATCCATCGCCGAGTTTTCAGGCTGGAGCCTGAAGTAGGATTCCTCGCGGAAGAAGCGTTTGACCGTCGCTTCGTTTTCAGCGGTCATCGCCACCACGATGTCTCCGTTGTCAGCTGTCTGCTGCTGGCGGACGATCACATAATCCCCGTCCAGGATACCGGCTTCGATCATACTGTTACCGGAAATCTCCAGCATGAATATCTGGTCGTCTTCAGTGCCGTAGGACTGAGGCAGCGGGAAATATTCTTCGACATTCTCGATTGCCGTAATCGGCATTCCTGCCGTTACCTTCCCGATGAGCGGCACGTGGAGCACAGGACTTTTTTCAATGACCATGTCTTCGGGACTGATCACTTCGATCGCTCTCGGCTTTGTCGGGTCCCGGCGGATGAGCCCTTTGTTTTCAAGTCTCGCCAGATGGCCGTGGACCGTGGAGCTCGATGCAAGACCGACCGCTTCCCCGATTTCCCGAACGGATGGGGGATATCCCTTCGCGCGCACTTCTTCTTTGATGAACGTCAGAATGTCTTCCTGTCGTTTGGATACTTTTTTCACCGCATTCACCTCTTTTTGGTTTTTAACCGAACATGTATACGCTAATTATAACAACCGTCCGCGAAAAAAGCAAACATAGGTTCGAATAAATGAGTTGACAAAAAACATCTGTTCGGATTAACATGGGAACATATATTCCGCACGAACATACATTCTCAGAAAAGGGGTCAGGAATCATGACAATCATTCAGCGCAATACATACGTAGTAGCATTTTTTATTTTCATCTTACTTCTCAGCGTGTTCGCCATTTACCACGGAAAGCCCGCGGAAGTGAGAATGAGTCACCTTCAGATCGAAAAGGGGGATACCCTCTGGTCGCTTTCCAAGGAATTCAGGGGCGGTCAGCCTGCAGAACAATGGATCAACAGCATCATGGAAGCGAACAACCTGCACACCGCAGAAATAAAAGCGGGGGATACACTTCTGATACCGCAGGACCAGCTTGAATTCGCCCCTGATGCCGCCACGCAGTTTGCCGGTGATGCCCGATGAAGAAGAAGGCTGTGGTGTACTGCCGTGTCAGTACAGAAAAAGAGGAACAGGAGACCTCGCTTGAGCGGCAGCGGGAAGAATTGACGGATTTCGCAGAACGCGAAGGCTACGAAGTGAAGGAAGTGTTCACAGACCGGCACAGCGGCTATGAGATGGACCGTGACGGACTTTTGGAAATGCTGAATGACCTGAAGGCGGATCCGGCGGACGCGCTGTTCATCCAGGATGAGACACGGCTGGGACGGGGGCACGCGCGCATTGCGCTCCTGCACGTGATGAAGAAGCAGGAGATCGATGTCTTCACGCTGTCCGATGAAGGGCCCATCGCCCTGAATGATATGGATGACATGGTGCTGGAGATTCTGGCGATCGTCGAGGAATACCAGCGTAAAATCCATAACGCGAAAATCAAGCGGGGAATGAAGCGGGCGGTCGAGAACGGCTACAAACCTGAAAAAAACCTTAAAGGTAGAGGGAATCCGGAAGGCCGGGAACGGCTGGATCTTCCCATCGACCAGATTGTCCAGCTCAAGGAACGGGGGCTGACGTACCATGAAATTGCCGTCACTCTCCAAGGTTTCGGCTACCAGGCGAGCAAAGCGACCGTCCACCGCAGGTTCAAGGAGTATGAAGAGAACGCCCAAGCGGATTGATTGAACTGACTTCCGGATTTCGGTATCCTAGTGGGTACAGAAAGAGGGTGGCAAGAATATGCTGTCAAAAGAGAAGCTCGACCGGATCAGTGAACTTTCCAGAAAGTCAAAGTCGGCCGGTCTCACGCAGGAAGAAGCGAAAGAACAGTCAAGCCTGCGCGCTGAATACTTGAATGTTTTCCGGTCAACGATGCGGAATACGATAGAGAATGTGAAAGTGATTGATCCGAACGGCAATGATGTAACGCCGGATAAAGTGAAAAACAAAAGAGAGAACAGGTATCTGAACTGATGCCTGTTCTCTTTTTCTTTGTATTTATGCCCGTTCTTGACTACACTGTTAAGTGTAGAAAACTTTGATGCAGAGAGGATTGTTACAATGTCACATCAACAAGATCAGTTAGCGGTCACAACGATCCGCACATTATCGATCGATGCGATCGAAAAAGCGAACTCCGGCCATCCGGGCCTGCCGATGGGAGCGGCACCGATGGCTTATTCGCTGTGGACAAAACACATGAACCATAACCCGTCAAATCCGCAGTGGTTCAACCGCGACCGGTTTGTGCTGTCTGCCGGACACGGATCGATGCTCTTATACAGCCTTCTTCACCTCTCCGGATATGGCTTGTCCATGGACGAGATCAAAAACTTCCGTCAGTGGGATTCCAAAACGCCCGGACATCCGGAATACGGTCACACGGTCGGAGTCGAAGCGACGACCGGACCGCTCGGACAGGGGATCGGCATGGCGGTCGGTATGGCCATGGCGGAGCGCCATCTGGCAGCCACTTACAATAAAGAAGGCTTCCCGGTCGTCGACCATCATACGTTCGCGCTTTGCGGCGATGGAGACCTGATGGAAGGGGTCGCTTCTGAAGCGATTTCCCTTGCCGGACACCTGCAGCTGAATAAACTCGTTGTCCTGTATGACAGTAACGATATCTCGCTTGATGGCGATCTGGATATGAGCTTCTCTGAGAACGTAAAAAAACGGTTCGAGTCGTATGGCTGGAACTATCTCCGGGTCGACGACGGCAATGACCTGGACGCGCTGTCGGAAGCGATCTCCCAGGCAAAGAACAATGAAGGCGGTCCGACACTGGTCGAAGTCAAAACCATCATCGGCTACGGTGCACCGAATAAATCAGGCAAATCCGATGTTCACGGAGCGCCGCTCGGCGAAGATGAAATGAAATTGGCGAAAGAATACTATAACTGGACATTCGAAGAGGACTTCTATGTCCCGGATGAAGTTTATGAGACTTTCAATGAAGCGACCGAACAACTCGGGGGCAAAGCGGAAGCGGAATGGAACGAACTTATGGAGAAGTACGGACAGGAGCATCCTGAACTGAGCCGTCAGCTCCAGGCTGCGATCCGCGGGGACCTTCCTGAAGATTACGACCGTGAATACCCGTCATACGAAGCGGGCAAAAAACAGGCGACACGCGCATCTTCGGGTGACATGATCAATGCGATCGCGAAAACGGTCCCTTCCTTCTTCGGCGGCAGCGCCGACTTGGCGGGATCGAACAAGACGACGATCAAAGGCGCCGGCGATTTCCTGCCGGGAACACCGGAAGGCCGCAATATCTGGTTCGGGGTCCGGGAATTCGCCATGGCGGCCGCTTTGAACGGCATGGCGCTCCACGGAGGTCTCCATGTGTTCGGCGGAACGTTCTTCGTGTTCAGTGATTATGCGCGGCCGGCCATCCGGCTGTCAGCGCTCATGGGGATGCCGGTCACATACGTGTTCACCCATGACAGTGTTGCTGTCGGGGAAGACGGTCCGACCCATGAGCCGGTCGAGCACTTGGCTGCGCTCCGGGCCATTCCGAATCTTTCCCTCATCCGGCCGGCGGATGCCAACGAAACGAAAGCCGCCTGGGATGTGGCCATCAATGCTAAAAGTCATCCGACGATGCTCGTCCTGTCCCGTCAGGATCTACCGGTCCTCGAGAATTCAGGCGACCTAAGCATGGAAGGGGTCAAACGGGGAGCTTATGTCGTGTCCGGTGCCGAAAATCCGGAAGCGATCCTTCTGGCTACAGGATCCGAAGTGAGCCTGGCAGTGGAAGCACAAAAACAGCTCCGGGACGAAGGCATCGCTGTTTCAGTCGTCTCGATGCCATCATGGGATCGGTTCGACCAGCAGGATGATGCGTACAAGGAATCCGTCCTGCCGAAAAATGTGAAGAAACGGCTTGCGGTCGAAATGGGCATCTCCCTCGGCTGGCACAAGTACATCGGTGACGAAGGCGATACGCTGACCATCGACCGTTACGGGGCCAGTGCGCCGGGAGGAATCATTCAGCAGGAACTCGGATTCACTTCCGCGAATGTCGTACGCAAAGTCAAAAATCTTTTGGAAAAATAATCGGCACTTAAACCGGAAGCAGGCTGGACTGCTTCCGGTTTAATTTGCCTTGAACCGCTGGCAAGCCCCGAGGAATTAGTGTATAATCTCCAATGGTGCTATTAAACAGATCGGCACAGTAGGGAGGTCGCGAAGTTGGATACATGGATTTGGATATTGCTGATCGTCGTTGCTCTTCTGGCTGGTGTTGCGCTCGGATTTTATATTGCGCGCCGGTACATGATGAAGTACTTGGAAGAGAATCCTCCGATCAACGAAGACATGCTGCGGATCATGATGATGCAGATGGGACAAAAACCTTCCCAGAAGAAAATTAATCAGATGATGGCGCAAATGAACAAAGCCTCTACAAATAAAAAAGCCACCAAAAAATGAGACACTCCGGAGAAGGAGTGTCTTTTGTTCTGGCGCGGATTCAATTTAGGAATCCGTACTTCATCAGGAATCCCCGTACCGTCTCTTCGTATGCGCCGGGCTGTTCATTGAAAGCCTGGGCATGGCCGCCTTTTCTGAAAATCCTCAGCTCCTTATCCCCGCTTTTAAGCCGGTGCAGCTCTTCCGACATGCCAGGGGGGACGAAGGAATCCCCAGCCGTATGGATGAACAGCACGGGTTTCCGGATCGCCCGGACGGCTTCCCGCGGCGAAACCGTCTCCAGGCTATAGCCATCGCGCATTTTAAGGAACAGGCTGCCGATCCGGACGGACAGCCTCGTACGGAGAGGGGTCGTTGTCTGCATGACGTGCAGGATCTGTTCGGCTATATCCGAGTACGGGCTGTCCGCGATATAGAAATCCGCCGCATCCTCCACACTGCCTGCATAAAGCAGCAGCGTCGCAGCCCCCATGGATTCGCCGTGGATGCCGAATGTTCGGAGATCCGGCACATGTGCTTTCAATGCACCGGCGACCGCTTCCAAGTCGTACTTTTCGTAGTGGCCATAGCTCGTCGTCCCGCCTCCCGATTCGCCGTGCCGGCGGTGGTCATAAATGACCGAATTGAAGCCGAGCCGCTCGAACATACGGGCATACTTGATGGACGTGATTTTGTTCTCGGTCACGCCATGGCTGATGATGACGTATTTCCCGGTATCACGCGGTTCCAGAAAAATCGTTTTCAAGGAATAACCATTCGGCGACTTCACCCATTTTTCCGTTTTGGGAACGCGGGCGAACCACGCCTCGTCGAGTCGTTTCGCAGCGATTTCCCGCTGCAGGATCATCTCGTCCTCTTTTTTCCGGATGTACATGACCCGGTTGGACACCGTGAGCCCGAGAGCGGTGAACAAAACACCGATGGCAGCCGGCACGGCGCCGGCCGCTATCAGCAGTCGGCGCATCATCGGTCAGTCCTCATTTCTGTTTTTGTAAAGCGTGTACATGCCCGTTGTGACCGGACTTGCAACATAGGGTTCGATCACACTGACAGCTTCAAGGAGCCGGTTTTCATCGATGCCAGTCGTGATATCCATCCGGTGCAGCATACCGACCACGTCTTCCGTCGCCACATTGCCCGTCGCACCAGGGGCGAAAGGACAGCCTCCGAGTCCGCCTGCGGACGAATCAAACCGGTCCACGCCCGCCTGGAGCGCAGCGAAGATATTGGCGAGCGCCATCTTCCGGGTATCGTGGAAATGTGCGGCGATCAGCGTATCGGGGAACTGGCGTTTCAAGTCCCGAAACAGTCCATGGCTTTCCAGTGGATTCGCCATTCCGATTGTATCTGCCACGCTCAATTCATCGACTCCGAGATCTGCGAACTGCCGGCAGAGCGCAAGCGTGTTTTCCGGGTCCACTTTCCCTTCATACGGGCAGTAAAAGGCGGTCGAGATACAGGCCCGGACAAACAGGCCTTCTGTTTTCAGCCGCCTGATGAGCGGCGTTAAGGCTTCCAAGCTCTCCGAGGTGGTTTTATTGATGTTTTTTTTATTGAATGAATCGCTGACGCCTACGAAAACCGCTACAGCTTTTGCGCCTGAAGCAAGCGCCCGCTCTACGCCTTTTTCATTCGGCGTCAGGACGATCTGTCTGCCGGCTGCCGGCGCCTGTTCTGTGATTTCCTGCGCATCTTTCATTTGAGGGACCCATTTCGGCGACACGAATGAAGTGATTTCCATTTCGCGGATTCCCGCATCCTGAAGCGCTTTGATAAAGTCGATTTTGGCTGCGGTCGGCACTTCTCTTGATTCATTCTGCAGCCCGTCACGCGGTCCGACCTCGATAATTGTGACTTCCTTTGGTAAACTGAACATAACATCCCTCCTGAAGTTATTGTAAGCATGGAGGAAGCGGATGGGCAACTGAATTATCAGACGAGGGGGAAACGGAAGATGACGGAACAAGTTGTGATTGTAAGCGCTGCCAGAACAGCGACCGGTTCATTCATGGGGGCGCTGAAAGACGTTTCGGCACCGAAACTCGGGTCGATCGCCATAAAAGCCGCGCTGGAACGGGCGGGCGTGAAAGCGGAAGATGTCGACGAAGTGATCATGGGGAATGTGCTCCAGGCGGGTCTCGGCCAGAATCCGGCGAGGCAGGCTGCGATGGAAGCCGGACTGCCGGAGACGGTTTCAGCCATGACGATCAATAAAGTATGCGGATCCGGACTGAAAGCCGTCCATTTGGCGACTCAGGCGATTCTGGCCGGGGACGCGGATGTCATCGTGGCCGGCGGAATGGAGAACATGAGCCAGGCGCCGTACATATTGCCGAAAGCGCGGGAAGGATTCCGGATGGGGAACCAGGAAGTCGTGGATACTATGCTGTCGGAAGGGCTGACTTGCGCGTTCAATGATTATCATATGGGCATCACCGCTGAGAACTTGAATGAGCGGTACGGCATCACCCGTGAAGAGCAGGATGCATTCGCCGCCCGCTCCCAAGAGCGTGCAGCAGCCGCAATCGACGCCGGCAGATTCAGCGACGAGATCGTCGCTGTCGAAATCCCGCAGCGGAAAGGGGAACCGGTCGTGTTCGATACGGACGAATACCCGCGGCGCGGCACGACGGCGGATTCCCTTGCCAAACTGCGTCCCGCTTTCAGAAAAGAAGGAAGCGTAACTGCCGGGAACGCCTCCGGAATCAATGACGGTGCGGCGGCGGTCGTGGTCATGTCCCGCAAAAAAGCGGACGAACTCGGCATCACACCGATGGCGGCCGTCGCCGCGAACGGCAGCGCCGGTGTTGATCCCGCGGTCATGGGGATCGGCCCTGTCGAAGCGGTGCGGAAAGCGCTGAAGAAAGCGAAGATGGAACTGAGGGACATGGAGCTGATCGAAGCGAATGAAGCGTTCGCGGCTCAGTCCATCGCAGTCGACAGGGAACTGAAAATGAATCACGACATCATGAATGTGAACGGCGGGGCGATTGCCCTCGGCCATCCGATCGGTGCCAGCGGAGCGCGGATCCTTGTCACCCTGCTGCACGAGATGGAGAAGCGGGATGCGAAGAAAGGACTCGCGACGCTGTGCATCGGCGGCGGCCAAGGTGTCGCCACCGTCGTCACCCGACCGTAAGGAGAGAGAACGATGGGCAAAAAACAGACGGACAGCGGACTGTTTTCGGAAGAACAGCTGAAGAAACTGCAGGAGACCAAAAAAGGGTTGCAGCAGGAAGAGCGGAAGCGGGAAGAAGAAGCGGAAGCACAACGCCGATTCGAGCGGAAGCAGCGGGAGAAAAACATGTCTTTCGAAGAACTGCTGGACAAATACGGCGATCAGGGAAGCAAATATTGACAAGACAAAGCCGGATTCCGCTGACTTGCGGAATCCGGCTTTATTAAACAAACGCGATCCAGCCGCGCAGTCAGCTGTAACTTTCTTCGAGTTCATCGATCAGCGATCCGACATGCGCGACCGCCTGGCGGATCGGCTCGGGTTCGGACATATCGATTCCGGCTTTCTTGATCAGTTCGAGCGGATGAAGTGTGCCGCCCGCCTTCAGCACATCCAGCCAGCGGTCGACTGCCGGCTGTCCTTCCTCGAAAATCTTCTGTGACGCGATGGTGGACACAGTCAGACCGGCCGAATACGTGTAGGGATAGAGTCCCATATAATAATGCGGCTGGCGCATCCATACGAGTCCGGCACCTTCGTCGATTTCCACCGCGTCCCCCCAGAAGTCGCTGAGCACGTCCTTCGTGGTTGCAGTGAACACACTCGCCGTCAGCGGCTCGCCTTTTTCAGCGAGTTCATAAACGCGTCGCTGGTATTCGCCTTCCAGCAGATGCGTGACGAAATTATGGTAATACGTCCCGAGCAGCTGCAGGATCAGCCAGCGGCGTTTCCGCTTGTCATCGGTATCCTTGAGAAGATGATGGCCGAGCAGCATCTCGTTCATTGTCGACGGGGCTTCGATGAAATATCGTGGCGGCTTGGCATTGGTGAACCGCTGGTGCTTATTGGCGAAATAGAAATGGCCGGCATGGCCGAGTTCGTGGGCGAGCGTGAAAGCTCCGCGCATCGTCCCGGGCCACGTCATGATGACGTACGGGTGGATGCCGTACAGACTGGAAGCGGACGCGCCGGTCGATTTGCCGATGTTATCCGCATAGTCGACCCATCCTTCGGCGATCGCCGTTTTGATCATTTCACTGTAGTCATCCCCCATGACGCTTAACGCCTTTTCGACTGTGTCCGCCGCCTCTTCATAATCCATCTCGATCTCGAAATCGGGATCCAGAGGTGCTTTTAAATCGGCGAATGTCATTTTATCGAGACCGAGCACCCGTTTCTTCAGTTCAGCGTATTTACGCATATGGGGGGCCAGTTCCTTTTGGGTCACATCCAGCTGGTTGTGGTACATCTCTTTCGTCACGTACTGCTGCTGGAGCAGCATATCCGTCACCGACTCGTAACCGCGCAGGCGGGCCGTTGTCACTTCATGGTTCACTTGAGCGGCATATGTGGCCGCGAATGTGTTCCGGTAGCGCAATAAGCCTCTATTGAAAGCTTCATAAGCGTTCCTGCGGACGGCCGCGGACGGGGAAGAGCTGTAGTTGCCGGCGTATGCGCCGAACGATAACGGAACTTCATTTCCCTTATCGTCCTTGAACGGATCGAACTGCATATCCGAAAGTTTCCCCCGGTTGTAGATCGTGTACGGCGCGCTGAAAAGCGGCCCGAGCGCCGCGAGCGCTTCCTCCGTCTGTTCTTCGAGCGAATAAGGCTTGCGGGCCTGCAGATCGCGGAGGTATTTTTCGAATGGCTCCAGGCCTTGTTCGTTTTGAATGAAATCGTCGAGTTTTCCATCCGGCAGCGACATGATTTCAGCTTCGGCGAAGGCAAGAGAAGCATTGACTTTCGATTCCGCCTGGCTTGCTCGCTGTGAATCTTTTTGTCTTTCCGGGTCGGTGTTATCCACCGCTTGCCGGAGACTGGCATACATGGTAACGAGATTCAGACGCTTAAGCACCTTTTCCCTCGCTTCCAGGCATTCAAGCAAGACGGCTCCGCTTTCATCGAGCCGGCCTTTATAGTCTGTAACATCAGAAACACTTTCCTGGACAGCTTTCAGTTCCTTTTCCCATCCATCCCTCGATTCAAAGACATCAGTCAAATCCCACTTCAGTTCATCCTGCACTTCGTTTCTGCTTGGCCGGGTTTTGCTGGTTGTCACTTGCATCCCTCCTGGTATGTTAGTCGGAAATTCAGGTCTTCAGTCCGGGCCGGTGTCCGTTTTACGGCCGGTGCTGTTCATACGTATCCTGTCTTGTGAGCCGCTTCGCTTCCGCAATCTGCTGTTTGTCGACAGGGGTCCGGTAGGCGGTAAGCGTCTCCTGCAGCTGTGCAGCGGAGCTCGCTCCGGCAGCGATGCTGGTGACTGCCGGATGCGAAAGGACAGCATGCAAAGCCAGCGCATGGAGACTGCTGTGGACTGACAGGAGGCTGTCCAGCGTCTCGCGGAGCGCTCCTTCGCTGTACGAGAGATACGTCTGCTGTTCAGTGGCCCGTTCAAGCGCCTGGCCGGTCAGGAGCCCCTTCGCCAGCGTCCCGCGGGTCACGACGGACACATCCGCTTCATTGATTTCATCGAGCCATTCCTCAGGACGGCGGTCCAGCAGGCTATACTGCATCATGATGGAAGCCAGTCCGCTTTTCTCCAAGTATTGGCGGATGACATTCGGCCGGATGGACGAGATGCCGTAGGCACGGATCACGCCATCTTTTTTCAATGTCTCGAACGCGTCGATCGTCTCATCGATGTCGTCTTCGATCGTTCCGCCGTGGAGCTGATACAGATCGATGTAGTCGGTTTCCAGCCGGCGGAGGCTGTTTTTCACCTGCTCCAGAATATACGGCTTTGTCGGGTTCCAGCGCTTTTTGCCGGTCTTCGGGTCCCATTCATTTCCGACTTTCGTCGCGATGAAGACGTCGCCCCTGCGCTTTTTCAGTGTACGGCCGACCAGCTGTTCATTCCGTCCGAAGCCATACAGATCAGCGGTATCAAAATAATTGATACCTTCTGAGAGCGCTTCCTCAATGATCCGTTCCGCGGCCGCCGCGTCATCCGGGAGCGACATGCAGCCGAGTGCGATTTCGCTCACTTTCAGCCCGCTGTTGCCTAGTTCCACTTTCTCCATCCCATTCACCTCACGATGTGTCCTTAAGGATATGGTATACTTTGGGCGGAAATAATCTCAACTGATAAGGGGGATAAGACTGTGAAGAAGTTCGAGGAGAAGACGGTTCGCTCCGAGCGGATTTATGAAGGGAAAATAATCAATTTGAAAGTTGACGATGTCACGCTGCCGAACGGGAAAGAGACGAAACGGGAACTGGTCGAGCATCCCGGGGCTGTTGCGGTCATTGCGTTGACGGACGACCGGCGGATCGTGATGGTCGAACAGTACCGGAAAGCGCTGGAACGGTCGATCGTCGAAATTCCTGCCGGGAAACTTGAGCCGGACGAAAAACCGGAAATCTGTGCCAGGAGGGAACTGGAAGAAGAGACCGGCTACACAGCTGAAAAACTGTCCCATGTACAGTCTTTCTCAACTTCCCCGGGGTTCGCCGATGAGGTCATCCATTTGTATGCCGCCGAAGGACTTTCAAAGACCAGTGAAGGGGCGACCGAGGAAGATGAGTTCGTGGAACTAATTGAAGTGACGTTCGAAGAAGCGGAAAAAATGATGGAAGACGGACGCATCTACGACGCCAAAACCGCATTCGCGGTGCTGTGGGCGAAAGCGGAATGGTCTAAATGATAATTAGAATGATTATTAAAAAATAATCATTTAATCAATAATCGTTCTCACTCTTGAAAAATTTTAATGCCTTTTGCTATAATAAAGGCAGTTTGAGGGAGGGCGTCTTATGGAAGGCAGAATAGACCGTATAAAAAAACAGCTTCATGCTTCGAGTTATAAGCTGACGCCGCAGCGGGAAGCGACAGTCCGGGTCCTGCTGGAACACGAAGAGGACCATCTCAGCGCCGAAGACGTCTATTTGCTGGTCAAAGACAAGGCGCCGGAAATCGGCCTGGCGACCGTCTACCGCACGCTCGAATTGCTGACCGAATTGAAAGTGGTCGATAAAATCAATTTCGGGGATGGCGTTTCCCGTTATGATCTCCGAAAAGAAGGAGCAGCCCATTTTCATCATCATCTCGTCTGCATGGAATGCGGAGCGGTCGATGAAATACAGGAAGATCTCCTGGAAGATGTGGAAGGCGTCGTCGAAAGGCGCTGGAATTTTATGATCAAAGATCACCGGCTGACATTCCACGGCGTCTGTTGGCGATGCAATGACGGCAAGGCAGAACAAAAAACGGAAAATAAAGGGAAATCGAAAGACAGCTGATTATACCGGCTGTCTTTTTTGATTTTTCCGCATCAGCGGTCGGTTTTGCGGCTGGTGTCAGCGGAAAGCGGCATTTACAGTAAATCAGGACATTCCGTGCACCTTGGACGTTCAGCCTGTATGATGGGGTTATGATCGAAAAACGATATCCGCTGAACCCGATGGCGGGTTCGCTTCAGTAGGAGGAATACGAATGAAACTGGCAGCAGATGCGCTGGCTGACTACCTGCATTTTCTCCGCGTAGAGCGGCAGCTCGCACAGAATACCCTCACTTCTTATGAACGGGACTTAAAAAGTTATCTCCATTATTTGCAGGAAGTGGAGCAGCTCCAGTCGCTCAATCAGACAGAGCGGGTACATATTTTGAATTACTTAAAGCATCTTCGGGAAGGGTCCCGGTCCTCCCGTACAGCCGCCCGGCACATTTCCTCCATCCGCTCTTTTCATCAATTCGCATTAAGGGAGCGTGTGACAGACCGGGATCCGACAGTGCATTTGGAAATGCCGCAGATGGAAAAGAAACTGCCGAATGTCCTTTCGGTGGAAGAAGTGGATGTCCTGCTCGGTTCGCCGGACACATCGAAACCGAGCGGCATCCGGGACCAGGCGATTCTCGAACTCCTGTATGCGAGTGGGATGAGGGTCAGTGAATGCATGGATCTGGACGCAGAAGATGTCCACTTGGCCATGGGGTTTGTCAAATGCACCGGGAAAGGCGGGAAAGAGCGGATCATTCCCCTTGGCCAAACAGCTTTGCGCGCATGCAGGGCATACCTGGAAGAAGCGCGTTTCGAGCTCCTTAAACCTGATAAGAAGACCGACGCCCTCTTTATCAGTCAGCGGGGCAGCCGGCTGACCCGTCAAGGGTTCTGGAAACTCCTGAAGCACTATGCCCAAAAATCGGGTATACAGAAAGAACTGACTCCCCATACACTCCGCCATTCGTTTGCCACACACTTGATCGAAAATGGAGCGGATCTGCGGGCGGTGCAGGAAATGCTCGGCCATGCCGACATCTCCACGACACAAATTTACACGCATGTCTCCAAGACGAGACTGAAGGATGTCTATACAAAGCACCATCCGAGAGCGTAGAGGTCTGACTTCTGACTGGAGATTGTGGTAGAATACGAGTAGATAAAGGAGGAAATAACATGGCAGTGAAACCTTTTAAGCGAATCCACTTGATTGTCCTCGATTCTGTCGGAATCGGGGAAGCGCCGGATTCCGGGGCATTCGGTGATACAGGGGCCGACACCCTCGGGCATACGGCACAATCTTCGGGGGGCCTGGCTCTTCCGAACCTCGAAAAACTCGGGCTGGCGAATATTGTGCCGGTCGAAGGACTGCAGCCGGCGGATTCACCGCTTGCATCGTACGGGAAAATGCAGGAAGCATCGGTCGGCAAGGATACGATGACCGGACATTGGGAGATTATGGGCCTTAAAATAGATACACCGTTCAAAGTATACCCGGAAGGTTTCCCGGAAGATCTGATCCGGAAACTTGAAGAGCGGACCGGCCGGAAAGTGATCGGGAATAAACCGGCAAGCGGGACGGCGATCATTGATGAACTCGGTGAAGAGCATATGGAAACAGGGGCGCTGATTGTTTATACATCCGCCGACCCGGTGCTGCAGATCGCCGCGCATGAAGAAGTGGTGCCGCTTGAGGAACTGTATGAGATCTGCGAAATCGCACGCGAACTGACGCTTGAACCGGATTATTTGGTGGGGCGGGTCATCGCGCGGCCGTTCATCGGAGAACCGGGAAGTTTCAAACGGACGTCCAACCGCCACGATTACGCACTGAAACCGTTCAGCCGGACCGTGATGAATGAATTGAAAGATGGCGGATACGATGTGATCGCGCTCGGAAAGATCAATGATATTTACAATGGCGCGGGCGTGACGGAAGCTCACCGGACATCTGATAATATGGACGGCGTGGACAAATTGGACAAAACGCTCGGACAGGATTTCAACGGGCTCAGTTTCCTGAACCTCGTCGATTTTGATGCAGTTTTTGGTCACAGACGCGATCCGCGCGGCTACGGAGAGGCGCTGGAAGCGTTCGACCGCCGGCTCCCTGAAATCACAGGCAAACTCGGTGAAGACGATCTGCTGATCATCACGGCGGACCACGGAAACGATCCGACGTTCCCGGGCAGCGACCATACACGCGAACTGGTGCCGCTTCTTGCTTATACTCCACGGACAGGACAAGGAAGCGAGCTCGGCCTCCGGAAGACATTCGCGGATGTCGGGGCGACCATCGCGGACAACTTCTCTGTCAAAATGCCGGACTACGGCACAAGCTTTTTGGAAAAACTCCAATAAAAAGGCGGTTGCATGTTATGAGAATGGTAGATTTGATTGAAAAAAAGCGGGAAGGCGAGGAGCTGACCCCAGCGGAAATCCGCTACGTAATCGAGGGGTACACGAAGGGGGATATCCCGGATTACCAAATGAGTTCTTTCCTGATGGCTGTCTATTTCCAGGATATGACCGATGCTGAACGCGCGGAACTGACCATGGCGATGGTGGAATCAGGCGATCAGATCGACCTGTCGCCGATTGAAGGCATTAAAGTCGATAAGCATTCCACCGGTGGCGTCGGCGATACGACGACGCTGGTGCTCGGTCCGCTGGTGGCCGCATGCGGCGTGCCGGTCGCTAAAATGAGCGGGCGGGGACTCGGCCATACGGGCGGGACGATCGATAAATTGGAGGCAATCACCGGTTTCCATACAGAACTCACACCCGAACAGTTCACTGAGCAAGTGAATGAGCTGAAGCTTGCTGTCGTCGGTCAGAGCGGCAACTTGACGCCGGCCGATAAAAAGCTTTACGCGCTCCGGGATGTGACAGCTACGGTCAGCAGCATTCCGCTCATCGCGAGTTCCATCATGAGCAAGAAAATCGCTTCCGGCGCAGATGCCATCGTCCTGGATGTGAAAACGGGCGACGGGGCGTTCATGAAAACGCCTGAAGAAGCTGAAAAGCTGGCACGGGCGATGGTCCGGATCGGCAAAGAAACCGGCAGGCAGACCATGGCGATCATTTCCGATATGAGCCAGCCGCTCGGTTACGCCATCGGCAATTCACTTGAGGTGAAGGAAGCGATCGATACATTGAAAGGCGAAGGCCCGCAGGACCTTACTGAACTCTGCCTCGTCCTCGGCAGCCAGATGGTGGTCCTCGGCGGCCAGGCCGATTCCCTTGAAGAAGCGAGAGGGAAACTTGAAGAAGTGATCCGGAACGGGGAGGCACTCCGGGTGTTCCGGGCGTTTGTTGAGCGCCAAGGCGGAAATCCGGCGATTGCGGATGACCCGGATTTACTGCCGCAGGCAGCTCATACTTTCACGCTTGAAGCGGAAGCGGCCGGCTGGGTCGCAGATATCGTCGCAGATGACGCGGGCACCGCAGCAATGCTCCTCGGTGCAGGCCGGGCGACAAAAGAATCGGAAATCGATTTGGCGGTTGGACTCGTGCTGCATAAAAAAGTGGGTGACCGGGTGGAACAGGGCGAAGCGCTCGCGACGATTTACGCGAACAGTGAAGACATCAGTGAAGCGAAGGAACTCCTGAAAAAGAGCATCCTTATTTCCGGCGATGAGGTGAAAGCGCCGGAACTCATTTTGGAAGTCGTCACAGGATGACGGAAGAACTGGAGGAGGCAGGTTCATGAGACGGTCGAATATTGCGCTGTTCCTGTTCATTTTGACGATAGCCGTCGTATGGGGTATATTGTATTGGGTGCTGTTTGCAGATAACGTTCCGGTCAGCTGACCAAGCAGGCACTTGAATAAGTCTGCCACATCCTGTATGCTTATCCAAACTGTCTCAAGTAAAAAGAGGGATTCCTACATGCTATACCGATATAAGAAATCACTGGAAAAAATCGCGATGGGCCTCCTGTCTTTCATGCCGAAAGAACGCGACCTGAAAAAGCTGCAGCAGACGATGCACCAGTACGAGGAAAACAAGGACTGGCAGCTGTTTCTCTGGAAAGAGGATGAGGATTATGTGGGGCTTGCCGGCGTCGAAGTAAGAGAGGATTCGTTTGTCATCCATCATCTGTCCGTGAACCCTTCGCACCGCGGAGAAGGGATCGGCCACAAGATGATCGAGAAATTACAAGAGATCATGCAGGACCGGGAAATGCAGGCGACAGAGGAAACCGAAGCCTTCATCCGGAAATGCCCGATAAAAAAAGGCGGACTTTGAATCAAAGGTTCCGCCTTTTTTTCTGTTCACGGAGCGCGATGATCGATGTGCGGTCCCGCAGTCTGTGTTTATGTGTCAAATAATGGAGGTCAATGTCTTCCGGAGGAGTCTCCTCGATCTGCCGGCGAAGCTGTGCCGCCAGTTCACGGCCCTTGACCGGAATCAGGAATGACTGGAACGGCTCCCGTGCTGTGACAGCGTCGACGGCTTCCTGGGTCAGGCGGATCAGCTCGGTTGAATCGATGCCGTCCGTCCATTCCCCCGCATCCCTCAGTTTGTTCTTCGCCCGGATGAACGAGCGGAGCGCGCCGGGATAATTGCTGCGCCGCCAGTGATACATGCCGACCGCCAGCTGGATCCAGCCGGTAAGCGGATGCATTTTATCTTTTGGCGCCGTCATCTTCCAGTATTCTTCCCCGACTTCGTGGCACTCGAAGTAGTCCTGCTCATAATTGAAATGGATGAGGAACCGGATGAATAGCGGATGTCGGAGCGGATGCATTTTAATCCCCTTTCTACTATACTTAGTGTGAAGTTCTTAACAGTCAGGTGGTAGGCCATGTCCTATGAAGTGAAAGTTGAAGCGTTTGAAGGGCCTCTCGATTTATTATTGCATTTAATTCATCGTTTGGAAATCGATATTTATGATATACCGGTCGCACAGATCACAGCGCAATATATGGAACACATCCATGCGATGCAAGTGCTGGAACTCGATGAAGCGAGTGAATACCTCGTGATGGCGGCGACCCTCCTCGCCATCAAAAGCAAAATGCTGCTGCCGGTACAGGAGGCGGATGAAGAGGAGGAGGACTTCCTTTATGAGCAGGACCCGCGCGAGGAACTCGTCGCCCGCCTCCTGGAATACCGGAAGTTCAAGGAAGCATCGCTGACCCTCCGTGAGCTTGAGAAAGGCAGAGCGGCCATTTTCACTAAGGCGCCGATGGATTTGTCGCTGTTCGGGCCGCCGGAAACGGAACAGCAGATCGAACTGGACGTGAATGTTTATGACATGCTCGGTGCATTCCAGAAAATGATGCGGCGGAAACAAGTGAAAGCCCCTCTTTCCACCCGGATCGCCCGACAGGAAGTGTCTGTCCGGGAACAGATGGGCTCTCTCATCCATACATTGAAAGAGCGGCGAGGCGTCTGTTCCTTCAATGACCTTT
>NZ_NHTN01000038.1 GCF_002167005.1 Indiicoccus explosivorum
GACAGGGAACGGCGCGCTGCGCTCATTCGACCGGGGAGCGGCCGATGATGTCATTATTGTTCGGCGTGCATCTGGCGTCCGCAGGAAGAACTGCCTCTCGGGAAGTCGCTGCCGGCCATCCATCACGGAGCCGGCCTGTTCCTGAAGGAAATCACGGGCGAAGATGCGCACGAGCGCGTCCCCACCAGGGAAGAAATGCACGTCGGATGCCCTGTTCGGCATCATCAGTTCATCAAGTCCCTTTACTTTCCCCTTATGAGCCGTATTCCGCAAAGCTGACGAAGCTCCAGGCCATAAATCTCGCTGAACGCGCATAAATTCCGCTGAACGCGCATAAATCCCGCTGAACGCGCATAAATCTCGCCGAACGCGCATAAATCCGGCTGAACGCGCATAAATTCCGCTGAACGCGCATAAATTCCGCCGCTGATCACCCAACACCCACACAGCCTGCATCCAGTCTATCCTTTATTCACCGTCAGTCCGACCACTCCCTGCACAAGTTCCCGGATATCGTCTTCCCGGCCTTCGTAAAACGCCTGCACAATCGCACTGCCGACGATGAAGCCATCACACGACGGCGCAAGCGCCGCCGCCTGTTCGGCGCTCGAAATCCCGAAGCCGGCAAGCACCGGCGCGTCGCTTTTCGAGCGGATGCGCGCCAGGAACTCGGCGACGTCTTCTGAAAACGACTTCCGGCCGCCGGTCACCCCTTTCACCGTCACCGCATAGACAAAGCCTTCCGCTTCCGCAAGAATCGCATCAAGCCGCTCTTCCGTCGTCGTCAGCGTCACGAGCTGCACAAGCGGCACGCCCGCTTCCGACAGCGCCGGCTTCACCAGATCCTGATGCTCGAACGGCAGATCCGGCACGATGACACCCGCAATTCCGGCTTCGCGGCAGCTTTCGGCGAACGCCTCAGCCCCGTACTGCAGCACGGGATTCAAATACGTCATGATGACAAGCGGCACTTCCGGCTTCTGCTCAAAACCGCGCACGGCCGCAAACACATCCCGCAGCGTCACACCTTCCTGCAGCGCCCGCACACCGGCATCCTGGATAACCGGCCCGTCCGCGACGGGATCCGAGAACGGGATGCCGAGTTCGATCGCCGTCACGCCGGCTTCTTCAAGCACCTGCACCCGCTCTTCCAGCGAATCAAGTCCGCCATCCCCCGCCATGATGTAAGCGACGAACGCCGGGTTCTGCCGTTCAATCCGTTCCTGCAAGTAACCCATTCACTCCACCTCCACATGGCTGCGGATCGTTTCCATGTCCTTGTCGCCGCGCCCGGACAGACACACGACAAGCACCGATCCCTTATCCATCTTCTTCGCCTGTTTTTCTGCTTCGGCGATGGCGTGCGCCGATTCGAGCGCCGGGATGATGCCTTCGAGCCGCGACAGTTTCTTCACTGCATCGAGCGCCTCGTCATCCGTGACCGCCGTATACTTCACGCGTCCGATTTCGTGCAGGTATGCGTGCTCCGGTCCGATGCCCGGATAATCCAGCCCTGCCGAAATCGAATGCGCTTCCTGGATCTGCCCGTCGTCCGTCTGCAGCACTTTCATGAAAGCGCCGTGCAGCACGCCGAGTTTACCGCCGGTCAGCGTCGCCGCATGTTTTCCGGAATCAATGCCGGATCCCGCCGCTTCCACACCGATCAGTTCCACGCCCTCGTCTTCCACGAACGGATAGAACATGCCGATTGCGTTGCTGCCGCCGCCGACACAGGCGATGACCGCATCCGGCAGCCTGCCGGTTTTCGCTTCCGCTTGCCGCTTCGTCTCGTCGCCGATGACGCGCTGGAAGTCGCGCACCATCTCCGGGAACGGATGCGGTCCGAGCGCCGAGCCGATCAAGTAATGCGTGTCCTCGACGTTCGCGACCCAGTGGCGGAGCGCTTCATTCACCGCATCCTTCAGTGTCGCGCTCCCCGCTTTCACACCGCGCACTTCCGCGCCGAGCAGTTCCATCCGGAACACGTTCAGCTGCTGGCGCCGGATGTCCTCTTCGCCCATGTAGACGATGCATTCCAGCCCGAACAGCGCGCAAACCGTCGCCGTTGCCACGCCGTGCTGGCCGGCTCCCGTCTCCGCGACGATCTTTTCCTTGCCCATGCGCTTTGCGAGCAGTACCTGGCCGAGCGCGTTGTTGATCTTATGTGCGCCTGTATGGTTCAGGTCTTCCCGCTTCAAGTAAATGTCCGGTCCGCCGAACTCTTCCGTGAGCCGCTTCGCGAAAGTCAGCGGTTGCTCACGTCCGACATACTCCTTCAAATACGTCTCAAGTTCTTCCTGGAATTCCGGATCCGCTTTCGCTTCCGCATACGCCGCTTCCAGTTCCTTGACGGCTTTCATGAGTGTCTCCGGCACGAACTGGCCGCCGTAGCGCCCGAAAAATCCGGTTTTATTCGACGCTGTCGTCATGATGTCTCCACTCCTTTTGCCGCTGTAATAAATGCGGTTATTTTCTGCGGATCTTTGCGTCCGTCCGTCTCGACGCCGCTCGATACATCGACGAGCGCGGGCCGGAGCACGCGGATCGCGTCCGCCACGTTATCCGCATGGAGGCCTCCCGCAACCGCGAGCCGGTTCTCCTGTTCCGAAAATCCTTTCAGCAGCTCCCATTCGAACGTTTCGCCGCTGCCGCCGCGGTATTCCTTGCCGGGCGCATCGGCGAGCACGAACGCCGCGTCAGGCGCCGACAGTTTCACGCCGTCTTCCTGCGTGCGGATCGAAGCCGCCCGGATGACGGGAAAATCGAGCGCCTGCACCGTTTCTTCCGTTTCGTCCCCGTGGAGTTGGATGAAATCGAGGCCGACTTCGCGGGCGATCCGGTTCATCTCTTCAGGTGTTTCATTGACGAACACGCCGACTTTCTTCACGGTGCCTGGCACCGAAGCCGCCAGTTCTTTCGCAGTCTCCACAGAAACCTGCCGTTTGCTCGGCGCAAAGACGAAGCCGATGAAATCGGCCCCCGCATCCACCGCCGCTTTTACGTGTTCCGCTTCCTTCAATCCGCAGATCTTCACGAGTGTCATTGCGATCCCTCCTGTCTGAACAAGGAATCCAGGAATGCGCCCGGATCGTCCGCCCGCATGAGCGCTTCACCGATGAGCAGCCCTTTCGCGCCTGTCTTTACGGCCCGCTGCGCATCTTCCGGAGAATGGATGCCGCTTTCCGAGATGAAGACATGCCGGTCATCGAAATAAAAGGACAGCCGTTCCGTGTTTTCGAGGCTCACTTCGAATGTCGACAGATTGCGGTTGTTGATGCCGACCAGCTCGGCCCCGAGCGCGATGGCGCGTTCCATCTCCTCTTCGTCATGCACTTCGACGAGCGCTTCGAGCCCGAGGTCAGCGGCGTAATTGTAGAGCGCGCGCAATTTGTCGTCATCGAGCGCCGCCACGATGAGCAGCACGACGGTCGCACCGGCGTTCTTCGCCCGGTCGATCTGTTTCGGATCGATGATGAAGTCTTTATTGAGCACAGGGATCGCCACGCGCTTCGCCACTTCATGCAGATCATGGATCGATCCGTTGAAATAACTCTCATCCGTCAGGACGGAAATCGCGGCGGCACCCGCCTGCTCGTAACGCTCAGCCTGGCCGGTGACATCCACTTCCGAACGGATGACGCCTTTCGACGGCGAGGAGCGCTTGATCTCCGCAATCACTCCGGCGGGCTGCGCCTCCCGCAAAAGATCCGCCAGTTTCGGTTTCGCCGGGTAGCGGGTTTCCGGGAATTCCGTTTGGAGCGCCGCCAGTTCCTGCTGTTTCGTCTGCAGGATTTTGTCGAGAATCGTCATGAAGATACCTCCTGTACAGCCAGTTTCCGGTACGTTTCCGCAGTGCGGCCGGACGTGAGGCTGCCTTTCGCTTCCTTCACGCCTTCCGCGACGCATGATACGCGGCCCGCGACGTACAGCGCGAGTCCCGCGTTCAGTGCGACCGCGTCCTGGTAGGCGCTTTCCCCGCCTCCGATCAGGCTCCGGAAAATTTGCGCGTTTTGCTGCGCGTCGCCGCCTCTCAGCGCTTCCACCGGTCGGACGTCGAGTCCGACCTCGTGGGGATGTACCGTGTATTCGGTGATGCCGGTTTTATTGAATAAAAGAACGTGATTCGTTCCGGCGAGCGACAGTTCGTCCATCCCGCCCGCTCCGTGCAGGACGGCACCGCGTGTGCGGCCGAGTTTCTGCAGGGCTTCGGCCATGGGGCGCATTTTGTCCTGGCGGTAGACGCCGGTCACCTGGTACGTGATGTCCGACGGGTTGGCGAGGGGGCCGGCGAGGTTGAAGATCGTCGGCGTGTCGATCGATTTGCGCACATCGCGCAGGCGGCCGATCGCCGGATGGACGGCCGGTGCGAATAAGAACGCGAGGCCGGCGTTTTTGATCACGCCGCTGAAGCGGTCCGCCGCCACGTTGACGTCGACGCCAAGCGCTTCCAAGAGGTCGGAGCTGCCGGTCTTGCTCGAGACGCTCCGGTTGCCGTGCTTGGCGATTTTGACGCCGAGCGAGGCGAGGACGAATGCTGTCGCCGTGCTGATGTTGAAGCTGTACGACTTGTCGCCGCCCGTGCCGCAGACGTCCATCAGCTCATGGCCGCCGGACGGGATGTGTTCCGTGCGCGCCAGCAGTTCCGCGACGAGGCCCGCGATTTCCGGCGCCTGTTCGCCGCGTGTGTGGAGTTCGATCAGGAATTCGCGGATCTCCGCCGGGGCGGTTTCTTCGGCGAGCATTTGCTGCGCCGCCTTTCTCATCTCATGTTCCGTCAGGATATGGCCGTTTCTCACCTGTTCTGTGAAATTTCTCATCTTACTCGTCTCCTCTCAGCTTTGTTTGGGGACACAAAAAATCCGCAGCAAAACGCGCGTCGCGTTCTGCTGCGGAGGGCGGACGGATATCCGCGGTGCCACCTCACATTGATGCCCCTGGCATCATCTCGTGGGCCCGTTAACGCCGGGCAGACGTCTCCCCTAGTGGCCGCGTCGGTCATGCGGCGTTCGGGTAAGCTCTCGAAAGTCCATTCGTGCAAAGGCCCGCTCTCCGGCTTCCACCAGCCGCCGGTTCTCTGGGCAGCGTCCTTCGCCTACTCGTCTTCGTCTCCGATTTCGCTCTTCTCTGCTCTGATCTTGCTGTCCTGCTCTCTTGCTCTCAACTGGGCTCTTACTCTTTTGAATGAACTTGTCGTCCGTACAACAAGTTGACCCTCATCTTATAAGGTTTCAACTATTCTGTCAAGTGGCGTGGTTTTTTGCGGTGCCTGGCACCAATTGTCTCCTTTGTGTACGCAATGGTGAAAATTGGTGCCAGGCACTTTAGTCGAACCTCCCGCTTCTCTCGCTGCTCTTCACTCCGATTTCCTCAGCCGTTTCTTCCGATTTCCATTTAGGTAATAGGTCTTGTTTTTACTCTTTTTCTTTTCTGCGGAGCCGCCGCATATTTTCAACTTCATCGAAAAAGGCTTATACAGCGCTTTTCGTGCAGGATTGGATGACGGATTCCAAATTGATTCCGTCTTCTTGCGCTGACGTTTCCCGATAAAACCGGAACGGAAAGTAGTGTCATCAGCCTATATTTTATTTAATTTTCAAATTAATCATTTCTGACCTCCTCTTTTTACCCTATTTGCTAGTATGATTTTCTTATATTATCTGATAATTCTATTTTTAATGATTGGAGGTAGGCTTTCTTGCGTCTAAAACGGAAAAAAGCCTTTCGGCTGGCTCTGATTTTATTCGGCTTAACGGGACTGGCGGCGGGCGTTTATCTTTTGCTGTTTTATAACAACGTGGCGGAAGCGGTCGAGGATATTTACGTGCCGCTGGAACGGAACACGCCGGATATGCGGATCGATGAAATTGTATTGAATGAGCGGGACCCTTTTTCTGTCCTCCTCCTCGGTGTGGACGAACGGGAAAATGATCGGGGACGCTCGGACACCATGATCGTTCTGACAATCAATCCTGACACCGCTTCTGTCAATATGCTGTCGATTCCTCGAGACACTTATACGGAGATCAGCGGTCTTGGCATGAAAGACAAGATCAACCATGCGTACGCTTTCGGCGGGATCGGCATGTCGGTCAGTTCGGTAGAGCAGTTTCTTGATATTCCCATCGATTATGTGATCGAAGTGAACATGGACGGTTTCCGGCAGACGATTGACGCGCTGGATGGGGTGACCATCCGGAATCCGCTTGCGTTCGATGATTTCAAAGAAGGCGAGATCCAGCTCGACGGCGAAGAAGCCCTCGCCTACGTCCGTATGCGGAAGCAGGATCCGAGAGGCGACTTCGGGCGGCAGGACCGGCAGAAGCTGATCATCGAAAGTATCGTGAAAAAGTGTCTTTCCGTGGATATGCTGGTGAAGTATGATGAGCTCCTCGACGTGGTCGGTGAAAACGTCAAAACGAACCTTACGCTGAAAGAAATGATGGATATCCGGAAACATTACTCGGCCGCCGCTTCTTCCATCAGCCAAATCCCTGTCGAAAAAGGGCACGGGGAAATCATCGGCGGTATCTGGTACTATCTGTTCGATGAAGCCGAACTCCTTCAAATCCGGATGAAATTGCAGCAGCACTTGGAAGTAGACTGAAAAAATAAAAAACTGGTGCCTGGCACCAGTTTTTCTTATCGTTTCATTGTACTTTTCTCTGGTGCCTGGCACCAATTTTCACTCATTTTCACACAATATCCCCTTCACGGTTCCGGCTGTTTCTGACCAGGAGGTCGGCGCAGAGGATCAGCCAGAAGCCGAGTAGCGCGAAGTAAGCGAGGTTGTCGTTCAAATACGTTTCGTCAAAAAACAGGCGGAACGCCGTAAAAAGGAGCCCGGCATAAAGTATCGCGAACAGGACAGCCACGCCCCGCTTCATGGGGGTGTTTTCTTTTTTGAACGGTTTCATTCCATCACCTCCTGCTCCCTGTGCCGGGAGCGGCTACACTATTTTTCCATGATAAGGCATTTCGCGGTTTTTCTGAACAGGCGGAAAGGACTAGCTTGACGGTCCGCCGAAGCAGCCGTATCCATTACCCACTTGCTTCTCCCTCCTCAGGTCCGTCTGCCGGTCCGGAAAAACAGAAAAAACCGGAAACCGTATCGATCTCCGATTCCTGTGTTTTTTCCTGCAGCATGCAGTTAATGAGGCTCCCGCGCCAAAATGTGTTCCTCCAGCTGTTTCCGCCGGATGATGCCTTCCGGAAGGCCGAGCGATTGCGCGATTATGGCGGCGGACGGCGGTTTGAGCATGCTTTCCTTCAAGACCGCTTCCCTGGAGAACAGCTCCGACGCCGGTCCGTCCGCGATGATGCGGCGGTTTGCCATGATGACGAGCCGGTCGAAGTGCTCGGCGACGAATTCCATGTCATGAGTGATGGTGATGACGGTCTTCCCGCGGCGTCCGAGTTCATCGAGAACGTCCTTCAGGATCGCCAGGCCGACTTGATCCTGGCCCGCCGTCGGTTCGTCCATGATCACGACGTCGCCGTCCATGGCGATGACGGATGCCACCGTGACGAACTTGCGCATCGAGTAAGGCAAGTTGTACGGGTTCTCTTCCCCGTGCTTCACGATGCCGCACAGGCCGATCGCCCAGGCGGTCAGTTCGTCGGTGCGCGCTTCGTCGAATCCCATGTTCTTCGGGCCGAACCGCACTTCGTCGATAACTTCATTATGGAAAATCTGATCATCCGGGTTCTGGAACACGTAGCCGACTTTCTTCGACAGCTGGGCGGTCGTCCGGTCCTTCGTGTCCCAGTCCCCGACTTCCACCGTCCCTTCCGTCGGCCTCAGGAGCCCGTTCATCAGTTTCACGGCGGTCGTCTTGCCGGCGCCGTTCTGGCCGGCGATCGCGACCCGCTCACCGGCGCGGACCGTCAGCTCCAGGTCTTCCAATGCTTTCGTGCCGTCGGGGTAAGCGAAACTGACACCTTTCAGCCGGATTTCCGTCACGGGCGTCCCTCCTTCCTGCGGGCGCGTGCCAGGCACTCCGCCACTTCTTCGTCCCGGATCGGCAGGAACGGCAGCTCCATCCCCTTTTCCTGCAGGTCGAGCGCAAGCGCCGCCGCGTGCGGATACTGGATGCCGAGCGCCATGTACGACGGGTCTGCAAACACCTCGCGCACCGGGCCATGCAGCTTTACTTCCCCGTCAGCAAGGACGATCAGTTCATCGGCGTATTCAGCGATGAGGTCCATCTTATGCTCGACGAGCACGATCGTCTTGCCGCGTTCTTTCATAAGCCGGATGATGTCGAATACCTGCTCGGTCCCGACCGGATCGAGCTGCGACGACGGTTCATCGATGACGAGGATATCCGGGTCCATGACGATGATCGACGCGAGTGCCACGCGCTGCCGCTGCCCGCCCGACAGTTCGAACGGGTTTTTATTCCTCAGATTATCGATCTTCACGAGCTGCAGCACATCTTCCACGCGCCGCCGGATGTCATCGACCGGCACGCCGAGGTTCTCGAGCCCGAACGCCACTTCATCGAATACCGTCTCTTTGACGCCTGAAATCTGGATGAATGGGTTCTGGAACACGTAGCCGATTTTCTCGGCGAGCTGGCCCAGCTGCGCGTCCGCGATCTCTTCGCCATCCACGAGGACCGATCCTTCCAGATCGCCTTTATAAAAGTGGGGAATAAACCCGCGGATCAAGTTGCACAGCGTCGTCTTGCCCGCACTGTTGTTGCCGACGATGGTGACGAGCTTCCCGCGGCCGATGTCAAGCGACACATTTTTCAGCACCTGTTCATCCCCGACAGGATAACGGTACGACACGTTCTTCAGCTGGATTACAGGATCCATACAGCAACCCTCCAGACGATGAGCGCCACCGCACCGATCGTGAACAGGGCGATGAGCCCTGTGTCGATCGGCCGCCGTTCCAGCGTGTGGAGGCTGGTTTTATTGACCGGAGCGGAAAACGCCCGGGATTCGAGCGTGATCGCGCGTTCTTCGGTGCTCGCGATCGCCGACAGGATGAGCGGTGTCAGTGTCGGCAGGAACGCTTTCGCACGGACGAGGACGGAGCCTTCCGTCTCGACGCCGCGCGTTTTCTGCGCGTCCATAATGACGTTCGACTGGCGCCGCATTTCCGGGATGATCTGCAGCGTCGACAGCACGACGTACGCGCCGGCCGGCGGCAGCCCCATGTTCTCGAGCGCCTTGACGAAGTCCTTCACTTCGGTGATGCGGAAAAACAGGATGAACGCCGAGCCGATCGCAAGGATCCTCGATGTCAATAAAAGACCGTACGCCAGCCCTTCCTGCGTCAGCGTGAACACCCACCAGCCGCCGATGATATCGTCACCGGGGTAGAACAAAAGCTGCATGAGGAACACGATGATGAGCAGGACGACGAGCGTCTTCAGCACGAACGCGAAAAACTCGCGCAAGACGCCCGCCGCTGCGGCGATCACAAGGAGTGCCGCGAACATGGCGTAAGCGAACAGGTAACTCGGAACCGCGATGACGGCAGCCGTCACGAACAGCGCGAACGTGAATTTCGTCATCGGGTGCAGGGCGCGTATCGCATTCGTTGCCATCTTTTCAGCTCCTTACTTGCGCCGGTTGCGCTTCATATACTGCTCGCCGTATTTCATTTTCGACAGATAGCGGTCCGAAATGCTGCGGACGATGAAGAACACGATGAGCACGGAAATGACTTTGTCGGCGATTTCAGTGATGATCGTCGACGAGAACACGGCCTGCCAGATCGTCTGGCCGGTCGCGAGGAACGTCGCGGTGATCGCCGAAGACGTATTGCCCGTCGCGCCGCCGAAGAAAATGACGGTGATCGGCGCGGAAATGACGACCGCGACCGCGGTGATGACGAGACCCGAAAGGATTGCTTTCGGCAGTGTGCGCAGCAGCCCCGCTTTCGACAGGAGGCCCGCCGCAACACCGATCGCCATCGACACGACGACGTACGGGAAGTACACCGGGTTAAAGATCGCCGTGATCGAGTTCGTGATGAGGCCGGTCAAAAGCCCGACCCATGGGCCGGCGATGACGCCGACGAGAATCGTGCCGATGACGTCGAGGAAGATCGGCAGGCGCAGAACCTGCGCCAGTTGGAAACCGACGAAATTGATCGCGACGCCGATCGGGATGAGCAGCAGCGCGAGCAGGCTGAAATCCTGCTGGAAACTGCGTTTTCTGGTGGCTGTTTTATTCATGGAACTTCTCTCCTTCATGATCAGGATAAATGCGAATAAATGATGGAATCCTTTTTCAGCCGCCCGCTTCGCGGACGGCGTCCGTGAACAGCCGGACGAACGCTTCCCGGTCCACCGAATGGAGCACATGGGCGTTCGCCGGTTTTTTCGTCCGGTTCGTATAATCCACGACCGTCGTCCCTGACGTCAGCCTCCCTTCCGTCTCGATTTCCACGTGGCAGTCCATGCCGGCGAACAGCTCCGGTTTTATGGCATAAGCGACGGCGCACAGGTCATGCAGCCGGATCACGTCGGCGAAGTGCGGCTCGTGGAACGGCGTCTGCTGTGCCGCCTTGCCGTAGAACTTCAGCATCGCGATGATTTCGCGGGCGAGCGGCGTGCCGATCGCTTCGATCGCCTGCAGGTCCTGTTCCGTCATGTACGCCTTGTGGGTCACATCGAGCCCGCTCATGACGATCGGCACACCGGACCGGAACACGAGATCCGCCGCCTCCGGATCCGTATACACATTAAATTCGGCAGTCGGGGTCACATTTCCTCCAACCGCCGCGCCGCCCATGAACGAAATGTACCGGATGTGGGCCTTCACTTCTGGGTGAGCGAGGAACAGGGCGCCGATATTCGTCAAGGGGCCTGTCGCGACGAGCACCGTCTCTTCCGGACTTTCAAGAATGGTCTCGCGCAGTGCGTCGATGGCTGAGCGGCGGCTTTCTTTCGTCACCGGCTCATCGAGCGTCAGACTGCCGAGGCCGGTGTCGCCGTGGACGTGCCCGGCGACTTCGAGCGTGCGCATCAGCGGCTGTTCCAGCCCGCGCGCCACTTCGATTTTCTGCTTCATGAGATCCGCGAACCCGCGCGCATTGAAGGACGTCTTGTCCTGCGTCTGATTGCCGGCTTCCGTCGTGATCAGCCGGACATCGAGCTCCGGCCGGACGAACGCGAGCAGGAGCGCCATCACATCGTCGATTCCCGGGTCGCAGTCGATGATGACAGGTATCGCCACTTGGCCTCACTTCCTTTCTGGGTGATATGTAAGCGTTTTCCTTTATTTCAGATTAGCTGACAAGACATGCGGAGTCAATGCAGGGTTCGCACGGATGGTGCCACATGGATGGTGCCAGGCACCAATTTTCTGAAAATTGGTGCCTGGCACCTCAAAAAAACAGGGGAATCCGCCGCTTTATACAAAGCATGCAGATCCCCCTCCCGCGCTCAGCGTAAATCCCCTCAATTCACGTACTTGCCGGCTTTTTCACCTTTCGCGTCCCAGTACGCATTCCGCAAGTGCACTTTCTGGATCTTGCCGGATGCGGTCTTCGGCAGTTCATCGACGAAGGTGACGCCCGTCACGGCTTTGAAGTGGGCGAGCCGGTCGCGGGAATAGGCGATGATGTCTTCTGCCGATACATCCTGCCCGTCCCGCAGCACGACGTACGCGTGTGGCGTCTCGCCCCATTTTTCGTGCGGCACGGCGATGACGGCGGCTTCGCGCACAGCCGGATGGTCGTACAGCGCGCCTTCCACTTCGATGGATGAGATGTTCTCGCCGCCGCTGATGATGATGTCTTTTTTGCGGTCGGTGATTTCGATGTAGCCGAACTCGTCGACGGTGCCCATGTCGCCGGTATGCAGCCAGCCGTTCTTGATCGCTTCCTCCGTCGCTTCTTCGTTTTTCCAGTAGCCTTTCATGACGCCGTGCCCCCGGACGGTGACTTCACCGACTTCGGTGCCGTCCATCGCCACTTCTTCGCCTGTCGGATCGACGACGCGCACGTCCGAGCCGATCATCGGATAGCCCGCTTTCGCTTTGATGCGCGTCTTCGCCTCGTCGGCCAAGCCCTCCTGCCCGGAGCGGATCGTCGATACGAGGCTGAGCGGGGTTGATTCCGTCATGCCGTACACTTGGATGAATTCCCAGCCGAGCTCTTCTTCGACACGGCGGACGAAGGCGGGCGGCGGCGCCGATCCGGCGATGACGACGCGGACGCCGTCACCGGCCGGCGGGGAATGCTCCTCATAGTACTGAAGCACGGAATTCAGAACGGTCGGCGCCATGTGCAGCACGGTGACACCGAATTTATTGACTGCCTCGAAAATCGCTTCGGGCGCCGCTTTCCGCAAGGTGATGTGGCGCGCACCGTTGGCGGTGTAGTAGAACGGCGCGCCCCAGCCGTTGACGTGGAACATCGGCAGCACATGCAGGTAGACGTCGCGGTCCGTGACGCGCAGGTGGTGCATCGTCGACAGGGCGTGCAGGTAATTGTTGCGGTGCGTCAGCATGACGCCTTTCGGATTGCCGGTCGTCCCGCTCGTATACAGCAGGCTGCACACGTCATCCTCTTCGATTTCCGCCCGGTTGAACGGTATCGTCGGGAACGCCTGCAGCCATTTGTCGTAGTTCAGGTCCTCCGATTCGCCGGTTTTGCAATAAACGACGATTCGCTGGACCGTCTCCAGCCGCTCCCGCACCGGTTCGATGAGCGGCAGCAGTTCCTGATCGACGAACAGCACCTTTGATTCGCTATGGTTCAGGATGAATAAATAATCGTCCGGTTTCAGGCGGGTGTTGAGCGGCACCATCACCGCCCCGAGCTGGAAAATGCCGTAGAACGCTTCCAGCATTTCCGGCGTATTCGGCGCGAGCACCGCCACGCGGGCGCCTTTTTCGATTCCGAGATTTTTCAGTCCGTGCGACAGCCGGTTCACCCGGTCATTCAGCTCGCGGTATGTAAATGATTGTTCGCCGCTGATCACCGCTTCCTTTTCACCATACAGCCGCACAGCGCGGTCAAGAAAATCGGTCAGCACCATTGGGACATTCATGAAATCACCTCTGTCTGAAATTTATGGATTAGTATACCATTCCGGGAGGTCCGTTTCCATATTTTTCAGAAAGTTCGCATTGGGGTTCCTGTTTTATTGACTGTGGAAGGCTGGTGCAGCGCCGTTTTCGGCAGCGAATAAAAAAAGGACGCCGGAGCGCCCTGTCATTGCCGCCATATGGAGTTGAACGAGTCGAAATGGGCTTGGATGTCCGCGAGCGCGGCGTCCTTCCCGTCGCCGTCTTCCAGCGCTCCGGCGGATTGCAGCTCTTCGATCCGCGCCGTCAGCCACACTTCAAGCGGTTCGAAGTCATTCAGCGCTTTCGCTTCTTCGAGGCGTCCGGTCACATAGGCGACATCGGTCCCGGTCAGGACTTCATCCAGATTGGGAGTCGCCATGGCATCCGCGATCGCGCCCAGCACGACGCCCGTCTCCTGTCCCGGTGCCGGTTCCGGCTTTTCGCCGTCTTCATTGTATTTGATCATGATCAGCCGGCGGGTCTCAGCGTCGAACGTATAGCCGTTCTCATAGATGACGACCGCGTTAGGGTTCGGGAATACTGAGTAGGCATCGTCTTCTGTCGGCACGCGCCCTTCCGCCGGCAGTTCATAGGCAGCGATGAATTCCTCCAGCTGATCGTATGGGGCGCCGAGGTCGGCGGGCGCATCCTGGGCCGGCTCGGCGGATTCCGGCATGGCCTCTTCTTCATCGGCTGTGTCCGGTTCCTGCGTTTCGGACGGTTCCGCGTTTTCCGCCGTTTCCGGTTCCTGCGATTCGGACGGTTCCTCTTCCGAGACGTCTTCCGGCGAGGTTTCCGTTCCGTCAGCGGCTTCCTCCGTGCAGCCCGCGAGAATGGCTGAAGCGAGAATCGCTGGCGCGAAAAGCGGAAGCAGCCGTTTATTCCAATTATTTAAGGGTTTAATCATATAATAACTTCCTTTCAGCTTTCGTTCCGCAGTCCATATTACCAAAGCCCCGGGATTTTATCAAAGTGCCGGCGGGGAGTTCATCGGCGGGGCTACATGGACGGTGCCACATGGGCGGTGCCAGGCACCGGA
>NZ_NHTN01000039.1 GCF_002167005.1 Indiicoccus explosivorum
ACCGCTGGCGGTCCGCTTCCCAACACGCGGCAAGTGCAGTATCATGGACGTGATGAATTTCACAAGATGGAGGAACAAGCATGAAATCTTTTCTGATCGGTTCAGCGACGGCACTCGCGGTCCTGCTCATCGCTTATCTTGCGGACAACTGGAGCCTCGCGTGGATGAATCGAATCCGGTGGCGATACAGATTTGATTAACAGCGTAATTATCCGGATTATCGCGGATAAACGGAAAATAAAGCGGATAAAATCAAAATATAGCGGATAAACGAAAAATAAAGCGGATAAATCGAAATTACCGCGTACAAATAAAAAATAAACCGTACAAATCCTACTTCTTCTTCCGGAACGTCTTCAATTTCTCGTAAATCCCCGCCATCTTCTTCTCATCCCCCGCCAGCACAGGCGAGTAAAACTCCGCGCCCCGCACGGCTTCCGGCAAATAATCCTGATCCGCCCAGCCGCCGAACGAGCCGATCGGCGTGTCATGCGGGTAGACATACCCGACGTGTCCGAGCGCTTTCGACCCGGCATAGTGGCCGTCCTTCAAGTGCGGCGGGATGTCGCCGGTTTTGCCCGCGTTGATCGCCGCCGCTGCTGCGTCGACCGCTTTATACGCCGAATTCGACTTCGGCGACATGCACATCTCCGCGACGGCGTTCGCCAGCGGGATGCGCGCTTCCGGCAGGCCGAGCCGGTCAGCCGCTTGGCAGGCTGCGAGCACATGCGCGCCGACGTGCGGCGCCGCAAGCCCGACGTCTTCGTACGCCATGACCAATAACCGCCGGGTCACAGCGGTCAGGTCGCCGTTTTCCAACAGGTGCGCCAAGTAATACATGGCGGCGTTGACGTCACTGCCGCGCACGGATTTTTGCAGCGCACTCAATAAATTATAGAAATGCGAGCCTTTTTTATCTCCGTAGACGCCGATCCGCTTCATCATCTGCCCGAGGATGTCGTCATCGGCGCGCACGACGCCGCCCGCCTCATCGGATGCGAAGACGACGGATTCCAGAAGCGTCAGCGCCTTGCGCGCATCACCACCGGAGCCGGTCGCCAGCCGGTCGATCTGGTCGTCGGAGATGTCGATCCGCTGCCGGCCGAGCCCGCGTTCCGGATCTTCGAGCGCCGCCTGCAGCAGTTTGACGATATGTCCGTGCGTCAGCCGCTTCAGCTGTTTGATTTCCCCGCAGCGGGAGCGGATGGCGGGATTCACGTCATGGAACGGATTTTCCGTCGTCGCGCCGATCAGCACAATCGCGCCGCTTTCGACGTGCGGCAGCAGCGCGTCTTGCTGTAATTTATTGAACCGGTGGATTTCGTCCAAAAACAGCAGGACTTTGCCCGTCATGCGGGACTCGGTGACCACCTCTTCGATATCCTTCTTGCCGGATGTCGTGGCATTCAGTGCGATGAACGGCAGCTCCGACGTGCCGGCGATGGCATACGCGATCGACGTCTTGCCGATCCCGGGTTCGCCGTACAGCAGCATCGACGGCACGTGGCCGTTTTTGATCATTTTATAGAGGGCGGTGGACGGGCCGATCACATCTTCCTGACCGATCACTTCATCAATCGTGCGCGGCCGCATCCGGTACGCCAAAGGTTCATTGTTCACAACAGTCGCTCCTTCCAATAAAAACAGTGCCGGAAATCTGTTCCCAGTATAGCTTTCCTCAAGGGAAAAGTCATTTCCGGCCCGGGTGTGCCACGGATTATGTTATACTTTCCTGAAGAAGATTCAATCATTGACCAGGGGTGCTTTATGAAAATTTCGACGAAAGGCCGATACGGGCTGATCATCATGACAGAATTGGCAAAACGGAACGGGGACGGGCCGGTGCCGCTCCGGCTCATCGCATCGGAACACGCGCTGTCGGAAGCGTATCTCGAGCAGCTCATCCCGCCGCTGCGGAACGCCCAGCTTGTCCAGAGCGTCAGGGGGGCGTATGGCGGCTATATGCTTGCGAAACCGGCGGTCCAGATCACCGCGGCGGACGTCATCCGCGTGCTGGAAGGACCAATCCAGCCGGTCGAGGGGATCGAGGATGCCGAACAGCCGCAGCGGGAGCTGTGGATCCGCATCCGCGATGCCGTCAAAAATGTCCTGGACACGACCACAATCGACGATTTGGCGAGGCATTCGAGCGAATGCCCGTCTGATCCGTACATGTATTATATATAGAGGTGCAGAATATGGAACGAATTTATTTAGACCACGCCGCCACATCCCCGATCCATCCGGATGTGGTGCGCGTATTTACAGAGCTGCTGCCGGAATTGTACGGCAATCCGTCGAGCATCCACGATACCGGGCGCAAGTCCCGGAAAGTGCTCGATGACGCCCGCGCAGTGTTCGCCGGCAGCATCGGCGCACAGGAATCGGAGATCATCCTGACGAGCGGCGGGACTGAAGCCGACAACATGGCGATATTCGGAACCGCCGCAAATCATAAAAAAGGCCACATCATCACGTCCGCCATCGAACACCACGCCGTGCTGAACGCGTGCAAACGGCTTGACCAGCAAGGGTGGGATGTCACTTTTTTGCCGGTCGATGAAAACGGGCTCGTCCGCGCCGAAGACGTTCGGGAGGCGCTCCGCGACGATACCGTCCTCGTCACGATCATGCTCGGCAATAACGAAGTCGGCACCATCCAGCCGATAGCGGACATCGGTCGCCTGCTGCAGGACCACCCGGCGGTGTTCCACACCGACGCGGTGCAGGCGTACGGCGTGCTGCCGATCGATGTCAATAAACTCGGTGTCGACTTATTGTCCGTGTCCGCCCACAAACTGAACGGGCCGAAAGGGATCGGTTTCCTGTACCAGCGCAAAGGCGTGAAACTGTCCCCGCTTTTATTCGGCGGGGAGCAGGAGAAAAAACGGCGCGCCGGGACAGAGAACGTGCCGGCCGCTGCGGCATTCGCGAAGGCTGTGTCGATCGCGCAGGAGACGATGGAAGCGAAAGCCGAAGAATTCCGGCGCTATAAGGACATATTCAGGGAAGCATTCCGCGGACAGGGCATCCCGTTCAAGGAAAACGGCGCGGACCAGCTGCCCCATGTCCTGAACATCAGCATCCCCGGCATCGGCATCGAGCCGTTCCTCGTGAACCTCGACCTCGCCGGCATCAGTGCTTCCAGCGGCTCCGCCTGCACGGCCGGGTCGGTCGAACCGTCGCATGTCCTGATCGCCATGTACGGCGAATCCGCCGACGAAGGCCGCAACTCCGTCCGTTTCAGCTTCGGCCTCGGACTGACGGAAGAGACGGTGACAGAAGCTGCACAAAAAGCGGCGCAGATCGCTGCACGGCTGACTAACTAAAGAAGGTGAGAATGAAATGACTGCAAAAGCTCCGTGCGACACGCGCGTCGTCGTCGGCATGTCCGGCGGCGTCGACTCATCGGTCGCAGCTTATTTATTGAAAGAACAAGGATACGATGTCATCGGCATCTTCATGAAAAACTGGGATGACACCGACGAGAACGGGGTGTGCACGGCGACGGAAGACTACGAAGACGTTATCCGCGTGTGCAACCAGATCGGCATCCCGTACTATGCAGTGAACTTTGAGAAACAGTATTGGGACAAGGTGTTTACGTATTTCCTCGACGAATACAAGGCGGGCCGGACGCCGAATCCGGATGTCATGTGCAATAAAGAAATCAAGTTCAAGGCGTTCCTCGAGCACGCGCTGTCGCTCGGCGCGGATTACCTCGCGACGGGCCACTACGCGCAGGTCGAACACGGCGAAGAGACGAAGATGCTCCGCGGCAAGGACCGGAACAAAGACCAGACGTATTTCCTGAACCAGCTCACACAGGAGCAGCTGTCGAAGGTGATGTTCCCGATCGGTCACCTCGAAAAGAAGAACGTGCGCGAAATCGCGGAAGCGGCGGGTCTTGCTACGGCGAAGAAAAAAGATTCCACCGGCATCTGCTTTATCGGCGAGCGGAACTTCAAGGAATTCCTGAGCCAGTACCTGCCGGCGCAGCCGGGCCGCATGGAGACGTTCGACGGGGAAGTGAAAGGCGAGCACGACGGCCTCATGTACTACACGATCGGCCAGCGCCACGGCCTCGGGATCGGCGGCGCGGGGGATCCTTGGTTCGTCATCGGCAAGGATCTCGACCGCAACGTGCTGTACGTCGGGCAGAACATCAACAACGACGCGCTGTTTTCGGATGCACTGACGGCGGTCGACTTGAGCTTCACGCGGAAATTCGACCTGTCGAAGCCGATCCGCTGCACGGCGAAGATCCGCTATCGCCAGGAAGACCTGCCGGTGACACTCGAAGTGAAGGACGGCGAAGCGCTCGTCACATTCGACGAACGCGCCCGCGCCGTGACGCCGGGCCAGGCCGTCGTGTTCTACGACGGGGAAGAATGCCTCGGCGGCGGCACGATCGACGGCATCTACAGACAAGGAGAACAGCTCGGCTACGTCGGCTGACGGAGGTGGCGGAATGAACTACAACGAAACCGGCATTCACTCCCTGCAGGAAGGAAAGTACGAGGAAGCGATCGCCGCATTCACGAAAGCGATCGAAGAAGAACCGGACAATCCGCTCGGCTACATCAATTTCGGCCACGTATTGGCGGCGACCGGCGACACGGAGCGCGCCGAGCGCTTTTTCCAGAAAGCGCTGACGCTCGATGGGGATTCGGCGACCGCCTGCTATGGATTGGCGAACCTTTATTTTAATGAAGACCGTTACGAGGAAGCGCTGAAGCTGTACGAGAAAGCGCTCCAGCTCGGCATCGAAGGGCCGGACGCGCATTTCATGCTCGGCAAAAGCTTCGAGCGGCTGCAGAACCCGCGCCTCGCGCTCCCGTATTACCAGCGGGCGGTCGAGCTGGACGGGGAAGACGCGGAAGCGCGGATGGGGTACGGGATCACGCTGGCGACGCTCGAGTATTTCGAAGCGGCGGAGCCGGAGTTCCGGAAAGTGCTGGAACTCGACCCGGACCACGCGGATGCCCATTACAACCTCGGGATCCTGTACGCGGTGTCGACGGATGACACAGAAAGTGCCCTGTACCATCTGAAACAGGCATTCACGCTGAATGAAGGCCATGATCAGGCGCGGGACGTGTACGACATGATCCTGCAGCGGCTGAATTGAACGGCGGCAGCTGAACGACCTGGACGGGAAGATCGGGACAGTCCTTCGGATTGCACCGGTCTTCCCGTATTTTTTATTGCAACAGAAACAGCGCGGTGTCATGATAGTGGTAAGGACAACACCGAGTGAAGGAGGCGGCCGCGATGGCCTATCAGCCCGATTTATTTGAACAGGAAAAGCAGTATCTGGCCGGCCGGCCGATCGTCTCCATTTTCCATAATCCCGAGAACTTGTTCTCCATCGCCAAAGTGAAGATCAGTGAGACGAACACAGATTACGCCGAGAAGGAGATCATTGTCTCCGGTTATTTCCCGGAGCTCGCGACGGATGAAAAGTACCGGTTCACCGGCCACATCGTCAAGCACCCGAAATATGGTATCCAGTTTCAGGCAGAGGCGTTCTCGAAAGAAGTGCCGGAGACGGAAGTCGGCATCGTCCATTACCTGTCGAGCGATATGTTTCCGGGGATCGGCCGTAAAACGGCGGAAACGATTGTCAATAAACTCGGGAAGGACACGATCCAGAAGATCCTCGACGACCCGTCCGTCCTCGATTCGATCCCGCGCCTGACCGATGATAAAAAAGACACCCTCCGCACCGGTCTGGAAAACAACCTCGGCATGGAACGCGTCATCATCCAGCTGAACGAGTGGGGCTTCGGGCCGCAGGTAGCGATGCGGATCTACCAGGCGTACCGGGAAGAGACGATCGAAGTGCTGCAGAAGAATCCGTACCGGCTGATTGAGGAAATCGAAGGAGTCGGCTTCCAGCGGGCGGATGAACTCGGCGCGAGACTCGGCTTAAGGGGGGCGCATCCGGACCGAATCAAGGCGTCGATCCTCCATTTGATCAGCCATACGTCGCTGTCGGACGGACACGTGTTCGTGGAAACCGATTGGGTCGTCCCGCAAGCGAAGAACATGCTCGAATCGAGCCAGAGCGGCGAGATCGATTTCGAATCGATCAAAAAAGCGATCATCGAACTGCATGAAGAAGGCAAAGTGGCGGGTGAAGAAAACCGGCTGTATATGCCGTCGCTTTATTATTCCGAAGTCGGCATTGCCTCGAAACTGCAGCTGCTGGCAGAAAAACAGGAAGAACGGGAGCGGTTCCCGGCTTCGGAGATCCGGATGGCGATCGGCGAAGCGGAAGAACGGCTCGGCGTGACGTATGCGGAGACGCAGGCGGCCGCGATCGAAGAGAGCGTCAATTCATCGGTCATGATCCTTACCGGCGGCCCCGGGACCGGCAAGACGACGGTCGTGAGGGGACTGGTCGAAGTGTACGCCGAGCTTCACGGCCTGTCGCTCGATCCGAAGGAATACGCCAAGAAGAAAGAGCCGTTCCCCGTCATCCTCGCGGCACCGACCGGCCGCGCCGCCAAACGCCTGAACGAATCGACCGGCCTTCCCGCGATGACGATCCACCGGCTCCTCGGCTTCACCGGCCAGGAGAAGGAAGAAGAGACCGAGCGGGAAATCGACGGCAAGCTCATCATCATCGATGAAGTGTCGATGGTCGACACGTGGCTGGCGCATCAGCTGCTGAAAGCCTTGCCGGATGATGTGCAGCTCATCCTCGTCGGCGATCAGGATCAGCTGCCGCCGGTCGGACCGGGTCAGGTGCTCCGGGATCTGCTCGATTCGAAAGCGGTGCCGGTCATCGAACTGAAAGAGATCTACCGGCAGGCGGAAGGTTCGTCGATCGTGACACTGGCGCATGAGATGAAGCGCGGGAACTGTCCGGATGATCTGCTGATGAAGACGTCCGACCGCTCGTTCATCCGCGCAGGCACCGAACAGATTCCATCCGTCGTGGAATCGGTCGTGAAGAACGCCATCGCCAAAGGGCATTCCATCCGCGACATCCAAGTGCTCGCCCCGATGTACCGCGGACCGGCCGGCATTGATTCCCTTAATAAGCTGATCCAGGAAATGGTCAACGGCAACCCGGACGGCTCCCGGAAGGAACTGTCGTTCGGCGATGTGACGTACCGCATCGGCGATAAGGTGCTGCAGCTCGTCAATCAGCCCGAGAGCCAAGTGTATAACGGCGACATGGGGGAAGTCATCGCCATCTTCAAAGCGAAAGAGACGGTGGAGAAGCAGGACCTGCTCGTCGTGTCGTTCGACGGCATCGAAGTGACGTACCAGCGGAGCGACCTGAACCAGCTGACGCTCGCTTATTGCTGTTCCATCCACAAATCGCAAGGATCGGAATTCCCGATCGTCGTCATGCCGGTCGTCCGCAGCTACATGAAGATGCTGCGGCGGAACTTGTTGTATACGGGCATCACCCGGTCGAAGAATTTCCTCATCCTGTGCGGCGATCCGGACGTGTTTCGGTTCGGTGTGACCCGCTCAGACGGCACCGAGCGGCAGACGTCGCTGAAGAACCGGCTGAAGTCGCAGACGGCGGAACCGGAAGAAAAACCGACGCGACTGACACCGGATAACCTCGAGTCCATACCGCCGCTGATCGGCATGGAGGGCGTGACGCCCGCGGATTTTGCGGGCCGCTGATTGACAGGCCGGGACCGGTTTTCTATAATGAAATCAAATATGGCAATTCACAGATGGAGATTCAGCTGAAATGCGCGCGATCCAGAGAGAAGTCCCTCAGGCTGCAAGGACTTCCGCCCGCTTCGGACTGTGCTGCTCCGGAGTGCAGGCTAATCCCTGCCGTCCCATGCCGCGTTAAGGCAGTCTTGAGAGACATGGCGCAAGCCGTGTAACTAGGGTGGTACCGCGAACAGAGCTTTCGTCCCTTTTTTGGGGCGGAAGCTTTTTTGCATTCAATTAAAGGAGGAAAAGGTTATGAAAGAATTGAAAGCTGCAGAAATCCGCAGGCTGTTTTTGGAATTTTTTAAAGAGAAAGGGCATGACGTGGAACCGAGCGCGCCGCTCGTCCCGTTCGAAGACCCGTCGCTTTTATGGATCAATTCAGGCGTCGCGACACTGAAGAAGTACTTTGACGGCCGGGTGATCCCCGAAAACCCGCGCATCGTCAATGCACAGAAATCGATCCGGACGAATGATATCGAGAATGTCGGGCGCACGGCGCGTCATCACACGTTTTTCGAAATGCTCGGCAACTTCTCGATCGGCGATTACTTCAAGACGGAATCGATCCATTGGGCATGGGAATTCCTAACAAGTGACAAATGGATCGGCTTTGATCCGGAAAAACTGTCCGTGACGATCCACCCGGAAGACGAGGAAGCGTATAACATCTGGCATGATGAAGTCGGGGTTCCGGCAGAGCGGATCATCCGGCTCGAAGGGAATTTCTGGGATATCGGGGAAGGCCCGAGCGGACCGAATTCGGAGATTTTCTATGACCGCGGTCCGTCTTACGGGGATGACCCGTCAGATCCGGAACTTTATCCGGGCGGGGAGAACGACCGCTACCTGGAAATCTGGAACCTCGTGTTCTCGCAGTTCAACCACAATCCGGATCACACGTACACGCCGCTGCCGAAACAGAACATCGACACCGGCATGGGACTTGAGCGGATGGCGTCGGTCGTACAGGATGTGCCGACGAACTACGATACGGACCTGTTCATGCCGATCATCGAAAAGACGGAAGAGCTTTCCGGCAAGAAGTATAAGGAAAATAAAGAAGACGACATGGCGTTCAAACTGATCGCCGACCATATCCGGACAGTCGCGTTCGCGATCGGCGACGGCGCGCTCCCGTCGAATGAAGGAAGAGGCTACGTCCTCCGCCGGCTCTTGCGCCGGGCGGTCCGCTACGGCAAGAAGCTCGGCATCGAAAAACCGTTCATGTTCGAGCTCGTGCCGACAGTCGGCGGCATCATGAAGGACTTCTACCCGGAAGTGGAGGAAAAAGCGGACTTTATTCAACGGGTCGTCAGACAGGAAGAACAGCGGTTCCATGAAACACTGAGCGAAGGGATGGCCATTCTGTCTTCGGTCATCGAAAAAGAGAAATCGGCCGGAAATACGGTCATTCCGGGAGAAGAAATTTTCCGGCTATATGACACGTACGGCTTCCCGGTCGAACTGACCGAGGAATTCGCGGATGAAGAAGGGATGACGGCGGACCGCGCCGGATTCGCGGCCGCGATGGAACAGCAGCGGGAGCGGGCACGGAACGCGCGCCAGGCGACGAACTCGATGCAGACCCAGTCGGACGTCCTCTCAAAGCTGACCGCCCCGAGCGAGTTTATCGGCTACGAAACGCTTGAAACCGATGCGGAAATCACGGCGATCATCCAGGACGGCCAGCTTGCCGACCGGGTGCAGGAAGGGGAAGAAGCACAGCTTATGCTGGATGTGACGCCTTTCTATGCGGAAAGCGGCGGCCAGATCGCGGATAAAGGAATCATTTCGAGCGACACGTTCCAGGCGGAAGTGACAGATGTCAAAAAAGCGCCGAACGGTCAGAATCTCCATACGGTCCGGGTGTTGTCGGGCGAACTGTCGAAAGGGCGCGTCCATGCGAAAGTGACGGCGGAAGAACGGGGCCATACGATCAAGAACCATACTGCCACGCATATCCTGCACCAGGCGCTGAAGGATGTGCTCGGCCAGCACGTCAACCAGGCCGGCTCTTACGTCGGACCGGACCGGCTCCGTTTCGACTTCTCCCATTTCGGCCAAGTGACGGATGAAGAGCTCGAAAAAATCGAGCGCATCGTCAACGAGAAGATCTGGGAAGGGATCGACGTATCCACCGGCTACCACAGCCTGCAAGACGCCAAGGATATGGGCGCGATGGCGCTCTTCGGCGAAAAGTATGGGGAAACCGTGCGTGTCGTCGATATCGGCGGCTTCTCCCTGGAACTTTGCGGCGGCGTGCACGTCGTGAATACTGCACAGATCGGCGTGTTCAAGATCGTTTCTGAAAGCGGGATCGGCGCAGGCATCCGGCGGATCGAAGCGCTGACGGGCAAAGCGGCGTATGACAGCCTGAAGCAGTCCGAGCTGATCCTGGAGGAAGCGGCCGGCCTCCTGAAGACCTCTTCCCGTGAAGTGGCGAACAAAGTGGCGGCGGTCCAGCAGGACTTGAAGGAACTGCAGCGCGAGAACGAATCACTGTCGGCAAAAATCGCCGGTGCCCAGTCGGCCGGTATCCTCGAACAGGCGCGGGAGATCGGCGGCGTCACGGTGCTGGCGGCCCGGGTGGAAGCGAAAGACAACAATCAGCTCCGTCAAATGATCGATGATCTCAAGCAGAAGCTGGACGGAGCGGTGGTGGTCCTCGGAGCTGTCGCGGACGGCAAAGTGATGATCGCTGCCGGCGTAACGAAGGATATTGCCGGCAAGGAATACAATGCCGGGCAGATCGTCAAGGAAGTCGCGGAACAGTGCGGCGGCAAAGGCGGCGGCCGTCCGGACTTCGCCATGGCTGGCGCGAAGGACGCTTCGAAACTCGATGAAGCGCTTGAATCCGTGTACGGCACTGTGAAATCTGTTTGATTCGGTCCCGTTTTCAGTTATAATGGGAATCATGCAGAGACGAGGGCAGTTCGGCCCAAATCCCAGAGAGAGGTGCTTGTCATGAGTTCGTTTGATAAGACCATGAAATTCAATCCGTCGGACGATTCGATGGAGCGGGAAGTGAAGGATGTCCTTCTTCACGTCCATTCCGCGCTGGAGGAAAAAGGGTACAATCCGATCAATCAGATCGTCGGTTACCTTCTGTCCGGGGATCCGGCTTATATCCCCCGGCACGAAGACGCGCGGAATCTGATCCGCAAGCTCGAGCGGGATGAAATCCTGGAAGAACTGGTCAAGTTCTACATCAAAAAAAATGACCGTTCCGGCCGATGAGGACAATGGGCCTGGATGTCGGCACGAAAACGGTGGGCGTTGCGGTGAGTGACGCCCTCGGCTGGACGGCGCAGGGAATCGAGACGGTCCGCATCGACGAAGCGAAAGGCGAATTCGGGATGGACCGGATCGGGGAACTGATCCGTCAGTACGACGTGACCGAAGCGGTCATCGGCTTTCCCAAAAACATGAACAATACAGTCGGGCCGCGCGGGGAAGCCTCGCAGCGCTATGCCGAACTGCTGGAAGCGACGCACGGAGTCAAGACCATCCTTTGGGATGAGCGGCTGTCGACGATGGCGGCCGAGCGCATGCTGATCTCCGCCGACGTCAGCCGCAAGAAACGCAAAAAAGTCATCGACAAAATGGCCGCTGTCATGATTTTGCAGGGGTATCTGGACAGTAAAAAATAAGACGTTTTCAACTGGAAATGGTGTGATGAAATCGCTTCAGGCGGAAGCTTTTGACCCACACGATGTGGGAAATGCAGCCAGCGCGCCAGGACGTCGGGGTGCTGCCTGCCGAGGGGCGATATCAAAAGCCCGTGCTCCTGCGCCGCTGCGCTTGCTCGTCGCAAATGAACGGGCCAGAAAATCTTCCCCGTTCATTCGCCGCCTGCCGCTCTTTCATCAGAAATTCAGTTGAATGTTGTATATTTACGAACAGACACTTTGCAGTCAGCATAGAGCTTAATGCGACGCAGTTCAAGGTGCCTCGCGAGACTCCTGCATGACCCACTTCCTGTGGGCCCGAAGGCGAGCAGAGGCTCCTCGATGGGCTGAACTAAAATTTACAGATAACCAGCGGAATTTGGGCTGCCACAGTCAAAAATTAAGGAGTGATGAAAAATGGAACACGGACAATCACAGATCACGATCGTGGACGAAGAAGGCAACGAGCAGCTGTACGAAGTGCTCTTCACATTCGACTCGGAGGAATTCGACAAGTCATACGTCCTTTATTACCCGGTAGGGGCAGATGAGGATGAAGACGGGGAAATCGAAATCCACGCCTATTCGTTCACCGAGCGGGCGGGGGATGAAGCGAGCGAAGTCTCCGGCGACCTCCACCCGGTAGAGACAGAAGAAGAATGGGACATGATCGAGGAAGTGCTCAACACCTTCCTCGACGATCAGGAAGAAGAAGAATAAAGGGCGGATTATCCGCCTTTTTCTTTTTTGCCGAGTTCCTGTATACTTAACTGGAAAACTTAAGGGGGGGAACCCGTGGAAAACCAGACAAGAAAAGATGTGATGTTCGAACGGATGAAAGAGAAAAAGCGTGAAGCGAAAGTCATCCGTCGCATCGTGTTCGCTGTGTTTCTCGTCCTGCTGATCGTCGTCGGCACCGCCCTGTATAAGGGGTATTCATATGTCAAGGATGCCTTGCAGCCGGTGGATCCGGAGTCGGAAGAGACCGTGACGGTCGAAGTGCCGATCGGTTCGGGACTGGATTCGATCGCTGCTCTGCTGGAAGAGAACGGACTTGTGGAAGATGACAGGATTTATAAATATTTTGTGAAGTTCAATAACGAATCCGATTTCCAGGCCGGCACATATGAACTGTCGCCGTCCATGACACTCGGCGAAATCACGGAAAGCCTGAAGACCGGCAAAGTCTACCATGAACCGGTGTTCACGATGACTGTCCCGGAAGGCCTCAACTTGGAGGAGATCGCCGCGGTCGTCGAAGAGCACACCGGCTATACGGCGGAGGAATTCATGGAAGTCGCGACCGATGAGGCGTTCATCAATGAACTGATGGCGCGCTACCCGAACTTGCTCACTGAAGAAATCAAAGGTGAAAACATCCGCTACGCGCTGGAAGGCTATCTGTTCCCGGCGACGTACCCGTATTATGAGGAAGAGCCGCCGCTTAAAGTGATCATCGATTCTATGGTGGAGCAAATGGCGATCACGGTACAGGAGTATGCGCCGGCGCTCGAAAAACTTCAGAAATCGCCGCATTGGCTACTGACTTTCGCGTCGCTCCTGGAAGAAGAAGCGACGTCGCTGTCCGACCGCCAGACCATCGCCAGTGTCTTCTACAACCGCCTGGAAGAAAGTATGCGGCTGCAGACGGACCCGACGGTCATCTACGGAATGGGTGAACATCAGGAGCGTCTCACGTATGCCGATTACGAATATGAAAGCCCGTACAACACATATGTGACCGACGGACTGCCGCCAGGGCCGATTTCATCGCCCGGCAAGGAGTCGATGGCCGCGGTCGTCGATCCGGCCAATACGGATTACCTGTTCTTCCTGGCCGACAGCGAAGGACGGAACCATTTCGCGGAAACGTATGAAGAACATCTGGCCAACCAGCAGGAATATATCGGCAACTGACAGATGAAAGGGAGGCGTCCTCGCCTTCCTTCTTTTTCTGTGCTATCATTAAACGGGATTTTCGAGAGGTGACAAACTGGAAATGGATACCAATTTAACCCGATCCGTATTGCGGGATATGAAAGAATACGCACAGCAGCATCACGTGCCGATCATGGAAGACGAAGGCATGGAAGAACTGATCCGGCGGCTCCGGCAGCACAAGCCGGCACGCATCCTCGAAATCGGTTCGGCGATCGGTTATTCGGCACTCCGGATGGCGGAAGCGCTGCCGGATGCGGTCATCGACACGATCGAACGGGATCCGGAGCGGGCGGCACTGGCCCGGAACTTCATGGCGGAATCCGGCTGCGCCCAAGTGACCGTACTGGAAGGGGATGCGCTTGAATTCGATGCCGGGACGCTCCACTCGAGTTACGACGCCATTTTTATCGATGCCGCCAAAGGCCAATACGGCCGTTTTTTTAATAAATACAGTCCGCTGCTTGCAGAAGGCGGCGTCCTTTTTTGTGATAACGTCCACATGCACGGGCTCGCCGGACTGCCCTTGGAAGAAGTGCCGAAAAGCAAGCGGACGATGATCCGCCGGCTGAAAGAATTCACGGCTGCGATCCAGGAGGACCCCGGCTTTACGACTGAACTGTCACCGGCCGGGGACGGCCTGTTAATCTGTATAAAAAGGAGTGCCGGCATGAAGAAGAAACGCCCTGTCGTCATCGGGATCGCTGGAGGTTCCGGTTCCGGCAAAACGAGTGTCACAAACGCCATTTACGAAGTGTACAAAGAACACTCCGTCGTGGTGATCGAACAGGATTACTATTATAAAGACCAAAGCGACCTGGCGTTTGAAGAGCGGCTGAAGACGAATTACGACCATCCGCTCGCCTTCGATAACGATTTGCTCATTGAACACATCAATGAACTTCTGCAGCGCCGGCCGATCGAAAAGCCGGTCTATAACTACGCGATCCATACCCGTTCCGATGAAACGATCCACATCGAACCGAAGGATGTCATCATCCTCGAGGGCATTCTCGTCCTGGAAGATGAGCGGCTAAGGAATCTGATGGATATCAAACTGTTTGTCGACACGGACGCGGACCTGCGGATCTTGAGACGGCTCATGCGGGATATCAATGAACGGGGCCGAACGCTCGATTCCGTCATCGGCCAGTACTTGTCGGTGGTCCGGCCGATGCACAACCAGTTCATCGAACCGACGAAGCGTTACGCAGACGTGATCATTCCCGAAGGCGGACAGAACGAAGTCGCGATCGATCTGATGGTGACGAAGATCAAGGCGATTCTGGAAGAGCATCTGTAACCCCCGGCGCTTCACCGCGCCGGTTAAATATAGGGTTGAAGTTCCAATGATTGTATATTATGATATGACGAGATTGGTGCATCTGCTGCAGATGCAGCTGAAGGAGTGGAAAGTATGTCAAATGAGAAACAATATCCGATGACTATAGAAGGAAAGCGCAAACTGGAAGAAGAGCTTGATTTCCTGAAAACGGTGAAGCGGAAAGAAGTCGTAGAACGCATTAAAGTGGCCCGGAGCTTCGGTGACCTGTCGGAAAACTCGGAATATGATTCGGCAAAAGAAGATCAGGCGTTCGTGGAAGGCCGGATCTCCACGCTTGAATCCATGATCCGGAATGCTGTCATCATCGAAGATGACGAAATGAATAACGGAGTCGTTTCGCTCGGCAAGACCGTTACATTCGTCGAAATCCCTGATGGCGACCAGGAATCGTATACCATCGTGGGTTCTGCGGAAGCGGATCCGATGGAAGGGAAGATTTCCAACGACTCCCCGATCGCCAGAAGCCTCATCGGCCGCTCGGTCGGAGAAAAAGTGAAAGTCCTGACTCCCGGCGGGGAAATGGAAATCGAAATCGTATCGATCAAATGACCGCTGCAGCCGTTTCCGTCCGGAAATGGCTGTTTTTTCGGATAGCCGCCTCCTTATGGCCGCGTTTTCTTCAATAGGAATGCCAGGCTGAAACATTCCTGCCTGGAAATCGTCTGATGTACTGAACGGATGCCATGGAAAAGCAACAAAGAGGGGGATTTGAGAATGCCGAACCACAACAAACATTATCCTTCCCGGATGGACAGACGAAACCGGACGAATTCGCTCCTGAATATCCTGATCGTCCTGGTGTTCGGTCTCATCGCAATCACCGCCGCTTTCATCATCATCGGCGGGGGATCGGACGAGCCGGAACTGGAGCAAGTGACGGTTTCCGATAACCCGGCAGAAGCAGACCAAGAGGAGTCGGCTGAAGAAGGAGGCGGCGGCACCGGCGATCCGGCCGCCGGCAGTGACGAACAGGAAGCGGAACCAGAGGCTGAAGAACCGACAGTCGGAGGGACCATCACCCGGGAAGACTCCGCTGATCCCCTCGTGAAAGAGACAATCGTCAATACAGGCTGGGAACCGATCGGCACCGAACAGACCGGCGAGCACGTCTCCCGTTACGACGGATCAAGCGCGGACTGGCAGGAAAAGCTGGAAGCCATCGCGTATGCCACCGGACTGAATGCCGATGAAATGATCGTCTGGATGATCGAGAACGGCGGCGGCCCGCAAAAATCCGTCGGGGTTGTTTCGAACAGCGCCAATACGGAACATTTCCGTGTCTATCTCCAGTGGGTGGACGGCGAAGGCTGGAAGCCGGAAAAAGTCGATGTGCTGACAACAGCGGAAGGCGCCTATTGACCGGGCGTCTTCTTTTCGGTTAAATGAAGTATGGAAAGGTGCTGAGCAGATGAAAATTGCAGTGATCGGAGCAATGGAAGAAGAAGTGGAACTGCTGCGCGCAAGTCTGGCCCATACGTCCTCGCATGTCATAGCCAACAGTGAATTCACGACAGGGACTTATGAAGGACAGGACATCGTGCTCCTGAAAAGCGGAATCGGCAAAGTGAACGCCGCCATGTCCACAGCCCTTCTGCTTCATGTATACAAGCCGGACATCGTCATCAATACCGGTTCGGCCGGCGGTTTCGATGAAACACTCGAGGTCGGGTCTGTGGTCATTTCCGATGAAGTCCGCCACCATGATGCCGATGCGACCGCGTTCGGCTATGAAATGGGACAGATTCCGCAAATGCCTGCTTCGTTCCTGGCCAACCCCGAACTCGTCGAGCTGGCGAAAAAAGCCGCCGGTGAACTGAGCGGGCAGCCGGCGGCGGTCGGACTCGTCGCCACAGGCGATTCGTTCATGAGCGACGCGGGAAGAGTGGAAATGGTCCGGCAGTCATTCCCGGATATGAAGGCGGCGGAAATGGAAGCGGCGGCCGTGGCGCAAGTTTGTTATCAGTTCGATGTGCCGTTCGTCGTCATCCGGGCGCTGTCTGATATCGCAGGGAAAGAATCGAATGTCAGCTTCGAAGAGTTTTTGGAAACCGCGGCGAAGAACTCGACGGCGATCGTGCTGCGGGTGATCCGGGATCTCGTGAATCGCCGGTGATGTGAGAAATCTCACAGCGCCACTCCTTCTTCAGTGGTAGACTGGTTCCAGCCAGTCAAGAAGAAGGAGGCGTTGACGATGGTGTTTCTTTTGGCGCTAGGCATGCTCGTGCCGGCAGTGCTGATGCTCATCATATCCGCAGAAGTGGGAGAAAACTGATCCAGGCTTAGAAAGGACCGGCGTTCGCTGCGCCAACGCTCGCTTGCTCCTGCGGTTACTCG
>NZ_NHTN01000004.1 GCF_002167005.1 Indiicoccus explosivorum
TCGGTTATCCGGTTTTGAGAGAACAGAAAATGGCGGCAGCCCGATAAAAAGGGTTGTAAAACTCGTGAGAGTTGCTATAATAAATCTTGTCTTTCAAAACACAGGTCCAGTGATGATGGCAGAGAGGCCACACCCGTTCCCATCCCGAACACGGAAGTTAAGCTCTCTAGCGCCGATGGTAGTTGGGGGCTTCCCCCTGCGAGAGTAGGACGTCGCTGGGCAAAACGTTCCGAAGTAGCTCAGTGGTAGAGCAATCGGCTGTTAACCGATCGGTCGTAGGTTCGAATCCTACCTTCGGAGCCATATAGTGGAGAGCTGTCCGAGTGGCCGAAGGAGCACGATTGGAAATCGTGTATACGCTAACCGCGTATCAAGGGTTCAAATCCCTTGCTCTCCGCCAGTTTTATTCTTTTCATATAATATAGAATGGCCCCTTGGTCAAGCGGTTAAGACACCGCCCTTTCACGGCGGTAACACGGGTTCGAATCCCGTAGGGGTCACCATTTTCATCTTCCTACAAGAGAATGAATAATCGCATTTGCGTCAGTGACGCTTTGAAAAGAACCTTTTACAATTAGGGTGGAGCAAATCGCTGTACGAAGACAGCGATTAACACCGAGTCGGTGAAACCGACGCAGGTGTCTATCACTGCAATGCTGAAAGCGTAGAAGAACTAAGTTTCTACTACATAATATTATCGCGGGGTGGAGCAGTCCGGTAGCTCGTTGGGCTCATAACCCAAAGGTCGCAGGTTCAAATCCTGCCCCCGCAACCAACCGGTCCTGTGGTGTAGCGGTTAACATGCCTGCCTGTCACGCAGGAGATCGCGGGTTCGATTCCCGTCAGGACCGCCATTTTTCTTCTTACATACTATGTGGCTCAGTAGCTCAGTCGGTAGAGCAAAGGACTGAAAATCCTTGTGTCGGCGGTTCGATTCCGTCCTGAGCCACCATTTATGCCGGAGTAGCTCAATTGGCAGAGCAACTGACTTGTAATCAGTAGGTTGAGGGTTCAATTCCTTTCTCCGGCACCATTCTTTAGCTGGAGGGGTAGCGAAGTGGCTAAACGCGGCGGACTGTAAATCCGCTCCTTCGGGTTCGGCAGTTCGAATCTGCCCCCCTCCACCAGCTTTAGGGGCATAGTTTAACGGTAGAACAGAGGTCTCCAAAACCTCCGGTGTGGGTTCGATTCCTACTGCCCCTGCCATTTTTATTGCAGAATAAACTAAATTATGGCGATCGTGGCGAAGTGGTTAACGCACCGGATTGTGGTTCCGGCATTCGTGGGTTCGATTCCCATCGGTCGCCCCATTTTTTGTTTTTAGGATTTTAATTATATAATAATAAAATCAGTTCACCATTATGGCGATCGTGGCGAAGTGGTTAACGCACCGGATTGTGGTTCCGGCATTCGTGGGTTCGATTCCCATCGGTCGCCCCATCGTTTGATTAAAACCATTGGGGTATAGCCAAGCGGTAAGGCAACGGGTTTTGGTCTCGTCATGCCTAGGTTCGAATCCTAGTACCCCAGCTTTTATTGCGGAAGTAGTTCAGTGGTAGAACGCCACCTTGCCAAGGTGGAGGTCGCGGGTTCGACCCCCGTCTTCCGCTTTTTCATCTTAATAAAGTGGCGGCATAGCCAAGTGGTAAGGCGTGGGTCTGCAACACCCTTATTCACCGGTTCGAATCCGGTTGCCGCCTCCATTTTTGCCGGCGTGGCGGAATTGGCAGACGCGCACGACTCAAAATCGTGTTCCTTCGGGAGTGTCGGTTCGACCCCGACCGCCGGTACTTAAAATTAATCAAAAGACGGCATCCAAGTGTGCAAGTTGCACTCGGATGCCGTCTTTTGATTCTCCGACAAAAAAGAAGCTGTCCGATGATGTCATGTTCTATGACCTCGTTGGGCAGCTTCTTGATATTCAATTGGAGTGCTCAGCTGGCTGTTTTCCGCTTCACCGGGGTTTCGGTAATGGCCGGCTTATCTTTAATGACCAAGTGCAAGGATAGTCCGGTGAGAAGGAAACCGCCCAATAAGTTTCCAGATGTCACAATCAGTTGATTCCAAAGCCACCAGTCAGTAAAGCTGATTCCGCTGTTAAGCATCATGCTGGACGGGATGACGAACATGTTGACGACCGCATGTTCCAGGCCAAGTGTGAAAAACAGAAAAACGGGAAGCCACATAGCGGTGATTTTTCCGATTGTCGAATGGGAAGTGAAGGCCATGATGGCACCGAGTGTTACCATCCAGTTACAGAGAATCGCTTTTACGAAAGCAACGATGATTCCATCAGCACCGTATTCCTTATAGGCAAACGTCTTTCCCTCAGCCACTTGGATGATTTTCTGTATGACATCCGCTTCCATGACATGACCGAATTTTGTGATGTAAATGACAAACATGACCGCAAACAGAAGACTCCCGATTAAGTTCCCTGTGAATGCCCAGAAAAAGTTATATAAAACTTTTTTCAGTGTTGCCTTATCCCGAAGACCGGCTAATGAAACCATGGCAAAGTTACCGGTGACAAGTTCGAGATTCAGCAGAAGGATCATTACGAATCCGACTGGAAAGACAAACGCGCCGATGAAATCGAGGCCAGTCTGCACGGCAACTGTATAGGCCAAGACGGTGGAGATGCCGAGGAAAGCACCTGACAGCGTTCCTTTGATGAGTATATCGCGAACGGAGGCAGCTGCTTTTTTCGCACCTGCCGCTGCAACATTTTCGAGCATTTCTTCCGGTTTTACATAATCCAATTTTACTGCCCCTTTTTAGTAGAATAAGGAATTCAAACGATGGAGAGTGTCACTCTCCGTATCTCTCGTACCATTTTAAATGCAATGCCCCATTTTTTATGTGATGATTATCACAAACAGTAAAATTATTATCATAGGGAGTCGATGGACAATGGAAAAGTATAGAATAAATCCGGACAAGGGACTGGAATTCGGAATCTACACGCTTGGTGATCACTTGCCGGATCCGCACACAGGTGAACGGATTTCAGAGGGACAGCGCATACGGGAAATCGTGGAATACGCCAAATTAGCGGATCAGGCAGGACTCGATTTTTTCAGCGTCGGGGAAAGCCACCAGGAATATTTCGTAACACAAGCACATGCAGTCGTGCTTTCGGCGATTGCGCAAGCAACGAAACAGATAAAAATCGGGAGTTCTTCTACGATTATCAGTACCTCTGACCCGGTGCGGGTCTACGAGAACTTTGCGACGATCGATTTGCTGTCGGAAGGCCGTACGGAAATTGTGGCAGGCCGTGCCTCCCGTATCGGGCTGTTTGACCTGCTAGGGTATGATGTGCGCTATTATGAAGAGTTATTCGAGGAAAAGTTTGAACTGCTCCTGAAGATCAATGAGGAGCGGGTCGTCAATTGGGACGGCCGGTTCCGGGCGAGGCTGCAGGATGCAGAAGTTCTGCCGCGCCCTCAGGAAGGTGCGATGCCGATCTGGCGTGCGGTGGGAGGAACCCCAGCCAGTGCCATTAAGGCGGGTCGCGCGGGAGTGCCGATGTTCATGGCGCATTTAGGCGGTCCTGTTTCCGCTTTTAAGGGCACAGTGGACGCCTACCGGGCGGCAGCCGCTGAAAGCGGGCATGACCCTGCCGGACTGCCGATTGCGACAGCAGGGTTCTTCTATGCAGCAGAGACTTCCCGACAGGCTATCGACGAGCTGTATCCCTATATCAATGAGGGGATGAAGAAGACGAATAACCGGGGATTCCCCAAACAAGGTTTTGAGCACGGAGCAGAACCGGACAGCATTATGAACATCGGCAGCCCCCAGCAAATCATCGAAAAAATCCTGTATCAGCACGAAGTATTCGGGCATCAGCGCTATATTGCACAAATCGATTTTGGCGGTATGCCATTTGAAAAACTTACAAAGAACATTGAATTGATCGGCACCGAAATCCTGCCTGCAATCCGGAAGTATACCGCGAAAAAGTAGGAAACAGAAAGCCCATGGATCGGGACCATGGGCTTTTCGGCTTTTCCGAAGTTCACTTCCTCGGAAGCTCGGCCGCCAGGTTATATCCGGCCAAGTTCGGTCACAGTACGGTCATTCGTCTCGGAACCCGTGTTCACAGTTGTTTTCGGTTCAAACAGCAGCACATGGACTTCTTCTTCCGCAACCGGTAAGTGTTCGGTGCCTTTAGGGACAATCAGGAACTCGCCTTCATCGATTTTGATTTCCTGATCCCGCAAACGCACGAGCAGGGTCCCTTTCACGACTAGGAACATTTCATCTTCTTCGTCGTGTTTGTGCCAGACAAACTCGCCTTTCAGTTTGGCAAAGCGGACTTCCATATCATTCACTTCACCGGCGATGCGCGGATTCCAATGGTCATTGATCTTTGAGAATTTTTGTTGGATGTTAACTTTTTGCAATTTACTCCCTCCTCTACTACGATTATAACCTATGAGAAAGAGAGGCAGGCGAAGGGCATGATGCAAAAGATATACAGCGACGTGCTGCAGTTCCGCGGAACCCATTACGATTTCGGGGTCCGCCAAGGCGAACTGCTGAAGGATACAGTCACACTGGATAATCGAAAGAAACAGTGGAAAGCGAAACGGCCGCGATTCGATGTCCACCCGAATGAAGTGAAGGCAGCATTTGACCGGTTCGCTCCGCAGATTTGGGAAGAACTTCTCGGTTTGCGGGACAGTCTGGAACTCCCGCTGGAAGAGGTGCTGCTGAATTTCGGCGGTTATCGGACGGAAATTGTCCCGAGCGGCTGTTCGATCATGACCGGGGACAATTTCATGGTGCGCAACTATGACTTCCATCCGCAGACGTATGAAGGGCGCTTCGTGCTGTTCCAGCCAGCGGATGGCGGCTATGCATTGATCGGTCCTTCCTCCCGCGTCACAGGGCGAACGGATGGAATTAATGAAAAAGGACTGGCGGTGGGACATAACTTCATCCACCGCAAAAAGCCGGAAGACGGTTTTGTCTGCTATGTCATCAGCAGGATCGTGCTGGAGACTTGTGCAACCGCAGAGGAGGCGGTGGACCTTCTGAAGGAGATCCCGCACAGAGGTTCTTTCAGCTACAGTGTGTACGACAAATACGGTGACAGTTTCGTCATTGATGGAAGCCCCCGCTCGGTCGATGTGCGGCGTGCATCTGCCTGTACGAATCATTTTGAAATCCGGCAGGAAGAAAACCGCAACTATTTGAAGGATTCACACGCAAGGCTAGATGCGATTCAGCGCTCCGGACATCAGACGGGAGCGGAAGCATTCCGTCTGTTCAACGACACGGGCAGAGGTGTGTTTTCAAAGCTGTACAAGAGCTGGGCAGGCACCATCCACACTTCGCTGTATTTTCCGGAATCGCTGGAAGTGTGGCTTGCAATCGGTGGCGACCAGGAACCGGAAGTATTTGATTTCAGCAGCTGGCTGAAAGGCGATGAAGTGCCGCATCACCGGATTTTCGGTGAAGTGGATACCGATATTGTCTTCGCCCACATGGACGGGGGCGTGCGCATCACGTAAAAAAGGACGGCGATCAGCCGTCCTCTCGTATAAATGACATTGTTTCAGATGCTTTCGGTGTTGACGAACGGAAGTTTTGAATCGATTTCACCATTGATGCGTTTAATGTTGAATGGCTTGCCGGCAAGCCATTGACCGAAATCCATCATGAGCGGCAGCCGGTTTCCGCCAAGTGCAAAGCCGATCCTGAGTGAGTGCGGCATATAAACAGCTGTGTGAAGGGTCCCTGCGGAAGCATCATACTTCTTCGAGAACACTTCGTTCTCTTCACTGTTCAGTAACCGGAAGGCCTCAAATGCTGTGTCTGCCGATTCCTGCTGTTCCTGCAGAATCTTCTGCCTGCGCCGTGAATCATCTGTGCGGTAGCGATTTTCTCCCGTCAGCAATTCAAAATGATTAGTGGAAATTGACGCTCTTCGGATTTTTACAGCACCCGCTGAAGCTTCGACGACGACTGTCTCGCCGCTCGGGTCCAGCAGGACGTAGCTGAAGGACCGGCGATGGGGGATCGCCCGTAAAAGCGCAATCGCTTCATCGACATCCGCGCAGTTTTCTAGAACGAGGCGGCCGATCATGTTACAGATGAAACCGTCGCCGGAATTCCGCCGGTTGATGAAGTTGTAGCCCATGGCGAGGCCCTTTTCATTTATGCCGTCGGTCCGGCCGGTGATCTGCATGCTAGGTCCAGCTGTCGCATATCCGCCATCCGTCGGAGCGTAGAAGGCAAACCGACCTTCATAGCCAAGCGGAGTGCTATCATAATTCCGGACCATGAAATCATCACCGGTCAGAATAGAGCAGCCGCTCCGCGTATATTCAATATAGTAGCCGCCGAATTCCCGGAGCGCATCCGCCGGTTCCCATCCGAGCGCATCGGATAGCCCTTGGATCTCTTCGAGGAGATTCGGAGCGAAATGCGTCAAAAACTTGAGTGCTTCCTGCTCGTCGGTCATGAAATGACGGGCCCGCTGCGCGTTCCACTGCTTTTTTCGATTCGGGAGAATAAAGGAATCACGGAGCAGTTCACCTTGTTTATATCCGAAATCATAATGCGTGCCCCTGAATTGGACGACATCACTGTAGACTCTCATCATGAACATTCCTTCTTTTATTTCAAAGTAAGGAGAGTTTACAGCAATTGCCGGCACTTGAAAACAAAAATGCTCAGCCTTCTGCCATACCGGACGGTCCGGATGTTTTCTTCGCCGTCCTTGGAATCAATCTCTAACGGTAGTCTCCGCAATCCCTGGCCAATTGATTCAGCTGATCCACGATGTCGCTGCACACCCGTTCCTTGTCGAGATGGAATCCGATATCCGACTTGAATTTCACCGGCTGGCCCGACGCGATGATCCGCTGGTTCCGACTGACGTACAGCGGTGTGAATGCAAGATGATCACCCGTCGCTTTGAAATAGTGCCGATCCAGCTGCAGAAAACCGTAATATATCTCCTTTATGTCAGCTGCAGAGTCGTGATACTCGATATCCGGGAAAATCAGGATGGACTCGCCATCCATCAGGGCTGCTGTGCTCAGGTTCATGGTCAAGAGTATTTTCCTCGACCCCCGGTATACCGGGATGCCTTTCCCTGACTCCAGCAGCCGGGGGATAATGAAGGACAGCGGATAAGCGACTGCTTTTGCCGCGGTTTTATTCAGACCGAACCGTTCGGAAAAGGTGTAATCGGCGTATTGGCGAAAACACGATTCCCGTTCCAAAAAGACGCTCAGGATCCACGTCCGGACGAATCCGGGGAACCACAGCAGAATGACGAATGGTCCATACAAGTTTTGATGGTGTGCAACATAGACAGTCGGGGATTCCGCAGCGGTGATGGATGTAACCCTGTATGCCGGAAACAGAAGCCGCAGGAAAGTGCGGGTCCAGCTGAAGAAATGGCCGTATTTTTTCCGGGATGGCAGGGTGGCGGCGCGTTTCATCCGCGATCCAGGTAAAGGACCCGGGCTTCAAACTCTCCTCCGCTGATCTGGGTGAACATGGTGCCGGCAGCCTGTAGCAGCTGCTGTCCTTCAGCCGGTTCCATGGAAGGGGAGAAGTAAAACACGTGCAGCGCATTGACGGTGCCGGCAGTCACGGCCGTTCTTTTCGAATCGACATACGGGCTGCCGAATGCGCCGCGGGAATCTTTTGTGACCGGTATGTCCGCGAGCGTATTCACCCGGTTATTGATCCCTTCATATGTATCGGTTTCGTCACCGACGGCAAGCAGGACATCACCTTTAATCTTATCCGCATCGTACAATCCAAGCGGGATGCCATACTGGAGTGACAGAAAGGTATTCATGTCGACAGCGGAATGCACAGGATCCAGGAATTGCTGTTTGGCGATCCGCCGGTACAGCGCTTCTGCTGAGGGACGGTAGCGGTTCGGATCGGAACCCAGTGTTTTGAAAAGGCGCCGCCAATCCTGGATGGTGCCGTAGTCCGTCACTTTTTTGTCCATCAGATCGAAGTGGAGCTGTTCTTGGAACAGGCGAAGCCGGCCTTTCAGCATTTGCGGTGAATCGGAAACGGTGATATGTTCATACTGAATGATTCCCGCTTTGAAATCGGGTATCCTGTCATAGACGGAAGGAGCGATGGTTATATTCACTGCAATCAGCTTCCTTTCTTGCGGTAGTACCGTAATATTATCATAATTTTACAGGAGGTGGAGCGCGATGAATCTCGACGAATTCCAGGAACGGCTTGTTGCGTATGCCCATGAAATCGGAATCGATAAAATCGGATTCACCACCGCAGCTCCTTTCTTTAATTTGAAACACCGGCTGATCCGTCAGCAGGAGCTGAATTACCAGTCCGGTTTTGAAGAGAAGGATATTGAAAAAAGGACGGAGCCTTCTTTGCTGCTTGATGAGGCGGTCAGCATCATTTCCATTGCATTGGCTTATCCGTCCAAAATGGAAAATGCCCCATCGGGAAAGAGGGGATCAAGGCGGGGGATATTTGCCCGGGCTTCCTGGGGAGTCGATTACCATACCGCACTCCGTGAACGGCTCCGCCTTCTTGAAGCGTTCATCGCTGCCCATTATCCTGACGCCCGGATGCGGTCGATGGTCGATACGGGTGAATTGTCGGACCGGGCAGTAGCCGAACGTGCCGGTATCGGCTGGAGCGGAAAAAACAGTTCGATTATTACGCCGGAGTTCGGCTCTTACGTGTATCTTGGGGAGATGATCACAAATCTGCCGTTCCAGCCGGATGAGCCGATGGAAGACCAATGCGGCGACTGCCGGCTGTGCCTGGATGTTTGTCCGACAGGAGCTCTTGTGGAAGCTGGCCAGCTGAACGCCCAGCGCTGCATTGCGTTTCTCACACAGACGAAAGGCACACTTCCGGACGAGTTCCGGGCGAAAATCGGCAATCGGCTGTATGGCTGTGATACATGCCAGACGGTCTGTCCGAAGAATAAAGGGAAAGCGAACCGGATCCATGAGGAATTCGAGCCGGATCCGGAAATTGCTAAGCCGCTGCTTGAACCGCTGCTGAAGCTGTCGAACCGGGAATTCAAAGATCGCTTCGGGCATGTGTCGGGTGCGTGGCGCGGCAAGAAACCGATTCAGCGGAATGCAATTCTTGCACTTGCTCATTTCAAGGAAGCGGGCGCAGCCGAGGCGCTGGCGGAAGTGCTCCGGGAAGATTCGCGTCCGGTTATGCGCGGCACCGCTGCCTGGGCGCTCGGCAAAATCGGCACTATCCGCTGCCGGGAAGCGCTGGAACAGGCGGAACAGCAGGAAGAAGACGAAGAAGTGCTGGAGGAAATCAGAAAAGGACTGGCGTTTTTCGCTGAAGAATTGAAAGGATAAGTGAAGATTATTGGCTATTCATGTTGTGCTGTATCAGCCGCTCATTCCGGCGAATACAGGGAATATTGCTCGAACATGCGCGGGGACAGGCGCTAAACTGCACCTCATCCGGCCGCTCGGTTTCTCGACGGATGATAAGATGCTGAAACGGGCCGGACTTGATTACTGGGAACACGTCGACATTTCATATTATGACTCGCTGGATGAACTTTACCGCCGCTACCCGGAAGGGGAATTCTATTATCTGACAAAGTTCGGTTCGAAGCCGCACACGACATACGATTATTCGGAGCGGGAGAAGGACCACTTCTTCATATTCGGGCAGGAGACGAAAGGACTGCCTCCGGAAGTCAGGGAAGCGAATCCAGACCGGGCACTGCGCATTCCGATGAACGGCAATATCCGGTCGCTCAATTTATCGAATACAGCGGCGATTCTCGTCTATGAAGCATTGCGCCAGCAGAGCTATCCCGGACTGGATTAGGAAAGAATTGAAAAAACCGGCCCCTCGCACGGATTGGCGGGACCGGTTTCTGCAGCTATTATTTTTTTTCGGATGTTCCTTGCTTGTCATCGTATCCCGCTGTCAGGATTGCAGAAAGGAATGCGATGATTACACCGATTACGAGCACTGTGTTCATGAGCGGTGGCCTCCTTTGGAAGAATGTCTACTGTTTAGTATATCCTACACAAGGGAAAAAATAAACAAGACAACAGACTGGACTATGGCAGAACGATGGCATGCATTATGACTACAGAAAGGAAGAGGGACCTATATGAGAACAGCAGTTGCTCTGTTGTGGCTGACCGGTATCTTTGAAGCGCTGCTCGGAATCCCGTTTTTGGGAGGAAGTTTCATCCTGAGCACCGGCTGGGGAGCGCTGGGCGTCATGTTCCTGCTGCACGCTGTCACGCTTTTTTTCTGTATCCGACAGCGGGCGCCGAAAGCCGGACCGATCCTCGGCCTGATCACCAGCGTTATCGGTATCATTCCGATCCTCGGAATGGTGATGCACTGGATTACGGCGATTGTGCTGTTTGTAACAGCAGCGGCGGCCGGCAGACAGACGAAACAATATGAAGTGAAAAACCGCCTGTAATGGGCGGTCAGACTGTAGACAAACTCATTATCTAATGTATAAATCATTTCACCTTCGGTGACAGCCGGCAAAAACCGCTCGCTTGCTCCTGCGCCGCTGCGCTTGCTCGTCGCAGTTAAAACCGTTTGCCGCGGACGAACCGTCCAGCCTCCTCATGCGCCCAGCGCATTGCGGGGTCTGGACTGTCCGTTTTTCCGCAGGCGTCTCGCAATTTTTGCTTGACTGTCACCAGGAAGCAGGAACTGGATAAGCACGGCTGGAAAGAAGGCAACTTACAAGCTACTCATTTATCGCTCGCTGCCTCTACGTTGATTCAGGGTAACTAATTCACAGGGACCTTCTGCCAGTGACGGAAAAGGATGAGCTGTCCTGCC
>NZ_NHTN01000040.1 GCF_002167005.1 Indiicoccus explosivorum
CCGCAGAGTCGAAATGCGGCGCCGCAGAGTCGAAATACAGCTCTAAAGACACCAAAAGCCCGCACTCGAGGCGCGGGCTTTTTCCGTTATCTGAATTGAAATGGTTCTGTACTGATTCCAGATGGGATGAATTCACAGTCCCATATGCCGTTCATCCGGTCGGCGACTCCCTTCTTCATGATCTGCTCGATGTGATGCCCCGGATCCACCACAGACAAACCGAGCGCCTGTGCATCCTGCGCGGTATGGAAATAAAGGTCGCCCGTCACATAGACATCCGCCCCGGCGAATTTAGCAGCGCTGACGAATTTATTGCCATCACCGCCGGAAACAGCCACTTTCCGCACCTTGGCGGAAAGATCGCCGACCACCCGGGCAGCCGGAACATCGAGCTGCCGCTTGACGTGATCCGTAAATTCTCCGAGTGTCATTTCTTTATCCAGCACACCGATCCGTCCGATGCCCATGAATTTCTCCCGGTTGGCCAATGTGAAGATATCATAAGCGGGTTCTTCGTACGGATGAGCAGCGATCATCGCTTTGACGACGCGGTCGGTATCATGCTTCCGAAGGACGACTTCGACTTTCGACTCATGGGTCACTTCAAGCTTTCCAGCTTCTCCGAGATACGGATCGGCTTCTTCCGTAGGCCGGAAGCGTCCGGTGCCGGACAAGGTGTAGCTGCAGAATTCGTAATCGCCGATCGTGCCGGCACCCGCTTTACCGAGCGCTTCCCTCAGCGTTTCCTCGTGGCTTTCCGGCACGAAGACGCCGAGCTTCACGAGTTCTTCTTCGTACGTCGGGACGAGCACTTCCGTTTCTTGCAGCCCAAGGGCATCCGCCAGCAGGTCGTTGACACCGCCTTCCGCTACATCGAGATTCGTATGCGCGGCGTATACAGCGATGTCATGTTTGATCAGTTTTTCCAGCAGTGCGCCTTGCGGCTGGTCGGTCCTGATCGTTTTCGCCGGGCGGAATAAAGGCGGATGGTGACAGATAATCAAATTCGCCCCTTTTTCAATCGCTTCGTCCGCGACCGCCTCATTCACATCAAGCGTCACGAGCACACGCGCCACTTTTTTATTCAGCGTGCCGATCTGCAGGCCGATCGGGTCGTCTTCAAGCGCTAAATATTTCGGCGCCCACTTTTCGAATTGCTCAATGATCTCAAAGCCGTTCGGTGTCTTCATCGTTCAGCACTCCTTCCGCCATACTGATTTTATTTTCGAGCTCACCGCGCCTTCCTTTCAATTCTTCCGTTTCTTCTGCCTTTTCCATAGATTCGAGAATCCGGCGCCACTGCACCAGCTCGTTTTCCCATTTTTTAAAGAACGTTTCATTGCGATTCTTCAGGAGGACCGGCCCGAAAAGCTTCTCGGCCGGTGACAGCGGCTGCTGTGCGCCCCGCTTCAATACAAGGATCTCGTAGATTTTCCCATTCTCATCCAAGATGGCTTCTTCGTCAATGTGCCAGCCATTTTCCTCTGCCCACTCCCGGATCGTCACGGCATGGATATTCGGCTGGAGGATCAGTGTCTCCACGCCGCTCAGACGCGCTGCGCCTTTTTCGAGGATCGTACGGATCAGCGCTCCGCCCATGCCGGCGATCGTCACTGTATCCACCCCGTCGGATGGCTCGATGGCAAAAAGCCCATCCGCCAGCCGGACGGTCACGCGGTCTTCGAGTCCTTCCTCCCGCACTTGTTTCAGCGCCGATTCATACGGCCCTTTCACTACTTCACCTGCTATGGCTTTTTCCGCTTTGTCTGCAGAGACAAGGAAACACGGAAGATAGGCATGATCGCTTCCGATGTCCGCTACCGCTGCACCCGGCGGAACGAACGAAGCCACGGTCTCGAGCCGCTTCGATAATTGTTTTGCATTCATTTTTTATTCCCTCCCAATACAACGGAAAAACCCCCAGTTCCGTCAGAACCGGGGGCGTATACTGTTCCTATTCGAGATTTGCGACCCATTCAGCCATAGCATCGATATGCTCTTCAGGCACGAGTCCGCCAGGCATGATGCCGCGTCCTTCAGCGATGACTTGCGCGATCTCTTCCGGTGCCAATTCAGTCGTGATCAGGTTCGGGCCTGCTCCGCCTGTGTAGTCACCGCCGTGGCAGGATGCACAGTTCGCTTCATAGACTGCGACCGGATCGAAGTCGCCGGCAGCCGCCGGTTCTTCACCTTCAGGTGCTTCTTCTCCTTCAGGCGCTCCTTCTTCCGTGCCTTCTTCTTCAGCTGCCAGCTCTTCCTGAGCTGTATTGCCTTCCAGAGACAGGAAGAAAATGAGACCGATTCCGAATGCCATAATCAGGATATAAGGAATTACTGCATTTTTCAAACGTTATCCCTCCCTCGCTGTTTTCTGCATAAAAAGTACCGTAACCATTCTCAATTGTACTGCATTCCGCAGAAAACGAAAAGGCGTACGGAATAACTTTTACCCGTTTGTGACAAATTGCGGAACTCAGACGCCGATCTGGCGGGCGATGACCATGCGCTGGACTTCAGAGGTCCCCTCGCCGATTTCGAGCAGCTTCGTATCGCGCAAATAGCGTTCCACCTCATACTCTTTCATATAACCGTAGCCGCCGTGGATCTGGATCGCCTGGTTGGCGATATCGGTCGCGATTTCAGACGCGTACAGCTTCGCCATCGACGCCTCTTTCGTGAACGGACGGCCCTGGTCTTTCAGCCACGCCGCTTTGTAGACCATATTACGGGCGAGTTCGATCTTCATCGCCATATCGGCGAGCTTGAACTGCGTGACCTGGAATTCCGACAGCGACTTGCCGAACTGCTTACGCTCTTTCGAATACTGGAGCGCCCGGTTGAAAGCAGCCTGTGCGATACCGACCGCCATAGCTGCGATGCCGATCCGGCCGCCATCGAGCGTGACCAGGAACTGCCGGAAGCCTTCCCCCCGCTTGCCGAGCAGATTCTCCTTCGGCACTCGCACATTTTCCAGCACGAGTTCCGTTGTATTCGACGCGTTGAGTCCCATCTTCTCGTAATTATCGATGATGGTGAACCCTTCCGCGTCGGTCGGCACGATGATCGCTGAGATTTCCTTCTTGCCGTCCTTCATGTCCGTGATCGCTGTCAGAGCCAGGTGTTTCGCATAGCTCGCATTTGTGATGTATACTTTCGAGCCATTGATCACCCAGTCGTCCCCGTCCTCCACGGCACGGGTCTGTGTGCCGCCCGCGTCACTGCCGGCATTCGGTTCCGTCAGACCGAACGCGCCGAACGACTCGCCTGTCGCGATGGGGACGAGGTACTTTTCCTTCTGTTCTTCTGTCCCGAATAAATTCAGCGGCGCGCCGCCGAGGGAAATATGCGCGGAATACGTGATGCCGGTCGAGGCGCATGCACGGCTCAGTTCCTCCGTCACTATCGCGAAACTTGTCGTGTCCGCGCCGGCACCGCCGTATTTTTCCTCGAACGGCAGTCCCATCATCCCCATGTCGGCGAGCTGCCGGAAAATCTCTATCGGGAATTCCTTCGTGCGGTCCCGCTCAATCGCCCCCGGCGCGACCACTTCGTCCGCAAATTCCCGGATCGTCTTTTTGATCATTTCCTGTTCCTGTGTCAAATCGAAATTCATTTGTTCCATCCCCTTAAATTTGAATGCGCTTTCAAATTTTATTATATCGATTATTCTGTCAGAAACTCAACCTAAAACTTCAAAGAAGCCGGCTAATGGCATTTATGGCGATGAGGATAAGCGCCGCTGCGCCGGAAAGCGACAAATACGGCAATCTGAATTTCCTGCCGACTCCGAGCCACAGCAGCGCATTCCCGACAAGGACGGTGACAATCACAAAACCGCTCTCCGTGACAGCAGCTGTCCCGAAGACGCTGACCGCAAGCAGCAAAAGCGCCAGCAAAATAAAACCGGCGTGGCGGATCAGCTGTGCCGGCGATTTCCTTCGGTTCTGCAGCTCCGCTTTTTCCGGATGAAGCGTCCCTGCCTCCCCCTGCTGGTAAAGGGTGATGAGGAAGTCGCAATAATGCGCCGGCAGCAGCTGGTGTTCTTTCCAGAACTGGATTTCATTCAGTATCATCTCTTTCCGCTGTTTCTCCATGCGATCCCCGCTTCCGTTCAGCTAGAACAAAAAAACGCTCTCCCTTCATTTTGGGGAGAGCGCTGTTATCAGTCAAGGAAATCTTTCAGACGCTTGCTTCGGGAAGGATGGCGCAGTTTCCGGAGCGCTTTCGCTTCGATCTGGCGGATGCGTTCGCGCGTCACGCCGAACACTTTGCCCACTTCCTCGAGTGTGCGGGTCCGGCCGTCATCCAGTCCGAAGCGGAGACGGAGTACGTTCTCTTCCCGGTCGGTCAGCGTATCGAGCACATCTTCCAGCTGTTCTTTCAGCAGCTCGTACGCCGCATGGTCCGATGGCGACTGCGCATCCGAATCTTCGATGAAGTCACCGAGATGGGAATCGTCCTCTTCTCCGATCGGTGTTTCAAGTGATACCGGTTCCTGGGCGATCTTCAGGATCTCGCGCACTTTTTCCGCCGGAAGATCCATTTCTTCGCCGATTTCTTCAGGGGAAGGCTCACGCCCGAGGTCCTGCAGCAGCTGCCGCTGGACACGGATCAGTTTGTTGATCGTTTCCACCATGTGCACCGGGATCCGGATGGTCCGGGCCTGGTCGGCGATTGCCCGCGTAATGGCCTGACGGATCCACCATGTGGCGTAGGTACTGAACTTGAATCCTTTCGAATAATCGAATTTCTCGACCGCTTTGATAAGTCCCATATTTCCTTCCTGGATCAGGTCAAGGAACAGCATGCCGCGCCCGACATAGCGCTTGGCGATACTGACAACGAGACGGAGGTTCGCTTCCGCAAGTTTTTTCTTCGCGTTCTCGCCCTGGAAGATGATATCGAGCAGCTCATCTGTCTCTGCTTCGCCTTCATCGATGCGCTTCTGGGCTTCCACACCTTTTTCAATATTCTGCGCGAGCTTGATCTCTTCTTTTGCCGACAAAAGATCCACCCGTCCGATTTCCTTCAAGTACATGCGGACAGGGTCATTGATTTTAACACCCGGCGGCACACTGAGGTCATTCAGATCGAATTTGTCCTCGTCCTGCTTCATCAGCCGGTCGAGGTGCTCTTCGTCGTCCGCTTTCCGCTCCAAGTCGATTCCATGCCCTTCGAGCTGGTCGATGAATTCTTCCACCTGGTCGGATTCCATATCGAAAATGGCAAGTTTTTCAGCGATCTGCTCGTAGCTGAGCTCCCCATTCTTCTTGCCCAGTTCAATCAGTTCTTTTTTCGCCTCGTCCATGTTGGGCTCTGCAAGGTCAGCCCCCTGCTTGGCACCGTTCACTTGGATTTCAGTAGTGGGATTTTCAGATTTCTCAGGCATTGCGCCTTCCTCCTTTAAAAACCGGATTTATGATAAAGATTTCCTAAGCGCAATCACTTCTTGTGCCAGAATCAGCGCCCGCTGGATATCATGCTGTTTTTCAGCTTCTTTCGACTGCTGGATCTTCGTTTTGATTTCCAGTTCGATGCGGTGTTTTTCAAGATGGCGCAGACAGTCGGCCAGCTCCGCCTCCGCTGATTCCGGGTTTATTTCACAGACCGCCGCATCCATGACGAGCTTGCGCAAGTCCGGATCCCCGAGCGTTTCAAGGAACGGGTGGAACCCATTCCCGCTATGGCCGTTCCCCTCCTGGAATCCGCTGAGAAGGACATACAGTGTCCGGTATTCCTCGCTGATGAAGGGGATGGACCGGCCGTCTTCCGTGAAACGGTCCAGCGCTGTTCCATCGGATAGGAGATGGGCCAGCAGCAGCCGTTCCGCACGGCTTAATGAATCCACCTGCCTCTTCGCTCCTGCAGGAGCCTGCTGCCGTGAAGGCGGCGATTGGGGCTTCTGTTTTTGAGGCCCTTGCCGGGTCTCCGTCTTCCGGTACTGCTGAAGGATCGCTTCCTCAGACAGTCCCGTCTCCTGTGAAAGCTGCCGGATATACAAGTCCCGCTCGATCGGTGAGGATCGTCCGGATAAAAGCTGGAGAACTTCATGGATATACTGCAGCAGGTCATTTTCATACTGGAAATTTTTATTGCGTCGCGCGTGCATCATAATGAATGCCAGAAACGCATGGGGTTTGCCGATGATTTGCGTCCGGAAAGCTTCTTCGCCTTGTTCATTTATAAAGTCATCCGGGTCGGTATCCCCCGGAAGGACTGCCACTTCAACTTCGAAATTTTCATCATTCAATAGGACGGCCGCTTTTTTCGCGGCTTCCCAACCTGCACTGTCGCCGTCGAAACAGACGGTCACACTTTTGGCGAACCGCTTCATTTCCCTTACATGGGAGGCTGTCAGCGAAGTCCCCATCGTGGCGACCGCGTTCGGCACTCCGGCTTTCCCGGCGGCGATGACGTCCATGAATCCTTCCAAGAGGACGATGCGCCGATTTTTCCGGATGGCGCCTTTTGCCCGATGGATGTTATAGAGGACTTCGCTTTTCTTGAATATCGGTGATTCCGGACTGTTCAGGTACTTGGCCTCTTCCTTCGAGGAAACGAGCACCCGTCCGGAAAATCCGATGACTTTGCCGGTTTCGTTCTGGAGCGGAAACATGATCCGGCCCCTGAACCTGTCGAATACCGAGTCGCTGCCTTCTTTCCGGATGGCAAGGCCGCTGTCGGAAAGCTCTTCAAGCGTGTAGCCTTTCCGCTGGAGCAGTTTCGATAAGTGCTGCCATTCCGGAACCGCCCAGCCGATCCGGTATTCTGTGATCATTTCCCGCGTAAAGCCACGCTTCTGAAGATAGTCGAGGGCTTCTTCGCCCTGTTCTGTGTTCAGCAGGATATGGTGATAGAGCTCAGCGGCGAATTCGTGCATATCCACCAGCCGCTGGTTTGGCTGTTCCTTCCGGGCGTGGTGGCCGTTTTCGGAATGGCCGGTCTCGATCTCGATTCCGGCTTTTTCGCCGACTTTCGCGACCGCTTCCTGGAACGACAAGTTCTCCAGGTCCATGAGGAACGTAAAGACATTCCCTCCTGCGCCGCAGCCGAAGCAGTGAAAAATCTGCTTGTCGGATGTGACGGAAAATGAAGGTGTGCTTTCTCCGTGGAACGGACAGAGGCCGAACCAGTTGCGCCCCCGTTTTGTCAGCTGTACATACTCCCCGACCACATCCACGATGTCCGTACTCGTACGGACGAGCTCGACTGTCTCTTCAGGAATACGGCTCGACATTTCATCACCATCTTTTTTTCATACTGTATTTTATTTAATTCGAGATAACCGAATAAAACCCTTCTATAACAATTTGTAAATTTGACTGTCGCTGAAGATATCCCGCAAAAACAGTCTATTCTATTCGTTTGCCGCAATGTACCATTATAAAACATCTTTCGGGTGAAAGCCATAAAAAAACACAAGCCCTGCCCGGAAGCAAGGTTGTGCAGCCGTTATTTCCGTTTTGCAAGTATAAGGTTCGCGGTCTCTTCCACAGCCCGGTTGGTTACGTCGATCACTTCGCAGCCGATCCGGTTCGCGACTTGCTCGAAATAATCGATTTCCTCCTGGATCCGCCCGAGCTGTGCGTAATTGGCGTCGTCGCTCAGTCCGAGCGCGATGAGCCGTTCTTTCCGGATATGGTTCAGTTTTTCCGGGGAGATGATCAGCCCGAAACACTTTTCCGGATCCACTTGGAACAGCTCATCCGGCGGCACCACTTCCGGGACGATCGGCACGTTCGCCACTTTCAGCCGCTTGTGCGCCAAGTATTGGGACAGCGGGGTTTTAGATGTCCGCGAGACGCCGACAAGCACGATGTCCGCCATCATGATTCCCCGCGGGTCCCGGCCGTCGTCGTATTTCACCGCGAATTCGATCGCTTCGACCTTTTTGAAGTAATCATCGTCCAGTTTCCGGACCAGCCCCGCTTCCTGCAGCGGCGGGCTTCCGAGCTCATGCTCCAGCCGGTCCATCAGCGGGCCCATCAGGTCGATGGCCGGAACGCTCAGCATCTCGGTTTCTTCCGACAAATAAAGTCTCAGCTGCTTCGATACGAGCGTATACACGATGAACGCCCGCTGCTCGGCGGCGAGTGAAATGATCTTATCGAGCTGGGAGACTGTGTCAATGTAAGGGAAACGCTTCAGGTCCGCATGCTGATCGGCCCTGATGTACTGACTGACGGCGGCTTTCGCCACCAACTCGCCTGTTTCACCGACGGAATCGGAAATGATGAAAACGCGTAACGGTTCCATTGTCATGCAAGCACCTCACAGTTCATGGCTTTCTGATAATGATAAAAAGGCCCGGGTAATGGTCGTTTTTGTAATCCTGCCTGTCACTTTCAGACCGCCGGGGTCTTCCTGGATCACCGGCACGGAGTCGATCTGCTGCTCGATCAGCCGTCCGGCCACTTTGATCAGCGACTCGTTTTTTGTGCAATACGTGATGTTCGGCATGCGGGTCATGACGATATGGACGGGGATCTGGTTCAGTTCCTGCCGCCCGATGCTCGCCCGGAGGAGGTCTTTCCTCGATACGACGCCGGCGAGGTATGAATCGGTGTCGACGACGAAAAGGGTGCCGACATCTTCCAGGAACAATTGGCAGATGGCGTCATAGACGGAAACGCTCTCCCTGATGACGACCGGCATGGACTGGAAGTCCTTCACTTTCATATTGTTCATCGTATCCGCCAATGCCTGGGCGGATTTTTTGCCTGCATAAAAATAGCCGACCCGCGGGCGCGCATCCAGGAATCCGGCCATGGTCAGAATCGCGAGATCCGGTCTGAGTGTCGCCCTGGTGAGGCTGAGGCGGTCGGCGATCTGTTCGCCGGTGATCGGGCCGTTATTTTTGACGATCTGCAATATTTCTTCCTGTCGTTTATTGAGTTCGATCGGACTCACCGCCCCAAAAAAGAGTTTTGCTTCATCCGGCTCTTCATCAACCTCAGTTTTTGTCCTGGAGAATTCTCTCCAGGCGGAGGCTCGGCAGTCTGTCCTGGCAGCTGCCACCGTGACGTCCTGTCGCGCCAGCTGCATGATCCGCTTCCTGTGGATCTTAAATCGAGCGGATGCCTGCCTGTACCGTTTGTTGAAAAGCCCTCAATCTAACTGATTATATACCAGCAAACAGCTAATTGCGATAAAAATTACACCATGCTACAATAATAGCATATGTTCATAGAAGCGATGAAGGACCAATAAGTACGGCCGCCAAAAAGCGAGCGGGGACAGTGAAAGCCCGCACCGGCCTGAAACGGCAGTCTGGAGCTCATCTTTCAATCAAAGCGGGCTGATCCGTCAGCCAATCGGGGTGGAACCGCGGGTGCAACGCATCCGTCCTCGGACATTTTGTCCGTGGGCGGGTGCGATTTTATTTTTATGGAGGGTTTTATTATGACAAAGTCAATGGATACGATCACAGCACTGGCCAAACACCGGGGATTTGTCTTCCCGGGGTCCGAAATCTATGGCGGCTTGGCCAACACGTGGGATTATGGCCCGCTCGGCGTAGAGCTGAAAAATAACATCAAAAAAGCCTGGTGGAAAAAGTTCGTGCAGGAATCGCCTTACAATGTCGGAGTCGACGCGGCGATCCTCATGAATCCGCAAGTCTGGGTCGCTTCCGGCCACGTCGGCAATTTCAATGACCCGATGATCGACTGCAAAAACTGTAAAACCCGGCTCCGGGCCGACAAACTGATCGAAGAGGCGTACAGCGAAAAAGGCGGCGAAATCATCGCGGACGGCCTGCCGTTCGACAAAATGAAGGAACTCATCGACGCGGAGAATATCGATTGCCCGGTCTGCGGCAAGCACGATTTCACGGAAATCCGGCAGTTCAACCTGATGTTCAAGACGTTCCAGGGCGTCACGGAAGAATCATCGAATGAAATTTTCCTCCGTCCGGAGACAGCGCAGGGCATTTTCGTGAACTACAAAAATGTCCAGCGGTCCATGCGCAAAAAATTGCCGTTCGGCATCGCCCAAATCGGCAAAAGCTTCCGCAACGAAATCACGCCCGGAAACTTCACATTCCGGACGCGGGAGTTCGAACAAATGGAGCTTGAATTCTTCTGCAAGCCGGGCGATGACCTTGAATGGTTCAGTTATTGGCGTGAGTATTGCCGGAACTGGCTGCTTTCCCTCGGCATAAAGGAAGACAGCATCCGGCTCCGCGACCATGATGAGGATGAGCTGTCGCACTACTCGAACGCGACAACGGACATCGAGTACAAATTCCCGTTCGGCTGGGGAGAATTGTGGGGCATCGCCGACCGGACGGATTTCGATTTGAAGCGCCACATGGAGCATTCTGGAGACGACTTCTCATACACGGATCCTGAAACGAACGAGAGCTATGTGCCATACTGCATCGAACCGTCTCTCGGAGCCGACCGGGTGACGCTGTCTTTCCTCATCGACGCGTACGATGAAGAAGAACTCGAAGGCGGCGATTCGCGGACCGTTCTCCGCTTCCACCCTGCCATCGCACCGATCAAAGCAGCGGTGCTGCCGCTGTCCAAGAAACTGTCGGAACAAGCGCAGGAAGTATTCTCCGGCCTTGCCAAACATTTCACCGCCGAGTACGACGAATCCCAGTCGATCGGCAAACGGTACCGCCGCCAAGATGAAATCGGCACGCCGTTCTGCGTGACGTACGATTTCGATTCAGTCGACGACGGCCAAGTGACCGTCCGCCACCGCGACTCGATGGAGCAGATCCGTATGCCGATCGCTGAAGTCGCGGATTACATCAGCAAGCACTTGGAATATTAAGCACGAAGAAATTCGCCAGGAAATGGGGAAACCCATGCCCTTTCCGCGGACTGACTGCCAAGCCTCCGCGACCTCCTGAAGCGATTTCTTCAACAAGAAACCCGCCGGGAAGACTAGTCGTCTTCCGGCGGGTTTTTGTGTGCGGGTGTTTCCTGGACCGGTGAATCTTCCGCTGCCGCTTCTTTTGCCGGCAGAAACGCCGGCGTCCGCTCGAGCTGTTCGAGGAACTGGCGCGATTTCAGCCGGATACCGGCCTGTTCTTCATAAACAGTGCGGATGATCGTCTTCAGCAGCTGTTTCGATTCTTTTTTGAGCTTCAGAGAACCGACGCGTTCGATCGGGACGGAATACAGCGTCCGGATCACTTTCACCAGCGCCGGACTGAGGCGGATGATGTACGGATCCACGTGGAAGCACCGATGGCACAGGAACCCGAGCTCCTGGAACGAAAACGCGAACTCCCCTTCGGTGGCGCCGCAGTTCGCGCACTGGTGGAGAGTCGGTGTCAGGCCCGCCACCGGGAGCATCTTCCATTCGACGAACAGTGCGATCGCTTCCGGATCGTACTCCTCTTCGATGGCGTGCAGCGCCTGGAACAGGATTTCATAGATGCCCGGCTGCGGCTCATCCTGTTCGGTCAATTTATCGATCAGTTCGGTGATATAGCTGGCATAAGCGGTCGCCACGATATCTCCCCGCAAATGGCGGTACGATTCGAGGCGGTCGCCATGCTGGAGCGTGCCCATCCCTTTTCCTTTGAATACCGTGAAAGAACCGTGCGTGAACGGCTGCGTCACAGCCGCCAGGCGGCTGGCCGGCTTTTTCGCACCTCTTGCCATCGCTGTGATCTTCCCGGCGTCCCGTGTGAAAAGCGTCACGATTTTATTCGTTTCACCGTACGGACGCGCACGGATTACAATGCCTTCCAGCTGGCTGAGCATGGCATCACCTCAATATTCGTCTTCTCTGAATCCGAAATCCCGCAGGTGGACAGCCTTATTCCGCCAGTCCTTCTGCACCTTCACCCACAATTCGAGGAACACTTTCGAGCCAAGGAGCATCTCGATGTCCCGTCTCGCCCGAGTTCCGATCTCTTTGAGCAAAGCCCCCCGCTTGCCGATGACGATCCCTTTCTGGGAATCGCGCTCGACCATGATCGTCGCCTGGATCCGGACCGTCTCACTGCCTTCTTCACGGGCAATCTTGTCGATCACCACTGCGACGGAATGCGGGATTTCCTCCCGGGTCAAGTGGAGCACCTTTTCGCGCACGAGTTCCGAAATGATGAACCGCTCAGGATGGTCCGTCACTTGGTCCGCCGGGTAATACTGCGGCCCTTCCGGAAGGTATTGCTGGATCTTCGCCAGAAGCTGTTCCACGTTATTCCCTTCGAGCGCCGAAATCGGCACCGCTTCCGCAAAATCGAGCTCTTCCTTGTACATGCTGAGCACTTTCGGCAGCTGATCCGGATGAACTTGATCGATTTTATTCATGACGAGGAAAACCGGAGCTTCCGCGCCTTTCAGCATATCGATGATGAACCGCTCCTGTTTGCCGATCCGTTCTGTGGCGTCGATCATGAACAAGAGGACATCCACTTCACGGAATGTATTCTTCGCCACTTTCAGCATGAAATCCCCTAGTTTGTTTTTCGGCTGATTGATGCCCGGCGTATCGATGAAAACCATCTGGCTGTCCTCGAGCGTCACGACTCCCTGGACCTTGTTGCGCGTCGTCTGCGGCTTATCGCTCATGATGGCGATTTTCTGGCCTACAATGCGGTTCAGGAACGTCGACTTGCCCGCGTTCGGACGGCCGACTATTGAAATAAAACCTGATTTATAGCCGTCACTGCTTCCCTGCATGGTTCAGATCCTCCATTGTGAAAGCTCCGGGAAGGAGGCCGCGGACGGTCGTCTCCTGTACATCGCCTGTCAAATTCGTCAAATAAACCGGCATATCTGCTGGGAAGAATTCCGCCATGACCTGACGGCATGCGCCGCAAGGTGAGACCGGCCCTTCCGTATCCGCGACCACCGCAAGAGCAGTAAAGTCACGGACCCCTTCGGAAATCGCTTTGAAGATCGCGGTCCGCTCCGCGCAGTTCGTCATCGGATAGGAAGCGTTTTCGATGTTGCAGCCCCGATATACGGTTCCGTCTTCCGACAGGAGTGCCGCGCCGACCGGGAATTTCGAATACGGGACATACGCCTGCTGGCGCGCCTGTTTTGATTCTTGAATGAGCTGTTCTTTATTCATCAATTGTCACCTCTACTATAGTGGGAGCCATTTCGGCAGGAAAATCAGTAAACCAATTATAGCACTTGCCACGGCAAATACCAAAACCGCGCCTGCCGCCATGTCCTTCGCTTCACCGGCGATCGGATGGATTTCCGGCGAGGCGAGGTCGACAGCCCGCTCGAGCGCAGTATTCACGAGCTCAAGCGCGATCATACCGCCGATGCAGAGCAGGATGATCAGCCATTCCACGTACGAAAGGCCGGTCAGGACACCGGCCGTTACAGTGAACAGGGCTGCCAGAAAATGAAAGCGGATGTTCTGCTCACGTCGGAGCGCCGCACGGATTCCTTGCGCAGCGAAACGGAAAGAGCGGAAAAATCTATTCGGATCCATGGCCGTCACGCGAAAGGCCGAGAGACGACAAAATCTCCTCTTGCCGCCCGAACATCGCCTGTTCTTCTTCTTCCGTCAAATGATCGTAGCCGAGCAGGTGGAGAAACCCATGCACGGCAAGGAATCCAAGTTCCCTTTCGTAGGAATGCCCGTACTGTGCCGCCTGTTCTTTTGCCCGTTCAACAGAAATGATGATATCGCCGAGCACGCGGACTTCACTTCCGCCGGTAATGGCGACCTCCTGTTCATCAGCTTCTTCGAGCGCGAAGGAAATGACATCCGTCGGTGTATCCTTTCCCCGGTATTCCCGATTGATTTGGCGGATCGCCTCATTCGCGACGAATGTGACGGAAACTTCAGCTTCCCCCGTCTCTTCCGCTTCAGCCGCCCGGGCCAGCACTTTTTGCACAAAGCCGAGTTCATGATCTGAAACTTGGCCAGTCTCATCAAGCAAATCCACTGTAAGCATCTTAATCCCCCTTTCCCTAGTTCTTCGGGTATTCGATCCGCGAATGGAAAATCCCATTGAGCGTTTCACAAAAAACCCGTTTGATCGTTTTCAGTTCATGCAGCGTCAAATCGCAGTCATCAAGCTGACCGTCCTTCACTTTATCTTCCACAATCGCATCCACGAGCGACCGGATCTTATCCGGGGAAGGCTCCTTCATGGAGCGCACTGCCGCTTCCACACTGTCCGCCAGTGAGATGACCGCCGTCTCGCGCGTCTGCGGCTTCGGACCGATATAGCGGTATTCTGCTTCCTGTACGTCCGGATTTTGTTCCATCGCTTTATAATAGAAGAATTTCAGCAGACTGGTGCCGTGATGCTGAGCGGCGATATCGACGATCTCCTGCGGCATCCGGTGCTCCTTGAGCGTCGCCGCCCCATCCGGCGAATGCGCCAGGATGATATCCCGGCTTTTCTCGGGCTTCAGGAAATCATGCGGGTTTTGGATGTTCAGCTGATTCTCAATAAAAAAAGCGGGGTGTTTCGTCTTCCCGATATCATGGTAATAGCTCCCGACTCTCGCCAGAAGGCCATTCGCGCCTATCTCCTCACAGGCGGAATCCGCCAGATTGGCCACCATGACACTGTGATGATAAGTGCCCGGCGTCTCCGTCAGGATTTTCCGGAGAAGAGGATGATTCGGATTGGAAAGTTCGACGAGCCGGAGTGTCGATAAAATGCCGAATGCGGATTCGTAGAACGGCAGAAGGCCGACAGCGAGGGCGCCGGACAAAAGGCCGGACGCCACTGCCGCTCCGATATAAAACAGGACTTCAGGAGCCGCATGCTGGCTTTGATTCACAAGCAGATAAAATCCCACGAACAGGACATTGGCCGCCGAGACAGCCATACTCTTCTGCAGCAGCCGGCCGCCCCGATCCTCAGGCCGCAGGAGATAGATCGCCGCCATGCCGCTGAAAAGGACATACAGCATAATATGAGTCTGCAGAAGTCCCGAAAAACCGCTGGCAAGCATCAGTCCCGCACCCGAGGCGGTGATGGCCGTGATGAGGACGGCCGTCCGTTCTTCTGTCAGCAGGACCGTCAGCATGCCGCTGAGTGCCGCCGGGAAAAGGAAAGCGATGTTGACATCGAATTCCCCTTCCACGAGACTGATCACCTGCATGATGGCGAGGGACAGCAGGAGCACGGTGGCGATGACGAACAAGGAATCAACTTTTTGGCGGTCACTCTTTTTTGTCCGGTTCACCGACAAAAGGACCAGCCAGGTCAGCAGCAGCACAAACAGCAGAAGCCCCGCTTTCGGGAGCAGCGTATCCCGTTCTTCTGTCAGACCGGCCAGTTCAAGCAGCCGGTATACTTCACGGTCGATGACCTGTCCTTCCTGCACCAGCACCTGCCCTTGCAGGATCCGGGTCGGTTCGACAGACAGCCTCGCCTGTTCCCGCTGCGCTTCGGTCAGTTCTTCGTTCACGGTTTCATTCGGGATGATACTTGCCCGGACGATTTCGACCGCAGCCGGAATAATAGCGGAAGGGATGCCGCCGTTTTCACGGATCGACCGTTCAGCGGCATCCCTTGCATTTCCCAAGCCGCTGTCCCGGACCGGCTGTTCAAGTGTCCGGATGACCGTACGCTGGAGTGCTTCACGGACATCGATCAGCGCGGATTCCGGCTGACCCAGCAGCGCGGTCAGCATGTTATCTGTCAGCTTCAGTTCTTCATTCTCTGTTTCCAATTTGCGCAGCTGCTCCTGCAGACTTGAAACTTGCGTGCCGGACACGCCTTTCATCTCGAGATTTTCCGGATCCGGCTCTTTCGCTTCAAGGATGTAGGTGAACAAGGACTCGATGACGGCAGACTGATTGCCTGCCAGCTCTTCTTTGAATGTATAACTCGGCGGAACTGCAGCAGCTGCCTGTTCACGCTCGATTTCCGTCCGGACCGGATCTTCAACCGTCTTCGCAGAACGGATGGTTTCATCCGCCAGCTGGAACTGCTCGACATCATAAGCTTCTTCAGTGAGATGCTGCAGGAAAAAGGCATAGAGCATACTGCCGATCAGCAGACCCATCAGCACGGCAAGCGGACGGTAACCCATTTTCCCAAGCAGTCTCCCCATCATCTGTCCCATTTTCCTCACCTCACATCTTCTTCACTCCATGATAGCAAGTTACTAGCGAAAAAAACATGATGGATTTCGAAAATTTCAAATGATTGGGGATTTTATGTGTCGGAGGGCGCAGCGAAAAAGGCGATAAGCGGAAATCTTCCCGCGTTCATCTGTCAGCCTGAAGGCAGTAAGAAAACCAGTCCTGTTTTAGGACTGGCTATCATACGCCTCAATGATTTTTGCGACAAGCGGATGGCGGACTACATCACCTTGCTCCAGATATTGGAAGTGGATACCCCGGACACCTTTCAGAATGTTTTCGGTGGCCAGGAGACCGGATTCCCCTCCCTTCGGCAGATCGATCTGCGTCTTATCGCCGGTGATCACCATTTTCGAACCGAAACCCATGCGGGTCAAAAACATTTTCATCTGCGCTTTTGTCGTGTTCTGGGACTCATCCAGGATGATGAACGCTTCATCGAGCGTGCGTCCCCGCATGTAGGCGAGCGGCGCGATTTCGATGATGCCGCGTTCGATATAGCGGTTCGTCTGTTCCGTCCCGAGGACGTCATGCAGCGCATCATAAAGCGGGCGGAGATAAGGATCGACCTTTTCTTTCAGATCGCCCGGCAGAAACCCGAGGCTCTCCCCTGCTTCAACCGCCGGACGCGTCAGGATGATGCGTTTCACCTGACCGTTCTTGAGCGCCTGCACCGCCATGACCACCGCCAGATACGTTTTGCCTGTTCCCGCTGGCCCGATTCCGAATACGAGATCATTTCCGCGGATGCTGCGGATGTAATGGCGCTGGCCGATCGTTTTCGCCCGGATCGCTTTGCCATTCGTATTGCGGGCGATTTCTTCATCGTACAGCTCGGCGAAATATTCGATGGTCCCGGCTTTCGCCATCTCGATCGCGGAGATGATATCGCGCTGGTCGATGTTGATTCCTTTACGGATGACTTTCAGCAATTGTTCAATAAGATACTTTCCTTTTTTCTTGTCTTCTTCTTCCCCAATAAACCGCACGACGTCCCCGCGCGTAACGATTTGTATATTAAATGCTTCTTCGATGAGCGTCATATGGCTGTCGGATATTCCAAGCAGCAGCACCGCCTCATTCGGATCATTTACATGTAATTCCAAAGTTTGATTTTCTGTCAATTCATACTCTCCTCGAACTGTAGTCATTATTCTTAACTTTAACATTTAACGTGAAATGCTGTAAAACGAAACTGCCTGTCAGCTGGATTGGTTTTCACGTTTTTCGCTGTCCCTTTGGCTGATATCAACGAGATGTTAAAAGAAGAAAACCGGCTGCAGGCAGCCGGTCCTCATCATCTTCTCGCTTTCGGTTTTGCCAGGATTTCCGCAAGGATGATCCCTTTGCGCACATCGTCCGCTTCAAGCGGGAACAATTCCTGCTTCGTCAAATCACGCCGGTCATCGGACAAGTCCCCGCTCGTCTTCCGCTGCTGGACTTGCCGTGGCGGCCTGCGCCGCTCTGTCTTCATCGGCTGCTGTTCCGAAATCGTTTCCCGGCTGTTATCAAGAAACTTCTTTGCGCCAGGCGGGAGGTCATCCCGATTGAAATCTTTCGTGGCTTCTTCGAAAAAACCTTTTGCGTAATCACCGATCCGTTTTTTCGTCTCCGTCAGGTCGCCGCCGGAATCGTCCGGCCGCTTCGCTTTATTCGCGATTGCGCCGAAAATCGCAATGAGCGCGGCGATAATCAGTCCTTCCATCGCTGTACCCTCCTGTCAATTTGCGGCATCAGCTCTTCTTGACTGGCTGTTCTTCTTTCGGGGCGCCCATCTTACTGATGGAATCGCGCATGCTTGTATCCGCCTGCACATTCCGGTAATTCACATAATCCATGATTCCGATGTTGCCGTTCCGGAGCGCTTCCGCCATCGCCAGCGGCACTTCCGCTTCCGCCTGGACCACGTTCGCCCGCATCTCCTGCGTCTTCGCTTTCATTTCCTGCTCGCCTGCGACAGCCATGGCGCGGCGCTCTTCCGCTTTCGCCTGGGCGATGTTTTTATCAGCCATCGCCTGTTCGGTCTGCAGTTCAGCGCCAATGTTCTTCCCGATGTCCACATCCGCGATATCGATCGACAAGATTTCGAACGCCGTACCCGAATCAAGCCCTTTCGACAGGACCGTCTGGGAAATCATATCCGGATTTTCAAGCACTTTTTTATGATTCGGACTGGACCCGATTGTCGAAACGATCCCTTCGCCGACACGGGCGACTACTGTATCTTCCCCCGCTCCGCCGACGAGCCGGTCGATGTTCGCCCGGACCGTGATCCGCGCCTTCGCTTTCACTTCGATGCCATCCATCGCCACACCGGCGATGAACGGTGTTTCGATCACTTTCGGGTTGACGGACATCTGGACGGCTTCCAGCACGTCCCGGCCGGCGAGGTCGATCGCCGCCGCCCGTTCGAACGACAGGTCGATGTTCGCACGGTGTGCCGCGATGAGGGCATTCACGACCCGGTCCACGTTACCGCCGGCCAGGTAATGGCTTTCCAGCTGGTTGATGGTCAGCGTGAGTCCCGCTTTCGATGCTTTGATGAGCGGATTGACGACGCGCGACGGAATGACCCGGCGCAGCCGCATCCCGATGAGTGTGAAAATGCTGATCTTGACCCCTGCCGCCAACGCTGAAATCCATAAGGCGATCGGCACAAGCGTGAAAAACACGGCCAGCAGGATGAATATCGCAATGATGGCGATAATCAGAATGACTGTGCTCCCGAAAACGAGCTCCATTTACTGTTCCTCCTCTTGTTCAAGTTCCCGCACGACAATCCAGGAACCTTCTGTTTTGACGATTTTCACTTTTTGTCCTTTGGCGATGAACCCGCTTTCCGAAACGGCATCGAGCCGTTCATCCGCCAAAAGAACGGTCCCGGAGGGCCGTAAAGCCGTTGCGGTGACCGCCGACTGGCCGATCAGGTCCGACCGGCGGACGTTCGAGACATAACCGCTTTCCGTGCTGGTGGAATCGCTCAGTATGATCCTGCCGAACAATTTCATTTGCCTGCCAAAAAGTTTCACCAGTACCATCGCTCCTATCAGTGCAATCACTAAAGCAATGAAAACCGAGAGGGCCATCTGCTGAAGGCTGTCTCCTGCCATCAGGACGCTGATCAATATGGCGCCGCCGCCGAGCGATGCCGCGATTCCGCCCGGCAGGAACAGCTCCAGGCCGACCAGCACGAGTCCCGCAATCAGGAAGAAGGCGGAGATGAATCCCGCCGTCCCTTCCGCAAAATGACCGAAATAAAACAGGATCAGGGAAGCGGCGCCTAAAATCCCGGCGACACCGAATCCCGGCGTATACAGTTCGACGATGATTCCAAGTGCCACAGCACTCAGCAGGACCGGAACGATCACCGGATGTGTAAGGAATGCCGAGAGCCGTTCCGTAAAAGGAACGCCGGCATTGAGGAACAGATAAAATTCCGGCATAACGCCACTCCTTCCCCGAGCGGTTTAACTTCTATACGGTCAAAGGAAGGAAAAGTTTCAGTCCCGTCAAAAAAACAGGCTGCCCTTCCTGTATCCCTTCAATGAAAGCGGTTGCATTTTCTTTAGTAAAAAACCGGGCACGAATTTCTTCGCATCCCGGTTTCGCTGTCATTTATTAAATTCCTGGAATTCGATTATGACAGGGCAACAGCAAGTCAGAACTTGCGCTTGCGCGCAGCCTCTGATTTCTTTTTGCGCTTTACGCTTGGTTTTTCGTAGAACTCGCGCTTTCTTACCTCTTGCATTGCTCCTGATTTCGAAACAGTGCGTTTGAAGCGGCGAAGAGCATCTTCAATCGATTCGTTTTTACGAACTACAGTTTTTGACATCTCTTTTTCCCTCCCTCCGAACACACGTTACAGACACGGAAGTTCCGTGTACTCAAGAATTATACCTTATTCTGGTGTACCGGTCAATAGAAAGAGGAGTTAATATCCGGCTTCGCCGGATTCACCTTTGACGATGGCGACACCGGAGCTGGCCCCGATCCGGGTGGCCCCCGCATCCATCATTTTTTTAACGTCTTCCAGGCTTCTCACACCGCCCGACGCCTTGACGCCCAGATCCGGACCGACGGTTTCCCGCATTAGGCGGATATCTTCTTCAGTCGCGCCGCCTGTCGAGAATCCAGTGGACGTCTTCACGAAATCCGCTCCCGCTTCTTTTGCCAGAAGGGAGGCAGTCCGCTTTTCTTCATCATTGAGGAGGGACGTCTCTAAAATCACTTTGACGATTGCGCTGCCTGCAGCCGCCTGGACGACCGCTTCGATATCTTTTTTCACTGTATCCGTGTCGCCGCTTTTCAAAGCCCCGATATTGAGTACCATATCGATTTCGGTCGCCCCGTTTCCGATGGCATCCTTCGTCTCGAATGCTTTCGTTTCAGAGGTCGAGGCGCCGAGCGGAAATCCGATGACCGTGCAGACTTTCACCGGCGAATCTTTCAGGAGCGCATAAGCGGTCTCCACCCACGCCGGGTTGACACAGACAGAAGCAAAGACGTATTCCTTCGCTTCCGCGCAAAGCTTTTCAATCTGTTCTTTTGTGGCTTCCGGCTTCAGAAGCGTATGGTCGATCGCTGCTGCTATGTTCGTCATATTCACTGATTCCTCCGCTATTCGATTAGTTATACGGCTGTTTCTTCGAGAACCCGTACGAATTGCCCTTCGCTGTACGGGTAGCCTGCTTTCGTGATTTTTACACGGACGAGCCTGCCGATCAGCGATTCGTCGCCAGGAACGACGACTTTCAAGTAGTTATCCGTGTATCCCTCAAGCCGGCCGCTTTCGGAATCCCCTTTGAAAGTCTCTTCCGGGATGATCTCCAGCACTTCATCCTCGAACCGGGATGCGTATTCCTTCGCCAGCTGATCATTCAACTCGATGAGGCGGTGGACGCGCTCGTTTTTCACTTCTTCATCCACTTGGTCCTCCATACGGGCTGCCGGTGTTCCGGTCCTTTTGGAGAAGGGGAAGACATGAAGTTCAGAGAACCGGTGATCCCGGATGAAATTATAAGTGTCCATGAATTCCTCTTCCGTTTCTCCCGGGAAGCCCACGATGACGTCGGATGTGATGGCCAAGTCAGGCAGCGCTTCCCGCAGCCGGTTCAGGCGGTCCGCAAAGAAATCCATCGTATACTTCCGGCGCATCCGCTTCAGCACCGTGTCGGAACCCGACTGGATCGGAATGTGCAGGTGACGGACCACGATATTCGAATCGCGCAGGACGTCAATGACTTCATCCGTCAGCTGGCTCGCTTCGATTGACGAAATCCGCAGGCGCTTCAGCCCTTTCACTTGCGATTCAATATCGCGGAGCAGCTGGGCCAGGTTGTAATCCTTGAGGTCTTCGCCATAACCGCCGGTATGGATCCCCGTCAGGACGATTTCAAGGTAACCCGCATCGACGAGCTGCTGTGCCTGACGCACCACTTCTTTCGGATCGCGCGACCGCATCAGTCCGCGTGCCCATGGTATGATGCAGAACGTGCAGAAGTTGTTGCACCCTTCCTGGATTTTCAGGGAAGCGCGCGTGCGGTCCGTGAATGCCGGCACATCAAGTTCTTCATAAACCCGGTTTTTCATGATGTTGCCGACGCCATTGATCGGCTGGCGTTCCGCTTTATACTGCTCGATGTAGCCGAGCATTTTCCGACGGTCCTGTGTGCCGACGACGATGTCGACCCCAGGGATCGCCATGATCTCTGCAGGCGATGTCTGGGCGTAACAGCCGGTCACGCAGATGACCGCGTCCGGATTTTTGCGGATGGCCCGCCGGATGACCTGCCGGCTCTTCTTGTCGCCTGTATTTGTCACTGTGCATGTATTGATGACATAAACATCCGAACGGTGATCGAAATCCGACCGTTCGTAACCCTCTTCTTTGAACAGCTGCCAGATAGCTTCTGTTTCGTAATGATTGACCTTACAGCCTAGTGTATGGAACGCTACTGTCGGCATACGGGCCACCTCTTTCATTCGTATTCATAGGAAATCGCGGCAAGCGCGTATAATGGAGCGGTCTCCGCACGCAGAATGCGCGGGCCGAGCGATGTGAACAGCGCTCCCGCTCTTTCGAGTCCAGTGATTTCCGCCTGGGAAAATCCGCCTTCCGGCCCGAAAACGAGCAGGATGGAACCTTTATCATACACCGATTTGAGTGTGTCGGCAAACCGGGTCCTGTCCGTTTTCCTCGCCTCATCTTCATAAGCGGCGATCACCGCGCCGTATCGGGAAGCGCTTTTCAGCAGTTCCGGAAACGATTCTGGGGTATGTACGTGGGGTATGACGGTCCGGTGCGACTGTTCCGCCGCTTCTTTCACGATTTTCCGGAGCCGTTCCGCCTTTTTCCCCGCTTTCGCCGCATCCCATTTGACGACGGACCGCTCGGCTTCGAACGGGATGAGCCGGTGCATGCCGAGTTCAGTCCCCTTTTGTGCAATTAAATCCAATTTATCGCCTTTCGGAAGACCGCAGGCGATGGCAACATGCAACGGGAGTTCAGGATTCCCGTCCAGTTTCTTGAGAATCCTCACTCCCACCTCCTGGGAGACCGTCCCGAGCTCGGCTTCATAAGCCGTCCCGTCTGCAACCACAACGATCCGGTCGCCAGGCTCGCCCCGCATCACTTTTGCGATATGCCGCGCATCATCGCCTGAAATGATCAGCTCACCATTATCAGGAATCTTCTGGTCAATAAAATAACGCTGCATCTCCGGCCTCCTGTCACTCGGGTTTCCGTGAAATGATCGTGACCCAGTCCTCCATCATCATCACTTCTTCGATAATGAAGCCTGATGCGGTCAGCGCTTCTTTCACATCGTCTTTCTTCGCGCCGATGATTCCGGAAGTGATGTATCTGCCTCCCGCCTTTACAGCGCCAAAGGCATCATCGGTGAACCCGATAATGACCTCGGCCAGGATATTGGCGATGACGACATCACCCTGCTGATCGATTGTATCCAGCAAATTGCCTTGCACCACACGAACCCGGTCCTGTTTTTTATTCAGCGCGACGTTCTCACGGGCGGCGCTCACCGCCACTTCATCGAGGTCCAGCGCGTGGACATCCGCTGCTCCGAGCAGTGCGGCACCTACCGCAAGTACGCCTGAGCCGGTTCCGACATCGATGACCCGATCATCCTGCCGGACCGTCTTTTCGAGCGCCTGAAGGCACATGACCGTCGTCGGATGGGTCCCTGTGCCGAATGCCATTCCAGGATCGAGCTCGATAATGAGTTCATCGCTGGAAACCGGTGTGTAATCTTCCCATGTCGGCACAATGGTGAACCGGCGCGAGATTTTTACAGGGTGGTAATACTTTTTCCAGGCGGTCGCCCATTGCTCTTCATTCACTTCGCTGATTCCGATTTCATTCGCTCCTGCCTGGATGCCGAAAGATTCGAGCTGGCCGATCGCCTGCCGGATCTCTTCGACCGTTTCTCCGATGAAACTCGATTCAGGCAAGTAGGCTTTGACGACGACACCTTCTGCCGGAAATTCGGCGGGATCCAGATCATAGATTTCACCGAACCGGTCGGGATGCTCTTTTGTCAGTTCTTCCGAATCTTCAATCACGACACCGCTCGCACCTGCTTCATGCAGAATATTCGTGACGGCGTCGAGCGCTTCGTGTGTCGTATGGATCGACAGTTCCGACCATTTCAACCGCAAACAGCTCCTTTAGTCACCTTTGATTGTCCGTTTGATTTTCGCGAACAGCGAGCTTCCCTGCTCTTCCGGTATATCGCCGCTGATTTCTGCGAATTCGCGGAGGAGCTGTTTCTGCTTTTCGTTCAGTTTCGACGGGGTCTTCACTTTTACGATGACATGCTGGTCACCGATGCCGTAGCCATGCACGTTCTTTACACCTTTTCCTTTCAGACGGAATCGGGCGCCGCTTTGGGTGCCGGCCGGAATCTTCAGTTTCACTTTGCCGCTGACCGTCGGCACTTCGATTTCATCTCCCAGTGCCGCCTGTGGGAAAGTAATCGGCAGTTCGAGGAAAATATCATCGCCGTCCCGTTTGAACCGTTCATGCGCTCTTACACGGAACACGACATACAAGTCGCCTGGAGGTCCTCCGTTGATGCCCGGTCCGCCCTGGCCGGTGACCCGGAGCTGCTGGCCGTCCTCCACACCTGCAGGAATGACGACTTTGATTTTTTTGTTTTTCACTACCCGGCCATCGCCGTGGCATGTCGGACATTTCTCTTTGATGATCTGGCCGGTCCCTTCACAGTGGTGGCAGACACGCCGATTGACGATCCGCCCGAATGCCGTGTCCTGTGTGACATTGAGCTGACCGGTCCCTTCACAGTACGGGCACCGCTCGGGCTTTGTGCCCGGCTTGGCACCGGATCCGTCACAAGTGCTGCATTCTTCCTCTTTAGGAATTTCGATCTCTTCTTCTTTGCCGAACACCGCATCCATGAAATCGATGTTCATGGCATACTGGAGGTCCTGTCCTTTACGCGGCGCATTCGGGTCGCGCCTTCTCGCTCCGCCGCCGAAAAAGGTGCTGAAAATGTCTTCGAAACCGAATCCTTCGGCACCGCCGAACCCGCCGAATCCCTGGTTCGGATCGGCATGGCCGAATTGGTCATAGTGCGCGCGTTTCTGGTCATCGCTCAATGTTTCGTAAGCATCTTTAACTTCCTTGAAACGGTCTGCGGCATCCGCTTCTTTATTGATATCCGGATGATACTGCTTGGACAGTTTCCGGTAAGCCCTTTTTATTTCTTCTTTAGATGCATCCTTCGACACACCCAGCACTTCATAGTAATCTCGTTTTTCCATTTGTCACACTCCTGCCTTCCAGTCACTAGCTATTGTACACGGAAAATTTTACCCTTGCAAAGACAGCAAGAAAAGCGCGGGCGCCTTGAGCTACTGAAGTTTGAACTTTAAATGAGTAATTTTCGTTACAGTTTATTCCTTGCCAGTTCAGCTCTTACATAAGCTGAAGAAATCGCTTTAGGCTGACGCTTTCCGAGTGGCGGTCCTCGAGCCGCTTCGGCCGCCTTCGCGTCCTGCAGGGTCTCGTCTGGCGAAGAAAGACCCTTGTGCTCCTGCGCCGCTTCGCGTGCTCGTCGCAAATGAGTGGTCAAGATCTTCTTGCCCACTCATTCGCTGATCCCTCCGGAGTCGCCGCCTGTCGCTCCTTCTTCAGCAGTTTGTGCGGTGAAACAGAAAGACACAGTTTGATGAATAAACTGGGTCTCACGACAATGAGGATTTTTGCTGCATCCGCTACCCCGTTCTTGCTGCAACCTCCTCCGGGAAGGAGCGAGCAAACGAAAATACGAGACGCCTACGGGAAAAGCAGTTCAAGTGAGGCCCCGCACGGCGCACAGCGACGGAGGAGGCTCACGAACTGCCCGCGGCAAACGGTTTTGGCTGCGACGAGCTTGCGCAGGAGCAAGCGAGTATTTTCGTAGCGAACGAACAGACCGGAGGTTTTGTAGTCATTAGTAGTAACTTGAATAAGATGCTGGCAAAAATGCTCATTTAGACTCCGGACAGTGAAAAAGCCAAAGCGCATAATCCCGCTTTGACTTTTCCTCCGCCTTACTTGTTGTTATCGTCGTCGTTCACTTCTTCGAAGTCGGCATCCACGACTCCGTCATCCGCCTGGCCGGCATTCCCTGCTTCACCGGCTTGCGCCGCCTGTTCATACGCTTTAGCGGCAATACCCTGCAGAATATTCTGGAGTTCATCGCGTTTTGCGCGGATATCATCGGTCGAATCGGATTCGAGCGCTTTTTTCAGTTCATCGCGCGCGTCCTCCGCCTGTTTCTTCTCTTCGTCCGATACATTTTCTCCAAGATCCTTGATCGTCTTGTCCGTCTGGAAGACGAGCTGGTCCGCTTCGTTGCGGAGCTCCACTTCCTCTTTGCGCTTCGCGTCGGCTTCAGCATTCGCTTCGGCTTCCTGCACCATCCGTTCGATGTCTTCATCGGACAGCGTATTGCTGGACTGGATCGTGATGTTCTGCTCTTTCTGCGTTCCGAGATCCTTCGCTTTGACGTTTACAATCCCGTTTTTATCGATATCGAATGTCACTTCGATCTGCGGCACGCCGCGCGGTGCCGGCGGGATATCGGTCAGCTGGAAACGGCCGAGTGTTTTATTGTCCGCCGCCATCGGGCGCTCACCCTGGAGGACATGGATGTCAACGGCCGGCTGGTTATCCGCCGCAGTCGAGAACGTCTGGGATTTCGATGTCGGGATCGTCGTGTTGCGCTCGATCAGTTTCGTGAACACGCCGCCCATCGTTTCGATACCGAGCGACAGCGGAGTCACGTCGAGAAGGACCACATCTTTCACATCGCCTGTCAGGACCCCGCCCTGAACAGCCGCGCCCATGGCGACGACTTCATCCGGATTGACGCCTTTATGCGGATCCTGTCCGGTCTCTTTTTTGATCGCTTCCTGGACGGCCGGAATCCGTGTGGAACCGCCGACGAGAATGACTTTGTCGAGATCGGACTTCGATACGCCCGCATCTTTCATCGCCTGGCGCGTCGGTCCCATGGTGCGTTCGACCAGGTTCGATGTAAGGTCTTCGAATTTCGCGCGGGAAAGAGTCATTTCCAAGTGAAGCGGTCCTGCTTCGCCCGCTGTGATGAACGGCAGGGAAATCTGTGTACTGGTCACACCCGAAAGGTCTTTTTTCGCTTTCTCCGCCGCATCTTTCAGGCGCTGCATCGCCATTTTATCCTTCGACAGATCGATTCCGTTCTCTTTTTTGAATTCCTGCACGAGGTGGTCGATGATGACCTGGTCGAAGTCGTCGCCGCCAAGCCGGTTATCGCCGGCAGTCGCACGCACTTCGAACACGCCGTCGCCGAGTTCGAGGATCGAAACGTCGAACGTCCCGCCGCCAAGGTCATAGACGAGGATCGTCTGGTCCTGCTCCATTTTGTCCAGACCGTAAGCGAGCGCGGCCGCGGTCGGTTCGTTGATGATCCGTTCCACTTCAAGGCCCGCGATGCGTCCGGCATCTTTCGTCGCCTGGCGCTCCGCATCGTTGAAGTAAGCCGGCACCGTGATGACCGCTTTTTCGACTTTTTCGCCGAGGTATTCTTCCGCGTACCCTTTCAGGTACTGGAGGATCATCGCCGACACTTCCTGCGGCGTGTATTTTTTATCTTCGGCTTCCACTTTGTGGTCGGTGCCCATGTGGCGCTTGATGGAAGTGATCGTATTCGGATTCGTGATGGACTGGCGTTTCGCCACTTCCCCTACCTGGCGCTCGCCGTTCTTGAATGCGACGACGGACGGTGTCGTGCGGTTCCCTTCCGGATTCGGAATTACTTTCGGTTCGCCGCCTTCAAGCACTGCGACACAAGAGTTTGTTGTTCCGAGGTCGATTCCAATAATTTTACTCATTTTCCATTCCTCCATTTACCGGTTATTCGTTGACTTTTACCATTGCCGGGCGAAGCACCCGTCCCTTCAGTGTGTAGCCTTTCTGCAATTCCTGTAGAACCGTTCCCGGCTCTTTCGACTCATCTTTTTCCTGCATGACTGCCTGGTGTACGTTCGGATCGAACGGTTCACCGACCGCCTTCACTTCTTCCAGTCCCTCACGCTTCACAGCTTCAAGAAGTGAATTATGGACCATCCGGACACCTTTCAGGAGCGATTCCGTCTCGTCATTTTTCACATCGACGGCAAGCGCCCGTTCAAAGTTGTCCAGGACAGGGAGAAGATCTGTCAGCAACGCGCGCGAGCGGAATTTCTCCGCTTCGGCCCGGTCTTTGGCGCTCCGGCGCTTAAAGTTCTCGTAATCGGCCAGGAGCCGCAAATACTTATTCTGTTCATTCTCCAGCTCTTCCCGGAGTTTTTCGGTTTCGTCCGGCTGCGCTTCATCGGACAAAGCCTCATCGGCGCCGGCTGTTCCCCCGCCGGCCGTTTCTTCGGCTGCTGCAGGTTCAGTTTGAGTCTCTTCAGCGGATTCCGCCGTTTCTTGTTCAGGCGCCGGCTGGTTTTCGGCTGCCGCTTCTTCTTCGTTTCTGTTTTGTTCTTTCAGATTATCGCCCATCAGTCAGTTCCTCCTTTACGCTCCTCCGCGGATCAGTCGGGTCAATTCCCTGGTGAGATCGCCGCTCAGTGTATCGAGCAGCGTCACGACCCGCTTATAGTCCATTCGTTTCGGTCCGACGATCGCGATCAGTCCCGTCTGTTCTTCACCGACCCGGTAAGACGCCGTAATGACACTGCAGTCTTCCATGGCGGTAAGTGCGTTTTCCGAACCGATCGTCACATGCAGCCCTTCATTGCCGACCGGCAGAATGAGGGGAAGATGCCGCGTCTCATCGATGACGTCCATCAGATTGCGGATTTTTTGGAGATCGTGGAAATCCGGCTGCTTCAGGATATTCAGCTTTCCGCCGTAGAACACTTTTTCCTCGAGCGGACTGACCAGCGTCTCCCGGAACGTCGAGACAAGATCGCCATACCGGTCGAGATGCTGGCGGAGTATGACGGCCGCTTCCTGCTCCAGCCGCCGGTGAAGCTCATGGAGCGCGACACCGGTCAGTTTGTCGTTCAGGATGTTGACCATCTTCTCGATATCCGCCGGATTGATGCCTTCCGGCAGCGGGAATACCCGGTTTTCGACATGCCCGCTATCCGTCACGATGATCGCCACGGCAGTCGAATTCGTCAGCGGGACGATCGAAAACTTCCGCACTGTATGTTTCCGGACATCCGGACCGAGCAGGATCGATGTGTAATTCGTCAGCTCGGACAGCATCATCGCTGAACGCCGGATGATCTCTTCCGTTTCATTCATCCGGTCGCGGAACACCGACTGCAGCTGGACTGCATCTTCCTTCGGAAGTTGCCGCGGCGTCAGCATGTGATCCACATAGTAACGGTAGCCTTTTTCAGACGGAACGCGTCCTGAAGAAGTATGGGTCTTCTCAATGTAGCCCATTTCTTCCAGATCCGCCATTTCGTTCCGTACAGTGGCCGGACTGTACGCGATGTCGGGCCGTTTTGATATATGGCGAGATCCGACCGGCTGAGCTGATTCAATGTAGTCATCAATGATCACTTTCAGGATAAGCAGCTGCCGTTCAGTTAACATGATCATCACCTCTGTTAGCACTCATGCAGCGCGAGTGCTAATACTACATTTAAATTACCAAATTTCATTTTTCCCGTCAATGCTTCCGATTCAATCTCCTAAGAGAAATTCGCTGAACACGTCGTTCCCGACAAAACGGCCGCTGTCTGTCAGCCGTACGAAACCGTCCGAACGTTCCAGGTTCCCTATTGCCAGCAGTTTTTCCAGTTTCTCGCCATAGACGGCATCCAGGCTGACGTTGAATTTCTCACGAAACAGGGTTTCCGAAACGCCTTCATTTTTCCGGAGGCCGAGGAACATTTCCTCTTCCATCTGCTCGGCCGGCGAAACGGCCTGTTCCTGAAGGACCGGCCGCTTCCATTCTTCAAGTGGGGCCATATACTTTTTCAGCGGCCCGTGATTCGAATAGCGGACGCCGTCGACGTAGCCGTGGGAGCCGGCCCCCGCCCCGATGTACTCTTCGTTGTTCCAATAAAGGAGGTTATGCCGCGATTTGCGGCCCGGTTTGGCGAAGTTGCTTATTTCGTACTGGTGCAGGCCGTGCGCCGCCATCCGCTCCATCAGCACCCGGTACATCTCCGCTTCCAGATCCTCTCCCGGTGTCCGGAGCTTCCCTTTCATCAGAAGATTATAAAATACCGTTTTCGGTTCGACGATCAGCGAATAAGCGGAAAAATGAGGGAGCTCATACGAAAATGCCCGATCCAGCGTCTTTTCCCATTGGTCCATCGTCTGTCCGGGCAGTCCGTACATGAGATCCAGCGAGATATTGGTGAATCCCGCTTCGCGCGCTTCCGTGATCGCCCGGTCGACATCCCCATTCCCATGGGTCCTTCCGAGGCGGCCGAGCAAATCTTCGTCAAACGACTGGACCCCCATGCTGAGCCGGTTTACGCCGCCGGCAAACAGGACATCCAGTTTGGCTCGGTTCAGTTCGTCCGGATTCGCCTCCGACGTCCACTCGCAGCCTTCCGCCAAGACGACGTTGCGGCGGACGTGGCCGAGCAGCCGTTCCAGCTGCCCCGGATCGAGCGCGGTCGGTGTGCCGCCGCCAAAGAAAACCGTCTCCATCGGGGAATTGAGCGCGCCGGACGCTTTCCACAAGTCCAGCTCGCGCCCGAGCATTTCGATGTAGCGGTCGACCGGCTGGTTTTCGAAAAAGACTTTATTGAAATCGCAATAGTGACAGATCTGGTGACAGAAAGGGATGTGGATATAAAGTCCTTTCACCATGAGAATCCTTCTTTCCAAATGGAAAAGGAGGCACAGAATCCTGCCTCCTTCCCGCATCGTTTATTTTGATGAATCATCCATCTTCAAAACAGCCATGAACGCTTCCTGCGGCACTTCGACAGATCCGACCTGCTTCATGCGCTTTTTGCCTTCTTTCTGCTTATCGAGCAGTTTCCGCTTCCGGGAAATATCGCCGCCGTAACACTTGGCCAGGACATTTTTCCGGATCGCCGAAATGGTCGAGCGGGCGATGATCTTGTTGCCGATCGCCGCCTGGATCGGCACTTCGAACTGCTGCCGCGGAATGAGCGTCTTCAGCTTTTCGACGATCGCTTTCCCACGTTCGTAGGCGAAATCCTTATGGACGATGAAGCTGAGCGCATCGACTTTTTCGGAATTCAGGAGGATATCCATTTTCGACAGCTTGGATTCCTTATAACCGATCATTTCGTAATCAAAGGAGGCATAGCCTTTCGTGCTCGATTTCAGCTGATCGAAGAAATCAAAGACGATTTCCGACAGCGGGAGCTCATAGACGATACTGACTCTCGTCGTATCGATATAATCCATATTGATGAAGTTCCCCCGCTTGCTCTGGGACAGTTCCATCACGGGACCGACGAAATCATTCGGCACCATCATCGTGGCTTTGACATACGGCTCCTCGACATGGTCGATCTTCTGCGGATCCGGCATCATCGACGGATTATCGACAGTGAGCACTTCGCCGTCCGTCATGTGGACGTGGTAAATGACGCTCGGTGCCGTCGTAATCAGATCGATGCCGAATTCCCGTTCGATCCGCTCCTGGATGATCTCCATATGGAGAAGGCCGAGGAAGCCGCAGCGGTAACCGAAACCGAGCGCCTGGGAGGACTCTGCTTCGAATTGGAGCGCCGCGTCATTCAACTGGAGTTTTTCAAGCGCGTCCCGCATGTCGTTGTATCGGCTGGCATCGATCGGGTACATGCCGCAGAACACCATCGGATTGAGCTGACGGTAGCCCGGCAGCGCTTCTGCCGCCGGGTTCGATGCCAATGTGATCGTATCCCCGACTTTCGTGTCGCTCACATTTTTGATGGCGGCGGTCAGGAATCCGACATCACCGACCGTCAGTTCTTCCCGCTGGGTCGCTTTCGGGGTGAAGACCCCGGCCTCGACGACATCGAATTCTTTGCCGTTCGACATCATCTTGATCCGGTCGCCCGGCTTCAGTCTTCCTTCGACAATCCGGATATAGGCGACGACGCCCCTGTACGGATCGAACATGGAATCGAACACCAGCGCTTTCAGCGGCGCATCGGGATCCCCTTGGGGCGGCGGAACCTTTTCGACGATCTGTTCCAGGATCTCTTCAATGCCGATTCCGGCTTTAGCGGAAGCGAGGACCGCATCGGATGCATCGAGTCCGATGACATCTTCCACTTCCTGGCGGACCCGTTCCGGATCGGCGGCTGGAAGATCGATTTTATTGATGACCGGCAGGATTTCCAGGTCGTTATCGAGCGCCAGATAGACGTTGGCGAGCGTCTGCGCTTCGATGCCCTGCGCGGCATCGACGACAAGAATCGCCCCTTCGCACGCAGCCAGGCTCCGGGAGACTTCATACGTGAAGTCGACATGGCCGGGGGTATCGATGAGATGGAAAATATACGTTTCCCCGTCTTTCGCTGTATAATTGAGCTGAACGGCATTCAGCTTGATCGTAATCCCGCGCTCCCGCTCGAGGTCCATCGAGTCGAGCAGCTGCGCTTTCATTTCCCGGGTCGTCAGCGCTTTCGTCTGTTCGAGAATCCGGTCGGCAAGCGTCGATTTGCCGTGGTCGATGTGCGCAATAATGGAGAAATTGCGGATTTTCTCCTGGCGCTTCTGTCGTTCTTCTCGGTTCATAGCAGTTCACTCCTAGTTTGGCTAAATGAATTATAACAGTGTCCCTATGTTTGGGCAACGCATCCGCCGGAAACGAGGTGTCAAGGGAAACTTCTTTGCGTATATCTATTGCATTCCGGGTGACGGTTTGCTAAAATGATGCTTGTTGCAATGAGAACCAGAGAGTTCGTTCCTTGTAAAATTGGAGGTGAAAGAGTTGCCAAACATTAAATCCGCTATCAAACGCGTCCGCAAGAACCAAGATGCCAACGCGCTTAACACAAAACAGAAGTCCGCAATGCGTTCGACCGTGAAAAAAGCTGAACAGTCACTGGCTGCCGACAGCGAAAACAAACAGGAAACTGTGAAAGCGGCGATCAAACAGCTGGAAAAAGCGGCTGACAAAGGCCTTATCCACAAAAATAAAGCAGCACGCCAAAAGTCACGCCTGATGAAAAAAGTCCAAGGCTGATGACAAAAGCCGGTTCCCGTTAAGGGAGCCGGCTTTTTTGCATGTTCGGGAAATTTCCGAGTCTTTCCACCCGCCGCGAAAACACTCGCTTTCCGCGGGCAGTTCGTGAGCCGCTTCGGCCGCTCCGCGTCCTGCAGGGTCTCACTTGAACTGCTTTCCCGCAGGAGTCTCGCGTTTTCCGCTTACTCGTTCAGCCTGGAGAATTGTCCCTGATAGGTCAAAGTAACTTCCAATCCGAGTGAGCAGCCAGATTCTTCGGGACACCTGAGAACAGCCGAGGCAAAGACGTTTTTAACTCAATCATCGCACAGCGCGCTTCATGAGGAAAAACTCCAGGATCCGTTCGCGTGAGCCGGACTGGCTTTTCAGCTGAAGGTCGATTTCCGCCAGGCTGCGCAGCACATCCAAGAGCTCACTGTCCGTGAACTGGCGCTTGCGCTCGACGAGCAGTTTCACGCGGTACGGGTGGGCTTTCAGCTGCTTCGAAATATTCGGTGCCGAATACCCTTTCTTCAGCAAATAGAAGACTTGGATCATGAAGCGGATCTGCGAAGCGAGCAGCGCGGTCAGCGCGACCGGTTCCTCCTTCTGCTCCAGCAAATCGTAATAGACGGAGAGGGCCCCTTCCACATTCCCGTCCAGGTAGTTCTGCAGCATTTTGAAGGCATCCTGTTCCAGCGTCCTCGGTGTCATCTGTTCAACGAGTCCGCTGGTGATTTCCTCTTCCTCTGAACCGAGGTAAAGGGACATTTTCTCGATTTCCGACGACAGGAGAGTCAAGTTCGTTCCGGCGGTCTCCACGAGCTTTCGGACCGCTTCTTTTCCCATCCGCTTGCCGTACGCTTTCGCTTCCTGTTCCGCCCACACTTCCAAATCCCTGGCGTCCGGGGCTTTCGCTTCAATGAATGTGGTCTGCTTCTTCATCCATTTCGTCACTTTTTTGCGCTCATCGAGTTTTTCGTACGGTGCGATAAAAACGGTCACACTCGTCAGCGGCGGATTTCCTAGCCAGCGTTCCAGCGCCTTAAAATCGTGGTCGATCTTCTCTTTTCCGCGCTCAGCCGCTTTAAGGAAGGAAGCATTTTTGGCGATGATCAGCTTCCGGTCGCTGAAAAACGGCACTGTGTCCGCTTCTTCGATGACGCTTTCCACCGGAGTTTCATCCAGGTCGAACACGCTGTATTCCAGCTCTTCTCCCGACAGTTCAGCTTTCAGGAGTTCGATCGTCTTTTCAGTGAAATGCGCTTCAGGTCCGGCAATCAGATAAACCGGATCGATTTTGCCGCTGCGAATCGATTTCCATGCAGATGTAATCATACTCTCTCTCCTTTCCTTTATTGTACGTTTTTTCAGTTGTTTTTGCAGGGGAAAATGGCCGCCGGCGCACGGATCTTCCATGCTCTGCCCGTCGCCGTTTTCTTTTGACAATATTGTGACTGCCGGGGCAAGCAGCCGGTTTATTGCAGTTTCAAGTGGATTTTCGGTTTTTGTTCACTTATAATGGAAAAGTAATTAGGAGGGACAGCCATGAATGATTTTGAACAGGATGTGCAATCGAAGCGGAATGACTTCAACGATTCCGCGGTCGGATTTGTCGTCGCATTCAGTTTCTTCAGTTTGATTTTTGTGATTGCGACCGTCGTGGATGTTGTCGCGCGGTAAACGGTCACCAATGGAAAAAGTGCCGGCCTGTCATGGGCCGGCACTTTTTTTGCATTCCAGCTTCTCCGCTGAACCGTTCCTGTACACAAGCTCCACGGTGCCGCATTCCGCGGTCGTCCTGAAATCGATCCCGAACTCGTGCAGCCGGCTGGTCACTTCGGCATGCGGGTGTCCGTAGCGATTGTTTTTGCCTGCTGAAATGATTGCCAGTTGCGGCCCTGCGGCTTCCAGGAAAGCTTCGCTTGAAGATGTTTTACTGCCGTGATGGGCGATTTTCAGCACATCTGTCCGCTTCAGGATGCTGCCGTATTTGCGGACGAGCGCTTCTTCACCCGCCGCCTCGATATCGCCGGTGAACAAAAATCCGCTTCCCCCCTGTTCGACGAGAAGAACAAGCGAATCATCATTTCCTGCATACTCACTATCAGCAGGGGCCAAATAACGGAAATGGACGTCTCCTGCCGTCCAGCTGACGCCCTCTCCCATTTCCAGGATTTCAGCTTCCTCCGCCGCCGTAAGGACTTCCGCCATTTCCGCCTCCGCTCTGGAACCCGGCGAAAGATGGATTTGCTCTGCGCGCACCGACTCCAGCACCTCATCCGCTCCTTCTGCGTGATCCGCATCGGCATGGGTCAAGATGAGCGCGTCGAGTTTCGATATTCCCTGCCCCTTCAAATAAGGGATGACGATCTGTCGGCCAACTTCAAATGGTTTCCGCCGTTCCTGAAACGGCTCACCGCCGAACTGGACCGTACCGCCCGCATCGATCAGGTACGTTCCTTGCTGATGCGGCAGCTCGATGAGCGCGCTGTCTCCCTGTCCGACATCAATGAATGACACCTGGAGTGAATCGTCCATATAAGGGAGCGCGGAGAAGATTCCGGCCGGTAAAAGCAGGATGAGCAGCTGCCGTCTTCGGAATCCCCGTTCGGCTGAGATGAAAAACAGCAGGACGCTCCCTAACAAAGCCGCCATCCATCCGGCGGAAGGTCTGCCCGGATTCCACAGCTGATGCGGGATGCCGGCGATCGTTTCCGTAAACGAACCGATCAGTTCCCTGATCGGCACGAACAGTGTAAACAGCAGATCCGCTGCCGGCTGCAGCCCATAGGTCAGCGCGAGAAAAAGAAAATACGCCGGTACGATAAAAGCGGTGTACAGGGGCACAAACAGCAGATTGACGGCGAACGAGGAAATGGATACCTCGTAAAAATGCAAAAGCAAGAGCGGAAAAAGTGCTGTCTGCGTAATGGCGGTGATGCAAAGTGCCGCTTTCCATTTCGGGAGCCCGCCGATCAGGCGGGCGGAGCAGATAAGGGACAGGACGGCACCATATGAAAGCTGGAACCCGATTTGATTCATGGCGTACGGATCCAGCAGCACCGCCGCAATGAACGACGCAAAAAAGACGGAACCCACACTCACCCGTTTTCCGAAAAGCTGCAAAAACAAAACCGCTTCGGCCATCGTGACAGCCCGTGTAACGGACGGGCTGCCGCCGGCGATCACCGCGTATGCCGGCAGGATAAGCGCCAGGAGGAGCCAGGCGGATTCTTTCCGGATGCCGCACCGGATCATCAGCCAGTAAAGCAGACCCGTCAGGATGGCGATATGGAGTCCGGAAATGGCGTACAAGTGTGAAATCCCAAGCGTCCGGAAAGCCATTTCCTCTTCCCTTTCCATCAAGGTCCGGTCTCCGATCAGCAAGGCGAGCGCTTCAGAACGAAGAGGTTCCGGAAATGTGCCGGTTATATGCTTCTTTACGTTCTGCCGCTGCCTGGAAAGGGCCGCACCGATACCGTTTCTTCGGACCGCATAATCGACCGAATCCAGTTCCAGGACATGCGACGCCCCGTTTTGTTTCAAATATGCCGCCATATCGAACGCGTACGGGTGAGGAGGCAGTTCGGGAAGCGCGAAAGTCCCCGCCGCCCGGAACGCATAACAGCAGAGCCGTTCTTCAACGAACCGCTTTTCTTCCGGGGAACCGAGCCGGTACGAGGCGTAAACGCGCCGCCCGTCTTCCAGAGACGCAAATCCTCTTAACGAATCCCCGTCAATCACGGCCCGGTCACTGAATGTGACCATCCCCGAAAAGGGCGCTTCATATGGAAATGAGTCCTCCGTCCGCTCCTGTTGGATCGCATAAGCAGCGAGCAGCGCGAAAAGCATGAAAAGCTGCGTCCGGAACGTTATTTTCTTAAAAATCATCAGCAAAAAAAGCGGCGCAAGAAACACGAGTCCAACCGGTGATTCTTGTGCCGCGTATGTAGCGATGGCGATGCCCGCTGCCAAAAAGAACAGCTGGCTCGGGTTCGGTATCAGCCGAATAATGTATTCACCCGCTCCTCATAATGGGCCAGTGATTCTTCGTCCTCCCCTTTTTCGCGGAGCCGCTCCAGCAGTTCAGTGTACAGGGCCGCTTTTTCATCTCCGAGAAAATCGATTTCCCGTTCATCGAACGGCACATGGATGACTTTCACTCCCGCCTGCTCCAGCAGTTCCACCGCATACGGATGGTTTTTGTAGTCCTTCGCATAATATAAAACGGAAATGCCTGCCTGTATAATCGATTTCGTGCACTGAAGGCACGGAAAGTGGCTGACATACATTTCAGCGCCACTGACAGAAACCCCGTATTTGGCGCACTGCAAAAGCGCGTTCATTTCGGCATGGATGGTCCGTACGCAGTGATTGTCGATGACGTAGCAGCCGTGTTCGGTGCAATGGTCGCCGCCGGAGATGGATCCATTATAGCCGCCGGCCATGATCCGCCGGTCGCGGACGATGGTCGCGCCGACCGCCAAGCGTGTGCATGTGCTCCGCAGTGCCAGGAGGTGGCTCTGCGCCAAAAAAAACTGGTCCCAAGTTATTCGCTTCATCTGATTGCCTCCCGGTGTCGGTGGATTGGACAGAAGCGGCTTCCTCGCCGCATTCATGTCCGGCGGAGTCCGGCAGTGCCGGTTCCGCCTAGTACAAAGTGTAGCAGAGGCGCGCTGTCCGTCAACTTCTCAATGGACGGTGACGGAAGCGGCCAGCTGTTCGAATGTTTTGTCGCCGATGCCCGGCACTTCCTTCAGCTGTTCAGGGTCGCTGAACGGTCCCGATTCTTCACGGTAAGCGATGATCGCTGCCGCTTTTGACGGACCGATGCCCGGCAATTCCATCAGGGCTGCCTCATCTGCCGTGTTGATGTTGACGAGTCCCTCGCCGGGCATGGTCCCGGCAGCTTCCGCCGGGAGCGGCATGGCCGCCTCTTCCCCGACGGCAGGGATATAGAGACTCAGCTCATCTTTCACTTTCATGGCCAGATTGATCGCCCGGCTTTCGGCGTCAGGAAGCAGTCCGCCGGCAAGGCGGATCGCATCCTGGAGGCGGGCGTCCGCCGGCAGCTCGTAAACACCGGGATGGGTGACCCGCCCTTTCAGTTCAATCATGACTGTTTCCGGAACAGGCGGTTCTGCAGGTGGTTCTGGTTGGGGGTTTTGTTCGGCGGCCACGAACGGCTCGGCCGGCAGGACAGGTTCATTGGGGGAAAAGACAGTAAAGGCAAGCACGAGCACAGCGGCTGACGGAATCAGCAGCCAGCCGGTCCGCTGGAGAAGATCTTGTATTTTCAGGGCCATCCCTCATCTCTTCGGGGGAGGCAATCAGTGAAGCTGCTTTCACTATACCTCACCCCCTGCCGCTTTGGAAGCTTTATTTGATGGCTCTGAAAAAGATCCGTTCGTCCAGGTCGCGCGGAGCTTCTCCGGTGAAGCCGCCGCTCACTTCCACTTGCCGGAAACCGGCCTCCTTCAGCGTCCGCACATAAAAATCAGTCGGAAAGGTCCGCTGCCGGTGCTGCTCTTCGAACCGCTCGAACAGCTGCCCCTGGCGGACGAAAAATGTCAGATAGTGGATGACGCTCAGTTCTGCATCACCTTTTTCCGTATGCCAGATATACGCCATATCCTCCCCGTCGTATACGAACGGTCCGTCTGCAAAAACCTCTTCCAATTTATAAACGGAATGCACATCAAAAAACAGCTGTCCTCCTTTATTCAGCGCCCGGTGAATCCCTTCGAATGTCCGGCGCACTTCCTGTTCGCCCGGCAAATAATTCAGGGAATCGATGGCGATCACCGCCGCATCGAAACCAGTGAACGGATGCAATTCGGTCATCGGCACGGCAAACAGCGGAATGGAAAGACCGCGATCGGAAAACCGTCCGCCTGCTACTGAGAGCATTTCTTCGGACAGATCCGTCGCGGTCACTTCAAATCCCTCTTCGGCTAGCAGCGCTGTGAGGACACCGGTGCCCGATGCCGCTTCCAGCAGCCGGCCCCCGCCGGCATGCTGTTTCACCCAGCGCGCATAGTCAAGGTAGGGGATATCCGCCATCAAGTCATCATAGACAGCGGCGAATTTTCCGTACATCATATTTCGATGACCGGCGCTTCCCGCCAGAGCCGTTCCAGATTGTAGAATTCACGCTCATCGTGGTGGAAAACATGGGCGACGACATCCCCGAGATCGATCAGCACCCAGCGGGCCGCGTCGAATCCTTCCACGCTTTTCACGGGTATGCCGTGTTCATTCGCCTGATCGATCACTTCCCGGGCGATCGCCTGCACTTGCCGGTCGGATCCGCCGCTGCAAAGGACGAAGTAGTCGGCCAGCAGCGAAATGCCTTTCATGCTCAACACCACAATATCTTCCGCCCGCTTATCATCTGCCGCATTATAGACGAGCTGGAGTAAATTTTCATTAGTCATTCAGTCACGTTCCTTTCGGGATTTGAATAATAGTCATAACATTCGAGCGAATCCGGGAACACCGGCGCCCCCTTCGAGCGCAGAAACTCGACGGTGTGCCCCACACAGGCGGCGAGCATGGCGTCAAGGCCCTCCTCTTTCTTCTGCCGGAGTTCCTCGACCCCGGAAAATTTCCGGCCCGGTTCTGTCAGGTCGGCAATGTAGATGATTTTCTCGAGATCCGACATCGCGGGTCGCCCGGTCGTGTGGTAGCGGATGGCATTCAAGATATCCGGATCCGTCACCCCGAATTCCCGTTCGGCGATAAATGCCCCGACCGGCGCGTGCCAGAGCTCCGCATGGTAATCAAGGAGCCGGCTGTCCATCCCTTCCGAGACAATGACTTTACGCATCCAGTTGCGGTCTGAAAACTTCGCCACGTCATGGAGAATGGCCGCCGTGTTCGCTTTATCTTCCGGCACCCCGAATTCCTTCGCCAAAACAGCTGCTGCCGACATGACGCCGAGCACATGGGTGAACCGCTTTTCCGGGAGATGCTCTTTCACTTTCTGCAGCATGACACTACGATCCATACAGACGCTCCTTCCGGATATACTGTTCCACTTCAGGCGGCACGAGGTGGCTGAACGGACCGCCATTCCGGATCCGTTCCCGGATGAAAGTCGACGACAGTTCGATGACCGGCGCGTCGATCACAGTGACGGGATACTTTGAAGTGACGCCGTAACCCGGACGTTTGAACCCTGCGAATTCCACCAGCTGAAGCAAATCATCAATTCTGTGCCAAGCGGAAAGCGATTCCATCATATCGCCGCCGATCAGAAAATAAAACCGGCTGTCCGGCTCCCGCTCCGTCAGTGCTTCCATCGTCTCGACCGTATAAGACTTGCCGCCTTTGTCGGTCTCATACCGTTCCACGGCAACACCGGGGCAGCCGCCGGCAGCCAGTTCCGCCATCCGGGCACGCTGGCGCGCATTTGCGGCCGGCGCCTTCTTATGGGGCGGGTCGGCATTCGGCATCAGCCGCACTTCATCGAGACCGAGTGAAAACTTCGCTTCCGCCGCCATCACCATGTGGCCGATGTGCGGAGGACTGAACGTGCCGCCGAGGATTCCGACTTTCTTCATTTGCTCTTCGGCAGTTCGATCTGCCGGTTATTGACCGACTGCTTGTACAGGATCACCGTGTGGCCGATGAGCTGCACCAGCTCGGCGCCTGTTCCGCGCGCCAGTTCTTCCGCCACTTCGTGCTTGTCTTCTTCGTTATTCTGCAGGATGCTGATCTTGATCAGTTCCCGCTTTTCCAATGCATCTTCCAGCTGTTTCAGCATCGTCTCGCTGACGCCGCCTTTTCCGACCTGGAAAATCGGATCGAGATGGTGCGCTTCACTGCGCAAAAATCGTTTCTGTTTACCTGTCAGCATAAGTTCCTCCCAAATTCCTGTTTATGTTGTCGATCATCCCGTCCGTATCCGGCGTGATGCCTGTCCATTCCTCAAACGCGATGGCTCCCTGGTGGACGAACATCCCCACGCCATTCTGCGTCGAGCATCCTCTGTCCTTCGCCTGCCGCAAAAGGGGCGTCTCCAGCGGCGTGTAAATGATGTCGCAGACGGACGCGCCGCTCCTTAAGTTCCCCGTCGCCATGGGCAGCGCGCCGTCTCCCATGCCGGCGGACGTCGTATTGATGATCAGATCGAACTTTCCGAGCTGCTCTTCGGCGTCCCGGACAGTGATCCAGCCCGTTCCGGTGGAACCGGCGAGTTCTTCTGCACGACGGGCGGTCCGGTTGGTGATGGTGATATCCCCGAAGCCGTGCCGTTTAAGCGCGAACGTAATGCCTCGTGCCGCGCCTCCAGCACCCACCATCAGAATCGCCGCGTCCTTCGGGAGGACCGGCAAGGACCGGACAAAGCCGTCCCCGTCCGTATTCGTCCCATACAGCCGGCCGTCTTTGCAGACCACCGTGTTGACGGCGTTCATTGTGATGGCCGCGGGGCTGAGTTCATCCAGCAGCGGGACGATTTCCTGCTTGAACGGCAAGGTGACATTGAACCCGCTCACCCCGAGCCGTTTCATTGCATCCACTGCAAGTTTCAGCTCCCCTGGTTTCACGCGGATCGGGATGAATGACGCATCGATGCCGTGCAGCCGGAACCACTCCTCGTGCATAACAGGCGACAGGCTGTGGGCGATCGGGTCGCCGATCACCGCATACCATTTTTTCATGCTCCTCCTCCTAAATAAGTGACGGCCGCACCATCACTTCAGTTCCTTTCGGCGCATAAGCCGCGACAGTCACATTCGGATGCTGCACCGTGATCCAGCCCAGACCGGAAAACACGATATCCGTTTTGGCATTCTTTACCCGGAATTCCCGCCGCACTAACTCCGGGAAATCCTCTTTCGCTTTCGGTGAAGGCGGTGTCAGCACGTCCCCGAGCTGCCGTTCATAGAGACTGTCCGCATTCTCCAATTTCGTCCGGTGGATGTTCAGGCCGTTCGCGGCATATACCGTGAATGAAGAGCGCTCCCCTTCCATGAAATCAAACCGGGCGAGACCGCCGATGAAAAGCGTCTGTTCCGGATTCAGCTGGAAGACACGCGGTTTGATCTCCTTTTTCGGCATGATCTCTTTCAGATCAGACGCTTCCAAATGATGGGCGAGCTGATGATGATTGATAATACCGGGTGTATCATACAGTGCATGATCATCATCCAGCGGGATTTCGATCATATCGAGTGTTGTGCCTGGGAAATGCGAGGTCGTGATCACATCTTTCTCGCCGCTCACCTGCCGGATGATCCGGTTGATGAACGTCGATTTCCCCACGTTCGTGCTTCCGACGATAAAGACGTCTCCGCCGTCCCTGTACTGCTCGATCGCCGCCATCGCTTCGTCCATGCCGGTCCCTTTATGGGCGCTGACCGTCAGCACATCGACCGGTTTCAGCCCCAGCTTCCCTGCTTCCTTCCGGAGCCATTCCACCAGTTTTTTCGTCTTGACCGATTTCGGCAGAAGGTCCGCCTTGTTTGCGATCAGCAGCACATCATTGCCGCCTGCAAACCGGTGCATTCCGGGAATCCAGCTCCCGTTGAAATCAAAGAGGTCGACGATCTTCACAATCAGCCCTTTCCGGGATCCGATCCCGTTCAGGATCTTCAAAAAATCATCGTCCGTCAGCGGGACGGGCTGAAGCTCGTTGTAATTCTTCAGCCGAAAACAGCGCTGGCAGACCGCTTCTTCCCTATCCAGTGAGGAAGGCGGCGCGTAGCCGGGCGCTTTCGGCTGTTCTGTCTGGATGATGGCGCCGCACCCGATGCAGCGGATTTGTTCACTCATAGTTGTCCTCCCAAGTTACATGGCCTTTGCGTTTCAGCCGTTTCATTATTCTCCGTTCCACGAGCCGATTGAAACGTGTGACGAAGCCGTCCGATTCGGCGACAGGAATCACCAGGATTGTGTGGAGTCCTTTCAAGTTGCCTCCGAAAACGTCCGTCAGCATCTGGTCACCGATCATGACCGCTTCGTGCTTCGGGACACCGAGCATGGCGAGCGCGCGTTTATATGCGCCGCCGAGCGGTTTCCTCGCCCGATGGATGAACGGGATGCCGAGCGGCACTGCGAAGGTGCGGACACGGTCTTCATTGTTATTGGAGACGACGACCACCCGGATCCCCGCATCCTGCATCGATTTGAACCACTCCGCCAGGGCCGGCGTCGCGCCGGGTCTGTCCCATTCGATCAGCGTATTGTCCAAATCGGTGATGATGCCTTTCACTCCGCGCTTCTTCAGCATCTGCGGCGTGATGTCCGTCACTTTGTGTTTATATTCGTTTGGAATGAACAAACGGTACATAGAATTATACAGCTCCTACTCATGGCTTCGTTGCCGTTTCACGTTATTATAGCACATGGACCGGCCCTTCTCCCACCACACCGGCACTTCCGGCGCCATACGGCCGGCGAAAAAAGCGAAAACCGGAAGTGCGATTGGCACTTCCGGTTTTCGTAAGTTGTAAAGAAAGAAGAAATAACCATTTTACTTCCTCAGTTCTGCCCGGTTTCCAGGTGAACCTATCGGTTCAGAAAAGGGGAAACCCGGCCCTTTCCGCAAGGGCCGCAGGATGCGGGTCAGGGGTCCGAAGCGACAGGAAGTCGCGCATTTCGGTCCCCTTCCTCTCGAGACTCCTCACGCGCTGACGCGCGCTCCGGGGTCTCTCCCATCCGTTATTCTGCTGGAGTGGCCGGGTTTCCTTCCCTTTTCTTTCCCTCGCCTTTTCCTGAAGAGAACGGGCGATGAGACAACCGAGTCTGTACCGCCGCACCGGCAGGATGATGCGAAACCGCCGGCCGATGTGAAGTGACGGATCCGGCAAGACGCCTGCGAGCAGCCCCGGCAAAGATATTGCGGGGGCTGTTTGCGACGAGCTGCATAGCAGCGCAGGAGCAGTAAGACGGTCCGAGACCCCGCATGCCGGTGAAAGCCGGCAGAGGAGGCTCGAAAGGAAAAGGACCCGAGAGCGCGGCATCGTGCCGCTCGGGTCCTCTGACCCGCATCCTGCGGGCCCGCGGCAAACGGTTTTAACTGCGACGAGTAACCGCAGGAGCAAGTGTTTTAATGCGACGAGTAACCGCAGGAGCA